>CAVVEP010000036.1:0-74784 GCA_963747015.1 uncultured delta proteobacterium
ATCCGGAATTGTCGGATCGCATACAGTAGATAGGGAGTTTCATCAGGGAAAGAGTACATTTTGCATTTTTTATTGTCAATAATGTTCCCATGGGCGTAAAATCGGTGAAAAGATAAATGAAGAAAAGGAGAAAGCCATGGAACAGATTCACAAAGTAGCCATTTTGGGAGCGGGAGCCATGGGCGCCTATTTTGCGACCCGGTTTTTTACCGCCCCCGGATTTGCCACATCTCTGATCGCCAAGGGAGAAAGAGGCAGGCGACTCGAAAACGATGGTCTGATCGTAAACGAAAAACACTATTCCCTGCCCGTATCCCAACCGGATCAGGTCACTGAACCCGCAGATCTCATCATCGTCGCCCTCAAGCATCACCATCTACCGGAAGCCACGGGAGACCTGAAAAATCTGATAGGCGAAAACACCACCATCATTTCCATCATGAATGGTCTGGACAGTGAACCCTATATCGGCGCCATCTACGGGATGGACAAAATCCTCTATGCCGTTTCGGTGGGAATTGATGCCCTTCGGGAGGGGAATCGCATCAATTACACCAAACCCGGGACGCATTTCTTTGGGGAAGCCGTAAACGAAACCGTGCAGCTGAAGGGTACGCGCCGTGCAGGAAGCGTTTAACCGGGCCGGAATCGCTTACCAGACGCCGCCTGACATGATCCGCATCCTGTGGTGGAAGTTCATGATCAACGTGGGGATGAACCAGGCATCAGCCGTGATGGGCGCTCCCTACGGCGTTTTCCAGACCTCGCCGGAAGCCAGGGCGGTGATGGAATCCCTGATGCGGGAAGTGATCAGCCTGGCCGCACCCGCAGGGGTGAACCTGGAGGAAAAAGATCTGGAGGAATGGGATAAGGTCCTTCAAGGCCTGTCGCCGGACGGGAAGACCAGCATGCTTCAGGATATGGAGGCAGGGAGAAAAACCGAGGTGGAGGTTTTCGGCGGCAAGGTCGTAGCACTTTCCAAACAATATGGAATTCCGGCCCCGGTAAACGAAACCCTTCTCCACATCATTCAGGTCATGGAAAAGCGAAAGGCCCCTCGCTCTCTCTAACGCAGCGCAATGGCTTTCTCCGGACAGACTTCCTGGCAGCAGAAACAGGTGATGCAGATATCCGGGTCCACCTCGGGAAACTGCTCGCCCATGGACAACGCCGATACGGGGCATTGATCGATGCAGGTCTGGCAACCCGTGCACAACTCGGGATCGACCTGCGGCCTCAAAAGCGTCCGGCTGTGCAGCAGCGCCTGTATCGGTTCATTGTTCAAAATGGCTTCACCGCTCAAAGGAGGAAGTTTGAAATCCGGAATCGGTTCTAATTTCCCATCGATCTCAATGGTATTAAGGTCATAATCTCCCAGCCCCATCTCTTTGGCCTTTTGAAGAAAACGCAACACGCCGGGTTCGCATCCCATCATTTTCGCCACTACCGCGTCCATGGCCACGGCGTTATCAGAGGCCAGAATCAGACCGATATCCCGCAAATCAGGCGAAGCCGGGCCATTGCCCTCCATTCCAACCACGGCATCCATAATGAACAAATCGGGAACGCGCAGTCGAAACACATCCACTACCATTTCGTGAAACCGCTCCGGGCTGCCGGCCGCCTTGTGCAGTTTGGCTTTTTGCGCCCCCGGAAGGATTCCGTAACTGTTTTTTATGGCCCCCGTGAGCACCGTCAGGCCGTGTGTTTTGAACTTCGGCAGACTGATAATAACATCAGCATCGTGAACGATCCTCGAAAGGCTCACCTGAGGCATGTACTCCGGATTAAAATCAACCTTCAGGGAATCGTTCCCGATATTCTGATAATATTTTCCGGCGGCTTCCATCAGTCCGGTTTTTCTAAAGCTTTCCTCATTTGCCCCATAACTCATGAGACCGGGGTTATCCCCTACGACGATAGAGGAAGGCCCCATGCTTTCCACTTTCTCCACCACGGCGCGAAGAACGGCCGGATGGGTCACAACCCCTTCCTCAGCCAGCGTAGACCGCAGCACATTGGGTTTGATCAGGACTGTTTTTCCCTTCAGATCCAGGGGAAAAAGTTCAAAGGCCCGTTCCACGGCCTGATGAACATTTTCGTAAGTTGCGGGGTGAATCATTACCTTGGACATATCCTAAACCTCGCTCTTTGATGTTTTTCCCATTTCAGTTAGCAGATAGAAGAAACAGCTGTCAATCCTTTTGAGACATCCCGGCAAAAATCCTCGTCCGCAAGACAAATGTTCCCATGCGAAAATCGGCAACAGATGCTCTGAGTTAAGCACCCTTTAACAATTTATTCAATTTTTTTCAAACAAAAGTTTGGCCGCCCACCTCGCCTAATGTCTTAACTAATCGCTTGAATTCATGCGCTTAAATTACCGATTACACAGCTATAGATTCAGGATAAAACTTCCTTTAGAACGTTCTTGCCAAACCCGAAATCTTTACTTCCTGTTATTCATTCTTAAATTACAACCATCGGTCTCGAGTGAATACACCAGAAAATGAGGAGAGGTTCTTGGCTCTCCGGCTGCTTCAAGGAAGAGAAAGATCCGTTTGTAGATCTTCATGGTGATCGCTCCGCGGGACTGAAATACAATTTTAGACCTTACTCTCTATCATACTGAAGAGAAAAATATTACGGAGGATCCAAATTCATGGAAAATGAACATAATAAAACACGAGTGGATCAAATTCCCCTCGAAATTCCTATATTGCCGTTACGAAATGCAGTCCTTTATCCGTTTTCCGTTATGCCCCTGATCGTGGGCATCAAGCGATCCAAAAAACTCGTGGAGGATGCCGCAAAGGATGATAGGATTATCGGAATCGTTACTACCCGGGATTCGTCGGTTTCCGAACCACAGCCCGGCGAGACGTACGAAATAGGAACCACGGCAAAAATCGAACATATTTCACACATGAACGATGGAAACCTCGAGGTGCTTGTTCGAGGATTGGATCGTTTTCATGTGGATCACTGGCTGGCCACGGAACCTTATCTGAACGCCCATATCGAACTGCAAATTGAAATGGTGGACAAGGACCTGGAAATGGAAGCTCTCGCACATACCGTGCGAAGCCTTTCAAACGATGTTTTCAGGCTTTCAAAGAAATTGCCGAAAGAAGTGGGCATGTTTCTGAACCAGGTTCAAGACCCTGTAACCCTTGTCTATCTTGTTGCGCACAGTATAGGAATGGAGGTTGAAAAGGCACAAGCCATCCTGGAAGAAAGAGATGTAAAGAAGAAGTTTCACCTCCTTATTTCCCATCTCTCTCACGAAAAGGAAGTCCTTTCCCTCGGGGAAAAAATTCAGACCCAGGCGCGGGAAGGGATGGACAAGGCGCACAGGGAATACTACCTGAGACAGCAGCTCAAGGCCATAAAGGAAGAACTTGGCGAAACTCCCGATGAAACCCCGGTGGAAGATGAATACAGGGAGAAAATCGAGAAGGCCGATCTACCGGAAGAGGCATCCAAAGAGGCCCTTCGGGAGTTGAAACGGCTGTCGGGAATGTCGCCCCAGTCTCCTGAATTTTCCGTCATCAGGACCTACCTGGATTGGATACTGGCATTGCCCTGGAAGGAAAAAAGCGAGGATCAATCCGATATTGACAGTGCGCGAAAAGTCCTGGATGAGGATCATTTCGGCCTGGAAGAGGTGAAGGAACGCATCATTGAATACCTGGCCGTGCGGAAACTTTCCAAGGACCGCGCCGGGGAGCAGGACAGTTGCCAACCGGTGGAGCTCAAGGAACGGTGCGGGGCCATCCTCTGTTTCGCGGGCCCTCCCGGTGTTGGAAAGACCAGTCTGGGTCAGAGCATTGCCCGAGCCCTGGGTCGGCGTTTCTCGCGCATGAGCCTTGGGGGAATGAGGGATGAAGCGGAGATCCGAGGTCATCGAAGGACCTACATCGGCGCCATGCCCGGCCGGATTATACAGGCCCTCAAGCGGGCGGGCACGAACAATCCGGTCTTCATGCTCGATGAAGTGGATAAAATCGGAAATGACTGGAGGGGCGACCCGGGCAGTGCTCTCCTCGAGGTTCTTGATCCGGCGCAGAACTTTGCGTTTCGCGATCATTATCTCGACGTGGATTTCGACCTGAGCGACGTCATTTTTATCACCACAGCCAACCAACTCGAAACCATTCCCCCTGCCCTGCGTGACCGTATGGAAATCATCACGCTGGATGGGTATACGGAACATGAAAAGATCCAGATTGCCCGGGACCACCTGGCGCCGAGGCAGTTGGAAATGCACGGTCTCCGGGAGGAGGAAGTTGCCTTTGATGAAGAAGCCTTTCGCAAGGTTGTTCACGACTACACCCGAGAGGCGGGAGTGCGAAACCTGGAACGCCGCATCGGTTCCATCTGTAGAAAAGTCGCGGTCAAGATCGCCGCGAAGGAGTTGACGCAGGTCACGGTGACACCGGAACTGGTAAGGGAATACCTCAAAAAAGAGCCTTTCGAGTCGGAGTTGTCCGAAACCATGGAGATCCCGGGAATTGCTACGGGACTCGCCGTAACCAGCGTCGGCGGAGATATCCTCTTCATCGAGGCCACGGGAATGAAAGGCTCCGGGAAACTCACGCTCACAGGCCAACTGGGCGATGTCATGCGCGAAAGCGCGCAGATTGCCCACAGCTATGTGCGGTCCAAAGCCATTGCTCTGGGGTTTAACCCTTCCGTTTTCTCGGAGACGGACGTACATGTCCATGTGCCCGCGGGCGCCGTTCCAAAAGACGGTCCTTCGGCAGGGGTGGCTCTGGTCATGGCCATCGCGAGTCTCTTCAGCGATCGTCCCTTGAAAAACAATCTGGCCATGACCGGCGAGGTCACGCTCAGAGGTCGCGTGCTGCCCGTGGGAGGAATCAAGCTCAAACTGCTGGCGGCCCATCGTGCGGGGATGAAAACGGTCATTCTACCCAAAAGGAACGAAAGGGACCTGGATGAGTTGCCGGAAGAAGTCCTTAACGACCTGGAGATCGTGTTTGTAGAAAAGATCGCGGATGCCCTTGATGTGGCTCTGCAGCCGAAAAATGACCAGGAGGAATTCGCCATGGCCGCCAATGGTTGATCCCGATAAAGAGGCAATGGACCCTGTTCAAGATCCCCGGCGATGGACCGCGGATTCATCAGCGCAGCCATTCCGCCGGGAGCTGTTCACCAGACCTCCGGATCTTTGAACAGGATGCATTTTCACCATAAACAGTTAACAGGGTTGGGGAAAAAGGAGGATGAAGGCATGAAAGTTCTCGTTGTTTATTATTCCATGTACGGACATGTCCATCAGATGGCGGAAGCCATTGCCGATGGAGCACGGGAAATCCCGGGCACGGAAGTGCGGATGCGACGGGTTCCGGAAACACTGCCTCTAACGGTTTTGGAAAAGATGGGGGCGGTGGAACCACAGAAAGCGTTTTCCCATGTCCCGGTCTGCACGGTGGATGAACTTCCTGAAGCCGATGCGATCCTTTTTGGTACGCCTACCCGGTTCGGAAACATGTGCGGGCAGATGCGACAGTTCCTGGATGCCACGGGTCAGCTCTGGGCAAAAGGGGCGCTTGTGGGAAAGGTCGGCAGTGTCTTTGCCAGTTCCGCAACCCAGCACGGGGGCCAGGAATCCACCATCCTCAGTTTCCACATTACCCTGCTTCACCAGGGATTTATCGTGGTAGGGCTTCCCTACACCTTCCAGGGGCAGATGCGCATAGATGAAATTACAGGCGGATCTCCCTACGGGGCTTCGACCATCGCGGGGGGAAAAGGCGAAAGGATGCCGAGCGAAAATGAGTTGAGTGCGGCCAGGTATCAAGGAAAACACGTGGCGGACATAGCATTCAGACTTACCAGATAAGGAGTTTTTGAACAATGGAGAGGGATCAGGTTCGCTCTTGATCCCTTTCCACGAAGGACCGGTTTCCCAGCCTGTTGCAGATCTCGACAGCCAGGGAGAAAATCACATCCGGGGGGAGCTGTTCCGCAATAGTCCTATCAAAAAGGAGCTTCGCTTCGGCCGGAAATTCCGTGTCTCCTTCCCACAGGAGAACGGCCACGGGAATGCGGGGCGTTATGGAAAATGCGAAGGCCGCATCGGCCATTTCCAGCGGGCTTCCGCCTAATTCTAAACATTTCTTTTTAAACTCCCCCAAATGATCCCCGTATCGTTCCGCAATGAGATAGCCGGGTATCGTGTGCGGCCCCCGGAAAAATGCGGCCCCGCCCGGGACCTCTTTTTCCGATATCCACTCTCCGCTCACCTCCGTTTCCTTTATATGCAAAAGATAATAGATGATAAAAAGGCCCAGAAGAATGTTCACCCCCGGCTGAAGCGCCGACTTTCTGATGATGGAGGAGTTGTGAGGGTTGATACGGTAGTGTTCTCCCCACACGCCGAGCAGATAGGCTTCTGAAGAAGGATCATAGTTACAGAGCGCCCTCCTGCAGACCTCGGCAGGATCTTTTCCGGCCAACTCAACAAAATAGCTTTGATCAACGGTATCAGACATCGTTCTTCCAATCAGGATGCAAACCAGCTTTCGGCAATGGCCAGATAATATTCCACGGCACGACCGATTTTTTCCACCACGCAGTATTCATTGGTCTGATGGGCCTGCGAAGGCTCGCCAGGGCCAAGGATCAGAGTGGGGGGATTGCCGAGTGCCGGCGTCAGGACGGATCCATCCGTAAAGAAGTTCACATATCCCGGTTCCGGTCTGGTTCCTTCTATCCGCTCCATACTGTCGAGGACCCGATTTATCCATGGATCCGTGGATGGGGTCATGATGCCGGGCAGATCGATCAGACGTTCAATGGCAATATCCGGTCCTAAATGCCTGTGGATCTCTTCCAGAAGATGAGCATGCTCCAGGCCTGGTACAGTGCGAAGATCCACCCGGAAGCGCGCCATATCCGGAATCATGTTGATCTTTGAACCGCCCGTGAAAGTGCCCACATTCACCGTGGGTTTGCCCAACCGCGGGTGTGGCCGGGCAGAGGAAAAGAAGTGCTCCAGGCCAAGCACGGCCCGCGCAGCCTTATAAATGGCGTTTTCTCCCAGATCGGGCATGGAGCCGTGGGCGGATTTACCTCTTGCCGTGCATTCCAGCCACAAGACTCCCTTGTGGCCCAAGAGCGGGATATTGCCGGTAGGTTCCGCCACCACCACAGCCCCGGCTTCACGCGGAAGAACTCCGCTATTTGTCATCTGCAATGCCCCTTCGCAGCCTGTTTCCTCTCCGGCGGTAAATATAAAAACAGCACCCCCCTGCCCTTCCGCCTTACCGGCCAGATGAAGAGCCGTTACGACCATGGCCGCTATGCCGCTTTTCATATCGCTGGCGCCCCGTCCTATGAGATGTCCATTCAAGATCTCCCCATTGTGAGGAGGCACATCCCATGGGGCGTCTCCCGCGGGAACCGTGTCCAGATGCCCGGTGAAAACCAGCGGCAATTTTGAAGACCGTCCGGGAATACGGGCGATGAGCCCCGTCCTGTTTTCTCCCAATCTGGGAAAGGACGTCTCCAGCCCGACTTCGGACAAAAGTTCGCCGAGATAACGGGCAACAGCCTCTTCATTGCCGGGAGGGTTGATGGTGTCCATGCGAATAAGGGTTTGCGTAAGTTCAACGGGATCGGGTATGGTTGTCATATTTTTTCCTTTTGTGAGACTCTTCAATTATCCATCCATTTTTCCGTACCGGCATAGGCTGAAAAAAAACTCTTTACAGCTGAGAATGACGATATAACTTCCCAACCAATTAGTCTAACACATTTCGCTTTGAGGAACACACTATGGGGACCGAAATTTTCCTGATTGCCGTTCTAGTTCTCCTGCTCTTTGCCGTTGTCGACCTGGTCGTAGGGGTTTCCAACGACGCCGTCAATTTCTTGAATTCCTCCATCGGTTCAAGGGTTGCCCCCTTTTTCGTGATCATAATCATCGCAAGCCTTGGCATTCTTGCAGGGGTGACCTTTTCAAGCGGGATGATGGAGGTGGCACGTAAGGGCATTTTTCATCCTCAGTTTTTCACCATGCCGGAACTGATCACCATTTTCATGGCCGTCATGCTCACGGACATTTTGCTCCTGGATCTCTTTAACACCTACGGACTGCCCACCTCCACCACCGTTTCCATCGTATTCGAACTCCTGGGCGCCGCCGTGGCCGCCTCGGCGATCAAAATCATGCAGACCCAGGGCGGCGCCATGGCGCTTGGAGAATATATCAATACGGGGAAGGCCATGATGATCATCTTCGGCATTCTCCTTTCCATCGCCGTTGCTTTTATTTGCGGCGCCGTGGTGCAGTTTTTCACCCGTTTGATCTTCACCTTTGACTATCAAAAAAGGGTCAAACGGTATGGCTCACTCTGGGGCGGGGTTGCCATGACGACCATCACCTTCTTTATTCTGATAAAGGGGGCCAAGGGCGCCTCGTTTATCACCCCGGAGGCGATTCAATGGATCGATTCCCATTCCCTGCTCATTCTGGGCGGAATTTTTGTCATTTCAGCGATACTTCTGCAGATCGCCATTTCTTTTTTCAGAGTGAATATTTTCAAACCGATTGTCCTCATAGGCACCTTTGCACTGGCCATGGCCTTTGCCGCCAATGACCTGGTGAATTTTATCGGAGTGCCCCTGGCAGGATTGAGCGCCTACAAAACCGCCATGGCCGCGGGAGATCCCCTGACCGTAACCATGAACGCCCTGACTCAGAAAGTCCATTCCAACACCGGAGTGCTGCTCCTCGCGGGCATTATCATGGTGGCGACCCTGTGGCTGTCCAAAAAGGCCCGCACGGTCACCGAAACGGAAATCAGACTGGGACATCAGGAAGAGACCACGGAGCGTTTCGAGTCGATCTGGCTTTCCCGCATCATTGTGAACATGGCGGATTCATTCTTTCGAACGCTGACCAGCGTTATCCCGCATCATCTCAGAAAAGCCATCGGCAGGCGAATAGACCCCCACAGCTACAAGGCCGTTACGGTCCAGGGCACAAAACCTTCGTTTGACCTGGTCCGGGCATCCGTCAATCTGATGGTTGCCAGTGCCGTGGTCTCCTTTGCCACCTCCATGAAGCTTCCCCTCTCAACGACCTATGTCACGTTCATGGTGGCCATGGGCGCCTCTTTTTCCGACCAGGCGTGGGGAATGGAGACCGCCGTCTATCGCGTTACCGGCGTTCTCACGGTCATCGGCGGCTGGTTTCTGACGGCCCTGATCGCCTTTGTGGTCTCCTCCGTCTTCGCAACCGTCATCCATTATTTCGGGGTGCCGGGAGTTATCGGCATCCTGCTTCTTGCGGGTGTGGTAATCTGGAAAAATAAGAAAAAGCATGAGGGCCGTGTTAAGGAAACGGAGGAAGCCCGGGTTTTCAACCTGAAAAAGATCAGCGATGCCCACACGGCCATTTCCAGCACCTTTGACCATCTGGCATCTCTTCTGGGCGCCGTCCGGGAATCATTCGACCTGACTTTTGACGCGCTGTTCGATCAGAACATCGACGAACTGAAAAAACAGCGAAAAAAAGTAGACCAGATTCAACTATGGACAAATATCATTATGGCAAACGTTTTCAAGGTATTGCGTCTGCAACAAAAAGGGGATGCCAAAATATCTTACAAATACGCTCAGATCATCCGGCGTCTGCAGAAGATATCCGATGGTCATCGGGATATCGTGGTACGCTCCTATAAGCATATCGGCAACAAGCACAAAGGGCTTCTGGACGTTCAGATCGAGGAGCTGAAGAAGATCAAGATATGCATCCTGGATATCATCCTGAAGGCGGAAACTTCCTTCAACAGGAAAGAAATTGTTGACTACCAGAATATCGTCGACCAGTACCTGTATATGAGGAAACTGGCGGACCAGTTCAACCAGAATCAGATTGAGAGAATAAGGACCGAAACATCCAAGACGCGTCTGAGCATTCTCTTTTATGCCATTGTGGGGAACTGCATTATGATAGCCAAACAGAACATTAAACTTCTTGAGATTTTCAATGAATCCTTCAAATTCGACAAGGAGTTGTCCGGTTCATACTACAAAATCGACAGCCGATAGGATACGGAATCTCTTTCTATTTGTCGTGGAGTTTCATGTTCGGATAAAGCTTCTTCGCACAATCAGGACAGATGCCATGGCTGAATTCCGCCTCGGAATGTTCACAGATATATTCTTCCAGCAATTTCCAGGTGTTATTCTCATCCCGTATCTTCTTGCAGTTCGCACATATGGGAAGGATTCCTTGCAATGTTTTTATTTCATCGAGGGCGCGCTGAAGATCCTTGTTCAGTCCCTGTAGACGGGTATTCTTCTCTTCGAGATCTTTCTGAAGAGTCCTCAGTGTCAGGTGTGTCTTCACACGGGCCAGAACCTCTTCCATCTGAAACGGCTTACTGATATAGTCCACGCCACCCGCTCCGAACCCTTTCATTTTGTCAGCCGTTTCATCCAAGGCGCTGATGAAAATCACCGGCACATCGCTGAGGCGAGGATCCGCTTTCAACGCCTCGCAAACCTGGTAGCCGTCCATACCCGGCATGAGGATATCCAGCAGGATGAGATCCGGGGCTTCCTTCCTGGCCGCCTCCAGAGCAATCCGGCCGCTCAAGGCGGGGCGAACCTGGTATCCTTCTTCCCCGAGGGCGTCCACCAGAATTCTCAAATTTTCTTTGGTATCATCCACCACCAGAATATTCCCGATGTCTCTGCTCATATCGGTTTCACTCCTCTTGCGTCCCTTCCATCAAGGACAGGATAGCCTCATATTCGAAATCGTGGGCGTATTCCTGCAACTTCATGGCAACACGTGGAAAATGCTCTCCTATTTGTCCGATCAACCGATCAATCGTCGCCATGTCCGCACGCGATACCGCGTCTTTCAAGCCTTCCTTCATTTCAACCGGAAGGGTGGACTTTATTTTCGCCCAGTCGCCATCCCCTTCGGCCATTCTTCCCCCTTCAGGTACACCGACCTCTTCATATTCCCAACGGACCCCTAATTGTCTTTCCAAGACCCCGAAGATATCCACTTCCCGGAACGGTTTTGCGATATATTCATTGCATCCGGCTTTTAGAACAGCTCCCTGTTCACTTTTCAAACTGCCGGCGCTGACGGCAATTACCTTTGTGGGCCATTCTGCCTCCCCGGACTTGATCACCCGGGTCGCCTCGTACCCATCCATCCCGGGCATGCGCATATCCATAAAGATAAGATGGGGACGCCACTTTTGCCACAAAGAAACGGCTTCTTCCCCGTTTTGCGCGCTCTGCAGATCGAATCCGAAGACCTCAAGGAGCCTGACGAGAAGGAGTCGGTTCAAGGGGTTGTCATCCACCACCAGAATCCTGTAGCGGGGTTGTCCTTGTTTCAGGGCGGCCACCCTTCGAGGACGTTCGATCCCTCCCGATAAAACGGCCTGACCCGTTTTGGCGCAAATATCGAATCGAAACAATGTCCCTCGGCCCACCTCACTTTCCACAAACATGTGGCCGCCCATAAGTTCAACAAAGTTGCGGCTGATGGTCAACCCCAACCCCGTCCCTTCCTTTGCGAGGCGACCGGCTTCCGCCTGTTCAAAGGCATCGAAAATTCGCGTTAGTTCGCTGGGTTGAATCCCAAATCCCGTGTCTTCCACTTCAAATCCGATTCTCAGGGAATCCCCCTCCCCATCGATGGGTCCTCCACTATGTTCCATCACATCCACGCGTACCGTGATGGCGCCCCTTTCCGTAAATTTAAAGGCGTTGTTCAGCAGATTGATGAGCACCTGCCGGAGCTTGACCGAATCGGACCGGATAAACCGCGGGACATTTTCATTCCGTTCAAACACAAAATCCAGTTCTTTCTGTACGGCCTGGATCCGGAACATGCCTTCCAGTTCGTCCAGCAGCGCGTAGAAGTCCAAATCGGATTCCTTCAACAACTCTTGTCCGGCTTCAATGGTGGAAAGATCCAAGACCTGATTGATCAGGGTGAGAAGGTGGTCGCCGCTTCGGCTTATAGTGTCCAAATACTCCATGTCATGGGATGAAAGGGACTTGCTCCGCCTGAGGAGTTGAGAAAAACCCAGAATCGCATTGAGCGGGGTGCGCAGTTCATGGCTCATATTGGCCAAAAATACGCTCTTGGCCTGATTCGCCTCTTCCGCGGCCCGTCTGTCTTCCTGCAGGGTGGCTTCATATTCCCGGCGTTTTTCCACAAAATAGGAAAGCGATTTTGCCATGCTTGCTATTTCATCCTCTCCTTCAACGGGAATGGGAATGGGGTTTCCCTGGACATGCGCCTTCATAGTCTGCTCCAGGGAAAGAATGCGGCCGATGACCGAACGACGGATAAACAGGAAAATAAGGATAGCGCTGGCGACAATGACAATCGGAATAAAAAGGATGAGGGTTCCGATCCATTCCATCTCTTCCGTAACTTCTTTGCTTTTCAGTTGGATTGCCTCGGAAACCTTTGAAAAGACCTGTTCGGTTTTCTTAACCAATTCCAGGGATAAAGATGTAATGAGAGACAGCTTCTCCTGGATCAACATTTTCTGTCGCAAATGGGTTTCAGCCAGGGTAAGCAGGCCTTTCTCCCCTGTGCAATAATTCTCCAACGTTTGGAGATATCGCTTAAGTGGTGATACATCAAGCTTGGAGGCCTTCAAGGCTTCTCCAATCCTCTTTCTTAATTCAAGAACCAGGCTTTTATATTCTTCCAGTCGCAGGCTGTCCGAGATATTGGGCACATCCCGCAACAGACTGAAGGTCTGTACGAACAATTCTCGAATATTGAGCGAGGGCCTCTCCTGAGGATGGCTTTCCAGGACCAGCGATTCCCAGTTCTGTCTCATATACATGGAAATTTCAAGGATGCTTTGTTTAACTTCAATATCCTTTTTTATCAGGTTCACAAGGGACTGGAGATTCTCGAAAATCTGTTGCGATCTCCTGGACAGCTCCGGCGCGTCCGCCACATCCGCTGCCTCCAGCGCGGAGAGGAGGTCCTTGATTTCATTCAGGTCCATCGTTATGCGGTGTGAACCCGATTCAAGGAGAAGAGGATCTTCCGTCAGGGCAAGCTCGGACCCGTCGGAAATCAGCCCTTCCACTTCCTTCGCCAGTTTCGATGCGGCGATGAGCAGAGGGAGTTGCTTTTTTGAAATCGTTTGGAACAGGGCGGCGGATGTGTCAAAATAGTGTTTGGCCATTCCGCTGGCAACAAACGCAACCAGAACGATCAGCGCCAGTCCCAGAGACACCTGGAGCGAAATTCCGGGCGCGATAGCTTTTCTGAACCATTTCATTTTCTTGCTCGCTTCAATACCGGAAAGCTGCAGGAATCCCATTCATATATCGAATGACAACCGGATTTTTTCCTGACACCCGAAACCTGAAACCCGATAAAAGGGAAGAAGACCAGCATTCATTGTTTCCCATTAAGGACCGTTATCACTTCGGCCTTTCGGAGCACCCTCGCTTCTTTTTGTTGCATGTAGCCTCTCTTGACCACCGACAGAATCGTTTCGTTTTTCAAATCATCCGATTCCTCGGTGTCCACGATCCTGCACAGCTCCATCCGAGCCATTCCGTCCGGAAACTCAATAGGCACAACATCATTTGCCTTGAGCAACCGATCGAGCTTCTTGTGAACGGATCGGATGCTCTTTCCCAGACGCCGGCCTGTCTTGTTCAGGTCCTCCTCTTTGGCCTTAAGGGTCTCTTCTATGCCTTCAAAGGCATCCAGGACCTCAAAAAGACCGCCATAGAGCCCTTCCTCTTTGGCCTGAAAGGATTCTTCCCGCTCTTTGAGCTTGTGATTCAGGTCCGCGATCCGCAGTTGAAATTCAATCAGTTTCGCCCGCAGAAACTCCTTTTGTTCCTTCATGACTCCTCATCAAAAACGCAAAGCCGCTTCAGGTTGGACGAAAGCGGTTTCAGCGCCTCTTGGGAGGGCGCTTGGACATCAAAACCTTCCACATCCAGAAACTGGATGAAATCATGGACGGACCGGGTAGAGGGATCCAGGAGTTCTTTCTGAGCCAGGGCGATCTCACGGGCGGAAAACCGCCTCACGCGAAGGGCCGCCGCAGCCGCCTGAATGACCCCCTTTTTATCCGTCTTGGGCTCGATGTTAAGGATCTTATAGGGATTCATCTTATTCGACCTCTTCCAATTCTTCAATCATCTCTTCAATCTCATCGAGGATCTCATGCTCATCATCCACTCTGGCGCACCACGAATAAATCCGGTTGAGGGAGACAATCTTCTCCGCGCTTTCAAGATCCGCCTCATCCAGCTCGTTAATAAAGTCCTCGAAAAACTCGAAAAACGCCTCGCGAACCTTTTCATGTTCCGTCTCCATGGCGATCTTACAGGCCCTGCCCATCTTATGCGCGTCCAGTGCCTTCTCCATCTCCATACGTTCCAGCTCCACCCGCGCATCAGCCAAAACGGTTCGGGCATGTTCGTTTTCGGGATCCAGGACCAGTGCCTTTTGGAGGGCAATTGCCAGGACTTTGTCGTTGCCGTGATCCGCATTATACATCTTCAACGCCCGCCTGCTCATGACATAGGAGAGGGCCTGATCCAGCTCTTTTCGCGGGTGTATTGCATGGATGGCGGCCAGGACATCCTCGTAGCGGCTCAGTTGTTTCACCTCTTCAGCGTTTGCGGCCCCGTCAATGAGTTCCTTTTCAAATCGGGGAACCTGATCCAGGAGCGCGACCGCAATATCAGGAAAATTTTTCAGAGGGCTCTCTCCCTTGTTCATGGAGTGGATGCCGCAGGCAAAAATCACCCGTTGAATTCCCCATAAAGAAAACTCATCCCCGGCGTCACCATCGGGGAGGGACTGAAGCGCTTTCGCATGATCCCCTTTCTCCAGAAGGTAAAGTGCTTCTCCTGCCGCGGAGTAAAAAGCGCCCGTATTCAGATATCGCTCCAGATTCTTAAAACGCTTCCTTTTCGTGCGAATCAAGGCAACAATGGCATCTGAAATGCCATAGCGGGATGCCAGGCGGGGACTGCAGATGAAAAAGTGCAGATCTTTTTTTCGACCATCAGCGAGGTCGCAGAGTTCCTCCAGAAGTCCGCGTTCCACTTTCCACCAGCTAAGCCCCGCCTCAGCGAACCCCCTTTCCACGCCCTGAGACCGTTTCAAGAGATTTTCCCCTCGCCTGATCAATTCCTCCCGCAACCAGACGCCCTCCCGCAAAGCGGAGCGACCATCCGCCGCCTGGGCCGCATACACCGCGGAAAGCCAATACATGGAAAGATCATTCAGCCCGGTTCCCGATTTTTCCGCCAGCTTGAAGCTGCTTTTGGCACAAACCTGAAGCAGGGTGGGATCCATTGGAAAAGGCCAGGAATCAAGAATTTCCATAATCCGCTCAAACTGCTCGTCCTCAAAGAGATCCCGAAGCCACGCGTATCCGCAGGACTTGACCACATCCATCAACACTTCCTGCTTTTCCAGTCCATCCAGCAGATACCGTCCCTGTTGATAAATAGTACCCGCGTCATCTCCCCTTTCATATCCCTCAACAAGCTCACAGGCCAGAAGATCTCTGACGACCTCCTTCTGCCTCAAGAACTCCGGATTCTCAGAGGGAATCTTTTCCCATACCTTGAGACACTCGCAGTATCGCCCTGTCTTGGCCAGGGCAAAACCCCAGTCGTACAGGGAACGGACATCCGCGAGATTCCCATTTTGAAACAATGAAACCGCTTCCTCGTATTTTCCGGCCAATACCAGGCATCGGGCCCTTTTCCCGAGGAGGTCATCCCCTTGTTTATCGCCGAACATCTCGCCGTAGAGTTCGGCCGCTTTTGCATAGTCACCGGCTATCTCAGCCTCTTCGGCGGCCATGCTCAGGTCCTGCGACTGCGTTGCCTGCTTCAGCTCCTCCACCTTTTGGCTGATCCACTCCTCGCCTGTAATGGCATGCGCTTCCTCAAAGGCTCGAAGAGCAGCCTTGATATCACCCGTCCCGGTGAACTTTCTTGCCCTTTTCACCAGATCATCGGCTCTGGCTTCTTCCAATTTCCGGTTACATAACTCGATCTTTTGAGCGAGATTTTCCCCTCCCGTCATTCCTGCCGCTTTTTGGAATTCCCTGACAGCCAGAAGATAGTTTTTCCTGCGGAACATTTCTTCCGCCCTTGCCAGTATGGCTTCAGGACTTTGATTTTTTTTCTTCTTCCCCATTCCTCTACTCTATTGCTATTCGAATAACTTCTCCGGGCGTGCCTGTCACATCCGGGTTCAGACGGTGGATTCGTTCCACGGCGGACTCTGTTCCATAGAACTTTCGTGCAATGGATTTCAGGGTATCACCCTTTTCCACCACATAAAGATAGTAAACCTTGCTCCCATCCTCGGTCGTGATCTCTTCGTAAACCTGCTCCGCCTTTTCCAGGTCTTTACGTATCCTGACCGGAAAACCCTTTTTCAGGTCATAAATCTCCAGCCCCGGATTATCCTTGAGAAGCACCGGATAATGGTATCCGCTTCCATAGTATGTTTGGGCAATCCGCCACAGGGTGTCGCCAGCGGCGGCATGATGGATCCAAAACCCGTTTCCCTGCTGAGAAACCTTCTCCTCAACGCTTTTCGCCCCTGATTCCTCCGTGTTGTACTTTTTCTCGTCCGGCGCGAAAAGATCTCTCTCTCCCTTTTTTCCATCTTTCCCCGTTTCCGGCGCATCAATGAGAGACACGGCAGAAGCAGCAAACTCGGCCTCAGATTCAACAAGGCGCCGGCATGCCCTCAGCTCCATCTCGGTCGCCATATCGATTTTGATGCCCACGGGGTAAATCCGCCCAGAGGGCGCGAGGGATGAGACCTGCTTATCGTGGAAGATCCATCCTGACAGGCCCCCTAAAACCAGGCATAGCAGGAGTACAATCACAACGCCCGACGCGAGACCGGTATCTCGGGACGGCGCTTTCGATCGGCAAGGTATCAGGCAAAGAATCCAGGACCCTGAAGCAGGACATGTCCGCATCGCACTGCG
This sequence comes from uncultured delta proteobacterium, assembly GCA_963747015.1. Classification (GTDB taxonomy): domain Bacteria; phylum Desulfobacterota; class DSM-4660; order Desulfatiglandales; family Desulfatiglandaceae; genus DUZB01. The sequence goes on from CAVVEP010000036.1 coordinate 17,028, forward strand.
GGCACTTTGCCTTGTCCGAACTGATCCCTTTAAAACCGCATATGGGGCAGGTGTTATCGGTTGTCACTTATTTTGTGATATCCTTATGGATTACTCCGCGTTTTTTTTCGTAGGCTCGAAGGACCGCCAAGACCTCCGGCATAATCCCATCGAGCAGTCCGGAGGCCTTCTCTTCATCAAATTTCATGAATGCCTCCATGATCTCCTCCATGGTCCGATAGAACTTGGGCGCCCTGGCCGGCTCTGTTTCCATGCACAGGTCCCCCGCCTTTTGAACCTGCATCAAATCGTTGATCGCGCCCAGGCCGTCCAGCGCATCGTGCAAGTCGTTCAATGCAGCCACGTTTTCATTATACGTACCGAGTTCATCCATCTCCTTCAACCGCGCTATGCATCGATGGATCTCGTCCGTCTTCTCCGAGGGGATAATCGGGCCAAAGCTCGCAAGGGCAGCCTCGGCAAAATAGATGACCGGCATGCTGATTTGGTCCTCCGCCGCCATCTTTCTCGCCTTCTCAATCTTAAGAACGGCACGCTTGAAAATCGCTTCATCAATCCGGCCGGTTTCCTGATCTACGACACTGTGGATCTCCTTTATGGCCGAGAGTGAGCGCTGGATAACATCAATCATCACGTATCCGCTATATCCCTTTTCATTCGCCTCGGAAATAGTCTCTTCCAAGTCTATCAACAGTTTTTCATCCGCTTTTCCCCTGGAAAGGGTCTTTGACACCCGCACCTCGCGCAGCTCTTTGATAGCGGCATCCACTTCGATCAGGTTGTTTTCATCAATGCGCAGGGTGATCTCCACGTGAAGAGGTCCTTCCTGTTTGACCTTCCCGTTCTCCCCGTCCAATTCGCTTTTTTCGATTCCAAGCCACAGGTCGCCGATAGATTCGTCCTGTTCGTTTACCACATTGAAGAATTTCATATGAACAAGCCGCTGTTCGGGGTGGACCAGGGCAAAGGTCTCGGTGATTTCATAGGGAAGCGGCATATTCTTCTCCACAAACAGGTGTCTCCGGCCGTTTTCAAGATAGAGATAGTAGTCGTGGGCGGATGCATGAACAATATCCAGGACCCCCTGCTCAATGGTATGCTTTATGAGATCAAATCCGCATTTCGGGCAGGATTCTTCGGACTGGGAAACCTCCTTGCCGCATACGGGACACTCATAGGCATCCGCCAGACGATGGCTTAAAATGGCCGCGCCTTCGGCAATGGCCAGCATGGGCCGTTCGTGCACCAGGACCTTTTCCTTGCCGAATTCCTTCTCCATGGCCGCCACCACACGGGGGATTTGGGAACTCCCCCCACCAGCAGCACGTTATCGACCAGTTCCGCTTCAAAATGAATGTCTTCAAGCACCTTCCGCGTCAGATCGACGATTCTTTCCACGGTGGGGGCAAGGATCTCGTTGAATTGATCCCTGGTCAGTTCCACGTCCACATCGATCAGATCCCCATCCGCGTCCCTGAGAACTCCCAGGATCTCAATGAAGGCCTCTTTGTCGGTGCTCAGGCGGATCTTGGCTTTTTCAACGGCGTCTTTCAGTTCCGCCAAAAACCGGTTTTTCACCCTGTCTTCCTGCGCGTCGATCATGGCCTTGAAATCGTCAATCTCATACTCTTGGGCGGTTTCTTTCAGGACATAGTCCGCCAGCATGCGATCAACATCCTCACCGCCAAGCCACATGTCGCCGCCCTTTCCCTGTTCGATGAACTGTCCGCCGCTTATGTTCAAAACGGAAAGGTCGAAGGTGCCGCCCCCGAAATCAAAGACCAAAACCGTTTTGGCATCCTCGCCCCCGATATTGTCCACCCCGAAGGAGATGGCCGCGGCCGTGGGCTCCGGCAGCAGCCTTCGAACCTTTAAACCGGCCAGGGCGGCGGCCGCCCTGGTGGCATGCTTTTGTTTGTCGTTGAAATAGGCAGGCACCGTAATGACGGCATACTCCACCTGATCTCCAAGGGATTGCTCGGCATCTTTTTTGATCTTTTCCAGTATCTTGGAAGAGATCTCCTCCGGGGTGTACTCCTTGCCGCCGAGGACAATGGCCAGGCTGTTCTCAGTCCCCCTGGAGTGACGTTTGAGCTTGTAGGTGAGCCGCCTCTCCTGAATGGCTTTCTGTATCTCCTCATCAAGATAGCTTCTCCCCATGAGGCGTTTCACCGTCAAAATCGTATTTTCAGGATCCTGTTTCCTCCATTCCAAGGCATCCCTTCCTACCACAAAGTTGGGCTTTAAAGAGAGCAGTCTCTTCTTTCCCAAAGTCACGCACGAAGGGGTGATAAACTCCCCCTCCGCGTTTTTCAGCACTTCCGTTTGCACTCTCTTGATGGCGGCGACTGAATTGGTGGTTCCCAAATCAATCCCTATGGATTTGGACATTATTTTCTCTCCTCTTCATTCCACGCAGCAAACAAATTCATGAATTGCACATTATTTATATTATTTAAGACGGTTTGGAAAGGGATTCCAGATTCAATAAACCCCTTCCCCCATAAGATCATTTTTGCTCTCCGGGTTCTTGAAAAAGACAGCTTGAACCATACATTCCGCGAGCGGATTTGTCAATCGGAGAGAGGATTTCGAAAAGCTGGGAACAGACAGTGATTACGAATAACTTTCCCGATTTTCATTGCCATTCAAGGGAATCTGCGATATCAAAACGAAACTTTAATGCAAAAAAGGATTATCAGATGAAAAGCTATCGAAAAGAATTGTGGTTCCATGTGCCCCAAAGGCGTGCGTTCATAAACATCACGCCCCAGGTGGAAGACTGCCTTCGTGAAAGCGGCATCAAAGAAGGATTCGTGCTCGCAAATGCCATGCATATCACCGCCTCCGTCTTTATCAATGACGATGAATCGGGCCTGCATCGCGACTATGAAACCTGGTTGGAAAAGCTGGCCCCCCACGCGCCGATTTCCCAGTACCATCACAACAGAGGGGAAGACAATGCCGACGCCCATATGAAAAGGCAGATCATGGGGCGGGAGGTGGTCGTTGCCGTTACAGAAGGGAAGCTGGATTTCGGCACCTGGGAGCAGATCTTTTACGGCGAATTTGATGGAGGTAGGAAAAAACGTGTGCTCGTCAAAATTATCGGAGAATGATGGGATGCTGAAGCTTGGCGATCACGCCGAGGATTTCGGATGGATCAGATGGTTGCAGCCGAAACTGACCCCACCCAGTCTATCGGACAACACCGCCGATGCCGATCGCCTGGTAAGGGAACTGAAGAAAGAACTGGCAACGGAATATGTCGCCGCGGATCTTTATCTCCTGAGAAGGATTTCCGCCACCTTGAAGAAAAGCGACTATAAAGTTCAGGTGGCCTGTTTTGAAGACCGGGGCATCTGGAAAATAATCGACGTATTCGATCTGGATGCACCAAGGGAAATCTACGGCATCGCCCTCGATCTGGGGAGCACGACACTCGTTCTTCAACTCGTAAATCTGTTGGATGGCGGCATCCTGGACGAAGTCTCCTTTCACAATCCACAGATCCGGATCGGATCGGATATCCTGACCCGAATCCACTACGCCACGGCCGGAGGAGGCCTTGCGGAACTCCAGCAGATGGTGATTCAACAGATCAACACGGTCATCGAACAGATCGCTGAAAAACATGCCCTGAAAACGGAATCGATCGTGGCCATGTCCGTTGCGGGCAATACCACAATGACCCATTTCTTTTTGGGGCTGGACCCTTACGGGATTTGTCGCGAACCGTACATTCCCGTCACAAATCGGCCCGACCTGATCCCGTCCGCCGAACTGGGACTGGCCTTAAACCCCGCTGCGCCGGTCCTGGTTTTCCCCAATGTGGGAAGTTACTTCGGGGGCGATCTCATTGCGGGCATCCTCTCCTCGGGCATCACCCATCAGGAAGAGGTCTGTTTTTTGGTGGATGTGGGCACCAATGCGGAAGTGGTTATCGGCAACAGGGACTGGCTTATGGCCTGCGCGGGGGCCGCGGGTCCCGCCCTTGAAGGGGGGGTCGCGGATATGGGCATGATGGCGGGCCCGAACGTAATCGACAAAGTGGGCATAGACAGGGAAACGGGCGAGTTTCAGATCAGTACCATACAGGGGGGCGTGGAAGAAAATTCCTCGCAATCGGGAAAACCGGTGGGCATCTGCGGGTCCGGCCTGATTGATCTGGCGGCCCGGCTCTTTCTTGCGGGGATGATCGATCTGCGGGGGAAATTCGAGCCCGAAAAATGCGGCGACCGACTGATTGACCAGGACGGAATAAAACACCTGATTGTGGTTGCGGCCGAAGGATCGGGCACGGGCGAGCCTCTGACCTTGAGCCAGCCGGACCTGGACGGGCTGGTGCGCTCCAAGGCGGCCATGTACACCATCCTCACCACCATCGCCAATACGGTGAACATTCCCCTCAATGAAATCAGGAGGTTTTACGTAGCGGGGACCTTCGGCTCCTACATCGACCCGGCTTCCGCCATCACCATCGGAATGATCCCGGATCTCCCTCTCGACGTCTATACCCCGTTGGGAAATACTTCCCTGAAAGGGGCCTGCATGGCCCTTCTCAAGAAGGAAGCACGGGATGAAATCTACCGGATACGAAACCGGATCACCTACCTGGAGCTGAACGTGAACCAGGAATTCATGAACCTTTTCAGCGCCGCAAAATTCATTCCCCACACGGACCGGTCTCTTTTTCCTTCGGTGAGGAGATGGGTATAGCACATCGAGTTCTTCCGCTTTGCGCCCTGCTCCATGCGCTATGCGCCCTATAGCATGGCCGCCCTCTTTTTCCCTATGGTCCACATATCCATTTTCAGGTTTTCCGGCGCCACAATAACACCCCAATCATCCGTAGCGGCTTGCACAGTTACAGAACCGCCCGTCACACCCTTGCCATCGGTTCCCGGTTCCGGGCATTGCCCGCGGTAAAAAATGTAACCATTCATTATCGGGATCCGATGTAGATATAAAGATCACTACCGGACATTGCAGACAAGAAAGTGAGCGAGAATGATTCACATTTCCGAAAAAATCGAATGGGGTGGGCAATACCGGAGCGTCCTGATATTCCTTCTATGGCCTTTGATGGGCGCTTTGACGATTGTACCCGCCATGTTAATCCTTGCCATTGCACCGATTCCCTATACATTTTTATTGGTGCTGAAAGGCCGCTGGATCGATAGGTGTAGGCGGTAGGATTTTTTCAACCAGGGCCCGTCACCGAAGTCGCCTCAGGATTTAAAGTTAATAAGTTAAGGGCGTGCCCATGGACGCCCATGAGTGCACGCAAAACGTGCGACATCGTGTCGCGCCATAACTTGGAAATCACCGGTTTATCCGGTGCATTTTGTGGTTGGAATTAACTGTCTTGTCCCCAGCCCTTTCAAGGTGACTCCTGAACGGTCCATGATTTGGAGCGAAAACCTTTCCTGCTTATCATTTTTCTTGGGTTTCAGGTGTCAGTGTTCAGGTTTCAGGAACGAAGAGACTCAATCTATCAAAATTTGTAGAATACCTTATATCAGAATCCTGACACCTGAAACCTGAAACCTATAACTCCAAAACCCGATCCTTATCAATACACCCCTAAATTGCCAAAATTCAATACGCACCTTGAAAGGGCTGCTGTCTTGTCCCCGGAATTCCCGGCGGAAACCTCTGCGTTATTCCGCCCTACGGGTTCGTTGGTAAACAGGTGCGTTTATGTCGTCGAATCGCCAAACAAACCGCGGATCGTCTTGGCGAGCGCGGTAGCAACCGGCAGCAATGAGACGGGGTCAAAATGAATGCCGTCGGTGGTTCCGGGTCCGACTACACCATTGAGGTCGAAGCAGTGTGCGCCAAACGCGGCAGCGACTGTGGGATAGGTCTCGCGAAGCCGCTGAAGCGCCGTGCGACTGTGAACCGGATCGAACAATTGCTCCAGCCATATGCCGCTGACGTCGCCCATCATCGGCGGCACCAACACGAGTGTTTGCGGGGCGTCGCCGCCGCGACCGCAATTCGATTTCGACACGACATCCAGGAGGCGGCCGAGACAGCTGGCGATCTCGTCGCCATTCACACCAAAGCGGGTCTTGGCGTCATTCGATCCCAGGAGGATGACGACAAGATCAAGCGGCATGTGTGTTTTGAGCGCCGTAGGCAGTTGAGCGAGACCGCTCATTCCACCGATCACCGGGTCGTCGAAAACCGTCGTTCGGCCGTTCAATCCCTCTTCAATCACATAATACGATGAACCGAGCGCCGCCTGCAGCCGCCGCGTCCACCGCTCGGTGAACCCGTATCGGACAAAGCTTTCGCCACCGCGTGGATCGAACCCCCATGTCAATGAGTCTCCAAAGCACAGCACGGTCTTCGGGTCAGCGGCGAGCGGGCGCTGTGTTTCCTGTATTCCCATCATTCACTCCTCATCGGATATAGATATTATTTTCCTGCCCTTATTAATTTCTTGTTTCGCCTTCCTGGCAGCGGTAATCAGATTTTTTTGACTTTTTGAAAATGAATCGTTCCAGATCATCTCTTCTTTAATATCTTCCATGTATTCGCGTAAATGTTCCAACACTCCGTCCTGAATATCTTCCGGAAGGTTTTCTAACATTTTCAACATAGTATCCGTTGAAACTGATGGCATTTTTCTCTCCTCATTTATAGTAAGCTTTTAATTGTCAGAAGCTCTTACACCGAAAATTACGATTAATCTGCATCTGGATAAAGATATTTCGTAATATTACCCACTGAAAACCCGGAAGGCCGTTTTTTAATATAACGCAAAATTCACTTGCTGGGAACCCAATGCGAACTTGCCTATAAAAGACGTTGAATGCAGAAAACCCTATGTGAAAAGGCCGCCCCGGGTTCCCAGTCAATGTGAAATGACAGGTTGGGGCAAGAAATTTCTTGACAACCAAAAATCATTACGTACAATATTCTGTACAGGAGGTGCCAAAATGGAAGCCATAACCTATACAGCTGCAAGGCAGAACCTTGCGAAAACAATGGAAAAAGTTTGTAGAGACCGTGCGCCGGTGATTGTAACAAAAAAATCATCGGAATCTGTTGTTATCATGTCCCTTGAGGACTTTGAAGCCCTTGAAGAGACTGCCTACCTGCTGCGATCACCGAAAAACACAAGACGACTTATTGAATCTATCGCCCAACTTGAAGATGGCAAAGGGAGTGAGAAGGAGCTTATAGAGTGAAGCTCATTTTCTCAGAACATGCCTGGGACGATTACCTCTATTGGCAAAAAACTGATAAAAAAATTCTTCGCCGAATAAACACCCTTATCAAGGAAACAAAACGTAATCCTTTTGAGGGTGTTGGCAAACCCGAACCTTTGAAACATGCCCTATCGGGATACTGGTCCAGGCGGATAAACGACGAACATAGATTCGTTTACAAAGCCTCAGAAGATGCGATCCTAATCGCACAACTGAGATATCACTACTGATCCTTCTTTGTTACCCCAACGGGTTTTTCACAGGCGCCCGCTGTTTGGCGTCCTGTGCAAAAATGGGTTGCACATCTATCTGCATTTATATTGACAAAAGCTTCATCGCTATTGACATTGCCAAAGTGTGTATATATAGTCAATGTTATACACATACTTGAGAGGTGTTATCATGAGAACGAATATTGTAATAGATGACAAGCTTATACACGAGGCCATGACTCTCAGCAACTTAAAAACTAAAAAAGCTGTTGTTGAATCCGGGCTTAAGCTATTGGTTCAAATAAAAAAACAGGAACAAATTAAAAACCTGCGTGGAAAACTTAAATGGGATGGTGACCTCGATGCTATGAGGATGGATCAGTGATTTTGGTCGACTCATCCGTATGGATCAATTATTTCAACGGCATTTCCGGCTGGCAGACAGATTTGCTTGATCATTACCTTTCAAACACACCCATTATTATTGGAGATTTAATACTCACAGAGGTTCTTCAGGGTTTCCGCTCCAATGCAGATTTTGAAACAGCCAAGAACTTTCTCAGCGTTTTACAGTTCCGACAAATTGGTGGTTATAATGTAGCAATCCAAAGTGCCAATAATTATCGAATTCTTAGAAAATCTGGGATTACTGTCCGAAAAACAATTGATATAATTATCGCAACATTCTGCATCATAGAAGGATTGACCTTGCTCCATGATGATCGTGATTTCGATCCCATAGTGACCCATTTCTCTTTAAAAACGCCTTCACCAATTTAGATTCGGCACACCGTAACAAAATTACTTCTTTGATGTACAACGTCCTCATCACAGGCGCGAGGTTACGAGCGTCCTTGTGCATGAGAATGTTCTGTGCATGCTTTTTCCCAAATTAGACGATTAAAAGGTTAATTATCAATATGCAGCAACACATTGAGTTTTTTTAAGACTTCAAAAAAAATAGTTTCAGGAATTTTACCGAAGAACTCTGCATTCCTTCCTTCCCAATCAAGGCTCTTAACCTGATCGGATAAAATAGCACCTGATACATCGAGACCTTCCGGAATGACAACTTCAAAAGGATAGCCTTTGATTTGATTAGTGACTGGGCAGAGTAGAGCAAGACCGACTTTACCATTATAGGAACCTGGAGAAAGTACGACAGCAGGACGTCTTCCTGCTTGTTCATGTCCTACATGAGGGTTCATATTTATCCAAACAACATCACCTCTTTCAGGAATATATTTACTCATAATTACCAAATTTCCTTTCCAATCGGGCTTCCGGTATCAATCTCTCCATGCAAATTATTCTTTGAAACTCCTTTTAAAAGTTCCTCAAGCGAATATTTCTTCCCCCCAATTGGAGTAATGACAATTTTGCTCTCATCAAGCGATAAATCGACCAATTCATCTTGTTTTAGATTAATATCCAAAGCAAATGATTTCGGAATTCTTATTGCCAGACTATTGCCCCATTTTTGAATTTTAGTCTGCATATTGCACCTCCTTTGATGTATATTATGTTAAATTGTATCTACAATGAATATACATCTTTTGGGCCAAAATCGCAATTTTAATTTCGTTAAGCACAGAACATATATTAGACAGAAAAAATATATTGCCAAAAAATTGACAAGCGATTTTATCCTATAATATTAAGTAAATATCCCATAGACATCACATCCTTTAAAATAAAAGCGCCTATATATCAACGTGTTGCCAGTGATCCATGTTCTGTAATATATTTATTCTGCCTATTACGATTGGGCATAATAAGCTATAAGCATTTGAAGTAGTGAGGTTTTATGGCTGAAAAAGATACAAACCAGGCTGTGGCTGTTCAAAGATTCCGGGACTCTTTTGAGGCTTGCCTGGAGGAGAACCGGGTACGGCCTGACCGTTCGCCCTTTTATGTCAAACGGGCGCAGGCCTTTGTTGATTTTATCCCCGCAAAAAAACTTCGGGAACGTTCGGCCGAAGATATCAAGTCATTTCTGGCGAGTTAAAAAGATACTCGCAACTCTTTCGTGCCGTCAAGCGAAAAGGAAGAAGAGTTCAGAAACCAGGTTTGTTTGCTGTAACCCCCTAAAAAGGACACGTTTCCGGGAGGTGGGTTGAGGCCGGCAGTGCTTTCTCCCAAGACATGGGGGGCCTTTTTGGGGTTTGATGGAAAGGGATGGTTGCAGGGAACATCGTTGCTGTGCTGCATTTGAAATGGTCGGGGGTTAAGGGAATCGGCGGATTGGATTCTTCAGGAGAGGCTGGTATGCATTCCCACGGTGGACCGTGGGAATGAGAGAAAATACCAGTTCGTAATTAGGACTCGATTCTTCGCTATTCGCTTTTTAACCCGTTTCAACCAACGGAAGCCATCCCCGCCCTTTTCTCCCGCGTCGCCCCCACATCCACTTTCAAGGTCTCTCGGATCTATTATCACCCCATACTGTTCGGCTGCGTCATCACGAGCTCACATACCCTTCCAGCACATCCTTTTCCACCAGTTCCGGATCGCGCTCCACGGGATTTCCATACCCTCCCCCGCCGGGCGCATCGATCATCACCACATCTCCGGGCTTCAGGTGGGTCAGCCCATAAGGATTGCCTTCCTTCCCGTTGACGAGGAAGGTCGCCTTTAGTCCATGTTTTCCGCCAAAGAGGCCCTCCGGAGGATGCCGGTATCTCCCGGATTGCATGGCCAGGCTCACCGGCGGAAGGGGGGCGTATTCATCGTCGGGGATTCTCAGAACCATCCTCCTCCCCAGGCCCCCTTTCATCCTCCCGGGTCCGCCCGAGTCGGGAATAAGCTCTCTTTTCTCCACGATCAAAGGCGTGTCGCTCTCCAGGATCTCCACCGGCGTATTGGCGCCGTTGGCGGGAAAAATATAGACGAAGTTTCCATCGGCGCCGGAACTGGCCCCCATGCCCCCTCCCCTGATCCGCACGGAGTGCCACGATTTCCCATCCTTGTTCTTGCCATACAATACATTCATGCTGGCGGGGGTTCCTCCGCTCCCGGCAATCACCCTGTCGGGCAGGGCCTCGGCCATGGCCCTGTAAATAATTTCCGTGACAAAATGCCCGACCTGCATGCGGGCGGCAACAGCGGCGGGGAACCGGCAGTTCACCACGCTCCCTTCCGGCGCCGTCAGGGAAAGGGGGGCGGCGGCCCCGTCGTTGTTCGGGATATCCGGGTCGAACATGCTCTTGAGGGCCATGAACACGTAAGCAAACGTAAAATTGTAGACCACGTTGCCCCCCCAATCCACCTGCGGCGAGGAGCCGTCCATATCCACCAGGATATCGCTCCCCTTAACCTCAACCGCCACCTTGATCACAAGATCACCCTTGCCTTCCATCTGTTCCACAATGCCCTCGGAGCGATAAATGCCGTCCGGAACCTTGCTGATGGCCTCCCGCATGCTCTTTTCGGTCCTCGAAAGGATCTCCTCCGCCAGATCATCCAGCGATTCCAGCTCGTACTCCCCTAACATCTGAACGATTTTTTCGGCACAGACGTGATTCGCGGCGATCTGGGAACGGATGTCTCCGGTAACCTCATCGGGGGTCCGCACATTCCATCGGATCATTTCCATGACCGCCTCATTGAGAACCCCTCCGTCATAGAGTTTGACAAAAGGGATGAAAAGACCGTCTTCAAACACGTCGTGGTTGTCGGAGGCTACCCTTCCTCCGATGTCTGAATGGTGGAACACGCACGCCGTGAACGCCATGAGTCTTTCCCGGTGAAAAATGGGGCTCATAACGCACACATCATTCAGGTGACCGGCCAGGGCCCAGGGATCATTCGTGATGAATACGTCGCCAGGACGGTACGTCTCGCGGGGAAGCCGTGTAACCAGATTCTTGATGCCGATGGCCATGGCGCCGGACTGACCCGGCGTGGCAAAAGATCCCTGGGCCAGTTCCCTGCCTTTGCTGTCCGTAAACATGCAGGTGTAGTCATGGGCGTCCCTGAGCAGACTGGAAAAGGCGGTTCGCGCAACGGCGCTGTCTGCCTCGTCCACGATGGAGATGAGTCTCCTCCACAATATTTCAATGGTTATGGGATCAAACACACGCGACATGTTTTCTCTCCTTTGGCTCTTTCTGTTTTCAAAAAAATAATGTTTCTTAACGAATTACGGTGGAGAATCGGCTTACTTGCGAAAAAGGTTTCAGGTTTCAGTGTTCAGGTTTCAGGCGAACTAAGGAACCAGAAAAAGGATTCGGTGTTCAGGTTTCGGGTTTCAGGAAGCATCTTCCGCATCAACGGGCCAACCCTCAAGGAACGGTTCATCGTTTACGCTATATACTGCTGATTCCTCGGCTAACTGCCACCGTCGTTCTCGCTCCGGTACTTTCCGTTCCAGAGACTTCTCCAATCCATTCAACATACGAACACATTCTTTGTAGCGGCTTCGGAATTCCAAATAGACCTTTTCCGTAATGTATCCTTTGAGTTTCGCCATAAAAAGGTGATGGATGGTTTCACCCGCTTCCCCTCTACTGCGATTGACGCCTTCGATCTTGTTACGGATATGTCGATCGTCATTCTTCTCGGCAAGCTGGGCGGGCGCACTATTTGAAGAGCGTCTCACCTGGCTCCCTAACTCGTATTTTTCTTCTTGAGGCCAATTATGCGACAAATTGCAGACTTCAATGTGAAGGCTACACAACCGCTTGTAAACCTCCAAGTCTTCCACATCAAAATAGTTTTTCTCACTCACCAGATCCTCCTGAAACCCGTTCATGAAGGTTCTGCCTTATCTGATCTCGCTGACACCTGAAACCTGAACACTGAAACCCCTTCAGCTGTCACCCGTTCCTGACTCTCTCTTCCTGATCCGATCCCGCTGTTATCTGAAACCTGAAACCTGACACCTGAAACCTCAAAAGCTGTGACCATTTAGGCAGTCTAACCAGACCTTCGCCGGAACAACTTAACCAAAACCATCACAACTCGATCCACAAAAATCCATACTCGTCCACCGAAACGGACGCATCTTCTCCCACGATCACGGTCGATTCCCTCTCCTCGATAATGGCGGGACCTCTGAACCGGGCCCCCTTGAACAGTTTGTAACGATCATAGACGGTATGGGGAATAAAATCCTTCACCATCCCTGAAAACGCCGGCCTTTGCCCTTTTACGGCATCGGACAGGGAAAACACCCCGTCTTTCAGTTTTGGCAGATTCAGCAATCGTTCCGGAAGCCCCGCCCTCACTTTGAAATTAATGAATTCCACCGCGGAATCGGGATAGGTTCTCCCGTACATCTTCTCATAGATGGCATCGAATCGCCGCCGGATCTCCTCTTTGCCGAAAAGCGCGAAATCTCCGGTCGGCACCGGCACATTCGTTTCCGAGCCCTGCCCCACGAACCGCATATCCACGGACCTTTCATAACGGATATCGGGATCTTCTCCGCTCTTTTCAAGGGCTCTCGCTCCCTCGGCCTCCATTTCAAGGAAAATCCTCTCCACATCCGTGAAGTCGGCGGTGGCAAGGGCGGATTTATGGCTCCGAACCAGGTCGAACGCCCTCGGGGCCGTAAAAAATCCCAGGGCGGATCCAACTCCGGCATTGGGCGGGACAATCAACCTCTTGGCGCCAAGCTTCTTGGTTAGGCCGTAAGCATGAACGGGACCGGCGCCTCCGAAGGCGATGACCGTCACCATACCGGGATTGCCCCCTTTCTCCGCAATGTGGGTCTTGGCCGCCCCCGCCATGGTCTCGTTGATCAGATCGTGAATCCCCCATACCGCATCCATGAATGACACCTGCAAGGGGTCCGCAATCTTTTCTTTTATGCCTCTTTCGGCCGCCTCTTTATTGAGGGGCATCTCCCCGCCCAGGAAATAATTCTCATCCAGATATCCCAGCAGCAGGTCCGCATCCGTAACCGCGGGTTCCGTACCGCCCCTCCCATAACAGATGGGACCGGGTTCGGCGCTTGAACTCTCGGGCCCCACCTGGAGGGTCCCCATCTTGCTCACATGCGCGATGCTGCCTCCCCCCGCCCCGATCTCCATGAGATCCACCACGGGCACCTGTATGGTCAAACCGCTCCCTTTCATGAATCGTTGAACGCGGCCCACCTCAAAAGTGGGAACCACCCCCGCAACACCGTCCTGAATCAGGCAGGACTTGGCGGTCGTTCCCCCCATATCGAAGCAGAAGATTTCCGGGATGTTAAAAAGCTTCCCGTAATACTGGCCCGAAATGACCGCCGCCGTGGGTCCTGACTCGATAATCCGCACGGGAAACTGGGCCGCCGTTTCAATGGAGGTAATGCCGCCGCTGGACAGCATGATAAAGAGTTTTCCTCCGGATCCAAGGGACTTAAGTCTTCCGGCCAGTTTTGTCAGATACTTTCCGGTCAGCGGCTTCACGTAGGCGTTGGTGACCGTCGTACTGGTCCTTTCGTATTCCCGAATCTGGGGAAGGACTTCGTAGGAGATGGAGACTGAGATCTGCGGGCGCCTCCTTCTCGATGATTTCCTTGATCATCCATTCGTGGTCGGGGTTTTCAAAAGAATTGAGCAGGCAGACCGCGATCGATTCCACGCCCAGCCCTATCATCCTTCGCACCACTTCGACCGCCTCGTTTCTATTTAAAGGTCTGAGAACGGTTCCGTCGCTCCGGACTCTTTCATCCACTTCCAGCCGAAGATGTCTCGGTATCAACGGTTTGGGGAATTCAGCAAAGACATCGTAGGGTGCATACCGGATCTCCCGTCCCAGCTCCAGGACGTCCCGGAAGCCCTTGGTGGTGATCAGACCGGTGCGAGCGCCTTTTCTCTCTATGATGGAATTGATGACCAGGGTGGTGCCATGAATCACCTCATCCAGTTGCTTCACGAAACCGGGCAGGTGCGCCTCCAATTGCCGGATACCCTGCTCCACCGCGTCCGATGGGTCACCCGGGGTGGTCAGGCACTTGTTAATCCGTATTTCGCCCGTCTGGTCGTTAAGCAGCACAAAATCGGTAAACGTGCCGCCGATATCGCAACCCAGCCGATACACCTTCTCAGACATACATTTTCCTCCTAAAACGTAGAGGATAAGAAGATCAGAACTTGAGAGGGTTAGCAATCCGAACGATCCAAAATGATCCCTCCTTCCTCTAACCTCTTACCCTCTTGCTTTCTTTTTCGCCAGCGCCGCCAATATCTTCTCGGGAGTAATAGGAAGATCCTTTATTCGAACGCCTATGGCATCGTACACCGCATTGGCGATGGCCGGGGCCGTGGGAACCAGGCCGGGCTCTCCGACGCCCTTCGCGCCGAAGGGTCCGAATTTATCCCCGGTTTCAACGCATTCAATCTCGATGGGGAAACTCAGATCCGGCGCCGAAAGGATCTTGTAATCCAGGAAATTCGGGTTCAAATTTTTTCCTTTATCGCGTTTTGTATTCTTCGGAAAGGGCGTAGCCCAGTCCCTGAACCACGGCGCCGTAGATCTGGCCCTTGATGGTCTGCTGGTTCAGGACCTGCCCCACATCATGGGCCGCCACGATATGCAGGACCTTCACGACCCCCGTTTCCAGGTCCACGGCCACTTCCGCCCCCTGCACCCCGAAGATATAGGTGCACGACATATTGCCCCGTCCCGTTTTTGCATCCAGCATTTCATTGGGAGGGTCGTAAAAGGCCTCCTCCACCACCATATTGCCCTGTTCCTTGTAATGGGCCGCCCGGAGAATTTCTTCCAGCGTCACCTGCAGTTGCGGATTTTCGGGCTCCTCTTTCAGGAAGAGAGTGTTGTCCTTCATATCAAATTCCGACGGGTCCAGGATTCTTTCATAATGCAAATCGGGAATCTCAAAATCGGGGTTTTTCTTTTTTTTCTTCTTCATGTGCGATTTCACACGGGCCATAAAGTGTTCCGAAGCCATATCGAAAACCTTTGCCCTCACCTTCTGCGACACCATAATCGCGGCATTGCACGAGGTAAAGGCGCCCCTGCTGGCATGGGTTCCCACGTCCCAAGGGCAAGTGGCCGTATCTCCCGACACGATGGTCACGCGATCGGCCGTAACACCCAGCGATTCCGCGGCGGCCAGAGAAAGGGCCGAATTGAAACCCTGACCCATTTCCACGCCGCCGGTGACCACGGAAACATTCCCGAAATCGTCCAGTTTCATGATGATGCCCGTCCCGTCGGAACGATAGACCCTGCCGGAACCTCCCACATGGAAGAGGGAGGCCATCCCCAGGCCGGTGGCGACATTTCCTTCTTTCTTCTCTTCGCCTCGGGCTCTTTTCTCTTTCCATTGGAGCTTCCCGGCAACGGTCTCCAGACATTCCTTGAAGCCACAGGAAGATATCTTGAGGCCCATGGGGGTGGTTTCGTTGGGGATGTTCCGATTGATCATTCTGAAATCGTAGGGATCGATTCCGGCCTCCCTGGCCAAATCATCCATGTTGCTCTCCATGGCCCATGCAGCCTGTGGATTGCCGTACCCCCTCATGGCCTGGCAGTAGGTGTTGTTGGTATAGACGATCCTGGTCTCATAAAACACATTCGGGACCCTGTAGATGGATGATATGGGAACCATCATCACGCTGGGGGTTGTCGCCCCCCAGGACGTGTAGGCGCCGTTGTCCAGAATCATCCGGATCTCCCGGAACAACATCCTGCCGTCCCCGTCGCAACCTTGCACGATGTGGGTTCGGGTCGGCTGTCTCGGAGAAAGCGCCGTAAATTCCTCCTCCCGATTCAAGACGATCTTGACCGGTTTGCCCGTCTTATAGGCCAGCAAAATGGAGATGAACTCATAGCCGTGGGTATCCAGGCCCGTCCCGAAGCTGCCGCCAAGGACGGGGACGATAACCCTGGAATTCTTTCCCTTGAGGCCCATGGCCAGCAGCGCCTCGTTAAAATCGTTCTGGGCCAGAAACGGAATCTGCGTTTTGGTATGAATGATCAGGTTGTTCTGAAGATCGAATTCAGCGATGCATCCGGCGGTTCCCAGACACGACTGCTGAATAAGCGGCGTGGTATAGGACCCTTCGACCATATGGGCGGCCTGTTCTTTTGCTCTTTCCACATCCCCCGTAACGAATTTCCACGGCACGGGCACGATATTGTCCGTCTTGGGGCGTCCCCTTAAATCCGTTTCATGAATGATAGGCGCGCCTTCCAAAAGCGCCTCCTCGGGATCAAAAACACCGGGCAGCTCCTCGTATTCCACTTTGATCAGGTCAACCGCCTCTTGGGCGATTTCACGATCAATGGCGGCAACCGCGGCCACTTCATCCCGAAACTGCCGCACCTTTCCTTTTTTAAGGGCCACATTATCCTTGATAAAGCCCACCCGGATTTCAGGCGTGTTGTAGGCGGTAATAACCGCGCGCACGCCGGGGAGCTTTTCGGCCCTGGACGTATCAATATGCTTTATTCTTGCGTGGGCGTATTCGCTGAACTTGATTTTTCCATAAAGCATTCCCGGCCTTTCAAGGTCGTGAATGTAGACGGCCTTTCCCGCCGCCTTGTCGGGCGAATCGGGTCTGGGGGCGTCGCTGCCGATATAACTGAATTGGGTCATCTTGGCACCTGTAGCTTTTAGCCGTTAGCGGTTAGCTTGAGAACGAGAAAAACTTATCCTCTCATCCTCTTATCTTCTTATCTTCTCATGCGCTCTTTCCCTCAAGCGCAGCCTGCTTGATCGATTCCACAATCTGCACATACCCGGTACAACGGCACAGATTTCCTGAAATCCCTCTTCGAATGGCGGCCTCATCGGGATCCGGGTTTTCGTCAAGCAGGGCCTTTGATGAAAGAATCATGCCGGGGGTGCAAAAACCGCACTGCACTCCGCCATGCTGAATAAAGGCCTCCTGCAAGGGGTGCATTTCATTCCCTTCGCCCATGAGACCTTCAATGGTGGTCACCGTCTTGCCGGCCACCTCAAAGGCGGGATAAAGACAGGAGTCCACGGGATTCCCATCCACAAGTACGGTGCACGCTCCGCATTCTCCCTGGCCGCATCCCTGTTTGGCGCCCTTGAATCCGAACGTATCCCTTAACACATCCAGGAGAACCTGGTGGGATTTCACCTCCCCGAAAACGTGGTGACCATTTAAAATAAAGTGGACCTCTTTCCTGAGCGGGGTGCCTATTGCACAGGAATCCAACAAGTCAAGATCAGCGACACTCCCCTCCGGCTTCCCGGGCCCGGTTTTGGAAAGCACCGGTCCTTTCTTTGCCGTAGAACCGTTCCCCCGTATAATCAGATTTTCCGCGGCCCGGACCACGGCCCGTTTTGCCAGCACGCCGGCAACGGTTCTCCTGTATGTTTCCGTGGAACGGACATCCGTAATGGGGCGAACTTCCCTCTCCACAATAGCGGCCATCTCCTCCAGAGTGTCCGGAGACAGTTCCTTTCCTTCAAGAAATTCTTCAGCCTCAAATATTCTGAGCGGGGTCGGCGCAACGGCGCCCACGGCAATCCGGGCCTTCCTGCACGTTTTCCCGTCCATGACCAGCAACGCCGACGCATTGACGATGGCGATGTCCTGGGAGACCCTGCCGATCTTGAAAAATGCCGTACCCGTGTGCGATTCCATTTCCGGAACGGTGATGAAGCTTAATATTTCGGTCGGTTCAAGGCAGTTTTTCCCCGGGCCGGTAAAAAATTCCGCCACGGGCACCTGCCGGACCCCTCCCGGACCTTCCAGGGTCAACACCGCATCCATAACCAGCAGAGGGGGTGCGCAATCCGCGGATGGCGCGGCGTTGCACAGGTTGCCGCCCAAAGTCGCCACATTTCTCACCTGCGGGTTGGCAAGAACGGATACGGCTTGGGAAAGGGCCTGGAAACGCTCCTTAATCAAGAGATTTCTTTCCAGTTCCCTGAAGAGGCTCATACTCCCGACGCGCAATGCCCCGTTGTATTCCAACCCCTGCAGTTCTTTCAGGCCTCTCAACGATATGAGCGCCTCCGGCTCCATGATCCGGTGTTTCACGCGAATCATCAGATCGCTGCCGCCGGCAATATACTTGGCCGTCCCCTTGAATTTCTCCATGAGCCCATGAGCCTCGGAAAGCGTTTGAGGCTGGTAATATTCATACTTCTTCATAATAACTCCCGACCGTTATTCTTCGCGGTTATCAAAAACCCGTTTGCTCTTCCTTTCAGACCGAGGAAGACTCCCGTATTCCAGCATTTTCACATCCACGCTGACCATGATCTGTTTCTTGACTCCGGACTTGATCGTCTTTACAAGCTCGGCATCGCGACTTTCATCCACCCCTTCCTGCTTCTCCACCCGCAGAAGCATGTAATCCCGGCCGTCTTCTTTTCGATCCAGGACCATCTGATATTCGCTCCCGATATCCTCAATAGACGAGAGCACGTGATCCACCTGGCCCGGATAGATGTTCACCGCCCTGAAGATAATCATGTCATCGCTGCGGCCCAAGATACGGTCATGTCTCGGCAGGATGGAACCGCAGAGGCATTGGCCGGGGATCAGCCTTGTAAGATCCCGTGTCCGGTATCGGATCAGAGGCACCGCCTCTTTTGTCAGGCTTGTCACGACCATTTCCCCGATCTCTCCTTCGGGCACCGGCTCAAGGGTATCGGGATCAATAATTTCCAGGATATAGTAATCGGCCCAGTAATGAATTCCCGCGTGATGGACGCAATCCAGCCCGGTTCCCGGGCCATAGAGTTCCGTCATGCCGGGGATGTCGAACATATGCTCAATGCCTAACAGTTCCCGTATCCGATTCCTCATGGCGTCGCTTGAACGCTCGGAACCGAAAATCATTTTTTTAAGATTTATTTTGTCCCTTTCCCCCCTCCGGTTCACCTCTTCCGCCATGAGAAGCCCCATGGAGGCCGTACAGCAAAGGACCGTGCTCTGAAAGTCCACAAGGAACTGGCACTGCATGTCCAGGTTGCCCGGCCCCACCGGAATAGCCATGGCCCCGAATTCCTCGCATCCCAGCTGAAAACTGGCGCCGGCCGTCCAGATGCCATACCCCACCGCGATCTGGACCCTGTCCTCCGTGGTGAGCTCGGCCATTTCATAGCAACGAGCAAAAAAATGCGTCCAATCCTCAATATCCTTCTTACTGTAACAGAGGACTTTGCGCTTGCCCGTGGTTCCGGAAGAAGCGTGAATCCGTACGACTTTTTCAAATGGCACGGAGAGTAGTGGAAAAGGATAGCCTTCCTTCAGGTCGTTCGCCATGGTGAAGGGGAGGTTCTTCAAATCCTCAAGAGACCGGATGTCATCGGGACGCACGCCTGCCTTATCCAGATGCTCTTTGTAAAATGCGGACCCGTGATAGGCATGGGCCACGGTCCATTTCAATCCGTTTAACTGGTGTTCCTCCAGTTCCTGCGCAGTCTTCATTGCAGGCATAAAAGTCTTTGTCATTTGTTCTCCAAATTATATAGCCTTGAAAAAATATATCTTGGGTTCTAAAAAAATTCCGGATCCCATCTACCACTTCTGGTTGAACGAAACTCGAAATTCGATAACGCACCAAATACTGTCTTGTTTTTCCAATTTCCAATTTCAAATTTGCATTTTACTGCATCATTCCCGGGATGATCAGAACGATTTGCGGAAATATGATCAGGATAATAATGGATACGATGCACGCGACGAGGAAATAGCTGACGCTCTTGAAAATCGTTCCCAGCTCTATGTCAGGCGCCAGGGCCTTCACCACGTAGATGTTAACGCCCACGGGAGGGGTAATGGCGCCCATCGTGGTCACCATGGTCAGGATAATGGCGTACCAGATAGGATCAAAGCCAAGTGCAATCCCAAGAGGGAAAAATATGGGGATGGTGAGGACAAGAAATCCCAGGGAATCGATGAAACATCCACCCACAAGATAAATCACCAGGATAAACGCCAGGATCACATAGGGCGAAACGGGCAGAGAGGAAGCAAATTCAGCAACCATGAAAGGAAGTCTTGTAACCGCCAGAAAACGACCGAAAATAATGGCGCCCGTAACCAGGAAAAAAACCATGCTCGATATTTTAAGGGAATCCGTTATGGAGCTCAAAAATCCCTTCCAGGAAAGTCGACGCATGCCCACGGTCACGACAAGGGTGAAGAAGACGCCCACCGCGCCCGCCTCCGTGGGCGTAAAAATGCCCGCATAGAGCCCCCCGATAACCATGACGAATATGGCAATGGCCTCCAGCACACCCATGAGCGATGCAAGTTTTTCCCGAAAGCCGACCTTCGGTCCGGCCGGACCAAAATGGGGGTAGATCCTGCACAGCACAACAATGGTCAGAACGAAAAGAAGCCCCAACAAAATCGCAGGCAGGATTCCGGCCAGGAACAGCTTGATGATCGATTGTTCCGTCTGAAGACCGATAACGATCAATACCACGCTTGGAGGCATCACGGTGCCGAGTGTTCCTCCGGTAACCACCGTTCCGCTGCTCAGTCTGGTATCATATTTATATTTTTTCATCTGGGGAAGCGCCACCGTCCCCATGGTCGCCGCCGTAGCCGTATTGGAACCACAGATGGCCGCGAAGAGTTCGTCCGCCCCGATGGTCGCAATGGCCAACCCTCCCCGCCAGTGCCCGAACCATTTATAGGCGGCGTTGTACAGCCTCTCGGCAATTCCCGAATTAAAGGCGAGATAGCCCAGGAAAATGAACAGGGGAATGACCGTAAGCCCGTATTTGGAGAACGTACTCCACACATCGGTTGCCACCATATTGATGGCGGCGTTAAACGAAACGACTATACCAGAATCCGCAGAACCCTACGATACCCATGGCAAAACCCACCGGCATTCCCAGAAAAAACATCACTGCCAGAAGGATAAGAATGCCTATTACTCCAATCGCGGTCGCACTCAATTTTCATCCTCCTTGCTTTGTGCGAGTCCCTTCAAAAAATCCGTAAAAAAAACGAGAGAGAGGACCGCGCAACCCAAGGCAACTCCATAGGCAAAAGGGTAGTATACAATCCGCAGCGTCTCCGTAACCTCCCCTGTTTCAAAGAGATTGTATGCATATTTAGAGATTTTCCAGGCCACAAGGGCAAAGAACGCCATGCAGAGGATATCGTTTATAGCGCTCAGGACTCTTCGAGCCCCTTTTGAAAATCCCAGGACCACAATGTCAACCGCAATATGCCCCTTCCTCATCTGCGTATATCCCAACGCAAAGGCCGTCAGAACAGCGCCGAAATACCCCATCAGTTCAAAGGTGCCGCTCACAGGCATCCAGACAAGGCGAAGGAAAATGTTCGCGCACGTCAAAACGATCATGGCCACAAGAAAGATACCGGCAATGAAAATCAACGCCTGATTTAAATATTGACTAACCCTGTCCAAAAAAAACAGCATACAAATCCTCCGCTAATCACCAAGGCATATCTCGTCTCTTCTTTTTCCCGGGTTTTCCCTGCCCGCCATTACCGTAAAACCCATCAGAAGCAAGGCGGGCAGGGAAGGTATTGGAAGGCACATTCCCTCTGCTATTTTCCGGAATGCTTTTGGGTAAACTCTTTGATGTCGTTCACTATCGCCTGCGCGGGCAACCCCTTTTCACCGGCATTTTTCACCCATTGATCCGTGATGGGAATAAGCAGCTTGTCCCATGCAGCCTTTTCATCCTTGGAGAGTCGAATGACTTTCACATTTTCCTTCTTCACGGACCATTCCATGGCATTTTTCACATGATCATCCATGTAGGTGCCTGTCCACACCGCCTGCTCGGGAGCAAGCTCATCCATGACCTTTTTCACGTCATCGGGCAGGGCATTCCATTTGTCCATGTTCATGACTACCGCAAACGGGTATACCACGGCATCCGTCATGGTCACGAATTTGCAGAGCTCGGCGAATTTGAAATCCTTCATGACCTCAAGGGAGGTGAAAAGTCCCTTCACAACCCCTTTCTGCAGGGCTTCCGGCGTTGCGGGCATGGGCATGCCGACGGGGTTGGCGCCCCAGGCCTTCAGGATCTGTGCCGCCCCACCCGATGCACGAAGGGGAACCCCTTTGAGTTCTTCCAGGTTATTAATGGCCATTTTGGACATGATATTGGAAGGCGCCGTGGTGAACATGGTCAAGACCTTCACTTTGGAAAATGCCTCGGGCTGGTATTTCTGGTAAATATCCCACAGGACAAGGCTTCCCACCAGGGAGTTGGGAATATCGAGAGGAAGGGCGGTCGCATTGGTCACCATGAAACGCCCCGGCTGGTAGGCCATGCAGAGACAACCGATATCGGCCTGACCGGCGATAACGCCATCCATCATGTTCTTGGCATTGAGGAGGGTTCCTCCCGGAAAGGTATTGATGGCCACTTTTCCGTTTGTTCTTTTCTCCACTTCTTTTTTCCATCTTTCCATCTGAACGCATGGAAACGTGGGCGCCGGCGGAAAGTTTGCGTAGGTTAATGTGATGGGTCCAGCAATAGATGGTGAGGGGTTGAGAGTAATCGAAAACAATGAAGCCAGAAAAATCCCCGCGACAATACATCCTACTGTTCGTTTCATGAATCGGACCTCCCTTTCGTTAAAGAACTTGACGTAGTTAAACAACACCCGAAAAACTTCTTTTTCACCCCCTTTCCCATGCATACCCGGAGTTCCTCGCTGCACATGCAAACGATTATTTTACTCTCTCCGGTGGAATACCTCAACGCTTCGAGTCAAACTTCTTCAAATATATTTCTTCCAGAAGTCCGGTCCTTCCTTGATCTTCTCCTGCCAGTAGGCGCCGAACTGTTCTTCAAAAAAACCTTCCAGACGCTCGAACCACTTCCCCCTTTTCCGCTCTCCCTTTTCGTGGGCTTCCAGAATGTCGTTCAGAAAGAAGTCGATATCCGAAAGCTTCTCTTTTGGAACATAGGCCAAGGCGCCTTTCTCGAGCGATTTTGCAAAGTTTTCCGGATCAAGCGCGTGCGCCGTCAACATCAGGCAGGGGATATCTTTTTCCCTTGTAATATTCAGGAGATCGTATCCCCGCACACCCATGATATCCAGGATCGCGGCATCATAAGGGTTCTTGTCCAGAAGTGCTGCAGCTTCCTCAAAATTTGTCGCGCTGTCGGTCACACAATCGTCCAGCAGTTCCCTGAGAAGATCGAGGACATCGGGCTCGTCATCAACAATTAGAATCCGTTTTCCCTTTAAGTTTTCGTAAACCATTGCGTCCTCCGACTGACCTTATCAAAAGATATTCGGTTCCACATACTCCCCGAAAACATTCCGGAACAGGTCAGCCATTTCTCCCACGGTTGCGTAACACTTGCAGCACTCGACCAGATACGGCATCACGTTCTTCTTTTCCACGGCCGCCTTTTCAAGGGCCTTCAGGGAGGCCGCAACCGCTCTATTATCCCTTTCTTTCTTGAGCGTTTTCAACCGATCAATCTGGAGCTGGGCCCAACTTTCATTGTATTCATGAAGTTCCACCTCCATATCCACGCCTTCGGTATATTTATTCACCCCTACCTTAATGACTTCATTTTTCTGCAGCTTTTTCTCGTATTCGTAGGCCTGCCTCGACACTTCCCGCTGCACATAGCCGGAGGAAACCGCTTCCACCATTCCCCCCATTTTTTCCACTTTTCCCATCTCTTCCATGATTTTCGCTTCCATTTCCTTGGTTAGCGTCTCCATGAAGTAGGATCCGGCAAGGGGATCCACCGTGTCTCTGAGGCCGATTTCATCCATCAAAATCTGGAATGTCCGCAACGAGAGGAGGGCCGCGCGCTCGGTGGGAATGGTGAAGGCCTCATCAAAGGAACACAGCGCCGTTGTCTGGGCGCCTGACAGGGCCGCCGCAAGGGCGTAGTAGGCCCCGCGCATGATATTGTTCTCCGGCTGCTGTTTGGTCATGCCGCTTCCGCCGCCGCCGAATATGCCTCTCAGGAAAAGCGACTTTTTGTCCCGGACATCATATCTTTCCCTCAGAAGAGTGGCCCATAGTTTTCTTGCCGCCCTGAATTTGGCCACCGTTTCCCACATGTTGCCATAGATATTGAGGTTAAAAGAAAATCGCCCCACAAAATCCTCGGCCTTGTACCCACGGGCAACCACATTGTCGATATAGGCGAAGGCGATCAGAAGCGCATAGGAAATCTCCTGCGCCGGCGTGCACCCCGATTCCCTGATGTGATATCCGCAAACCGAGACCGGATTGCAGCGCGGAAGTTCTTTCATGGAGTATTCAATGGTATCGCCTATCAACCTAACCGCGGGCTCCACGGGATAGATCCACGCCCCTCTTCCCACGATTTCCTTGAGGATGTCGTTCTGGGGTGTGGCCGATATCTGCTCTTTCTTATAACCGAATTTTTCGGCGACCGCCTGATACATGGCCAACATGATGGCTGCCACGGCATTGATGGTAAGCCCGCTGCCGATCCTGTTAAGCTGGATATCCTTGAAGGCGATCTCAAAATCCTTCAGGGAATCCACCGCCATGCCCACCCGGCCCACCTCTCCTTCCGCCATCTCATTGTCGGAGTCGTAGCCCATCTGGGTGGGGAGATCGAAGGCCACGTTCAGCCCGGTCTGTCCGTGGGAAATCATCAGCTTGAACCGTTCATTGGTTTCTTCAGGGGTGCCGAATCCCGTGTATTGTCTCGTCGTCCAGTTTCGGCTCCTGTATCCGGAAGGGTGTATGCTCCTGGTAAACGGAAATTCTCCCGCGTCCCCCAGGTCCTTTGCGTAATCAAACCCCACCCTTTCCAGATCTTCCGGCGTATATACCGGCTTCACCTTGATGCCCGACTGAAGGATCACTTCCTTGATGGCGTCTTTTTCATCCTTTATGTAGGTTGCTACTCCCATTTCTCGCACCTCTTTTTTAATCTAACGTATTTTTCAGGAAGGGACATGTTCCTTGATAAAACCGACAATCTCATCAAAGTGCGTTCCACCCGGAAACACACCGGAAATGCCCAGTTCTTTCAACAGCGGGATATCCCGGTTGGGAATCACTCCCCCCAACAGCATCAGCTTGTCGTCCACCCCTTCTTTTGCCGCCAGGTCCATCAGCTTCCTGCAGATCGGGATATGAGCGCCCGACATGATGGAAAGGCCGATCACATCCACATCTTCCTGCAACGCCTGGTTAACAATACTGGCAACGGTTTGATGAAGGCCGGTGTAGATTACCTCCATCCCCGCCTCCCGCATGGCGTGGGCAACGACCTTGGCGCCCCGATCGTGGCCGTCAAGACCCGGTTTGGCCAGAAGTACCCTGATTTTTCTGTTCGTCATTTTTCCCGTTCTCCCCCGTTCTCCTCGGTTCCATACTGTTTATCAAATTCCGCTAAAACAATGTCCTGTCCGCGCAAAATATGTTCCCGAACCAACGCCGATACCTTTCTCTCGTCTCTTTCTCGAATGCCGTCCAGCATCAACCGATGATCCGCGCTGCTTATCCTGGCCATCTCCTCCACTTTCAAAATAACGTATCTGAAACGGAAAATATAGGTTTTCAGATCATCGATCATTTTTACGAGTCGCGGACTGCGACTCAGGGCATAGAGCAATTCATGAAATTCCGTATTGATTCTTGGAAGGGCTGCCAGGTCGCCGGCCTTGAGGGCGGTTTCATATTCCAAAAGTTTATCTTCAAGGGGAACCAAGTCTTCTTCACGGTGATGCAGGGCGGCAAGACGGGCCGCATAGCTTTCCAGCACACTCCTGATCCCGAAGGTCTCTTCAATGTCCGCCCTCGTGAGACCCGTGACGAAGAATCCACCCTTGGGATCCCTCTGGAGCAGCCCTTCCCTTTCAAGTTTATGGATGGCCTCTCTTACGGGGGTTCTGCTGATCCCGAAGGTTTCCGCCAGGCGGCTTTCCACCAGGCGTTCCCCTGCACGCAGTTCGCCGGTCATAATCGCCCGCCTCAGTTTCTCGTGTACGGAGTCGCCGAGAGATTTTCTCTCGGGAAGCGAATCAAACAGCGGCACGTCCCGATCCGAATTTACAGCATTCATAACCATACAAATCGTCCTTCATCCCTCAATCGGCAATCCTAAAGTCCTACCCACTTGGCGATATTGGGCTGAAGAATTTCATGCGTTCCTCCTCCATAGAGCAGAAAGCGGTTGTCCCTGTAATACCGCTGGGCTGAATATTCCATGGAATAAGCATAGGCGCCGAAGATGCGGGTAGCCTGATCCCCTGCCCTGCAGGCCGCCTCGGTGGCGAAATATTTTGCCATGGAAGCCTCTTTCAACGCTTCCATTTTCCGGTCGATCATATGGGTAGCCTTGTAGGTAAGCAGATGGGATGCCTCCAGATCAACAGCCATGTTGGCGATTTTGGCCTGGATCAGTTGATAATTTCCGATCGTCTTTCCGAACTGGGCCCGTTCGTGGGCATATTTTATGGAATCGTCCAGAGCCGCACGCTGCAGCCCCACGGCAAGCGCGCCGGTCATGGTCCGTATCTCCGCAAGAATGGTCAAAAGGTTGCTGAGTCCACGTCCTTCCTGCCCCAGCATGTTCTCCAGGGGAATGACGCAATCTTTAAAAGAAATCTCGGAGATGGGCGTGGTTCTGGTCCCCAGCAGATCGAACGGTTTTCCGCAGGAAAAGCCCGGCGTATCCCTCGGGACAAAGAAAAAGTTCAGGCCTTTGAATTTCTTTTCCGGATCGGTCTGCATCAGAACGGTATAGAAATCCGCCACGGGGCCGTTTGTCACCCAGGTTTTCATTCCGTTGAGGACATACCCGTCATTCGTTCTTTTGGCAATCGTGCTCACATTGCCCAGGTCCGAACCGGCTTCGGGCTCGGTAAGACAGAAACAGGCAACTTTTTCTCCTCGCATGGCGGGAAGAAAATATTTCTGACGCATCTCTTCCGTACCGAAATGAAAGAGAAAGTTGGTTCCCATCAGACTTTGCATGGCCGTTATGGCGCCCAGGCTCATGAGCCCTCTGGCCACTTCCTCGCAATTGATGCAAAAAAGCGTGGTGTTCCCGCCCGATCCCCCTTTATCTTTCGGATATCTCGTCCCGTAAACCCCCATTTTGGCCATCTGTTTAAACAGATCCATGGGGAATTCGCCCTTTTCATCGATCTCTTTGGCCCTGGGAATGACTTCCTTGTCCACAAACCGGGCCATATTCTTTCTAATCAGTACTTCGGCATTTGACCTGACCATTTACTCCTCCGTTCACTCTTTTCTTGTGTCACGGGTTTCGCCTTTTTTGGTTCATCGGGGATTTGTCCCCTAATCGTTCTTTCAGATAGACCGCTTTATGGGGAGCAGGTGTCAGGTTTCAGAAAGCCTGTTATCCGACAATCCGGCAGCCTGGAAAGAGCATTTCATCCACTACGCCAATTTTCATACTACTGCTCGTGATCACCTCTTACCCTGTGTCGCCTGAAACCTGACACCTGAAACCTCTTTCTCGACGCTTGCGATGAACACCGCGGAAAGGCTATTGCGCCTTTCAGTTGCCGGATCATCTCAGGAACCACATCATTGAGGTCTCCCACAATTCCCCAGTCCGCCACCTGAAAAATGGCCGCCCTCGGATCTCTATTAATCGCGACGATATATCTGGAGTTCATCATTCCGGCTCTGTGTTGGATGGCCCCTGAAATTCCACAGGCAATATACAACTCCGGCCGGACCGACTGTCCCGTCTGTCCCACCTGTTCCTCGGAGGTAATCCACCCTTCTTCCACCGCCACCCGGGTTCCCGCAACTTCTCCATCCATGAGGTCGGCCAGCTCCCGCAACATCCGGAAGCCCTTTTCATCCCCGACCCCTCTGCCGCCTGCAACAATGGTTTTGGCCCCCGCAAGATCCACATCCCTCTTCTTTTCCTTGACGATCTCCAGGACCGTCGTTCCGATCTCTTCCCCTGTGAACGTGGTCTTGTGCGAAATACAAGCCGCATTTTCCTTTCGATTCTTTCGCACTTCCATCACCCCCGGCCTCACGGTAGCCATCTGCGGGCGGGAATACCGATTGGCAATGGTCGCCATGACGTTTCCACCAAAGGCAGGCCTTGTCTGCAAGAAGCAGCCCTTCCTCGGGATCTATGGTCAGTTCCGTGCAATCCGCCGTCAATCCTACGCCCACCCGGCGGGAAACCCTTGGCGCCAGGTCCCTTCCGATATGGGTGGCGCCCATGAGCAGGATATTCGGCTTGTATTTTTCCACCATTTCGCCGATGACTTTGCAATAAGCGCCGGTCCGGTAATCCATGAGATCCGGGTCTTCGGCCAGGTACACCCTGTCTGCTCCATATTCCATCAGTTCGTCAGCCAGGTTTGCCACATGGTTTCCAAGCAGGATTGCCGATACCTCCTGGTTCAGCGTCTCAGCCAGTTCCTGCGCCTTGCCAAGGAGTTCGAGAGAGATTTTTCCAAGCACGCCCTGTCTCTGCTCCGCGAACACCCATACCCCTTTCCTGTCGCTGAAATCCGGGATCACTCTCGGCTCCGCGTCTGAAACAATCGCCTTTTCCTTGCACGCTTCAATGCAGGCCCCGCACGATGTGCATCGCTCCAGGATATGCGCCTTTCCATCAACGACCTCAACCCCTCCGTATGGGCAGGTCTTTTCGCATCGTTTACAACCGCTACAGAGATCCGCATCTATAAGAATAGTCATTCTCCATCCCCCTGAAAACTCAATCCAGTCGCTCTTAAAGGAGTCGATTCTTTTTCAATTTTCCTATCAGATTCCCCACCTTCGTCGCCGTATCTCCCTCAAGGACCTCTCCCTGTCGTTTGAATTTGGGAGAAAAGGTCTTGATCACATGGGTCAGGGACCCTTCGAGTCCCACTTCACTCACCTGCATACCGATATCCGCCGCGTTCCAGACCTTGATGGGCGCTTTTTCCCTGCAGGCATCGATCAAGCCCGCCACCGTGGCATATCGCGGAGAATTCAGTTCGCCGATAACCGTGAGCAAGGCGGGCAAACGACACTCCAGACGCTCGTATCCATCCTCAAGGCGTCTCCTGACCACCATGCTTTTCTCGCCCGCTTCCTCTATTCCACACACGTAGGACACTTGTGGAATCCCTAAAAACTCCGCCACCTGGGGCCCGATCTGGGCCGTATCCCCGTCGATGGCCTGACGTCCGCACAGGATCAGATCGTAGCCTCCAATCTTCTTCAAGGCCTTGCCGAGCGTGGTTGAAGTCGCCCATGTGTCGGCTCCGGCAAAAGCCCTGTCGGAGAGCAAAACGCCTTTGTCCGCCCCCATCCCAAGGGCCTCCGATACGGCATCAATCGCTTGAGGAGGTCCCATGGAAAGGACGGTCACCTTTCCTCCCACGGTTTCCTTGATATGGACAGCGGCCTCCAGGGCATGACGGTCATCCGGATTGATAATGCTTTCTATGCCTTCCCTGATCAGGTTGCCTGTCTTCGGGTCCAATTTCACATCGGTTGTGTCCGGAACCTGTTTCACTAAAACAATGATGTTCATGATGGTTACTCCGATCGGTTTTCTTGTTTCTTAAATGATCTTTTCTTCCCTGAGACGTTTCAAATCCTCTTCCGAATATCCAATCTTTCCGTACAACAGACGGTTATGCTCTCCAAAACGGGGAGGGAAAGACAAGGTTTGATTTTGCTCCTCCAGAAACGGCGTTCGCGACGGAGCAGGCGCAAGGGTGACTTTCGTCCCGGATACCGGATCTACCGTACTGAGAAGACGCCGTTTCACGAGCGGGTCCGCAATCACTTCTTCCATGGTGTTGATCTTGCTTACGGGCAGGGTGATGGAATGAAACAGTTCGATGAGTTCGGCCGAGCCGTGTCGCCTGGTAATGCGGCTGATTGCCCGGTTCAGATTTTCCACGTCGCCTATGCGACCCTGGTTCTTTTCATAGGCGGGCCGATCCAGCTCCCTGAACATATCCTGTGAAACAAGTGCCTTCCACTGCCGGTCATTCCCTACCGCGAGGTAGATATACCCGTCCATTGTCTGGAATACGGAGACCGGACAGAAAAACTCGTGGGTGTTTCCACGGCGGGTGGCTTTTTTGCCGAAACTGGCAGTGAACGTGATGGGAACAGTGAGCCAGGACAGAGAGGATTCGAACATGGAGAGGTCGATTCGAGAGCCCTGTCCCGTTACGGCTCTTTTATACAGGGCCTTCATGAGGGAACCGTAGGCATGTTCGCTGGTTCCCATATCCGGCAGGGGAATCCCCATGGCCTGCGGGGTCCCGCCGGCCTCGCCGGTCATCTCCATAAGCCCGGATCTGGCCTGAAGGACCGGATCATAGGCGCCCTCGTTGCTGTCCGGTCCGAACCCGGTTACGCCCAGCCAGATAATGTCCTCTTTGACCGCCTTGAGGGATTCATAATCGATTCCGAGTTTTTCGTAATTTCGAGGAAGTTGATTGGTGGCAAAAATATCGGCCTTCAACTCTTTTATCAGGGAATGGAAGATCTCCCGCCCTTTCGGCTCGGCCAGATTCAGCGTCAGGGCCTTCTTGCCGGCATTGATGCAAAGGAAATAGGCGTTCATCCTCTCCTCGCCAAGGACATTTTCACCAATCAACCTGTTAGGATCCCCGTAAACAGGATGCTCCAGCCTGATGACCTGCATGCCATCCTGGGCCAGTCTGTAAGTCAAATAGGGGAGAACCGTGGCCTGTTCCAGAGAAAGAACGGTGAGGTTCTTGAAAAGCTCCATATGCGCCTCCAAAGCGGGAATTTCCTGCACTAGAATGGGAAACGGGTAACAAAAAGTTCTCCGAACATGGGGTACTGTATGCCGTATACCGTGCACCGTATTCGGTGTCAAGAATAATTTTGACCCAAAAGATGGGATTAGATATTAGGGGTGTGAGCATCCATTGCAGGTTTCAGGTTTGATACCTGCACCCGTAACCGCATTTGGTCGTTACGAAAAATTACGGGGTTGATCGCTTGCCGGAAATTCTTACTATTAAAGATGCCTTATTTGAAACCTTTTCATCGTTTTTGGCTCTTAGAAGTTAATACAAATTATCAGAAATATCTGGAGGAGAAAAATGCCGATATATGAATTTAAATGCAGAAAATGCGGAGAGGTATACGAATCTCTATGTTTTCGCAGTTCAGGCGAGGATAAAGGGGCGTGTCCCTCGTGCGGAGAACAGGAAAGCGACAAGCTTCTTTCCACGTTCTCATCAGCGAGTTCCGGCTCTGATCACGGTCTCGGGAGCAGCGCAGCGTCGTCGTGCGGATCCCATGGAGGCTTCTCCTGAGCCGGGTAATGGAATCCGGCCGTGAGCCGGAACACCGTTTAATGGTAGATGATTTGGAACCTATTGAACAAAAACAGAAAGGAAACAGTATGAGCATTTGGATATTGCTGCTGATCGTCGTGGGATGGGTGCTCCTTCAGGCTTACATCCTGCCCAAATTCGGAATCTCCACCTGAATGAAAAACAGTTGCCAGGTTGGCGACACCCAAAAAACCATCACGCACATAGAGACGAAAGGGGGAAACATCCCCAAGTAGGGCCTACTTCGAAATCTTGATAGCCCCATTTCCTGAAAGGTCTCCTTTCGGGCAATGGGGCTTTTTAAGTCTGTTATCTTGACCTCATCTCGTCAATCGCGGATCCGATGTCCTGAAGATTTTTCAGGGCTCCCGCGCCACTCACCTTCATACTTTCCCGGTCGCCTATCCTGAGAAAATGAAGTCGTTCCATTTTCCGTATCCCACCCCAGTAGTTTTCAACTTTCCAGGAAGATTCGAGAGGAAGCAGATCATTTCTCAAGGAAAGCATCCCGTAATTCAAACGAATCCCTTCCCTGCTCACGGAAACCGCGCTAAAACCAAAAAAAGGGCTGTTGAAGAACCAAAACATAATCCCGATCCAGATAAGCGCAGCGATAACCGACTTTTGTCTTTTTTTCCAAAAAGACAGAAGCAAGATAGATAGAAGCACGCCCATGGACAAGAGCATGATCGTATCCTGGACAAAAAGCGATTTAATAATAAAGGTCTGTGTTTCCATGTTTTTTCTTTTAGCACTTCCGATTTCCCGGTGTCAATGTGCTTGGCCAAACCCACTCCCTGAATTTGAAATCCCCTGCCCGAGAATTTATCTAAAACACAATGTTTCTCTTGACAGTTTGAATTCCGCTCTGATAGATTCCGTCCAAAATTCTTGAGCGGAATTCATTTTTTTTAAAAACCATAAATATTTTTTTATTTGCTTTGATTAGTTAAACTATATTACTGAATCAGCAGGAGGAAACCCACCAATGCGAACTCTCAGGCATCTTTCCCTTTTCCTTTTTCTTATCATCAGTTTTATAACCACGCCCGCCCTGGCGGGTCACGGCGGCCCCAAACACGAGAAGGCGGCGATCGAAGGCGGTGAAACCGTCAATATATCGGGCATTATCTTAGACAGCCACAAGGAACCGGTCGGTGAAGCGGAAGTGGAAATTCTCTTCAACGGGAAAGAAATGGACCGGGTGGTCACCGCCGAAAACGGAAAATACGTATCCCGTTTCCAGGCGGAAAAGGGCAAGGTGGTGAACTTCAACGGTTGAAGTGAAAGCCAGCAAGACCAGTTTCAAGACCAATCAAATTGAGTTCAAGGGCTCGGAACTGGCCAGATCGGGCGATCATTTTTACATCAGCGAGGATATCAGCCTCGACAGGGTACTGGGGCCTGCGTTCTGGATTTCGACCGTCATATTCATCCTTGCCTATGTCCTCATCGCGTTTGAACTGCTCCACAGGACCGTGGCGGCCATGCTGGGCGCCGCCGTCATGCTGGTAATCTCCTATACCATCGGAACGGTTAACCCGGCCTACCATATCTTCTCTTTCGAGAGCGCTATCAGTTCCATTGATATGAACGTGATTTTGCTGCTCCTGGGGATGATGATTATCGTGGGGGTTTTGAAAAACACGGGGGTATTTCAGTGGTGCGCCTATGTATCCTATAAATTGGCCAAAGGGAAGGTGTTCGTCCTTGCTGTCTATCTAATGATATTCACGGCCGTTGCCTCCGCCTTTCTGGATAATGTTACCACCATGCTCCTGCTGACCGGCGTGGCCATTGAAATCTGCATCTCCCTCTCTATTAATCCCCTGCATCTCCTGATTCCCCTGGTCCTGGCTTCGAACATCGGAGGTACCGCCACCCTCATCGGTGATCCGCCCAACATCATGATCGGATCCTATGCCGGACTGACATTCATGCACTTCGTGTCCGCCCTGGCCCTCATCTGCGCCGCGTGCATGGTCGCCCTTATTATCTTCACTAAACTGGTATGGGGAAAGAGCTACGCTTCCGCAAAGGTGGATAATATTGCGGAATATATCAAGGATCTCAAGGAAAAATACCGGATCACCGATCCCAGACTCCTCACCTATGGCCTGGCGGTGCTGGGTTTCGCCGTCTTTCTCTTTTTGAGCCATGGATACTGGCACATGGAGGTCAGTGTAGCGGCGATCATGGGAGCGGCGGTACTTTTGACCATTGCCGTTATTACGGAAAAGGTGGATCTGATTCATCTGATCGAAAAAGACATCGAGTGGCCCACACTCATGTTTTTCATCTTCCTCTTCATCCTGGTCGGCGCGGTGGAACAAAGCGGACTTTTGGCCGTTGTCGCGGACTGGATACTGCGTCTTTCCGCGGGCAACTTTTATGTTGCATGCGCCCTCATTCTCTGGGTGGCAGCCATCATGTCGGCTTTTGTGGATAATATCCCGTTCACGGCCACCATGCTGCCCATCGTCGGGTATCTGAGTCAGGTCATTCCGGGAGCTGAAAGCACCCTCTGGTGGGCATTGGCAATAGGGGCCTGTTTTGGTGGAAACGGAACGATCATCGGGGCCTCGGCAAACGTGGTCACCATGGGAATCGCTGAAGCAAGGGGCTACAAGATCAGCTTCATCGACTTCATGAAGGTTGCATTTCCCTACATGATCCTCACCATTGTGATAGCCCACGCCTGGTTGCTCATCTTCAGGCCAACCTAAACATTATCGGATTTCACCCCGCCCCGTCCTTGTTTCAGCCCTTTCCAAGGGTTGAAACAGGACGGGTCTCACTCTCCCCACAAGATGCATTTCAAATTCCCTGGCAACCATATACGGTTCTGGAATCCATTCTATCAGGATTCTTGAATTAGGATACCACCCTTCAGCCTCTTTTCGCGGTGAGAAAGAACCCCAACCCGATGGCCAGGCCCAAGAGACCCACCGGCCAGAACGGGCTTGCTCCGATACCGTGTTCCCTTGCCAGGTCGATGGCCAATCCCAGCAAAGGGGCAATCAGCATGGTGGAAACACTCTTCGCCTGGGACTCTATGGAAAGGACGGTAGCCCCCTGTAATTTGTCGGTATTGACGTTAAAACGGCTGATCAGGATCGGCCTCCAGATATTCTGCAGGATGTAAAGCGTTACAAATCCAAGAATCATCACCGTGTAGATGCCGTAAAACATGGCCGGCAGCAGGATAAGTCCGACCAGCACGGTTACGCCCCACAGGAATCGGGCGGCATGGTCCTCCTCCCCTTTCTTTTCTACCAGTCGGTAGGCATTTCGGCTGGCAACGGCAGACAAGAGGAACAGAATAAAAAAACAGGCCCGATGAGAACAACGGATTTTTGTTCGTCGGTCAGATCCATCCCGGAAAACAGGACCGCCGTCACTGGAAGCGCCGCGGATTTCAAAATAGGCTGCAGATAATCCTTGGAAGCCTTGAAAAACCCTTCAAATCCCATCGATTCCAAAATGAGCCTTTTAAGACTCGGTCTTTTAAAGGAGATCAGCAGGGCATCTTTCAGGTGCCCCAACATCCGGCTGAAGGAGAGCCTGTCCACCACCTTTCCATCCAGTTCCCGCGGATAGCTTGCCAGGTTCAGGATATTCAACACATACGGAATGATCGCAAAAAAGAAAACATAAATAAAGTTGCTGGTTGCGAAAACAAAGACACATGCCAGCAGCACGGAGACCGCTGAACCTATTTTGCTCCACGAACGGGTATAGCCATACACACGCGTCCGGTCCTTTATCCGGTCTTCCAGCTCCAGCCACATGAAAATGATCGATTTATGGGTCCCACTCCGAAAAGCCTCTCCAATCGCGAAAAAAAACATAGCCAGCATCAAAAAAAGAATCAGGGAATGCTGTTCCAGCACCCCCCTGAGGGAAAGTGTTCCCGAAAAGCCGAAGATGAAAAAGCTGACAATATAGGCCGCGAAGCTGAAAATCATGGCCCTGCGACGTCCGCTGAGATCGGCAATGGCGCCACTGGGTATTTCCATAATGTTGATCATGACCTCGCGAAACGCGATAAGAAGACCAATGACGAAATATGATAATCCCATCTGCCTGAAAGCAAGCAGCAGGAAATACTCGTAGTACTGCTGGTTTTTCAAAAACCCGTACAGACTGAATTTCTTAAGCATTCCTCTCCTTGCGGAAGCATCCGGGCGCTTTTCCAAGAAACGGTAAAAAGAGTTTACATTTATTCGCTCAAGGTTTATTCAACCAATCATAAGCATCGAAACCTGCACTATCCAGTGGAACAAACCTTCCGCCAGGAGATCCTCATCGTCATCTAAAACAAATTTCGTATCTTGATTCAGGAATCCTGGCAGGCATGGAGTAACACGAAGGTCTTAAAGGAGGCACAGACAATGGCAACGCACAGGGTAATTCTATTCAAACCATTTTCTTTTGAGGCGGGGCAGAAAATTCATATTGACGGCGGACCTCGCGGGGGAGACTGGGAAGTCCTTGAAGTGACCGAACGTAAAGTCAAACTTCGGTGTCCCGTCTCTTTCAGGGAATTTGACTGGGACCGATTCTGCTACCATGTTGAAGAACAGGACTGGGCCGAATGGCCGCGAAAAGACTGAGTAAGGCTTGCTTACGATTCCCGTGAATTGAGCCAGCTCTGCGCCTGGGTGACGGTTACGGCAATCACATTCGCCACATTTTCCATGTCCGCCCCCCGGTGGAGCACGTTGAAAGGCCGGCTTATCCCCATCAGAAGGGGGCCGACCACCTTGGCGCCCCCGAGCCGCTCCACGAGCTTGTAGGCGATATTGCCGGAACTGAGATTTGGGAAAATAAGGACATTGGCGGGCCCCCCGAGCCGATTGAAAGGATATTCGTTTGTAAGAATTCTTTCCGCGACCGCGGTATCCGCCTGCATCTCTCCATCGATAATCAGATCGGGATTCTGGCGGCGGGCAATGTTCACCGCTTCCTTGACACGCACCGCCTCCGGATGCACCGTACTGCCGAAATTAGAAAAAGAAAGCATGGCCACTCGAGGTTTGATGTCGAAAAACTCCGCCATTTCGGCTGTCTGCAGTGCAATTTCGGCCAATTCCTCCGCGCTGGGATAAAAATTCACAGTGGCATCGGCAAAAAGAAGGGTACGCTCCCGGAACACCATGAGATAAACCCCTGATACTTTCGATACCCCGGGTTTTTTTGAGATCACCTGCAGCACCGGGCGTATGGCATCCGGATAATAACGCCATATCCCGTGCACCTGCCCGTCCACAATCTCTTCATTCACCATCATGGCTCCAAAAACATACCTGTTTCGAAGTTGGTGCCTCGTCTCATCCATAGACCAGCCCTTCCGTCCCCGCATGGCAAACAGCTTTTCGGAGAACTGCTCGAAAAGAGGGCTTTCCAGATGATCCAGGATCTTAATCCCTTCAAGAGATATGTGCAGTTCTTCCGATAATCTTTCTATTTCCGTCCTATTTCCCAACAGCCACGGTCGCGCGATTCCGTCCCTGACCACCTGATGGGCGGCCCGCAAGATAACGGGATGGTTGCCTTCGGGCAGGACAATGCTTCGGGGATCCTGTTGGGCTCGGATAATAATCTTTCTCATAATTTCACGCTCAGGACCCAACATCGCTTCCAGGGCCTGCACATAACCTTCCTGGCTGGGTATCCCTTTTCTTGCAACGCCGCTCTTGATAGCGGCGTTGGCCACCGCGGGGGCCACTTTCAACAATACTCGTGAATCCAGTGGTTTCGGAATAATGTACTCAGAACCGAACTGGATCGGTTTCCCCCCATAGGCCCGTATCACCGAATCAGGAACATCCTCCCGGGTCAGTTCCGCCAGCGCTCGCACGGCCGCAATTTTCATCTCTTCGTTGATGGCCGCCGCACGCACGTCCAGGGCGCCCCTGAAAATAAATGGAAAACCAAGCACATTGTTTACCTGATTGGGGAAATCGGACCTTCCCGTTCCCACAATGGCATCGGGTCTAGCCGCCTTGGCCTCATCGTACCCTATTTCAGGTTCCGGATTGGCCAATGCGAATATGATCGGATGTTCATTCATCAACGATAGATGGTACGGAGTGAATGCCCCTTTCACAGATAGACCCATGAGGACATCGGCCCCCTTCACCGCCTCTTCCAGGGTACGCGCAGGACTGTCCGTGGCGAATAATTCTTTGTAAGGGTTCATTCCTTTCGTCCTGCCCTTGTAAATGACACCCCCTGAATCCAGAACAATAATATTTTCCCGTTTCACGCCAAGCTGCACCTGCATTTTTGCACTCGCAATGGCCGCGGCCCCCGCCCCGTTAATGACGACCCGAATATCTTCGAGATTTCGTCCCGTTATTCGACAAGCATTCAAAAGAGCGGCCCCCGAGATGATCGCCGTTCCATGCTGATCGTCGTGGAAAACGGGGATATGCATCTCGGAAATCAGGCGTTCCTCAATATAAAAGCATTCCGGCGCCTTGATGTCTTCCAGATTGATGCCGCCGAATGTGGGCTCCAGACGTTTCACGGTGTCGATAAATGCGTCCGGATCATCCGCATCCACTTCAATGTCAAAGACATTCAGATCCGCAAACCGTTTAAACAAAACGCCCTTCCCTTCCATAACCGGTTTGCTGGCCACAGGCCCGATATTTCCAAGACCCAGGACGGCACTTCCATTGGTGATGACCCCAACGAGATTTCCGCGAATGGTATATTCAAAAGACAGATCGTTGTTTTCCTGGATTTTGAGGCAGGGCACGGAAACCCCCGGCGTATAGGCCAGGCTCAAGTCATAGGGGGTAACGCACGGTTTGCTGGGAATGACTTCAATTTTTCCGGGCTTGGGCTCACTGTGATATTTAAGCGCTTCTTTTTCATATAGCATGATCAAAAATCCTCATTGCAGGGGTTTGCGATAAAAAGAATTTTTCATTGGTGGAAGCCAATGAATGTTGCTATCATACCACAAACGCGTCTTGTACCCATACTGGATTTTCGTCACATGTAAAAATTAGA
Organism: uncultured delta proteobacterium; assembly: GCA_963747015.1. Classification (GTDB taxonomy): domain Bacteria; phylum Desulfobacterota; class DSM-4660; order Desulfatiglandales; family Desulfatiglandaceae; genus DUZB01. The sequence goes on from CAVVEP010000036.1 coordinate 55,710, forward strand.
ACCGGAGCGAACCGTCAACAGCGGTTGCGGGACCTTGTGATGTAATTTTCATTCAGTGCGCTATGTCGGTTTGTCGCCGTATTTGAAGGACCTTGTCCATGAAAAGGGGATGGGAAAGGAGACTTGCGGAAGCGCTTTTTTTCACGATTCCTGAACGATTTTATTTGACACTGCGATTTCCTTATAGTATAAATTGTTTTTTTAAAAAGAGCAGATCAATTCTCTTGCTGGTATATATTCAGGACTGCATCTGAGGCGACAGCCTCGACGGTGACCATCAATACGCTGTCAATCAAGTTTTTTACCGACAACGTCCCCATCGTCTAGCCAGGTCCAGGACACAGGCCTTTCACGCCTGCGACAGGGGTTCGAATCCCCTTGGGGACGCCAATTTTTCATAGAGGGGCGTTTAAGCCAGATTTCTGGTTTAAACGCCCTTCTCTTTTTTGCGGTTTCGTTTCCAAATTGCTGGTGTGTTGCGACATACCATGAAAACGCCCTCAGGTTCCCTGAGGCGATCAGAATGTTATCATCTGACTTTCACGCCACTTCAAGGTGGAGTTGTTTACCCAAGGCTTGAGCATAATTAACTAATGTAGATAGTCGGATATCCTCTGCATGATTCTCAATTCGGGATATTGCAGATTTTTTTGTTTTCAATTTTTTAGCGACATCCTCTTGTGTATAACCTGCCTCAAGTCGGGCTTGTTTTAATAAAACACCAATTTTGAATTGCTCATAACCTTTATCAAAGTCTTTTTTGAACTTTGGATTCTTTTTCTTTCTTTCCTCAATATATTTATCAAGATCATCCATATGTTATCCCCTCTCTAAAAAATCTTTCTTTCTATTTTCCGCCAATTTTATTTCGTTCATAGGTGTTGATAAGTTTCTTAAAGTATTTTGCTGGAACCTGATCCAGTTCTCGTATTAATTTCAAAACCCATGCGATTTTTGTCACTTGCTTATCTGATAGAGTATCCAAATGAGCTTTAACCGGGCATTTTCCGGATTTTGTTGTGTAGAATATTATCGATTTCATGACAATAGAGTAAACATATATGTTAACATTGTCAAGTCAGATATTTCTCTGATTTTTAGCGAACGGGGCGCGGGTGAGGGAGTTATTCGCTAAAGACAATTCCGCCTGAAGGCGAAGGGTTATACCCTGCCCTTTGGAAATAAAATTGCATCATCCAGTCATGTCATCATTAATTCTCTCGTCTCCTACTCAAATTCCCCGGCAGCGAAATACAGGCTCAGAAAGCCATTCCGTCACGAGGTCTTTTTTGCTGCCGCATCTGATTCCTATGGCGGCACCGGCCCTTCTATGCCGGTACGGAAAAATGGATGGATAATAATAGCTTCCTTGTACCAGCATAGAAGGACCTCTCGACGGTCGGTGAAGGTTTATCCAAGATGCGGCAGCAAAAAAGACCTCGTGACTACATTCGTGCCATTGTTTTTGAATAAGATACATTCTCTCTTTGTTTAGACGATACCAACCATTTTTTGCTAAAGATCGGACAACAGATGCCGATAATATACATTGAGGCAAGGCTTAGGCATAATAGAGGTGACCACGGGTTAACGCTTCCTTGAAGGCATTGAAAGGAGATACTTCATGTTAAGCAACGAAATGCTCGACCGAAGAACCTACAACATCTGCATCAAAAAGGGGTTTGCCTCCAGGGAGCAGTTGGAACGGGCCCAACAGATGCAGCAGCAACTCCTTAAAAAAAGCAACGCTCATACCGGCATTGCGTATATTCTGGTAAACCTTAAGATCATCACGGAAGACCAAAAAAAAATCATCCTTTTCCCAAAAAAAGACCGGAACCCGGAGCGGGAGCGCATTTCACCCCGAGAACCTTTGAAACCCGAGGCGCCCTCGGAACCGGAAGTGCCCCCGGAACCGCCGGCCGTGGAGGAGAGAACCATGGAATCCACATCTCCAGCGGCCTTTCGCCTCACGGTTTCGGAGGACAGGATGGAAGCCCATCTTCACCCCGATGAACAGGATACCCCGGCGCCCACCCTCACGGAAGTGAAGGCTGCCATGGAGGCCCACGGGATCCGGTACGGCCTTTCGAGTGATGAGGAGATCCTGGAACGCCTTTCCTCAGGGTGGCCCCCTGAAGCCCCCATTAAAATCGCCATGGGAAAACCTCCCCAGACGGGAATAGACGCACGGATCGAGATCCATTTTGATAAGGACGCGCTGAAAGCGGGATCCATCGACGAATCCGACAGAATCGATTTCAAAGACCGTGGTGAAATTCCCCAGGTTAAGGAAGGAGATCTTCTGGCCGTAAAAATTCCAGCCCGGGAGGGATTGCCGGGAAGAGATGTATGCGGCGGGGCGGTCCCGCCGTCCCGGCCAAAGGACGTGGATCTCGAATGCGGGGAAGGGACCGAGCGTTCCGAGGACGGCCTGCAAATCTTCGCACGACAGGCCGGTCGGCCCGTGGTCAGCCGAGAGACGGTGTTCTCCGTCGATTCCGAACTCAAAATCAGCGGTGATGTGGGCCTTGAAACCGGAAACATCGCATTTGACGGCAATATCGAAATCGAAGGTTCCATACATGACGGTTTCCGGGTATTGGGCAAGAACCTCAGGGTGGGGGAAATCGGAAAGGCCAAAGTGAAAATGACGGGGAGCATCGAAACCCGTGGCGGGATTATCGGCGCCGATATCCAGGCCGAGGGGACGGTCACATCCACCCATATCCACAACTCAAGGCTTGACGTGAGCGGAGACGTAGTGGTTCAAAGGGAAATCTACGATTCGACGATTCTGACCAGCGGCGCCTGTATCATCGAAAGGGGGAAAATCGTCAATTCCCTGATCATCGCAAAAAAGGGAGTCGAGGTCCTGCACCTGGGCTCCACCACCGGCTCCCACCCCTGCCGTCTGACCGTTGGGGTTGCCTACAGGATTCAAAAGGAAATAGAAGGCATCGATTGTCAAATTGCCGAACTCAAAGAAGAGTTGGAGCCCCTTCGAGCCCAAGAGAAGCTGTTTCAGGAGAAGGTCGAAGCGTTGGACAAAGTAATCGAAGACCTTGCGGAAAAGGAAGCACCGTCCATGGCCCAAAGGGTTGACCTGCGAAAGAATCTGGAAGGCTCCCGAGAAACGCTGACGCCGGAACAAATCGCCCAAGCGGAAATGGCCCTGGAACAACTGGATGCCCGACTCTGCCAAATTCAAGAGGCGGTAGAGGAAAAATTCAATGAACAGGAACGCGCCACAGAGGCCGTCGAGAGCGTACAGATAGGGCTTGCGTCGCGGGAAGGGGAGATTGAAAGGCTGGAACAGGTGATCACCCTCCTGGTTGCGGAATCGAAAAAGGACCCGGGTATCCCGATGGTAAAGGTCTATGGCACGTTGGCGGCCCGAACCGTTATTTCAGGCCCGTCGACATCCATCACCGTTGAGGAAGATTTCCAGCGGGTCAGGGTCAGGGAGACTGAGGCAAAGGAACTCCAGGCCAAAAACCGATGGCAAATGAACATCACCCGCCTTTGAAATGGGGAAGGCCATCGAAATCCCTTATTCCGCCTGCGCCCGGAACTCCCGGGTAGAGTAGAGAGCAGGATCGGACGATTTCAGGCGTGGCTTATCTGTTTGCGCGCCTTTCGTTTGGTGGATATCTCACATGAATCTTTTGTATCGTAACCTGCAATTCCGAAACACCCCATTTGTTAAGGACAGGCAGAAGTAACCTGGAAAACCGGGAAATCACAGATGGCATAGGGAAATTCACTTCTTCTTGATCCATAGGAACCACAAGATATGAAGAAAATGGTCCACCGCCCCCCTGCAAACCGTGATCCGCCTTGAATCTATCCAGATCATCCAGGCCCCTCTTTCTCAGTCCATTTCGGCGGCCTTTTTTCCAGAAAAGCGGTTATGCCTTCGATGCATTGACCACTGAGAACATTTGCTGCCGCTTTCCCCCTCTCGAATGCGAGGGCCTGATCCTCATCCATTGAAATAGTTGAGGGACAAAAGCCATGCCCGTCAAGCGCAGGCAATATCTGCCTGCTGAATTTAGGGGCGGTTATGGAACCGTGAATCTAAAGCGAAACCCCATTACCCTGCTTGTCAATGGATTTGCCGACAAGCACACTATGAATTTCCGGAATATTTTTTTGCGTGCGCCACCAACCAACTCTTCTTTCCTATTTGAAATATCCCTGAACTTGTGTTTATATGAACGGTTCTTTCGGCGCCGCCGGCGATGATGGCGGCGCCGGTTATTCTTTAGCGGGATACGCCCATGGGGCGGAACCCTTCCGATTGAACATATTATGAATGGACGCGGACATCGTCAAGAGGTGCATGCGTATCTGAAATGCCCTTTGCGGTTCGTTCATCCGGTGGATACGGTTCGACGCACCATGACAGGAGGAAATCTAATGGAAGATAAAATTGCCGATCTGGCCGGTCCCGGAATCGGAAACTATGACCAGCTGGAAAAGATACTGCCCGCGGATTACCACTCCCTTCTATCCCCGAAGGATACCCAGAATGCCATTTATGCCGTAAAGGACTACATAGAGCAAAACCTGTGCCGCGAACTGAACCTGATCCGGGTTACCGTGCCGCTGATCGTGGACGTGGAAAGCGGCGTGAACGATTATCTGGATCGGGACGGCTCAAGGACTCCTGTCGGGTTCCACATTTCAAACGACCACGACAACAACCCCATAGACGCTCAGATCGTCCAGGCCGCAACCAAATGGAAACGTATGGCTCTCAAACAGTTCGGGATGAATATGGGTGAAGGGCTCATCACCGATATGCGCGCCGTACGCAAAGACTACTTTCTGGACCACGATCACAGTGCCTACGTAGACCAGTGGGACTGGGAATTGGCCATCACGGAAGAACAGCGCAATCTGCGGCTTCTCAAGCAGGTGGTGGAAAGAATCTGGGAGGTCATCAAGGGAGCGGAGACCCATATACAAAAACTTTATCCGCAATTGAAAACGGATAAATATCCGGACCTTCCTGAAAAGCTTACATTCATTCATGCGGAAGACATCCTGGATCGGTATCCGGACCTGCCGAGAAAACAGCGGGAAACAGAAGTGGTGAAAGAACTTTCCGCCATTTTCATCTATGGAATCGGGTGGGCTCTAAAGGATGGCTATCCTCACGAAATGCGTGCCGCCGATTACGATGACTGGGTAACGGAGACCAAGTCCGAAGACGGCAGGCCCATGCACGGTCTCAACGGCGACATCCTGGTATGGAATCCCGTGACCAAACGTCGGCACGAACTTAGTTCCATGGGCGTGCGCGTCAACGCCCGGACCCTGAAGCAGCAGCTTGAAATGACCGGGCAACGCCATTTCCTGAAAATGCCCTATCATCAGGCGGTGCTGAACGACCGGATTCCCCTGAGCATCGGGGGAGGCATCGGCCAGTCGCGAACCTTCATGCTCCTGCTCAAAAAAGCGCACCTCGGTGAGGTAAGCGCTACCGTATGGCCGAAAGTACTCAAGGAGATGTGTGCCCGGAAGAACATCCATGTGATTGAATAGAGACCGGTCTCAATGCAATATAAATGGAAGGCCATGATCACCGTCGCCATGGGCACCATGATGGGCACCATGGACGCAAGCATCACCACCATTGCATTTCCCGAGCTGACCCTTGTTTTTAAAAGTGATCTCGCTACGGTCATGTGGGTGGCCGTTGCCTATATTCTGGTAAGCAGCAGCCTGATGCTTGTCACGGGCAAGATCAGCGACCTCATGGGAAGAAAAAGGATCTATGCCTGGGGCATGGCGATTTTCACGTTGGGGATGTGCGCCTGCGCTTTTGCCCGCGGCATCGACCAGTTGATCATTGCCAGAATCGTTCAAGCCCTGGGCGCGGCCATGTGTATTTCCTGCGGCACGGCTATCGTCGCGGAAGCCTTTCCCCCCAACGAAATAGGTAAAGGAATGGGGTTTTTGGGGATGTCCGTTTCGGCGGGTTTTATTCTGGGACCCATCGTTGGGGGCTTCCTCCTGGAGTGGCTGGACTGGCGTGCCCTTTTCTACGCCAGGGCGCCCGTGGGGATTATCACTTTTATCCTTTCCATCGCCCTGCTCAAAAAGGACTCGGGAAAGCCCGGAAAATTTCAATTGGATCTCTTGGGCGCTTTCATTTCTTCCTGTGGCCTTTTCTCCTTGATCTTCGGACTGAGCCAGCTGAACAGGCCCGGGACAACCGCGATCACCTTCCTTCTGTATATGGTTGCGGGCATTGCCATGTTAGTGCTTTTCGTTTTCCAGGAAAGGCGCGCCAAGGACCCCCTTGTAGACCTTTCCCTGTTCCGAAACCGGATTTTCACGCTTTCCATGGCTGGTCTGTTTCTGTTCTTTCTGGCGGTTCCCCCTTATATCCTGGTCATGCCCTTCTATCTGCTGGAAGGGTTGCGGTTGAGCCCTCTTAAAACCGGTCTTCTGATGGCGGTGGTGTCCGTAATAACGTTGATCGTCAATCCCTTGAGCGGCTCCCTCTCGGACAGGTTCGGACCTGTCTGGCTTACCACCCTGGGCGCCGCGGCAACGGCTACCGCTTTTCTGCTCATGCTGGACTTTGACCTTCAAACAAAGATATCCACCATCATCTTCGACCTGGCTCTCCTCGGGATCGGGGTCGGGAGCTTCCAACCTCCCAATAACAGCATCATCATGGGGGCGGTGGAAAGAGAACGCCTCGGTTCGGCGTCCGCCCTGATTGCCACCGAGAGACAGGTGGGGATCAGCATGGGAATGGCCGTCGCGGGAACGATCTTTTCCATGCAGCGCGCGGGATATCTGGAAAAACTGAGGCTGGAAAACACCGTTGAAGAGCATGCGCTCAGGCTCTCCATCCCCCCCGCGTACCACGATGTGCTCATGATTTCCGTGATTCTGTGCTTTTTCGCCATGCTGTTGGCTATTTTGCCGTACGCGGCAAAAAGAAAAAATATGACATCCACACTTGAGGATTGAATGACACACTACCAGAACTACAACCAGCTTAGTAGATGCGAAAAAGAAGGAGCGGATTATCAGATCCGCTTTCAGGAAAGAAGTTCGGGCATACTGATTATGGCGCCCCATGGGGGCTGCATCGAGCCGGGAACCACGGAAATTGCCCATGCCGCCGCGGGAAAAGAGCACAGCATCTATTGCTTTGAAGGGATAAAAGACAGAGGCAACAACACCCTGCATATAACAAGCACGCATTTCGACGAACCGATCGGGCTGAAACTGGCGGGGAAAGCCCGATCCATCCTCGCCCTCCATGGGTGCAGGGATGACGATCCGGTCATCTATCTGGGTGGAAAGGATGGAATTCTGCTAAAAGAGATACGAAACATGCTGGAAGAAACAGGGATACCGGTTGGAGAGAATCCCCGCTTTCCGGGACGTCACCCCAACAATATCTGCAACCGGGGTCTTCGGGGCGAGGGCGTACAGATGGAAATTTCTCTGGCTCTGCGACGTCTGATGTTTGCCGACCTCAAACGCGACCAAAGGGAACCGCGAGGAGAACTCTTCCACAACATCATCCTGGCTCTGAGGAAGGCGATAGGCAACTATCTGGCTTCTATAAATGGAGATCTGTCCGGACAAGCCCTTCCGGAATCACGCACGTCCGTAGGTCTTTGTGACAGTGCCGAGCCTGTCCATAATCGCAGGATTTATCTGATCCGGCATTAACCTCCAGGCCCAGTTTCCCGCGGCCATGGCGGGTTGATTCATTCTGGCCTCTTCGCCAAGTCCCAGGATATCCTGCATGGGAATAATCACCGTGTCCGCAACCGACATCATGAGGAGGCGGATCAATTCCCAGTGCAAACACTCCACCGGCGGCTCCCTGTAAAGGTAGCGGAAAAGTCGTTGCTTTTGCTCCGCATCGGCCTCCTTCATAAACCAGCCCATCAGCGTATTATTGTCATGGGTCCCCGTATAGGCGACACAATTCCTCGGGTAGGTATGGGGAAGGTACGGGTGCATGGGATCATCCTCCGCGAAGGCGAAGATCAACACCTTCATGCCGGGAAGATTGAAATGCTCCATTACTTCCGTGACGTCCGGGGTAATGAATCCAAGATCCTCCGCAATAACCGGAAAATCCGGAAAACGCTTCACCAGGGTGTTAAGAAAGTCATAAGAGGGGACGGGCGCCCAAGAACCATTCAAGGCCGTCTTGTCGTCGGCCGGGATCTCCCAGTAATGGACCAGTCCTCTGAAATGGTCGATCCGCACAAGATCAAAGCAATGAAGCGTATGCGCCATCCTCCTGATCCACCAGTCATATCCGGTTTTTTGCAGAGCGTCCCAATTGTACACCGGATTATTCCATAATTGTCCGGTTTCGCTGAAATAATCCGGCGGAACTCCCGAAACGGCATAGGGTTTCCGGTCGTCATCCAGCTTGAAAATACCCTGATTGACCCACACGTCACAACTATCGTAGCTCACATAAATGGGAAGGTCGCCTATGATCTTTATCCCCTTTTTATTGCAGTACGACTTCAGCTCGAACCATTGGCTCATAAGCAGGTATTGATAGAATTTCTCCTCTTCCACACCCTGACGGAGGACCTCCTTTTCTTCCGACAAAGCCTCGATCTTTCTTTCTCTCAGGGGCCTCGGCCACCGGTTCCATGCCTCTTTGTCGAATTTCCTTTTCAGAGCGGAGAAAAGGGCGAAATCGTCAAGCCAATGGGCATGCTCCCGACAGAATTTTTCATACTCCGAATCGACGCAAGATTCATTAAAATTTTCATGAGGCCTTTTTCAGCAATGGCATTTTATATTGCGAGGCACGGTGATAGTCCGCCTTTCCGGCGGGAAAACCAGGCCAAAGTCCGAAATCCGAGCCGGCAAGCAAGCCTTGATCCAAAGCTTTTCCAGGCTGATGAAAACCGGGTCCATGGCAAAGGCTGAAGCACTGAAATAGGGCGAATTTCCGCAGGCCCCGTCCGTGGGATTCAGAGGCAGAACTTGCCAGAAAGCCTGTTCAGCTTCCGATAAAAAATCGGCAAATCGGTACGACTCGGGACCGAAATCGCCTATGCCGTGAATAGACGGCAGTGATGTGATATGAAGCAGAACCCCGCTTCCCCTTTTCCCCATGGATAATCCCCTTTCTTTTATGGTATACGCTCTGGAGACGGAGAGTAAGTCAAAGATTCTCGCGTGTCAATTCAGAAAGGTGCTTTCACGGAATGACCCGTCGTCTTTTTATGAAACGGTTTTTCACCTGGAGCAAGATGACTTTTGCACTGGGCTTCTTTTTAATCTTTCCCTTTTTGGGACGGTCCGGAGGAGAGGAAACCTCTCAAATGCCGGAAGATAAATCAATGAAGTGGAGTTTGCGGGAGATAGCAGACGGGAAGATGCATCACGGCAAGGACTCTTTTATCAATCCGTTTGGATCAGCCGGTCCCAGAGGTCCTTGGGAAATTTCTGCAATGGAAACTTTTCTCCGAAAACTCCATTCCGGCGGTATTACGACAAGGAGCGCGTAACCCCTGTGACCATGGACTGGTTCCCCGTATCTGGACCGGGACGGGCTTTCCATCACCTTCGTCAAACATGCATGCGTAATGATAAATGACCGGGGAAGCCACATCTACATCGATCCCATCTTTGACGGTCTCTCTTTATTTTATACAGGATTTCACTCCCCTCGAAACGATCCGAAGGAAATGCCGAAGGCTGATCTTATTCTGATAACCCATGGCCATTATGATCATCTGGACATGGATTCTCTTCGTACCTTTGAAAAAGAAACCACCGTGATCACCCCTCTCGGCTACGAGGATATTTTCAAGGAACTGGGGATGGGCCAACACAGACAGTTGGACTGGTTCGAAACATTCAGTCAGGGTGACCGGAAAATTACCCTTCTGCCCTGTAAACACTGGACCATGCGGAATCCCTTCATAGGCCCCAACAAGTCGCTGTGGGGATCATATCTCATCAAGACGGCCAGCGGACCCACCATTTTCATCTCGGGAGATACGGCCTATTTCAGGGGATTCAAGGAAATAGGAGAGGAATTCGACATTGACGTGGCTATTTTGAACGTAGGGGCGTATGAACCGCGCTGGTTCATGCGCGACAGCCACATGAACCCCGCCGAGGCGGTGCGGGCGTTTCAAGACCTTCGTGCGAAGTATCTGCTCATCGTTCACTGGGGAACGTTCCGACTTGGAGACGAACCGGTCTGGTTTCCCCCCGTCCAGGTGAAGGAGGAACTGGACAGGCGGAATCTCCTGAAACACTACGTGCCGCTGAAACACGGAGAGACCTTCTTCTATCCGAAAGAAGCGATGAAACGTTAACTGTCAGCTTTGCGCTTTCACCTTACAGCTTTGAGCCATGACCTTTCAGCTTTGAGCTTTGAACTTTCACCTTTGAGCTTTGAGCTTATATCATGAGATACCGTTACGTTATCTGTCTTCTTATTTTTTCCTGTTATGTCCTGGTATTTTTTCATCGGCTCTGCCCGGCCGTCATCGCCCTGGATCTTCAGGAATCTTTTCATATCAGCGGAACCCTTCTGGGTGTACTGGCCTCCGCCTATTTCTATTCCTACGCCATCATGCAGTTGCCCACGGGGCTCATGGCGGATTCCTGGGGACCTCGCAAGACCGTCTCCATCTTCTTCATTCCGGCCGGCCTCGGATCCATCCTCATGGGGCTTTCACCCAACCTGACCGTGGCCGTCATCGGCAGGATCCTGGTGGGCATCGGGGTTTCCACGGTCTTTGTCTGTAATTTCAAGATCCTGTCGGAATGGTTCACCCTCCGGCAATTTCTCATCATGGGGAGCGCGTTCATGGTCATGGGGGGCCTTGGCGCGGTTTTTTCCAGCGCCCCTTTAGGCTGGATCAGCGATCTCATCGGATGGCGGATGACACTCACGGCCGTCGGGATTCTTACCCTCGTCATGTCCGCCCTCACCTACGCGTTCGTCCGAAACAAACCCTCCGACATGGGTCTCCCCTCCATTCGGAAGGACTCCCTGCCGACGGAAAAGCGCATGGGTCTTCTGGCGGGAATGAAAATGGTGGTCACTTCTTTCCGGTTCTGGCCCCTGTCCACGTGGTCATTCTGCGTAACGGGGACCTCTTTTGCCATGGGCGGGCTGTGGGGAGGGCCTTATCTCATGCATGTGTACGGACTGAGCAAGACCGAAACGGGAACTATTTTATCCTCCTTTGCCCTGGCCCTGATCTTCGGCAGCCCCCTTCTGGGATGGGCAGCCAACCGGTTGGGCAGAAAGCCGGTCCTCATGGGCTGCAGCCTGCTCCTCATGATCGTAACGGGGCTCATGGCCTGGTCGGTGGACAGTCTGCCCGTTCCAGCCCTGTATGCCCTTTTCTTCTGTCTATTTTTGGCGGGCGGACCCACGGGGCCGGTGGTTGCCACCGTATCCAAGGAACTTTTTCCCATCGAGATCTCCGGGACCTCCGTGGGAACCGTGAATCTCTTTCCCTTCTTAGGCGCCTCCGTGTTGCAGGTGGGGATCGGGGCGATGCTGACGGCACGAAATCCCGGACGGATCGTTTATGATGCGGCGAGCTTCCGACTCATGTTTCTCATTCTCCTGGCCGTAGCCACGCTCTCCCTTGGCGCCTCCTTTCTCATCCGGGAGACCCTGCCGCGAGAGGATGAGGCATAAGGCATTCCTCAAAGCGAATCCCAATCCATCTTATCGCGGGTCCGGTTTACCAGCATCCCAAATGCCCGCTCAACGATCTCTTCAACGGGGACGGAGGGTTTGATCTCATGGCCCGCCAGCGACTGGAAATATTGAATGAGGGCGGAAGCCCTTTCGGCAATCTTGTTTTTCGGCAACCAGGGAACTTTCATCATGGATCCTTGTGGGTTTGTGCAATGCAGCTCCTACTGTGCCTATCCCTTAGGGCTCCGGCAGAGCAGAAGAATTGAATCACCACTCTTAACTTTCCAGGACCTGAAAAATGTGTGCTGCAAAATTGTCCTTGGCCAGACTCCAGATTCCGAGCTCAACAGAATATTAATATAGCATTGTAGCATCGGATAATACCTGGTCAATTAAGGGGCGGCCACAAGATATGGGGCCTAATACCTTTCCCAGAATCGCCTTTCAAACGTCTCTATAGTTCGATATACGGTTCACTACATAAAATCGGGATTGCTGAGATAAAAAGGAAGTATCGGCTCTCATGCTTAGTTGCGTATTCTTTACTTTCTTTTGTAGCGATACAGGGTTACAGATAGGATAGGTATTGTGGCGCATTTTATAGCAGCCAAGTGTCTTGAATTGGATAATGGTTGACCTTCAACATACATAAAATCTATCGTCACAAGCTATTACAGAACAACATTGTTTCGTATGCGGAGCGTTGCGAGCGATACACTGGTGAGATTAGCCTTGCCCATGTAGGGCGTCAACCGACTCTTCGGAACGAACGACTGGATCATTGCACTAACCCAGTAACCCGATACGAAAGCCCAGCCGGATTTATAGAAAAACCCGACTGCAGTCTTAGCAACTTCGCCATAGAGTTGCCAAGTTGCCAAAAGCTCATACTTGCCTCCTTCTACTGGAATCATGATCTGCAATTACGAATATAGCCTTTGTAGGGAGCTCAGCATACAATTTTTCTATCGCCTCCTTGTCATGTTTCCTTTCAAGCCTTCGCACTATGAAGTGCCCTCTTGCCATATCTTGAAAATGATCAATAAATATAGTGTTAATTATTGCTCCTCCAGCAGCACCGATTGCTGGTATAGCTTGAGCGGCAGCCTTTTCTGTGACTTGAATACCAAACCGTTCAGCAATCTTGGCTATAAACCTAATTAATACTGGCGCACCATTGTCCGTTAAAGTTTTACTTACAAGAAACTTTGAAGCATCAGCTACTGATTTTGCGAGTGCAGCTCGAACCGCATAATACCCACTTTCGGTTCCGTCATCCGACGCACTATTGCCGCCAAGGGCAAAAACCTCTAAGCATGCCAGCTTAGTCTCTATCGTTGAGATGGATTCACCTTCGCTCCTTGCAACGTCTGCTATTGAACGCAACATTATTGAAGTAGAGATAGGTAGCTCTATGGCTATTGCAGAAATTCCGAAAAATCCTCCAACGCCGCCGCTAACAGCTACACCTAATTTGTGCCAAATATTAGATGATGCTTCACCAGGAATATCTTTCATGGTGAAAATTGCTGCGTCCGATGCCTTAAGCAGAGCAGTCTGTGTGATGTCACCAATGTTTTTATTCCAGTTTTCTGGCAATAAGCTCAAACCTTTTTCAATTGGAGTACCAATAAAATTAGTTATCTTAGCCGCGACCCCGGGATTTTCTAAAAGGTTTTTTGCAATCTGAAGCTCTTTTCTATCTTGTTCGGGGAAACTTGTTGTCATACGAAACCCCTTTATTATTTTCGTGGTTAACGGCCAGCTCAGTGGTGCGAAGCAGCCACTGAAGCGAAATGTTGTGTGCGATAGTAAGGCTGGAAATAGAAACGTCAGTGTTTCGCCGTTCCCAAAAGCTCTTTATAATGACTATTGAATTTCGCTGATAGCGTATAAAGGGTATGGCCATTCGGCTTACCATCCTTTATCATGTGCCTTACTTCACCGATTACCTTCATATAGCCTTCATGCTTTTTGAAAAGCTTTTTGCCTTTTTTTGCAGCCTGCTTTAGGCACTTCCGTCTTGTATTTTCAGTTATGAGCAAGTGAACATCAAAAAAATTCTTTGTCATAGATTCGACTCTAGCAGCACTATTAACCGCATTTCCAAGAATAATCTGTTTTGAAACTATCTTATCACCGTCTGTCTTGTATTCCATCTCGACAAAACGGGCATATGCGGTGTGGACACCAATTCCAAAATCATATCGTAGGTCAACACGGTCTATTTTTAGCGCTCTGTTATACTCTGCGATATGCCCCCTCAAAAACGTACTCAAATGAGCTGCACATTGCACACAAGAAATGGCGTGAGACTCATTTGCGAAAACGATTAGATGGCCATCCCCCGTGTGGTTAAATGCAAAATCAGATTTGTTTACTCCAGAACGCTCGTAGAGATAGTTTATAATCTCTTCGTGAATTCCGATCATCATTTTGATTATTAACATTCTTTTCTTTTTGTTTTTCAATAATCTAAGAAGGGCTGTTGAATTCCTAAGATCCAAGATCATTGCTGTAGCAGCCCTATTGGCAGGATCTTCGGTGGAGCTTATCCTAATGGTCATGTTTTACCTCTCATTGTTGCCATTCGCATAACAATAATTAGATGTATCCGCATAAAATGCGGAGTTGGTTGTTTCTGTCCCTATAAGACGCCTCTGTAAATCGTTCCATTATCTCGTTAACCAACAGAATTTTAATCACTTCACCGAGAATGTCGCGAAATCAAGAAGATACGAAAATTGAAGATTTACGGTCAAAATACTCATAACGGTATTGCCGATGAGCAGCGCTCCAGAAAAGGGATTCCGAATAAAAAACAAGGGCTTCTTCCAGGATCTGATTATTGACATCACAAATTCTCCGCATTAAAAGTATCTCCTCCGTTTAAATCACCTGATCTGAATCCTTTATAAAACCATTGCTTCCTCTGCTCAGAAGTTCCATGAGTAAAACTCTCCGGCACAACGTATCCTTGAGTGCTATTTTGAATGCGGTCATCACCAACTGCACTGGCTGCATTTAGTGCTTCGTCAATATCTCCCTCTTGAAGTAAATTCTTCCTCTTAACATAATGAGCCCACACTCCGGCCAAATAGTCCGCTTGTAATTCAAGACGAATGAGATATTTATTAAACTCTTTCTCACTGAGTCTTGAACGGAGAGACATCACCTTCTCATTGATCCCGAGAAGTGTTTGAACATGGTGTCCCACTTCGTGAGCAATCACATACGCCATAGCAAAATCACCCGGCGCCTGAAATCTTTTCTGCAGCTCATCAAAAAAACTCAAATCAATATACAGTTTGTAATCACCGGGGCAATAAAATGGACCGGTGGCTACACCGGAAAATCCACACGCAGACTGCACACTCCCTGAATAAAGAACCAGTTTCGGATACTTATAAGTCAATCCTTCCTTGCGGAATAACTCCGTCCACACATCTTCGGTCTCTGCAAGGACCACAGATACAAATTGTGCAAGCTCATTTTCCTCCGCCGTTCCCTGATAGGGCGCAGTGGTCTGTGAATCGTTAAGTTGCATATTGTTTAAAACTTGTGTCGGATCACCGCCAAGAAGGTAAATTGCAAGTACGAGAATTATTGTTCCGATTCCACCGCCCACCATAACTTTCGCAGAACGACCCCGACGGTCTTCGACATTCGAGCTTCCTCTTCTGTCTTTCCAGAGCATAGTATTCTCCTCATTGATTAATTAAGAGGTAAATCCAAATGAAATATTTTGAAGTACTGTTAAAGATTATGGGTTATACTCAGCACAATTATATCAGGTTTTAAAGGGGAGTGTAACAGGATGAATGTAGACTAATTGGTTTCTAAAAGTCATGATAATTTCAAAATACATTGAATAGCGCTTTACCAATCGGTGCACTCAATCAGAGGCACAGATTGAGATATAACCCGGTATTTGTGCGTATCGCAGCAGTCAATACATGATTGAGGCGGTGTTCAAGGAAATGAAGGATCTGTGCACCGGAAGCTGGTGGCCCCTTCATCATTGGACGGATTCGAAGATCTGGGTCCATGCTTTGTACTGCACGGTGGCCTTGCTTGTGAGGGCCTTGGCATTGAGGCGGTTGAGGGAGGCGGGTTTATCGTTGAGTATGTCTCGCTTTCTCTCGGAACTCGACGCGGTCCGGAAGGTAGTCAATGCCTACCCCAAAAAGCGTGGCCAGCAGACGGCGCGCCAGCAATCGGTCTTGACGAAGACATCTGAGCTTCAGAATTAGATTCTGAACATCCTTAGCCTCCGAAAAGAGGACATCGCGTTTTAGGGTAAGGCAAGGCAGCTGTTATCCCATAGATTATTCATAGGAATTAGTCTTGCCGATGAATAAGTCGGAAACTCGGGCTAGAATATCCATTATGAGCTATTCGAAACTAAAAGGCAGAGCCATGGTGCCTCTGCCTACATTCTGGCTTCCCAATATGCCGTTATTATCACTGGAGCACTTCCTTTATTACTATTTTGTTTGAGAATTGACCAGTGGAAAAGATGCACGAACATTCGAGGAGCCCTAATTGTTTCTATTATGTTTTTTTATCCTTTCCCAAATTTCTTTCCCTATACAGCTTGCTTGATCTTGCCTTTGGTCTTCCCTCAAGCGCGCCTTACAAGCCACACGATTAGTGCAATAACTAGGATCGTACCAACTATACCCATACCCAACATACTATCACCTCCTTAAATCCAACCGTACCGGTTTGATCCCTTCATCAGTTCTGCCGGTTCATATACATGGTAATGCAAATAGCCTGCCAACAACCGGGTGGAAGCAGAAGTTTCGAATCATCCTTTAATAACAGGCCATTAGATTAATAGGAGAGAACAATATAGAATTATGAATGATTTGTTTGGCCTCAACATTTGGTGGAACCTCAGCATATTGAGGGATACTTTGAAGGGCGGCGGACAGCCTGCTAAAGAGATAGGAATCTGCGGAAATTGACGCCATTTGGGCGTAATCCGGGCCCACCAATCCCCGAGATTCCAAGGCCGGTTTTTAAAAGGCCACGAGGCTAAGACCTTAGATTAACCTGTTCATAAGCCTCAACGGGGTAATCCGGGTCGCAATAGAGGTAATCGTCAGAAAAAGGGACCTGAGAATCCGGGTAATCCGGAAATGATTCCGGTCCGACGATTTTTGAGCTTGCAAGGGCAAGATTTTCCAATATGCGGAAAGAAGACATCCCTTTGCTTGCCCAGGCCTTCATAGAACGATATGCCAGGAAATTGGGGAAACAGATCACGTCGATCCAGAAGCAAACGATGAACGCCCTGCAGGATTACCCTTGGCCAGGGAACATCCGGGAGCTGGAAAGTGTTATTGAACGGGCCGTGATCTTGTGCCCCGGGCCCGTCTTGCATCTGGCGGATAAACTGGCGATTTCATCCTTTCCCCTGTCCTCCGGCATAAGAACTCTGGAAGAGACGGAGCGGAACCAGATCCTCAAAACCCTCCTGGAAACTCGATGGCGCATCGAGGGAAAGGACGGGGCCGCGGAGATCCTGGGCATCCACCCGAGTACCTTGAGAGCGCGGATGCATAAGCTCGGGATCGTCCGCAAGGAGACCAAAAGGCTGGATTAAGATCCGACGCTCCCCGAAGTCCCCCCTCAATATATAGAGGTTCCACCAAATATTGAGGTGCGGCAGATCTTTTCAAACTTCGCTACACTTCTCTCCCATTGATCTAATAATTTGTTTTTCAAGGATAATTTAAAGATAATCCCTCTTTTTCGGTTCATGGCAGGATAGTTGCACATATTATTCTCATGATCCCGGTCACCATACAAATGAAGCCTCTTGTGGAAAAGCGCAAGGAACTTTCTCAGACGATTGCATTATTGGTCGGCTCCATAAGGACAGAGAAGGGATGCCGGCGGTGCGACTTTTGCCGGAGTATGGAGGATGAAAATCGACTCTTCCTTTTTGAAGAATGGGATACCCGGGAGGACTTTGACACCCACCTGAAATCAGCATGTTTTACTGTACTTCTGGGAACGCTGAACCTCCTCCAGGAGCCCTGTGAAATGGTGTTTCACACCGTATCAAAGCAAAGAAAGTCGTTAGTAAGTAAACGTATTGTTCATGGGAAAATTCTAAGCCATAATTTGTATTCTTTAAGTCGGGAGGTAGTATTTTCAACAATAAAGAACCTTCATTACAGTTCAGTCTTAGATGTCTGATAAGCGTGATGCTTCATCAGGGTGAAGCAAGGAGGCAACATGAGAGCCAGGAAAAGAGATGTCGAATACCCATTTAAAAAGCTGTACCCGGTTAATAAAGCACCTGTTGCGATTCCATCCAGGATTCCAATAAATATCAGGCCATTGCGAATCCGGGAAAGTCTATCGTGGTTTTCAGAAAAAATGGAAAAGGAACTGCAGGGCTTTGATCGATCCATGTCCGCCTGGGAAACAGAGTCTGCCGTGGCGGTTCTGGACGATCTGAATGAAAAGGTCATTGAACTTCGTTCGAAATTTGTTTCAGCCATGCAGTGTACACACCCCAACCTTCCGGAGGCCGTTATCAACCAATGTGTCGAGGTTGCAAATCTCGCGCACATGATCGCATCCTGCCAACATCCTACACTGTGTCAGTACAGAAAAGGGGATTCTGTTCAGGGGTGAAACGCTCTGATCCTGGGCATGAAAGAGCCCCCCGGGAAGTGGTGGTTGGGCAGCCAGCGTATGACATTAGTAATGGATCTCAGGTAATGCTCTTATTTGCTGAATCCATGCTCCTGAACCACACCAGCGGTATTCAGGATCATAAAAACGCATCGGAGTGGCTGAACAAACGGCTCAGTGACCCCACCGTCACCTGAAAATCCGAAGATGTTCTCAAATACTTCAATTGCAATCGAAAGGAGAAAATAATGGAAAAATGTGCTTATGGGTTTGGAGGCTTCGTGAAGGGTTGGAAAATAGGGATTATGGTATTAGTGATGGCTTTTTCATTCGGGTTGGCTTCATGCGAAAACAAAGGACCGGCGGAAAAAGCCGGCGAAAAAGTGGATAAAGCCATGGAAAAAGTGGGAGACCAACTGGAAAAGGCGGGGGATAAAGTGGAACAGGCGACCGACAAGGTGAATCAATAACGTTTGGCATGAAGGTGCTTCCATCTGATTTCGAGCCCTGGTACAGTCAGGTAGGCCTGGAATTTCACAGCCCGTGGTCCTGGCTGAACGGCGCCCTGTCTCCCGTGGCGGCTGCAGACATCCAAAACTGGCAGGAAAGCGGTTGTCGGAAGAAATTCAACCCATTGTGGTGACTCTCGGAAAAGCATGGCAGGCCAAATCCCAAATCGACGGATGAAACGAAGAATTAGCGACAAGTTCTCTGTCGCTCAGTAGA
>CAVVEP010000037.1:0-72472 GCA_963747015.1 uncultured delta proteobacterium
TCCAATCGCCTCGACCGTTAACGATTTACATCATTGCTCACAGCATGGGAGGGCTCGTTTCGCGGAGCGCTTTTCATTACGGAAGGGTGTCGGGGCATACCTGGCCGAATTCTCTTCAGAAGCTCGTATTCCTGGGTACTCCCCATCACGGGTCGCCGTTGGAGAAAGGCGGCAATTGGATAGATAACGTCATGGGTATAAGCCGGTATAGCGCCCCTTTTTCCCGTTTGGGAAAGATCAGGAGCTGCGGCATTACCGATCTGCGTTACGGCAATGTGGTGGATGAAGACTGGAAAGGATGCGACAGATTCGAGCGTTCAGGGGACCGGCGGACCCCCGTGCCTCTGCCGGAGGGTGTGCAATGCTATTCCATAGCCGCAACAAGAGGAAAATAGCCAACAAGCTTGGTGATGATCTCATGGGAGATGGCCTTGTGCCCATGAGCAGCGCTTTGGGGCGACACAAGAATGCGCAATGGAACCTGTCGTTTCCGGAAACCCATCAGTGGATCGGCCGCAATATGACCCATCTGGATCTTCTTAATCATCCGGAAGTCTATGCAAAAATCAAAACCTGGTTGGAAACTTGAGGGTTGGCGGGCCTTTTTTCAGTTTCCTTTGATCCGGTTAGAACTTTCATTTTGAACCTGCGGCCCCACAGCAACCTGCAGTCCCTCCATTACTGCCAGGGTTTTTGTAAGATACTGAATATCAACCACCCGAAGCGCTTTTGTCAAAAACTTCTTTCGCGATGGTCGACTCAAACAGGATCAAACGCCTTGATTTCCTCAAGATAATCAAGCAACTTCAGGTACCGTTGATCTCTTGTTTTCAGGATCTCCGCTTCGCTCCGTCCCCCGTAATCATAGATGCCTTTCGACGTCTTGGCGCCCAGATGTCCCATATCCACCATCTCTTTGACAAGGGGGCTGACGGATTTGCCGGCCTTCATGATGTGATAAACGAGATCCAGCCCGGCAAAATCGTTTGTTTGTACCACTCCCACCACGGGGAGACGGATTCCAAGGGTCAATTTGACCGCCCGATCGATCTCCTCCGGTGTTGCCCACCCTTTTTCCAACATCTCCCATACCGTCTTTGAAATGCTGTGCTGAATCCGGTTGACAATAAAGGACGGCACAAATTCTTTCATGATCACCGTCCGCTTGCCAAGCCGTTTCATCAGGTTTGCGGTGAGTTGAACGGTTTCCGGTGAGGTCTCCGGACCCGGAACCACCTCTACCAGGGGTATGATGTGGGGCGGCACAAACCAGTGGGCCACCACCAGGCGCTCGGGCCGGGTGATCCTGGCAATGCTGAAAACGTCCAGCGAGGACGTGTTGCTCGCGATCACCGCATCCGGAGGACAACATTGATCCAGCTGCGAAAAAACCTCCCGTTTAATATCCGGAATCTCGGACACCGCCTCCACGGCGAAATCCGCTCCTTTTGCCCCCCGGGCCAGATCCGTAAACGGATGAATGCGGGCAAGGACTTTCGGGATGTCGCCCCTGGAGATCTTTTTGAACCCCGCCAACGTCTCAAGATCGGCAGGTATCAGATCCATGGCGCGGTCGAGGACCGCCTGATTCCTGTCTACCAGATTCACCTGGATCCCGGCCCGGGCAAAAACATGGGCCATGGAATGCCCCATGACGCCCGCGCCCACCACCACCGCACGCTTGACATCGTTATGATCCATCATCTACCTCCCAAGCTCCAGAATCTTCCTGGCTTCATCGGGTGTTGCGGGCTCCATGGAGAACTCACGCAGGATCCGGGCCATCTTTTCCACCAGTTCCGCGTTGGACCTGGCCAACTCCCCTCGGGACAGATACAGATTGTCCTCCAGGCCGACACGGCAGTTCCCACCCATGAGAGCGGCCGTTGTGCAGATGGGAAACTCCATCCGTCCGGCGCCAAAGGCCGACCACTGATACTGGCTCTCCCCGAAGAGACGGTCGGCGGTCTCCTTCAAATGGAGAAGGTCGTGGAAGGTCGGCTGTATCCCGCCCAGGATTCCCATGACAAACTGCAGAAACAGAGGGGGTTCCAGAAACCCCTCGGACAGGAGAAACTTGGCGTTATAGAGATGCCCTACGTCATATATCTCCAACTCCGGTTTGGTCCCGTTATCCCGCATGATGCCGCAGATTTTTTCCAAATCGGCAAATGTATTCTGAAAGATGTTGGCTTTGCTGGCCTCCAGGAACGGTTTTTCCCAATCGTACTTCCACTCTTTATACTTCTTGATTACCGGGAACAGGGCAAAGTTGATGGACCCCATGTTGAAGGATGCCAGTTCCGGCTTGAATTCCGTGACCGGGGCCGCCCGCTGTTCCACGGTCATGCCGGCGCCCCCGCCGGTGGTGATGCAGATGATGACATCCGATTCAGATCGGATCTTCCCGACGATCTCACGAAAGAGATTCAGGTCGGGGCTGGGCATCCCGTTCTCGGGATTCCGGGCGTGGATGTGCACGGCCGCAGCTCCTGCGCGGGCCGCCTCAACGGCCTGTCCCGCGATCTCTTCCGGGGTAATGGGGAGATAGGGCGACATGGTGGGGGTATGGATGGAACCTGTAATTGCCGCACTTATGATCACCTTTCTGGACATGTTTGCATTCCCCTTTTTATGATTTTATGGAAGCCCCGCTCTTTCCCCCTATGTTCAGCCAGATGCAGCCATTTTTTCTGACTGCTGGTCCAAAGATCTGAGCGTTTTCTTGAATAGCCTCTACTTCCGCTTCATCAAAATAGGCTTCACCGCATTGGCTACATACCCAAGCCGGGATTCTATCCATAGTGAGATGGTACCCCTTTCGGTCAATATGGAAAGGAGCAATCCCTCTTTTCATTTTTCCTTGGCAGAACATGCAGTTCATAATCTTTTCCTTTCCTTCAAGTCTGGTTCCCACTCTTGGGAACTGGGAATATATGCTGTGATAATCGCCAGGTAATCGGTTTTAGGAGAGCAAACCACGTGTATTGGTGTTCCGTCTATGCCATGACCCAAAACCAGGCAGCTATGTCCGCGTGCATCCTCCGGATAGTCTTCAATCAGTTCCCCTTGTTCCACTGCCTTTCTAATATCGGAGATGCTGATCATCCTGTCCGGTCTCGACATCTGCCGCACGGCATGCGGGAGATAAATGATCCTATTCAGTGCACTTTTTCGAACGGAGTTTATGGTATCTGAGCCTCTATTCATAGCATATCCTTAAAATCGTTATTTGTATCTGCGGAAATGAATCCAGCTTATCTTGTGAAAATCCCATAATGTGCGTTTTGCCTCCAAAAACGTCCATATAGCCCCGATTTCAGTGCCTATTTCTATCGCATATCATTAAATTCCAATAAGTTGGCTTGGCCCGACCCCATTCCCCATTCCGCCATTCCGCAGTCTCTTTTTTTCTTACCCATCAAGGCACTATGCCCGCTCATAGCGCATAACTGTCCAACTCTCCCATGTCAGCCACCATATCGGCTCTGAGGGGGTCCAAATGGATATACCTCACAAGTTCACGCAGATATACATCCTCCTGGCAAATAATGGATTTCTACCTATTCTGGAAAAACTGTCCATGACGCCTATGCCTCTGATTATAAGTCACGGCATAGCCCGTGAGCAGTCTCCTCATTAAGGTTGGCATCCCGGATGGGCCGCTTCGCAATAAAAAATGTGTATGATTTCCGAGCAATGACCATGCATAGCACAGGTTATTGGTTTCCGGAAGGAGGACAGATAACCGTTCGACGAAATTATCGCGGTCCTTATCATCGTTGAAGATTTTCCGGCGCTATTCCCCGGATTCATCATACCCCGGGGCGTCAAGTCTGGCTGATCTTGGCATGGACTTAACCCTACAACTTGATCCAAAAAATATCAATTTACTTACTTAAGGATGTCCCCCAGCTCTCAGTTTAAGATAATTATTTGTTCGCCCCTGCCCATTCCAAGTAACGTCAACTATCTTGCCCGCCTATGAGTGCCAGTGCGTCTAAGCCATGCCAGGTGGCGTCAAGGAAAGGAGCGGCCCGGCTGCTGCGACCGAAACCGCCGGAGCCGGTCTGGCAACCGGTGAGAAAACTAAAGGCTTGGTCCGGATGCAGAGGGCGCACTCCCCAGAACGTAAGTGCCCGCAAACATGCATGGCAGTTTTCGATGAATGAAGTTGTTCCGGGGAAGAATCCGAAGCCGCCATCACCGTTCTGGCAGGCCTGAAACCACGTAATCAGTTTTTTGGTCGGCTTTGGAAAAACATCCCGAAATTTCCAAGACAGATACAAGTGCATCCAAGCCTCTTGAACAGTTCGCCAACCACGATCCAGAACGGTGGTGATATCTCGCTTGTCGTCGAGCAGACTCGATTTCCCGCCCAGAACTTCCGAATGGATTCTGGCGCAGTAATACCATTCCTCGATAGATGAATCGGATGCCTGCATTTTGGGGATGACGGTTTTTTCGATGATATCTTGGCTGAGTTCCAGACCGGCAGTCCAACAACACCAGAGTAATTGGAAAGTAGTTCTGACCCCCGTCGGCAAAGTATGCCGGCAGGCTTCCAGATAGCGAAGCAGATTTTCGTCCGCGGAGGGATCGAATGTGCCGTAATCTCCCGGATCGTATTTGCGGGCAAGCTGACGGATTTTCAAGGCATGGTAAGTGTCCTCGATCGTGGCCGGCAACATGGGAGTAGCACCGAAGCCGCCGTCCTTCTTGCTCCGGGCGGTCACAAAAGGAATTGCCGCAGTGAAAATCTCGGAAAGTTTTCGGTCGCTGTTCATCCGCCTCTCTCCAAATCCTGTTACAAAGACCAGGCAGCCAGGATAGGTCGCATTGCCGCGCTGCATTAACAAAGCGACGCACGGCGCCATATCATCGGCATCAGCGCAAATGGGTGTATCTAATCTAAGAGCAAATTACTAAAATCAAATGACGACTCGCTAAAGCCTGCATGCATGTCATCGCCCTTTTCCTGAAAAAGCACTTGACGTTACCCGATCCGATGCCATAGATGTTCTGGTTTCTTTTTCCTTGACGCCCAAGGCCGCTTTCACTATATTTCTTATCATTAAAAAGCCAGTTCTTGTCACTCACTAACATGCAAGAATGTCGAGGGATACGGAAATAGCCGATGCAACATATTGTCAGAATACTTCTGATTTCTTTTGTACCACGAGCGCATTGATTACGATAGGAAGAAAGGAGACTTCAGCATGAAAAAGACAGCCTTGTTCGCAATTTTCAGCCTGCTTGCCATGTCGCCATCCGTGAGCATGGGCGCTGCCAACCAGCCGATGCCCGATGCCGTCGCCCAGCGACTGGTGGATCTTGGAAGCTGCATCGATTATCTGGAGAAGAACAACCAGCTGGTTCGAGTCAAATCCGAAGTAGATCCAAAGTTCGAACTGGCGGGGATCGCTAAAAAATACGAGGGCAAAAAGTGCGTTCTGTTCGAAAAGGTGAAGGGCAGCGACTATCCGGTGTTTATTGGTCTGCTGTGGAACCGAAATACCATTGGCGATCTTTTTGGGGTGCCCAAAGAAGAGGTCCCTTTTGTGATTGCCGGCGCCATAGGTCCCTGGAAAAAGGATAAGGATCGATACCCTTCTCCGATTCTGGACAAGGGGCCTGCCAATGAGGTGGTGGAGCAGGATGTAGACCTCTACAAACTGCCGGCGCCAACCCATGCGCTGAAGGATGGCGGGCCGTATTTGGATTCGTCCGTAGTGGTCGTCAAAAACCCGGAAACCGGCATGCCGAACATATCTGTCCATAGAATGATGATAACCGGAAAGGATCGGCTGACTTTTCTGATCGATCCCGGCCGCCATCTCGGCGCCTTCCTGGAAATCATGGAAAAACGAAATGAGCCGCTGCAGGTTACCATCAATAACGGTATTGGCCTGGCCCCATGGATCGTTTCGGCAATTCCGCGCCAGGGCGATGGAAAATACGGGATTGCCAGCCAGATGCTCGGTCGTCCCATTCGTCTCATGAAGGCGCAAACGGTTGACGTGCCGGCATTTGCGGATGCTCAGTTTGTAATTGAGGCGGAAATTTTGCCGAATGTGCGTGAAGAGGAAGGTCCCTTCGCCGAGGTGACCGGCTACTATGCCCACAGGGATAAGCGCTGGGTGATGAAAGTCAAGGCTATTACTCACCGCAAGAAACCCATCTTTCACACCCTGCTGTCAGGACAGGAAGTCTGGAATGCAGTGGGCCTTACGGCCGAAGCCAAAATTTTCGCGACGGTGAAACAAAATGTGCCGCAATTGCAAAGAGTCTATCTCACTCCGGGAGGATGCGGATTTTACGGAGCAGTTGTTCAAGTGGAAAAGGATGGTCCGGACGTCGGGAAAAAAGCCATTGCCGAGACTTTTGCCGCTTTCATGCCGCTGCAGCGTGTGGTTGCCGTTGATACCGATGTTAACCTGTACGATCCCATTGATGTCAACTGGGCCATCACCACCCGGTTCAACCCCGACACCGACTTGATAATCATGAAAGATCAGCCCGGGCATATCCTCAATCCGATGGTCCGAATCAACCCCGATGGAAAGGGCGGAACGGTGACCAAAATGGGAATGGATGCCACCGCCCCCTATCCGCGAACGGACAAATTCGAACGGGTAAAATTCATCGATGTGGATTTGAGCAAGTACCAGATAGACTGATGGTAAGGCGTTATTCAGCCAATGCCAACAGCGGCAATACAACTTCAAGGCATCCACAAAACCTATCCGGGTAGAGGGACAAGCCCATCGATACATGCTCTGCGGGGTCTTGATCTGGAAGTCGATTACGGCGCCTTCTTCTGTATCCTCGGGCCCAACGGCGCCGGAAAGACGACACTCATCTCGATCCTTTCCGGTTTGCTCTATCTTGATGAGGGAAGGGGATATATCTGCGGTTTGGAGATTTCCAGGAATCGCAGAAGGATCAGGGAACTGGTCAATTTTGCCAGTGGCCACTCCAACCTTCCCGATATTTTCACCGTGGATGAAACCCTGAACTATTTCGGAATGCTTTATGGTTTGGCCAAAAAGGACCGTTTAAGGAAAACGGATCACCTGACGGATTTCTTTGAACTCGCTGAATATCGGAAAATTCCTTTCAACCAACTGTCGACCGGTTTGAAACAGCGGCTCGCCCTTGCAAAATCGCTCATAAACGATCCTCGCATTTTGTTTCTGGACGAACCTACAGTCGGACTGGACCCGAAGGTTTCCCTGCTGATCCGGGAGCGTCTGCGAAGGCTCAACCGGGACCGGCAGACCACCATCATTCTAACTACCCACCAGATGGATGAGGCGGAGCAGATGAGTGACCGTATCGGATTTCTGAAGGACGGCCGATTCATTCGCATTGCGTCCGCTGCCGATCTCAAACGGAGCGTCCAGTTTCAGGAACAGATCACCATATCGGGACGGAACCTGTCGGCCGGCCTCGATCGGCTGCAAGGAATCGCGGGAGTGTCCTGCACTGTCCTGAGTGAACAAAAAATAAGTTGCAGGATGGATTCCCGCGAACGTCGACTGCATCCGATTTTGCAGGCACTGTTGCAGGCTGGTGCTTTGATTGAGGACATCGCCATCGCGCAGGCGACTTTGGGAGATGTATTTGTCAAACTTGCGGAGCAATCTGATCCAGATTAATGCGTTCTTCTTCAAAATCTCGCTCATCACCAAAAAGAGGGTGTTCCACCTCTTTGAGATCCTATTCTGGCCGGCCATAGGATTGGTGTCGGTCGGTCTGCTCATCCGTTTTCTGCACCTCGATGGCAACATGGCGGCATTCATCCTCATAGGTGTAATCGCGCTGAGTATCGTGCAGATCGGACAGTTGGACATTTCCTATGTTATTTTATACAGCATTTGGAACAAGAGCCTGAAACAGGAGCTGGCCGCACCCGTGAATATGTTCCACCTGATTGCGGGTTCCTGGTTTATGGGGATTATTCACTCACTGCTGGTCCTATTGCTTCTATCGGCATTCAGCAATTACGCTTTTGGATTTCGCTTTTTGCAGCAAGGGTTTTTGCCGCTGGCCTGGTTTTTCTGCGGGTTGCTCCTCACTTCCGCCGCGGTCGGCATTTTCGTCTGCGCCCTGGCGTTCCGTTTTGGGGGGCGGGCTCACGTCGGCGCCAATTCCATTGTAAGCGTTATGATCTTACTGAGCGGTATTTATTATCCGGTAGACGTTCTTCCGGGGCCGTTGCGGATCGTTTCCGCCGGCATTCCCGTAACTTATTTTTTAGAGTATTTTCGATCTTTCTATGGTTTTCCAGCCGGTGCTGCCGGTCATTCGCTGTTGATCGGCTATGCCTTGGGCATTCTCTACGTGATGGCAGCGATCGGGACGCTGCTCGCAGCTGTGCGACATTCCAGGAAATCCGGCATCCTTCTGAAGATGTCCGAGTGAGAATCCATGAAAATTCCCGGACGACTCAGGAAGAGCTTGCGGGAAGCCGCGGTTTTGGCGGTAATGCTGATCGACCTTTTATGGTGGCGCACCGGTGCGCTGTTCTGGCTGGCCCTCCTTTACTTCATTGCCGATTACTTCTTCTACAGGCGGGAAGCTCGCCTCAACTCCAGTCACTCGCGGAAAATCCGAGACAAAATGACCTTGGCGGATATCAGAGCCATCGAAGAAGAATATACTCTGAGGAGCGATTTCGATACGTTAGACAAGCGGGCCATGATCCGACCGCCACTGGAAAGGTATTTTTATCTGGGACGCTACCAACGCGTGCAGCGGCTGCTTGATCGATACGCGTCCGAAGCCGCCCGGGTTCTTGATCTCGGTTGCGGTTTCGGGGTCAACACGGTCTATATCCTGAACCATCTGGGGATTCCCGTGGTGGGACTGGAACTCAACCGGTTAAAAATGACTGAAGCTGTCCGCGCTTTTCGCTTGGAGGCCAAACCGAAGGACCTCGAATGGGTGTGCGGCGAAGCGAGTAAACCCCCGTTCAAGGCTTCCAGCTTCGACTGCATCCTTTATACGGAAGTTCTCGAACACCTCTTGGAGCCCGTTGCGGGGCTCGCAGCCTGTCGCAATCTGCTCTCCGAGGGAGGCTTGTTGCTGTTAACCACCCCGAGCAGCCACAACCTGAACTACAGCAACAACCCTTTCATTGTTGCTGAAAAAATGCTCAGCCTCATTTGGGATGAGGTGCTGCCGCCTTATCACAACCTGCACGCACAATTTGAATTCAATTGGAGGAAGCCCGAACCGGCCTACGGCGTCCACTACCATTTCTCCAGGCAGAGAATGAAAAACCTGCTCAGTCAAAATGGATTTGAAACCGTATGGTGGGGGAGCTACGAAGTTGAAGTGCTGCCTTTCCTTTTATTTGAGCTGCTGGCAAAAGGAAATGTAAAAGAAATCTCACAACTTGCCGATCCATTCGAAAGGCTGGCGGAGAAAATTCCTTTGATCGGTCGCCTCGGTCAGCACCTGCTGTGGGTGGCCAGAAAAGTGCGATAGGCGTACCTCTTCTCGGCGCATGCGAGCTTAATCTATAGGAGTCGGGAGATAGGGGGGTGAGATCGGGGGTCGAGCCAAGACAAGACGTTTTTTTTTGCTTTTCAATCGCGGCAGCAGCGATGATTCAGGAATGTGCTTTCCACCTGTCGAACGGAAGAATAGAATCAGCATCCTTCCCTGACTCGAACAAAACGGTTTGCCCGTGAAGACACGGTTTCCTTGCAGTCACCCAAGGTGTGTGGTAAATTAGCCAACAAACTCGGCTAATGTTTGAGTGAGCTCCAAGTATGTCCACGGTGCTCATGACGTACAGTGGCTCGTCACTCCATTTCCGTTAAATAACATGGAAAGCCGCAGAGGGAAATCATGGGGAATAAACAACCTGGTATTGTAATGATTGGGGCAGGCGCCATAGGCGGCACCACCGCCGCGTTTATGAAACAGGCCGGTTGGGAACTAGAGATGGTCTGCAAACACCAGGAAACAGTAGACAGGATATCCAAGCAGGGTTTTCACATCACTGGAATGAAAGGTGAGCACACGGTTAGAATGAAGGCCGTAAAAGATATATCCGATTTGTCCGGGTCTATAGATTTCGTATTTCTGGCGACGAAAGCCACGGATTGCCTTAACGCAGCCCGGGATCTGCTGCCTGTTCTCGGACCGGATTCAACCGTTATTTCGCTTCAAAATGGGATTTGCGAGGAGGCCCTGGCCCATATCCTGGGAAGAGAACGAATCCTTGGTTGTGTCGTCGGATGGGGGGCTACTAATAAAGGCCCGGGAGAACTGGAAGTGACTTCCGAAGGGGAGTTTGTAATCGGCAATATGGATAAAGAAGCCGACGAAAGGCTTTTGACCGTTCAGGAAATGCTCAGCGCCGTATATCCCACTCGTATTTCCCAAAACATCATGGGAGAACTGTACTCCAAATTGATCATTAACGCCTGTATTAATTCACTCGGCGTTATTGGTGGGGTCACCCTGGGAGAACTTCTGTCCAATCGAAAAGCGAGGAAGATATTTTTCGAACTTATGCGAGAAGCCATGTCCGTTGCCGAAGCTATGGGGATCAGAGTGGAACCCGCCGGAGGAGGGAAGCTGGATTATTATCAATTGCTCGCTGAAAGAGGAATCCTTGCCGACATAAAGCGTTATCTTACCGTTCGGGTCATCGGGTTCAAGTACCGCAGGATAAAATCCTCAAGCCTGCAATCATTACAAAGAGGCCGTAGAACAGAGATTGACTTCCTTAACGGCTACATTTGCGATCAGGGAAAAAATCACAGAGTGAACACCACTGTGAACGATAAGGTCAGGGCAATGGTCCGTGAAATCGAAGATGGAAAGAGAGAGATGTCTCTGCGTAATCTACAGGAACTCATCCCCTAAATTGGGGGATGAGTTCAATCAAGGAGTCGATGATCATGCGAATAGAAGCCAATGGGATTCAAATCAACTGTGAACTGTCCGGAAAAGAAGACGCATCAGTAGTGGTACTGAGCCACTCCTTAGGCTCGGGTATGGCCATGTGGAATCCTCAGCTTGAAGCTTTGGAACCGTATTATCGGGTTCTAAGATATGACATGCGCGGCCACGGCAAAAGTGATGCACCGGAAGGCGCCTACACACTGGAACAACTGGCCGCTGATGTAATAGGGTTACTGGATGCACTCGGAATGAATGCCGTGCATTTCGTCGGATTATCCATCGGCGGCATGATCGGCCAATGCCTGGGGCTAAATTATGTCAACCGTTTAAAAAGCCTGGTTTTATGTGATACAGCGCCTGTTATTCCCAAAGAAGCCCGACCGATGTTTAAAGAGCGTGAACAAACTGCCCGTGAAAAAGGTATGCCGGCATTGGTTGAAGGCACTTTACAGCGCTGGTTTACTTCGTCCTATCTCAACGCAAATTCACCTGCCATCGACCTGATTCGAAAGCAATTTTTGGCGACACCGGTGGCGGGTTTCATCGGGTGTAGCGAAGCCATTTTAGGCCTTGATTATATTGATCGGCTTTCCGAAATCCAACTGCCTTCCTTAATCATTGTGGGAGAAAATGATCCGGGAACGCCGGTAGCCGCGTCAGAGGCTATTCATGCCCGTATCCTCAACTCCAATTTGGAAATATTGCCGTCAGCCGCACATCTTTCCAATAATCGAACAGGCTGAGCTGTTTAATTCCTGTCTGTTGAGTTTTTAAAGAAGCAATAGAGCGCACCTTACCAACAGAAGATCACCAGGAAAAGACACCCATAGATATACAATTGGGTTAAGACGTCTTAACGTCGATGATTTTCGGGCGTGCCTTCAGTTTCAAAACGGAAGATTAGAATCACCAGCCTTCTCCATGCTGGACCAAAAAGACTCATGCCAGGCAGCTTGATTTTATAGGGCTCCGGGATTCAGATCCACCAGAATATTTATATAGTCAAGTCAGCATCGAACATAGGCCAATATTATGCAAAGCTGGAAGATGTATCCTTCATGTCTCGTACAGGATATCGGGCGGATGATTCAAATAGTCATGTCGCATCGCAGTTGGCGGAAAGACTGCATCTCTGGGGCTATTTCCTGTCCAATACCTCTCTAAGTTTCTGAGAAAGCTGCTCGATCTTGAAGGGCTTTTGGATAAATGCATCACAACCCCTTTTCAATATCTCTTTCGCTTCCCCTTCCAGGCTATATCCGCTTGAGAGGAGGACTTTCACTTTTGGATTCACCTCTTTTACCCTGTCAAAGGTCTCCCCACCACTCATCACCGGCATGATCATGTCAAGAAGAATTATATCAATCTTGTCTTGATTATTTTTATATAATTCCAATGCCTCTTGACCATTTTTAGCCAGCAGAACCTCATATCCCAGGTATTTCAACATATCCCCACCGGCATCTAAGACAATTTCTTCATCATCGACCAAAAGGATTGTCCCTTTGCCCGTCACAAGCCCATCAGGCAGTTTCTTTTTCTCTATCCAATTTTCTTTCGGTAGCCGGAAGATAAATGCTGAAAGTTGTTCCCTCCCCTTTCTTGGAATAAACATCAATGTATCCGCCATGGCCCTTAATAATACCATAGACAGAAGCCATCCCAAGACCAGTACCACTGGCAAGGCCCTTTGTTGTAAAGAACGGCTCAAAAATCCGCTCCCTGGTTTCTTCATCCATACCTATACCAGTATCCTTAATAGTCAGCAGCACATAGTTTCCAGGCTTAACTCTATAAGGCTTGCCGGCAATATCCTTATCAGCAACATTGATGGTTTTTAAGAATAGGTCTCCTCCACCCGGCATAGCATCTGCAGCATTGATATACAGATTCAGCAGGACCTGTTCAATTTGACCCTGATCTGCCTTTATAACATACAGCTTTTCAGAAAGCTCTTGATGGACCGTAATCTCCTTTTTCGTCATCCCAAAGGTATCGGAGGTCTCAGTAACCAATTTATTAAGACTAATGGGCCTGACCTCATAGTTCCCCTCCCTGGCATATCCAAGGAGTTGACTGGTCAGTCTTGATCCACTCATAACCTGTTTTTCGATGTTCTTAAGTCTTCTATGATTCGGATGATTGGGATCGGTCTCCATAAGAATCAAAGATGCATTTCCCATGATACCCATTAGTATATTATTGAAATTGTGAGCTATGCCACCAGCTAAAGTACCGATTGATTCCATCCTTTGGGCATGCTGGAGTTGGGTTTCAAGTCTCTGCTTCTCGGTAATATCTCTCACAATACCCCTAAACCCTATTGGCTCTCCTTCTGAATCCAATTTAAGTGACACAGAAGCCTCTACTCTTTTTTTGGCACCATCTTTTACTATAATTGTCCAGCCAAAGCCTTTTTCGGCTTTTCCAGTGGTGTATACTCTATTGAAGGTTTGATATAAGGCCTTAGCGTTCTCTTCATCTGTGTACTGCCGGTTATTCATTCCCAATAATTCATCTTTTGAATATCCAAGGAATTTACACAATGAATCATTGAAAAATGTCAAATTTCCACGGATATCGGTTTCAAAGTACCCATCTTCCATGCTTTCGAGAATTGTTCGGTATTTCTCTTCGCTCGTCTGCAGCGCCAACTCAGCGACCTTTTTTTCAGTAATATCACGAATCGATTCAATAGCACCTGTAACTTTCCCATCGTTATCATAAAGCAGCGAAGCCTTGTTCCATAGGAATCCACCAGGTCTAACGAGGGAATCGTGAGTTTCTGAAACAAGTGATTCTCCCTCTTTTTTTACATACTCATACTCCTTTTCTATCTCGTTATCCAATTGACTGACCAGGTCTATTAAAATCGGTCTTCTCTTCCCATAGAAGGGGACGGCATATTCATAGTCTCCTTTCCCCAACATGTTTTCTGCTTTAACACCAGTCAAGTCTTCTATGGCCCGATTCCAGGCGATTACCTTCCCTTCGATGTCAATAACCATTGTGGCATCGGGGAGAAAATTGATTATCTGGGATAGACGCTGTTGTGAAACATCCATCTCCTTCTCTGCCTTTAACCGGTTAGTAATGTCTGATTTTGCCAATCTATATAAAATAAAGACTGAGAACCCGATGAGACCGCATAATATTAAGGTTATGTAACCAACTATTCTAACAAAAGGGGTGGAAACTCGCTCTGAAATGGCTTTGAGATTGCTTAATTGAACGACATGCCAACCAGGCAACGCTTTAATTTCCTTTTGAAACATGAGATATTCATGGCCAGATTTATCAAAAACACGATCTCTATCTCTTTTTTCAAACCCCGCCCATTCCCATGGTCCTTTTCCAAATTGTTTCAATTCCGAAATCTTGATCCTTTCTCCATCTGTAATCTTCCATAGTACCCGGTAGAGAAATTCTCGATGGTCAGACATAAATATAACGCCATGAGGCCCAGATATCAGTTTATACATCCCCGGGGTAGAAGAGAGAGCGCCCAACAATTCTCTTTCAGTTGCATCTGCTGAGGTTTTCAATGTGACGACGCCAATCGGTCCTTTTTCAATACTTTCATAGACGGGATGACTGTAATAAATACCTCGTTCTTTTGAAGTCACGCCCAAAGCCATATATGCGGAAGGGTTTCCATGGATGGCCTTTTGAAAGTAAGGGCGAAACGAATAATTTTTTCCGACGAAGCTGACGGGATCATTGCGATTGCTCGACGCTATTGTCTTACCTTCTTGGTCCATGAGATATGACGCACTGGTCCCAAAAGACACATTGAAGTCGTCTAAAACAAAGTTAGCTTCTCTCAAGGCGATTTCATTAGGGTTTACAAGGGCCTCCCGTATTTCTTTAAGTCCAGCCAAAGCTCGCACTGCGTTTTGGGTATTCGATAGATAGGAGGAAAAAAGTGCCTTTATTGTCTCAGCCTGAGATGCAGCCTGAAGTTCAACTTCACTTATTACGGAGCTTTTTAAAGCGGAATAGTAAAGATATCCGCCAAGGGAGGCTGTTAAGAAAGCCAATAGGCCTAAGATCAATAAGATTATACGAAGCTTCATGTCGTTCCTCATTTTGAAATCTGTTTCAATTTACGCTCCATAATTCCTCGCTTATCGGCTTAGATTCAAAGGCTTACGAATCATAATTCATTAACTCTTAAATTTTTTTGAGGTTGGTTTCCATCATCAGAAAATCCCCCAGATACTATCAAAATGAAAAGGCCCATACCCTTTGTGTCTTGAACACCTTCTATGAGCCTTTACAATTCCAATAAGTCCTCCCAGTTTTTGCTTGCATTATGCCTTAAAGAGGAACAGACTTGTTTTGATCAAAAAATATCTTATGTAAAATCAACATGATTTTCACTCACAATCTGAGACTTTGATCGGGGCGCATCAATTCTTTTTATCGTGCAGAAGGTAGCATTCCACAAAAAATTCCGCTTGGACAAGAAGGGGTGACAATCCTTACATCACTCAACCTTAGTTAATTTTCCAATGACACAGTGAGAATCTTTCCGACCACAAGATGTGGGGCTGGTTCAATTTGTCACCCATCCGGTCGCAGGAAGGATACTTGCCGTGTCTTTTCTAATTCCCCTTGAATCCGCCGGAGTTCATCATTCTGCATTTGCAACTCAATCTGATGGACCTGGAGCTCTTGGATGAGACCTCTCATCTTTTCAGGGGACATTTCGGGCAAGGCTTCATTTCTGCGGGCCGCTGTTTGGACTTCCTTTTCCGCCCGCTGCCTGAGTTCGAAAACCTCAAGAGTGCCTTTATTCGTTTTCATCTTCCCTCACTTATCTCTCGGACATATTTCTCGGACAACCATACAACCACCAGCCTTCTAAAAAGCCGTAGATGGGGCACTGAGACTTTCTTGTATACTTATTCACCCCAACGCCGCCAAAACTGTGCAAGGCTGACAGATCAATCTTGCACTATTTCCCTGCAAATAAGGCGTGATCCGGCGGATCGACGTTACCTATGGCTAATCAAGCCGACGGCCGGAAGTGGATGCAGTGACCTGGAAAAAATCTATACAGCGTCTTTCAGTTTCTTCCCTGCTTTAAACCGAACCGCATTGGATGCCTTAATCTTTATTGCCTCCCCGGTCTGTGGATTCCGACCTTTCCGGGCTTTTCGGCGGATTTTTGAAAATGTTCCGAATCCAATCAGTGTGACCTTTCCGTCCTTTTTCTTCAGCTCTTTCGTGATACTGTCGATAAATGAATTCAGCACCGCACCGGCAGCGGATTTGCTGATGCCTGCATCTTTAGCCATTTGTCCGACCAGCTCAGCTTTCGTCATGTAATGATCTCCTTCCTTTAGGTTGGTATATTTTTCCGCTTCACAAAATTGTTTTCAAAACACTCTCAAGATCGGCCTTTTGGTAAGGCTTGGCCATGGCCCCCCGAAAACCGTATTCCTCAAAATGGGCCAACACCGGGTCATTAAAATAGCCGCTGCACACGATGGCTTTTACATTCGGATCGATTTTCATCAGTTCCCGAATGGTTTGTTCCCCACCCATTCCGCCCTTTATGGTAAGATCCAGAATGACCCCGTCGAATGGCTCTCCTGAGTCCATATGTTTCTCGTAAGTTTCGATGGCTTCTACACCGTCCTTTACGGTCTCTACTTCATGCCCCAACCGCTCCAACATCTTTTGAGCCAGGATTCTCAGGCTTTCTTCATCATCCATGACCAGAATTCTTTTGGTTGTTAGTTGACCACTGCTGATCGAAGGTGCAATATCGACACTTTTAGGCTTTGCCCTTGGTCTTTTTCGTCTTTCCACTGCAACCGGCAGGTAGATGGTTGCGGTTGTTCCCACACCGGTTGTGGAATTCAACATGATATGGCCACCATGTTTTTCAACAATCGCATAGGCCGTCGCCAAACCCAGCCCCATTCCCTTTTGGACCCCTCGTTCCTTTGTAGAAAAATAGGGATCAAAGATTCTGTTCAAATGTTTTTCTGGAATGCCTCTCCCCTCATCTTTGATGGAGATCTTCACATATTTCCCTTCGTTGAGAGGCGATGTGGAGTCTTTGCTTTTGTCCTCAATAACCTGGTTTTTCGTCTCAATAGCGATTTTCCCGCCCTGGGGCATGGCCTCCACGGCATTTGTAAGCACATTGCTTATGGCGTAATGCATCTGTATTGAATCAAATTCAACCGGCCAGAGATCATCCTGGATGGAAAGGGTATATTCGATGCCTTCGTACGCCCGGGCCTGTCCCCGGACCGCCTTTAGCAGACTCTCGATAGAACCCCATTCTTTCCTGGGATACCCTGCCTGGGAAAGGGTAAGAAATTGATGGGTCAGGTCCCTTGCCTTGCAGGAGGCCTGTTCAATTTCGTGGAGGAATTCTGCCATGGCTGAATGGGGCTCAATTTCCTCTTGGGCCATGGAGAGGTTCCCCATGATAATGGCTAAAAGATTGTTGTAATCATGGGCAATACCGCCAGCAAGGGTCCCGATGGCTTCCATTTTTTGCGCCTGCAGAAGGTGATCTGCCATCTGTTTCTGTTCGGTAATATCCCTTGAAACGGCTAAGAGCCGTTCGACTTCACCATTAGAGCCCCAAATGGGGCTAATAATCACATCCCACAATCGTGGTGTACCTGTTTCCGTTGGTGAATAACCTTGGAAGTTTCCAATGGCACCTTTGACCGCTGTATCAAGTGCCATTCGTGCCTTGATATCGTCTTTGCCCTGCCAAAAATCAGTCCAGTTTTTTTTGTTGAGATAAACCGTAATGTCTTTAATTTCGAGCTTCTCCTGCCCTCCCTTGTTCATATACGTTAGGTTTCCTTCTAAATCGAGCAATTTAATACAATCAGGACTGCTTTCAATTATTGCATTTTTTAACGCTTCACTATTTCTCAGCGCCTCCTCCGCCTGTTTGCGCTCCGTGATGTCTCGGCATACATAGAGAATGGTGCCGCCTTTAATCGATACCCGTTTGACGTTGACCAGGTAATTTCTCTTGGTGCCGTTTTTGTTGGCAACCACGGCTTCAATATTGGGAATTTCTCCCAGCCTGTTCAGATCCTCAAGGTCGAACAGACTTTGGTTTTCGCCCATAAATACTGAGATGTTCCCCATCGCTTCAATTTCCGCTACGGAATAGCCAAGGATGTGAAGGTTATTCGGACAGATAAAAGTAAACTTTCCATTTGAATCCGTAATAAAGATCGGATCTTGTATATTTTCAAGTGTGATACGCTGTAGTTCTTCACTCTCCTGCAGGGCCTCTTCGAACTCTTTCAGCCGTAACAACAGGAGGCGATTCTTACCGATAACGGCGTCCACCTCTTCGTTGCGCAAGGCTGAAATAATCTCCTCAGCTTCAGCCAGTTTGGCCTTGAGTTCTTGATACGTTGGGTTTTTGCTGCTCATGATTTACCTCCAAATAGCCCCAAGGCGCTAAGGACTTTTTGGGTATCGCTCAGGTTGCCATAGATCTTGACCGGCGGCGAGGCGCTGACCACCACCAGTGCCGGCGTCAACAGGATATTGTTTTTAAGTGCAGCCTCAAAATCCTCAAGTACGTCCACCACTTCAATCTTATATTTTCCTTTGAGGTGCTCTTCGCAGATCTTCAGGAGATTCTCTCTTCCTTGTTTGGAATTGGACTCGTCACCGGCCACAAAGAGTCGTAGTATGTATCTTTTGCCCTGAGTTCCAGAGCCCTCGTTCTTTGTTCTTTGGGCAGGCTGTCTCATTTTGGACCTCCTTTGCCTCCTGCACCTTTCCGCATACCTTTAGGTGCAGATCTTCCGCTCAAAGAACTAACCAAATCCTCACCCCGCATGTTCCCCCGAGCCTCTCTGCCACGCCTGTACTCGCCCTTTTCCATCTGAAGGGATTCCAGCTCTGCTTCAGCGCCCTCGAGTTCAGCCCGTAGACGTGCTGTCTGCTCCTCGAGCGCTGCTCGCCTTTCAATGACTTCGTGCTCCTTGCGCTTGATTTCCTGTTCTCTGACTCGTTGCTTCGCTGCTTCCCGTTCCTCATGCTCCTTCCGGGCCGTGCCGGTCATCACAACGCCCTCACCCACGTACACATCAACGACGTCAATGCCCTGGTCGGTAATGAGAAACTCGCGGTACTGGTTGGAGTGTTTGGTGCCGCGGGATTTCAGGACCAGCAGGGTGCGGTTAATCTCGCCGCCGATCTCGTTGTAGCGCAGCAAGATGACCGTGTCTACCAGGGAGGAGATACCGATACCGCTGATCTCCTGCTCTTCTTTCAGGCCTTCGGCCTGGTTGGTGAGCAGAATAGTTATTCCCTGTTCCTTACAGGCATTGATGAGGCGCATCACATAGTCAAAGGCGGCAGCCTCTGAACCCATGCGCCTGGTGGCCGAGATGGCGTCAAGGATCACGTGGTCTGGACGAAACACCTCCATGGCTCTGAGGGCGCGGATGAGGTGTTCTTCGGCGCCTATTGATTCTGGAATGGCCGTGAGATACTGGAGTGCACCGTCGTTCAGGGCCGGGCGCAGGTCAATGCCGGGGCTGAGCATGCAGGATACGATCGACTCCTGGGACTCCTCAAAGCTGATGTAGAGCACTTTTTGGCCTCGCTCGCAGGAAACCTGTGCAAAGGTGCTGGCCAGCGTGGTCTTGCCCGTGCCGGATACGCCTGTGATCAGGATACAGGCGCCGCGGTAATACCCTCCCTCCAGAAGGGAGTCGATCCGGGGATGGCCAGTGGATACCTTCCTCTCCAGCCCCTTGTGCCGAAGCCCGACGGCTAACAGGGGGATGATGTTGATGCCGGTCTCTGTGATCACAAAGGGGTGTTCGTTGGAGCCAAAGCCGGAGCCGCGATACTTTATTACCCGCAGCCTGCGCGTGTTGATCTGGTGGGTAATGCGCTGATCAAGATGAATGACGCAGTCTGTCATGAATTCGAGAAATTCATAGCGGGCTGCGGTGGGAGTCTCATTCGAGGCCTTGACGGTCAGCACCGCGGTCATCTCACGGTCAAGTAACCAGTCGTGGAGGGCATAGAGCTCATTGCGTTCCCGGGCCGGATCATCGAAGAGGCGCAGGAGAACATCGAGAGCGTCGATCACGATGCGGTTGGCTCCTAGAGCGGTGGTCTTTCCCTCGATGATGGCCAGCAGCCCCTTGATGTTAAAATCACCGGAGAGGACGACTTCCGGGTCTATGCGTGACTCCATGAGGAAGAACTTTCCCGCCTCCTCTAAGGGTGGGAGGTCCCAACCCAGGCTCAGTGCGCTCTGGCGTAGGGCTGCGGCCCGCTCTTCAAAGGTCACAAACATGCCCGGCTCGCCATTCAATGCCCCCCGATAGAGGAACTCCATGCCCAGGATGCTCTTTCCGCATCCCGGGCCACCACTGACGAGCGTGGTCCGGCCCCTGGGGATTCCTCCATTCAGGACATCATCCAGCCCGACAACGCCGGTCGCAACTTTTTGGAGCTCCCTCGCCTTGGTTACGGAAGCTCTGGTTTCTTTCTCACGTCTTTGCCTGGTCAATGTGGTTTCTCCTTTCTTTTGTCAGTGAACAGGGCCAAATCTCGACGCGCTGTTGCCCAAATAAGGCTGGGAAAGGTTTTTATGTTGGTTGGTTCCCTGGTTTTAGCCGCTTTGCATTAACGAATTATCTGTTGTTGCTGGAACTTTTTCAGACCATATCCCGTCCCTTTTGAGGTTGTTATCCATGGGATACCCCCTGATTTGAGGTTGAATGGTGGAAATAGCTACAGTTGATGAAATGACAAAAGATACTGCATATGACCTTATGTCAAAACAAATCGGCTTTCTAAATGACTTCCGAGCGGACGATTTTAGCCTTGGGCAAGGCCAGGATTCCGTGATATTTGTCAGCACCTCCCATTCCAGGTTTCCTTGCATCTTTCACCCCGACACCACCCAAAAACGTGCGAGGCTGGCAGAACAATCTTACACTGCTTGCTACTGAAATCAAACGAATGTCTCATAGCAGTCCTTCCAGGGGAGCCCTTCCGCCCAGCAACGCTCTCCCACCAGCGTTTCTTCCTGTTTTTCCTGACTCTTTCAGCCTTCAACCCTGCCAGGAACCCTCTGCCTTCGTGATGGCTTTTTTGGACAGGATGAGCCCCACGTCCATTACCTGCCAGGTAGGGGTACAGCCGTATTTCTCAGGGATCATCTTTAGCCAGCGGTCCGAGGCAATGTATGCTTCCAGTTCCCCAGCCGACCGGAAAACGTATAGAGCACCCCATTGGCCTTGGTCCTCGTCAACCCACCAGCATTTGTACTCCACCGCTTCCGTGTCGGCGAATATGGGGTAGCTGCCGATGAACATCTGGCGCATTTGCTCAGTGGATTTCGGATTGTCGGGCTTAAAGACACAGAACAGGACTTTCTTTTGATCGGGCATGTTTTTTCCTTGTATCCAAATTATGCTGCTGTCGCCTTGCTCCCTCCTTCAAGCCTTCAGACGCTCATCAGGCCGGAAGTGAATACAATTCTTGGGAAATCCTAAATGGCCTCTTTCACTTCCCTTTCGCTCATTTTTGAGCGACTTTTGATTGAATTCGGATATATTTTGCGGGACAAATTGATGTGATTGTGTCATGATCATCATAAAACCCATGCCTTGGAGGTTTATGATGACACAAAGAATAGAAAGAGTCGACACAATACCGATTATCTATGCCATGCTCGTGAACATGGGAGTTGAAAAAACGATCGATAGTATTTTTCGTCCTCATGGAAACTGGGGTGGGCTCGGTTACGGACAACTCTCCGTTCTGTTTGTGACCTATGTGTTGCATTCTCTGACCCATCGGTTGTCGAGTGTGGAATCGTGGATGATGGAACATAAAACGAATAATGAACAAACGACTGGGTGGCGGTTGAAAGATAAAGACGCCACGGACGACAGACTGTGCATCTTGGTGGGGGAATTGGGACAAGATGATAAAAACATATACGAATTTCAACTCCAGAATAGAATGAAAACAAGCCGTCCCACTGCAGAGCGAATGCTTGCTCAATTTGACAACCTCAACCTTCTGATCGAACAAAAGCAAGAGAAGATCAAGGCTGTTATAGCCGGAGGGCTAACGGAAACGCAGAAGCGCATACTATCGACCTTGGGCTTGTCCGAAGACATTTACAATCTGTCGTTCACCCACGCAAAAATCAAAAAGGCCACATAAAATGAGCGAAAGGCCAGATATCACAGTATCCCAAAGAATTCACGACATCGAAAACCTGGAATATGCCTTACATATCCCATTTTGAACCCTGCACAATAGAAACTTCCCTTTGCCCATAAAACCGACTTTCGCAATTCGGTTTTTTTCACAGCTCGTCTCCGGATATCATTTCGGATAGGGTCGGCCAGTTACCGCTTCATAAATTTTAAGCGATGTTTGATCAAAAAGTTTTTGATATTCAACACCTGTGCGGTTCTGAAGTGGGAATTTTACGCCCTTAATATCTTCTAAACCTTCTAAAGACATATCAATCTCAACGTGTATCTGCTCCAGCAGGATTCGGCATTCAGATTTTTTGTCTTGTAAAATACCCTCGGTGGTAATAACCGGCTTATCAAGCTCAAAATCCCGATTCAAATCATTTGTGATGTTCACCAGTTCTTGAATATTCTCGATCCCTTTTGGGATAATTTCCCCGGTAGCCCTAAACACCGCTTCAAAAGGCGTCAGGTTGAGCAGTTCAGGATGGTGAAGATAACTGAACTCTTCATGTATTTCAGCTTTTCGTAGATCAATTTCCAGACTTTTGGCAAACCAATTTTCAGTATAGCGGATTATCAACTCATCCGTCCATTTTCCTTCCGGATTGAAATGAATCCAAGTGATTTTTGTTAATTCGTTGATGCATTCCGCTATGGTATTGTAGGAATAATCAGCCAGGTGGTTACCGTCGTCAAAAACATCTATTCCAGGGTGTTCAATCCCCGGCAGAGAAGCTTGCATGATTTTTTCATGATCTCCCAAATCACTGATAATTAATGAATAGGCATTTCTTTCCCATGCTTTTGGTCCAAAGTACTGAGCCTCTAAATCTTCGATTACCGTGATGTTTTTAAAAGCACTCGGTGTCACCAACACAGCGAAAGTCTCTGGCGGTAGATCAAGTTTTTCCTTTATATTGAGATAGAATTCCCATTCTTCTTGATTCTCGATATGCATGGCTGACAATTGTTCAGGTCGTTCAACAGTGTGCTTCTCAACCGACAGAAGCATTATCTCCAAAATAGCTTGCCATGAAGCTTCAAGAGGATCTCTGCCGGCCTTTTCTCGAACCTCTGCTTTGGAGGATATTTCTTCCGCGGATTGCCCTATTGTTTTCAGATTGTTGTCCATGTCTGCTATCTTTTCCGGGGTTTCTTTGAAATCAAAACATAATCGGCCAAGCGGGTTTTTATTCTAATAACTCTCATACCTTTTCAAGGATACTTTCAAAATTAAATCCTTCCATTCTTAATCGATACCGTCGATTATAATGATCATCCGCTGAAGGCCGCTTACAAAATCACCGTCACCCAGTATCCGGTGCATCATCAATGCCGCAGGAAATTTTACTCCCGCCAGGAAAAATCGCTTCCGTCAGGAGATGGCATGAATACCCCCATAAAGGCGCAATGAGTGAATATCGCGCTTGTGGAATGGGGGACGTTGGCACTTTGTCACCATGTTTGTATTTGTTCCCACAACCTTAAAGACAAAAGCTTAACGGTAAGACAATGAAAAGGATCCGGTTTATTTGCTGAATTTCAAAATTCTCACCAAAGAGTTCTAAGCCCAAATTGACGATACGATTTGAAATCCCGGTCTTTTGAAACCAAGGTCATTTCACGCTGAATGGTCTGCCAGATAATGATGCGATCAAAGGGGTCTTTGTGCGAAAGCCTTGGTAAGCGGTGGAAACTTGATGCTTCAGCAGCGGTTATCGGAAGTGTTTCCAGATTCATCTGGTCGGCAAAATCAGGTAAATCTTCCGGTTTCACTCCGATTAATTCGAGTTTTCCGAGGGCAAACTTCAAGGAAATCTCCCAGAACGTGACCACACTGACGGCCACATCATTCTCCGGAGACTTTATCTCATGAATTATCGCCTCGCTCAACTTGTCCGGGGCAAAAAGTGACCACAAAAATACGTGGGTGTCCAATAACAGGTTCATGATGCCAACATTTCTTCCTCATTGATTTGAAAATCCTCATGGATTATACATCTGGCCCGGCCCTTAAGTAATCCAAGGCGCCTCTCGGGTTTAGAAACATAATCCGAATATGGAACAATTACTGCAATTTTTTCCTTTTTCTTCCCGTAACTTATAATGATTTCCTGGCCGCTTCTTACTTTTTTCAGAACCTCAGAAAATCTGCCCTTAAGTTCTCCTATCGTAAGTGTTTGCATCTGCTCACCCCTTTCTTACTATATCTGATCATCTTTAACACTACGCAGATCTTGACAACTTGTCAAGAACGGACATTTGTGGCGAGATGGAGGCGTTCCGAGAGCCATGGGGGACATCCTATATTGTTCCTGTCAAGAAGAAAAAGGGGATTAGGGGGACAACCCTAATTAGCGCGTAATACATCTGCGTGCCAGGATGGAGAGGGTATATTCTCTGGTGTGCCGGCGAGGGTCAGCCCAGATTTCTTCGATTGCTTGCAGCTTGTCTTCGACGCTTATTTGCTCTAATGGAATGGTTAAGTGCATGATAATACTCCCCGCAAGAGGCAAATATACCCCCCCCTTATGACAAAAGGCCAGAAGTCTCATCGGTCACTGATCCCTCCTCTTTTTGCGCTTTGATACAAGAGACAGGAATATGTTTTTTTATTTACAAATGGA
The DNA here is from genome assembly GCA_963747015.1 of uncultured delta proteobacterium. Lineage (GTDB taxonomy): Bacteria > Desulfobacterota > DSM-4660 > Desulfatiglandales > Desulfatiglandaceae > DUZB01. The sequence goes on from CAVVEP010000037.1 coordinate 24,800, forward strand.
AAGATATGTCAAGGCTTTTCCAGGGTCTGACAGGCCATGTCTGATACAACCGGAAAGTGGCGCTCGTTGAGCGGGGTCTTGTGGAAAGGATAATTCTTGCAGGCAGTAACGCGCCGAAAGAAAGAGAAAGACAAAAAAATGGGTGGAAAGAGACTGTAAGGGCATGGTACAAGTTATCGGTATTCGGCCGGATGGGTCTGAACGTGACACGGGTTTGTGACGGAGATTTTTAAAGGATACCTGAAAGATGCAATTAGCGGTTAGACGTTAGCTATTAGATGTGCAAAATCAGTCATTTATGATGAAATAGGGTAGCATCAAAAAGTGAGAGGCACAAGACGTTTAAGCCTTTGCGCTTTTTAAGCTGACTGCTAATTGCTAATTGCTAATTGCGGTTTTTTGGGATATTGGAAAGGAGTAATGAAGATGAGTAATGGTGTGGAGAAAACCGTTTTCTATTTCGAAAAGAAGGGACCAGTGAATACGGAAAAGACCCTGGAGATTGCTCTTTCACGTGCAGCGGAGGCAAACATCAAGAAGATCGTGGTGGCCTCGTCCACCGGGGAAACGGCCCTGAAACTGCACGGGATGGCGGGCGATTCCGTGAAAATCATCGCGGTTACCTACAATGCGGGCAGCCGGTTTCAAGCGCAGGTGGAAGAGTTCAACAAGAACCATGAAACCCTGCTTCAGAAGGGGATTTTTGTGGTCCGCGGACTTCACGCCTTCAGCGGGGTGGAGAAAGGCTTCTCGGAACATTACAAGACCAATCTTCTGCCCCTCAATATCGTTGCAGATACCCTCCGAATGTTCTCCCAGGGCGTCAAGGTCTGTGTGGAGATCGCCATCATGGCGGCGGAACATGGCTTTGTGACACCCGAGGAAGAAATCGTTGCCATCGGTGGTTCAGGCCATGGCGCGGACACTGCGGTCATCATGAAACCGGTGTTTGCGGCCGATCTGTTTAAGGCCAAGATCAAAGCGCTGCTATGCATGCCCGCTTGACATCCAAAACCTGCATTCAGTATTTTCGAAACAAGCTGAAAATGTCTGCGTTTCAACGGGTTGGTTACATCAATGACACGGAGTTTACGGCACCTTAATGCTGCTCAAAAAATAGGAACTTTTGACCATTTACTTCGGAAATACTGAACCCTTCGGGAGTGCCTCTTTCATCCCGCCAAAGGGCGGGACTGTGCGCTTGATGCCTTGCATCTTCGGCAAAAGCGACGCTTGCAGGATTTAGATGACATTTTTCAGGCGGTTCGGGATAGCGTTGGATGCCATCGGTTCCTATCCCTGTCTTACTATGGCTTCAATGCGATTTCGATAGTCGATGCTCCCGTCATCGGCCGCGATCAAATCGATCTGGTCTGGGGCGGTTACCCCCAGACCGATCTCGCCGGCCCTGGCAATCTGCTCCTGCTCAAAGATCTTTTTATTCATAATCTGATCGTTGCTGCCCAAGGATTTCAGGATGGCCACTCCCACCGCATCGATGGCCACACGATCCGTTGAGGCGATAAAGACGTTGCCCTTTGCCGCTGTGCCGGTTGCAGGACCCCCGTCCACAAATGCATCGATGCCGTCCAGTACGACCAGATCGGGGTGAAACGGCTGGTTTATTTCGGCGATCAGCTTGCGTTGGTGGGGTGAGCCGTGCAGTTCGTTCATGTAGGCATAGCCATGCCGGTTTGTGGGAACGACTCCCACGTGGAGCTTGAGCGACAAGGTGAAAACGCCGCCGAACTGATGGGTTTTGAGACAACAGGTGGAGATCAGGCATTCGGACTCGATGATGGGACGGGCAATGCGAAATCCATTCCGCCAATGGGAATCTTTCGGTTTAAATTCCAGCCAGTCCCTGTCGTCTAAATCATCGAAATCAATAATTTTAACGTCCAGTTCCTCCATAAGGGGAACAATCCCCTTCTTTTCCATCACGTTGCGTGTGAGAGGATAACTGCGCTCTCCCACACTGATGGTTTTGGCCCCCATTTTCCAGATATCCTGCACCAGAGCGACCAGTGTGTCATTGTGGGTAGATCCGGGGGTGGTGTCGGAGGTATTAAAATTGGGCTTGATCAGGACGTTCTTGTTTTTTACCGGGTTTATTCCCAGCGCACTCATGGAAGATGACACTCCTGTCCGGCGATCATCCGTACTGACCAGCGACACTTGCGTAAGGGTATTCACCATGGGGAAACCTCCCTGCCCTGCACACCAATAAGATGGTTTGCTCATTTACCAGTGGTCACGATGCGGTCGGCGCCTGGCCGCCAAAAGGATGATCAGGGCCTTGCTTTTCCTGCATTCAACGACGCCTTCCATGCATCAATCCCCGCTTGCGACACCACTTCGTCCTGGTCCGCGGTTCCCGAACTGCAGCCGATGCCGCCCACGATCTGATCGTCCGCGAAAATGGGCAAACCGCCCGCAAAGATCATAAACCGCCCCTGGTTACTGGTGTGAATTCCAAACGAGGCGCCGCCGGGACCGCTGGTTTCCCCATAGGCACGGGTGGATTTCCGGGCAGCCGCGGCGGTGAAGGCCTTGTTGATGGAGATATCGATACTGGTGATGCGCCCGTTGTCCATGCGGTGAAACATCAACAGGTTACCGCCGTCGTCCACGATGGCGATATCCATATCCACGCCGATTTCAACAGCCTTTTTCTCCGCCGCATCCATCATGATGCGGGTATCGCTCTGGGTGAGTCTGGGAACTGTTTTCATTTTCGACCTCCAAAAGAGAATGAATAAAAGAAATAGATGCCATGGCTGAAATCCGCCTCCGAGTGCTCACTGATATAGGCCTCAATCTGATTCCAATAACCCTTGTCGTCACGAATCTTCTTGCAGGAGGCACAAATGGGAATAATGCCGCGGAGGGACTTTATTTCCTCGCGAGCATTTTTCAGTTCAATGTGGGTCCTGATCCGGGCCAGCAGTTCCGGCGTTTCAAAGCGGGGTTCTTTTCCGAATTCGAAGGAAGAAATAGATTTTCCCGTATGTGAGAGCATACGGGAAAATGTTGAAAACCTCAAGCCGATTTTATGCAGTTGGATATCCATGATGCCTATGGTATGTCGGAAAGCACCTCCATGGCGCCCTTCAAAGTGCACAAGCCCATATGAGCGCGGGAAAAATGCCTAAGAGCCTGTTTGAAAATTTTCCCTGCTGCGGTCGGCTATGGCTTCCAATGGCTGCGTCAGCTGCAAAAATAGGATTTGTTGATGCGAATGAAGCCTTCCTAAGGCCGATTTGCAGACGAGTTGGGCCTCTGACAGCGAAAAAGGTCAGACAGATCGAGTCTCGAACTTCTCAAACGAGGTTTCAGGTTAGAGCGAAACCGTTATTGACAAACCTCTCTCCGATTTTATAGTATATACAGCGTATCAACGAACAGGGAGAATCCGCTATGCAGGTAAAGATAAAGAAATGGGGTAACAGCCTGGCTGCTCGACTGCCAAAGTCCGTTGTGGAATTGAGCAATCTTCGTCTCAACCAAACCGTCGAAATTGAAGTCGTGGAGGGTAATGTGGTTTTATCCCCAACGCAAAAACAGATCGAATATTCTTTGGATGAATTGTTGGCTCAATGCCATCCGGATGCCATGAAATTGGACGATGAAGACAAGGAATGGTTGAACGAGGAACCAGTAGGCAGAGAAGTCCTATGAAGACGGCGCCCTCAAAATATATCCCACAACGCGGCGACCTTGTGTGGACGGATTTCGACCCCGCAAGAGGTCACGAGCAAATGGGAAAACGTCCTGCACTGGTTTTGTCTCCAACATCTTTCAACAAAAAAATAGGACTGATCCTGGTCGCCCCAATCACGAACAGGGTAAGAGGGCATGGTTTTGAAGTTCCACTTCACGACACTCAAATTCAAGGGGTTGTGTTATGCCAGCAAATAAAGGTAATGGATTTCATCGCAAGAGGAATGAAATTTGCTGAAAAGGCTCCCGAATCGGTGTTGCGGGACGCATTGGCGCGCGCCAGAGTTCTGTTGAAAGAGTAAATCAGGTAATGTACCACGAGAAAGAATTCTGCAAACTGGTCCTTTCCCCCATTTATCTCATCGCAATAACTGGGGAAGGAACAGAGATACCGCTGGAAAGGCGATCAATGTGAAAAGACGTGCGAAGTCGGCTAACAGAAAAGGAAAGATTCCCCTGAAGATGGTCGAAAGGGGCACATCTTCGGCGATGCCTTTCATGATGTAGACATTGATGCCCACCGGCGGGGTGATCATGCCGATCTCGGAGATGACCACGACAATGATCCCGAACCAGATCAGATCAAACCCGAGGGTTTCCACCACGGGCGCAAAAATGGGAACCGTGATGAAAACCAGCGGCAGGGTGCCCATGACGCAACCCAGCCCGAAACAGATCAGGACGATGGCGCCGATGACGGCCATGGGGGATATGGCAAGACTGGTGGCGTAGTTGGCCAACTCCATGGGGAGCTGGGTGGATGTCAGGAAATATCCGTAGATGGCCGTGCCGATGACCACCAGAAACACCATGGAAGTGGTCCGGCCCGTGGCCAGCAGGGCGCTGAACAGGTTCTTTCCGGTGATCCTCCGGCGGATGAGGCCAAATACCAATGCGCCCGTGGCCCCGATGGCGCCGGCTTCGGTAGGCGTAAATAGACCCCCGTAAATCCCTCCCATAATCAGCGCAAACAGGCACAACACTTCCCAGGTATCTCTCAGGGATTTTACCCGTTCCCGCATGGGGAACCGGGGACCCGCGGGCCCCACCTCGGGATTTATCCTTGTCCAGATCATTATGGCGATGATGTAATAGACCAAAGAAAGCAATCCGGGGATAATGCCCGCGAAAAATAGCTCCGCAATGGAAACCTCCGTCAATATGCCGTAGATGATCAACACCACGCTGGGGGGAATCAGGATGCCGATGGTGCCGCCCGCGGCAATGGAGCCGGTGGCCAGGGTATCGGCGTATTTATACCGCTTCATTTCAGGCAGAGACACGGCGCCCATGGTGGCGGCGGTGGCCAGGGACGACCCGCTGACCGCGGAAAAGGCGCCGCAGGCCAGCACCGTGGCCATGGAAAGACCGCCCCGGAATCGACCCACCCACTTGTAGGCCGCCTGATAGAGTTTTTCGCTCAATCCCGATTGAAAACATAATTCACCCATGAGGATAAAAAAGGGGATCACGCAGAGGGAATAAGAGGCGGTCATGGCGTAGGGAACCGTTCTTAAAAGACCCAGGCCCGAATCGGGGCCGAACAAAAAGGCCATCCCGAAAAATCCCAGAAACCCCAGGGCCGCGCCTATCAACATGCCGGAAAACAGGAAGATCAAAAGGGCGACAACACCGAAATATTGGCCCCATTCCAGTTCCATCTCCATTCCCATAAACGGAAGGATCACCAATATTACGCCTGACAAGATGGCAATGACCGTGGAAATTGGATGACCGTTTGCGGCTGATTGCCAGGCATTCTTCAAGAATTCGGTCAGGGTACTGAGGCCGAAAAGGAAGAAACCCAGGCAAAGGATCCACATAACCCAAAACAGGGGGATCCGCAGATCAAAAGTGGCGGTGCCGTCGCTCATGCGGGTTATGGACTGAACCAGGCTCTGCCAGGTGAGAATCATGAAAAACAGGGTCTGTACCAGGGATGTGGCGGTGGCCAGGATTTCTTGCGCGCCCTTTGGCAGGCGGGAAGTGATGAAGTCCACGGAAATATGATTCCCGGTGACCTGCGTATAGGCGATACCGCAGAACACCAGTATGACGATCATCAGTTCTTCAAGCTCCACCGTTCCCACCAATGGCTGCTTGAACACCGCCCGGCTGATGACATGGGCGGTGACCAGAATGACCATGAGCAAAGAGGTACAGGCGCCGGCGGCATTCAGATACCGGGTCACGGATTCAATCCGCTTTTCAAATCGTTCGACACGTTCTATGAAAGACATGGCATCCTCTCCGCCGGTACAAATCCTACTGATTCTTTTCGTTCATGAGCCGGAGCGCCTTTTCAAGCAGCGTGGCGGGATCCGCATATCCCTTTGCTTTGGCATCCTGAATCCACCGGTCCCGAACAGGGGCGATTTTGTCGGCCCATAATTTCTGCTGCTCTGCTGAAAGAGTGTAGAATTTGTCGCCCTTTTTGGCCATCCAGGCCACATCTTTTTCCTGAGCCGCGTCAAAGACCCTGCCGCACTCCCGGGCCGCCTTCAGACCGCTTATGGCTTCTATGGCCTTTTGATCCTTTTCCGATATTTTTCCCCATACCCCTTTGTTGATCGTAATGAAGAAGGACGCGGCCATCAGATTGGCGTTGGTGTGATAATGGGTGAGCTCGGCGATCTTCTGGGTCCTTAAGGGAGCATAGGGAAGAAAGCAGCCTTCCACGACGCCCTTTTGCATGGCAAGGAATACATCCACCATGGGCATGGCCTCGGGGGAGGCGCCCAGAAGTCTGAGGATCTGGGTCTGGGTCGCGCCGCCGGCGCTGATGACCACGTTCTGGAGATCGCTCAATTCTTTTACCTCCCTTTTGCTGAAATGGAGTTGAAATGCCGGATTCATGTAGCTCCACAGCACCTTGACGTCCTTCAGCTCATTTTGCATTTCAGGGGTTGACTGATACAGATCCCAGAGAACCTCACTGTTTTTCAACGCCTTTTCACCCGCCACCATGGGCTGATCCATGACGGAGTTCAAGATCAGCCGGCTGCGCGTATAAACGGGCAGAACGATGCCGATGTCGCCCACTCTCGAGGAAATGGCATCCAGGGCATCTTTTGGTTTGAACACGGCATTGGAATAGAACATGGTGACCTTGACGCGGCCGTCCGTTACTTTTTTCACCTGGTTGGCCCACGGCGCGAACACCTGCTTGCAGAGGGGGTGTTTGGCGCCGTACATCACGTTAAAACGAAGATTGAGCGCATTGGCTGAAGCTGTCAGCAAAAAGGTGCTTAAGAATAATCCCATGGCGATCATCAATTGTTTTCTTTTCATCTTTTGATTCTCCCGTTTTTGAAGGTTTATTTTTTAAGGCTTACAAACACAGCGTTCGGGCGGTTCATTCATCCTCCGGCTCATCCACTTCGGATACGCAAAGCTGTGGCCCGGGATAAGGGAGGGTGCCTTCCACTTCAACCACGCCCTCTTCAGGTTTCCACTCGGCTCCCGGAACCCGGAACCGGCTTCTGTCCAGTTTTGGGATCTCCTTTTCTTCGGGCCTTTCCAATTGCGGCACCCATTCGTAGGGGACCCGATAGGCCCGGTAAACGAAGTTGGCATTATTGTCGATGCCATAGTAAGGGCTGATGTATTCCCAAACGATTTCATATCTTTTAGTGACCTCGAAGATACGTCCCAGGGAGCCTTCGGTGATCAGCGTGTTGCCGTTGGGAAGCCGCTGGGCCGAACTGATGAGAGGCGAATAAAAATCGCTGTTGTTCATTTTGGGCAGATAACCTGCTTCCACATAGCTGTATTGCCAAACCACTTTAAGGGTAACCGGATCGAACTCGATGACGCGCGAATAATCTCTGAGGGCATCATTGTGGCCTGTCGTCGCTCCCGGATTGGGCGAACCGTATCCCGCAAATCCGCCATTGTCAAAAACCAGGATGTTTCCCGCTCCCGGCAGCCCTGCGGGGATCATGTGGGCATGATGCTGGCCGATAATCCATCCCATATCCCTGAGCGCCGGATTTCGGTCGTAATTCGGCCCGATCTGCCACACAATTTTCCCGCTCTCCTTGTCTGTGATTGCAATGATGTTGGTCTGACGCCCATCCCAGATAATGTTGTCCGGATGAAAACGTTTATCGCCCTGATCAAACCATTGATTGGGGCCCAGCGTGGAGACGCTGTTCATGTGCATCCAGTCGCCTATTTCACCCTTGCCCACCACCATGGTTGGGTTGCGACACATGGTATTGCGGGCCGCCTCGCTGAAGTCCATTTCGTCAAAGTGCTCACTGCACACCCATTCCCAGATAATGTCTCCGTCCCAGTTTACTTCATAAATCACATCATCCAGCAGCGGTTTGTCGCTGATGCGGGTATCAATGATGTCTTTGTGGCCCAGGATCAGGGTATTGCCGCCATCCACCTTTGGGTCGAGACCAGGTGCGTAATACCCCACGGGATTTCCTTCCCGCTGGTAATCATGGTGCTGCCGTGCCATCCAGATGCCTTCCTGTCCCGGATCTTCAATATATTCATACTGGTCGAACTTCCAGACCACATTGCCGTCCCAGTCCACCTGCACCACATCGGTGTAGTCCATGAAACCGTACTTGGGGCTCCGTACACCGAGACTTGCCATCACCTGGCCCCCCGGCAGCAGCTTGGCGGGAAATCCGTGAAGCCCCTTCCAGAGGTGAACCACATTTCCGTTCATATCCACCAGGGCCGGTCCAGTCTCCCGGGCAATAAAGATGGTATAACCACACCAGCATTTGTCCGGGTCAAAAAGGGTTACGCCGGTGGGATAGATTGTGGGGGTTCCCATGGATTCGTCTCCTTTAGTTATAAAGATTATTTTGCGATTTCCGTCATGACCATGTATCGTCTTGCGGCGGTCCGGTATTTAAAAAGTGCACTGGGGGGAAGCGGTTCTTGAGACGCAAGCCGAACATCCGCCGCCATGGCCGGATCAAAGGGCCTCAGTTCATAGGGGTGTTTCTTTGAGCCCGTAGCCGCTTCAATGGTTTTGGCGGTTTCGCCGATTTCCTCCGGCGTGATGAAGCGGATGGTGCCATCCTTTTCAACCAGCGGCGCCAGCGTGGTGTAAAACCGGTAATTCGGAAACTGTGCCGCGAGGCTGATGGAAGCTTTTAATTCATCGGGTGTAATGATTTTCCCTGTCAGCGCTTCGTACAACTCAGCCGGCCCCTTCACCTCCATAATGATCTGATCGCCCAGTTTTTTTTCCTGGACGGCCCTCAGCACCGAGGAATTGTGGCCGTCGGTGGTCAGCAGGGTCTTCAGGCCGTTCTGCTTTAAATAAGCCATCACCTGCAACAGTTCTTCTGTCCGGGATGGATCGCCGCCCGAGATGTTCAAACCGTCGATCCAGTCGCCGTGAAGGGCGCTTCGGCCGATAAACCCGTCAAGACCGTCGCCCGCGATAAGATGACCGATCACCACGCTGACCCCCTGGCGGATCACCCGACCATCGGTATATATCGGAAATTCCACACCATCCTTGTCCCGGTAAATGTCCCCGCGATGGGCCCGGTAAAACTTTGCAAAGGTATCCTTGCCATCGGCTTTGAAGTCGTATTCCTCGTAATCGATGCCGTTTTCCTTCATGAAGCGTTTGGTGATGTTGCACCTGGCACAACCCGTGGCGCTGAATATCTGGCGAGTCATTTCATGTTCCCCGTTTATTTGGATTTTGCCAAAAGTCAAAAGCTAACGACCAACTGCTGGGAGCGAACCGTTAAAGATGAATCGCACGACCGCAAAGTGCCTGGGCCGCCTCCATGAGTGCTTCGCTGAGCGTGGGGTGTGGATGCACCGTATCCGCCCACTGCTCGGCGGTCGCTCCCAGCGCAATCATGCCCGTGGCGCCCGCCACCAGTTCGGTGACATGCCCTCCCACCAGGTGTACGCCCAGGATCTTTTTGCTCTTGGACTCGGCTACAACCTTGGCAAACCCGCTGTTGTCATCCATGGCTACCGCCTTGCCGTTTCCCGCGAATGGACAGACGGCGGTGATTACCTCATGGCCCATCTCGCGGGCTCGGGCCTCGGTAAGTCCCACTGACGCCACTTCCGGATGGGCATAGGTGCATCGTGGAATATCAGTATAATTGAGAGGTATGGTAGCTCTGCCCGCGATGGTTTCCGCGGCAATCATTCCCTGGGCCGAGGCCACGTGCGCCAGGCCCATCTTGCCATTCACATCACCGATGGCAAGAATATGGGGCATGTTGGTATGCATGGTCTCATCAACCTGAATCGCGCCTTTTGAAATTAGAACACCGGCTTTTTCCAGATCCAGTGATGTGCAGTTTGGTGTGAAACCGATGGCCACCAGCACCTTGTCCACGGTGAGTTTTTCACTGGCATCCCCGGTCCTTACGGTTACTGTCACGCCTTGGGCCGCTGGTTTGACGGCCTCCACGGCTGTATTGATCTTTATGGTGATGCCGCTTCGTTTAAACTGTTTTTCCGCTTCGACACTGATCTCTTCGTCTTCGAAAGGAAGCGCATGGGCCATGAGCTCCACCACCGTCACACGGCAGCCGTATCGGTTCCACAGGGTTGCGAACTCCATGCCTATGGGCCCGGCTCCCACGATAACCGCTGATTCGGGCGTTTCCGTCATTTCCAGGGCGTTGCGGAAATTGATGACTTTCTTTCCGTCAAAAGGACAATCAGGAAGCTGGCGGCTTTTGGCGCCAGTGGCGATGATGATGTGTCGGGCACGAAGTACGTCGCCGGATGGCGAAACCATGACTGTCTCAGCGTCAGCAAACCTCGCGGTTCCTTCGTAGATAGCAACTCCGCTCTTTTTCATGAGTGCCGCGACGCGTCGGTTCTGGCGCGTCACTACCTGACGGCTCCGCTTGTGGGCCGAAGCGTAGTCCACCACCAGATTGTCAAAGGAAAAACCAAAAGCGCGTCCCCGGCCCAGCAGATGAATGACCTCGGCATTTTGAAGCAGCGCTTTTGTGGGGATGCACCCCCAGTTCAGGCACGTGCCCCCAAGCGCTTCTTTCTCAACCAGGGCTGTTTTCATGCCCGACTGAGCAGTACGTGCCGCGGCCACATAGCCTCCAGGGCCGCCGCCAATGACAATAACATCGTAGGTATCCATAATTTTTAAAGCCCATTTTCGCCTACTGATCAGAATGGTTTTTTCTTAGATTTTTCAATTCTTCGCGCATTTCCGACCGTTGTTCCTCCCGAAGCTTTGTGTAGGCTTCTATCTGATCGGTTGTAAGGATCGGTTTGAGTTTGCTTTTCATTTCTTCATTCAAGGTTTTTGCCTCGCTAAAAAGATCTCTATAGGCCCCTCTCCCTTTCCCTTGATATTTTTGAAACAGGGCTTGCCGTTTTTCCGAGAAGTCTTGAATGATGGGGCGAACCTCGCTTTCCTGCTCGGGAGTCAACTTCAGCTTTTCCGTCAACATCGTCATCTGATCGTCCACACTCTTGAATGGGATTTTCGGGGTTGTATTTTCCGCCTTGGCCGATGAGAAAGTCAAGCCGATCAATGTGATAAGCCCCAGGGTCAAAAAGAGGCATTGACGGCATAGTTCGTAGTGATCCCAAACTCTCGTTGCGTATGACACGTCTTTTTTCAGCATTTTCCATTCTCCTTTCATTCCCATATATCGTTTGCGAATCAAAGATGATAACAGGCCCCAACGGCTCCTCTTTGTCGGAGAGCGGTTGTCTTTTTGAAGGTAAGATCCTCTTGCCAGGAATTCAAATTACTTTGTCGGATCCAGGTCGATATTGAATGATTCTCATAAAGAAATATCGGGCTTCCGTTCGTGAAGGTTTTTCGCACGGGATCGCTCCGAATCCGATCTTTTTTCAAAAAGACCCGTGATGAATGGAATGGCCAGAAAAACCATGACAAAACCCACAACCCCGCTCCACCCGGCTTGTTCAAAGGCAAAACCGGCGCCCGTTATGCCGAGCCATCCGCCGCCATAGTAAAAGAGCACATAGAGGGCATTGGCTTTCCCGTGGCTGCTGGAAAGTTTCTGGTTCAACAACCCGACCGCCACGGCATGGATGGTGAAAAATCCGGCACAGACCCCTAAAAGCCCTGCAATAACGGCGACAATGGACGGGATCAACAACAGGGCAAGGGAAAGGCCAAGGATACAAGTCCCGGCAATCAACGTATTTCCACCGCCGAATCGGCTCCCGAACCGTCCGGCCAGAGGCCCCAGGAATATCCCCAACACATAGACGAGATAGATCAGGGTAATCAGCCCCGTGGGGAAATGAAACGGGGCCCCGGCCAGCCGATAGGGCAGAAAGTTGAAAACCGGAGAAAAGATCAGGAGACCTCCGGCGCCGCAGCAAAAGATCAGCAGCAGGTCCCTTCGTTTCAACAGGGAGAAAAAACCGACGTCCATTTTTTTGGACAGGGTCCCCTTTTTCTTTGTACGGGGCAGCACTGCCAGGGCAAGAATGGTTGCAACTACAATAAAGAAGGAGGCTGAAAAAAAGGCATACCGCCAGTGAAGGGGGGAATGAATCCAGCCGCCCAGCAGACGTCCGCCAAGCCCGCCAAGAACGGTTGCGGAAACATAGGATCCCATAACGACGCTCAATCGTTCTCCAGGCAGTGTTCTGGCAAGCCAGGCCGCCAGACTGGTGGTGAGGGCCGGGATAAAGAGGCCCTGAAACAGCCGAGCCGCCACCAGAACAGTGAAATTGTGCGACAGGGCGGAGACAAGCCCGCCCGCCGCAACGCAGATCCCTCCCGCGAGGATGATGGGATGAATGGATACCCGGTCCGACAGGAATCCAAAAAATAGATTCGAAAGGACAATGCCCAGCAGCACGGCGGATATGGTGAAAGAGACCTGTACCGGAGACACCCCGAATTCATTCTGGAGGACGGGCAGGATGGGCTGGGTGATATAAATATTGGTGAAGGCCGCCGTCACCAGTGCAAATACCACGAACTGCAGTTTGAATATCTTTTTATCCACTTTATTGGTGCAACTGGATTTGCCCTTACAGGTAGCTCGTCTCCTTCAATTTTTTCTCCCAGAACTCCTTGTCCTTTTCTCGCCAGTTAGGCCCCGTGAACCGGCTGTCGTAGAAGCCGCTCAGCCTTTCCAGCCACTTTGCCCAGACGTTTTTCTTTTTCTCCCTCGCTTCGATGATGTCCGCAACGAAGAGATCGATATGGTTGATTTCGTCCTTGGGCGCGTAGTAGGACGCCCCCTCTTCGGCGGATCGTTTCAGGTTTTCTTCCGAAAGCCCGTGGGCGGTGAGCATCAGGGCCGGGATGCCTTTCTGTTTGGCGATTTCCAGGAGCTTGAACCCGTCCACTCCCATGATATCCAGGATCGCCACATCATAAACGTTTGTTTCCAACAAACGTTTGCCTTCCTCAAAGGTTCGGGCCGTATCGATACGGCAAATGTCCAGGAGTTCCACAAGGGTATCGAGCACATCCTGTTCATCGTCCACTATGAGGAGTTGCTTCCTCTCGATTATTTTTTTTGCGTTCATCTCTCTTCCTTTCATAATAAAATTGGGATAAGCAGCCTCTTCCATAAAAGGCAATGGGAAAAGCCGGAATCAAAAACCACTGCTGGATAACCGTACAATTTTAGTGGCTTTTAGTCAAGATTCGTCTGATACCCATAGGGATGCATTTGCTCTCGCCTGTTGCGCTTGCGCGGCGGGCATGGTAAACTGATTCTTGAGTTGCAAAGAGAGATTCCCGTTTACATGGTGAAATACAATGAAAGACCGCAAATACTGGTTTCCCGCCAAACCATACGGGTGGGGTTGCCTCAATCCAGCAGGATAACGATGTCCAGACTCCATGCATATGCTCTAATAGGCGCGGCCACGTTTTTTGCCGGAACGTCCTTGTCGTTATTGGGTTTTTTCCTTCTGTTTGGTCCGATCCGGGTCGTTGACCTGCGCCTTTCCACTCCCGGGGCTTTGGTGTTGGATGGGGTCCTGTGTCTGATGTTCTGTCTGCAGCACAGCGGCATGGTCAGAAAGATCTTTCAGCGCCGGCTCAAAGCAATCGTCCCGGAGTCTTGCCACGGAGCCGTTTACGCAATTGCCTCTGGCGTGGCCCTTCTCGCCTTGCTTGTTTTTTGGCAACCTACGGATACAACCCTGTTCAGCGTTCATGGCCCTTTTCGCTGGCTTTTCCGCGGCGCCACTTTCGGGGCGATCCTGGGCTTCCTATGGGGGGTGCGCGCCTTGGACTCTCTTGACGCATTTGGAGTCAGACCGATCAAGGCCGCAATAAAAGGCAAGATTCTCAAGCCGGCTTCTTTATCCATCGGCGGTCCATACAGGTGGGTACGCCATCCTCTTTATGTCTTTGTCGTGGTCTTGCTTTGGTCCTATCCCGACCTCACCGCCGACCGCTTTCTCCTTAACGTCTTGTGGACTATCTGGATCTATATAGGCGCGGTTTTCGAAGAGCGCGACCTTGTGTCCGCCTTTGGTGAAGCGTACCGGAAGTATCAACGGCAAGTGCCGATGTTCCTTCCGTTGCGGATACCACGTTTGCAGTAGGGTAGAGCAGCGCTCTTCTTCCCCCTGCATCGTTCATATTTTTTCAGGAACCCCTCTTCGGGAGGATGCGATCCATGAACAAATTCGCCTACCTGACAACGATCCTCGCCGTAAAAAAACTCTCCCAACTGTCAAAACTCAACATTCATATTCACGGAGAAGAAAACATCCCCGATGGATCGATCATTTTCGTAGCCAACCATTTTACCAGGATTGAAACCCTGTTTTTGCCTCGCCACCTCTACCAGCTGACCGGGATTCCCATCTGGTCCCTTGCCGACTACACCCTCTTCAAGGGCCCTCTCATCACCATATTCGACAAACTGGGAGTCATCTCCACCCGCGATCCTCACAGGGACCTCCTGATGGTGAAATCACTCTTGACGGGAGAAGCCGCATGGGTGGTGTACCCCGAAGGGCGTATGGTCAAAAGCAAGAAGATCGTGGAGAAAGGTCGTTATATGGTCTCCTATGCGGGAGGCGAACATCCTCCCCACACGGGCGCCGCAACCCTGGCGCTCAGGACCGAATTTTACAGACAAAGATTAAAGGCATTGAACGAATCCGCGCCGGACGAGGCGAAACGCCTCATGGCCTCTTTCACATTGGACTCCATTGAGCCGGTCTTGAAAAGACGCACCTATATTGTTCCCATAAACATCACTTACTATCCATTGAGATTTCATGAGAACAGGTTCAGCACATTCCTGGAAAAGGCCATTGACGATCTTTCCGAACGGGGCATTGAAGAGATCGTCGCGGAAAGCACCATGCTTCTTTCGGGCGTTGATGTGGACATCCAATTCGGAAAATCGATCGAGGTGGGAAAGTTCCTTCAAAAACCGTTCATTTTAAAAGATATAACATCCGCGCGAAGGATAGATTTTGACGATCCGATCCCATCAAGACGGTCCATGCACAGGTTAGCATTGAAAGTCATGCTCCAATACATGTCGTCCATCTACCACTTGACCACGGTAAATCACGACCACTTGTTTGCCTCTCTGCTCAGGGCGATCCCGGGCAGAAAAATAGCTGAGATGGAATTCAGACAAAAGGCCTTTCTGGCCGCCACGCTGCCGCTTAAAAAGATGGGCCTCTATCTGCATGAAGATCTTGAAAAAGATCAGGTTCATCTCCTTACGGACGACCGCTTTCACAAATACCAATCGTTTCTGTCCCTGGCCTTGGACAAGGGTATGATAAAAAAAGAAGGAAAGTCTCTCATAAAGGATCCCGCAAAATTCAGAAATGTCTTTGATTTTCACCGCGTACGCGTTGATCATCCGGTTCAGGTCATGGCAAATGAGGTGGAACCGCTGGAAAAACTCCAGCGCAAAATCCGTTTTATCGCCTGGCGCCCTGCTTTTCTGGTGAGGCGCCGCATCGCGGACAGTCTTATGAAAGGCGCCGTTCAACGGTTTGAGGAGGCGTATAAGGCCTTCCATAGGGAAGGAGAATCCAAAGATAAGGCAGTCGGGATGCCCTATCTCATCGGGAATCGATTCAGGCGGACGGGCATCGTTCTGGTCCATGGATACATGGCGGCGCCCCCGGAAGTGAAGGAATTGGCGGAGTACTTGGGGAAAAGGGGTTTTCTGGTTTATGCCCCCCGCGTGAGCGGGCACGGAACATCGCCCGATGACCTGGCCATCAGGACCTGTAAGGACTGGATGGAATCGGTCGATGAAGGGTATGCCATTGTCAGCAGTCTGTGCAAGAAGGTGGTGGTCGGGGGATTTTCCACCGGGGCGGGCCTGGCCCTCGATCTCGGGGCAAGGATAAATGATGTGACGGCTCTGTTCGCCGTATCGCCTCCCCTTCGACTTCAGGACTTCTCGGTTCGATTCCTCCCGGCTATCGGCGTGTGGAACCGGTCCATGGATTTCATGAAAATGGAAAGGGCAAAACTGGAGTTTATTGAAAACAGGCCGGAAAATCCCCACATCAACTATTTTAGAAATCCCGTAAGCGGCGTCAGGGAACTGGCTCTGCTCATGGAATCGCTGGAGAAGAAACTTCCCAAGATAACGATCCCCGCTCTTGTGATCCAGGCGGACGGAGACCCCATTGTAAACCCCAAAGGCTCAAGAAAAATTTTCAGGCTCCTCGGCTCCTCGGACAAGGAATATCTCCTTTTCAATTTCAGCTGTCACGGCATCCTGCTGGGAGAGGGGGCGGAGAGGGTTCACCGGGCCATAGGAGACTTTGTACAAAGAGTAACGGCCATGTGAAAAGGCCCCGCCACACCCGGTTGATGATCCCCTGCATCCCCTGAATTCCTATGCTCGCGGCGCATTTCCCCGAGTTGAAAGCAAGATTGAATTTGCCCGACTGCTTGACGATGCCGATCTCCCTCAGCCAAAATGGGGGTTGGCCAATTCCCCTGACGATCTCCGCGAGTGGCAACCCCCTTTTTACCTCAAGGTTCCATTCAGTACAGCCGGGACGGGGGTGCGTCAGGAGTGATGATATGTGTAATCACGCCATGGCGTGATGAACTGCTGATAAATGCGGCTGAACCCGCGCCTACAAGGGCTTTTCGATGATGAGTTGCGCTGGTAGGTGCGAATTTATTCGCACAACGTGCTTCCAAACCCGGTTCCGTCAGAAATCGCGAATGCTCCCAAAGCGAGAAGGCTTCCCGCAGGTGTTGAATCACGAAAAGCCCATGAATCGATCTAATCTTTTCGATGTCGATAAACACCGCCAGGTGAGAAATATGTTATATGGCTAAATCAGACAACAGATGTTGTTGGCGCTTAAGAAATTTAATATATTCTCATTATTGTTGACCTTATCGAAATTCAAGGATAATGTAGTAAGCATAACTTTGAAAAATAATGAAAGAGTTGGTAATAATCGTGTCTAAAAAATCTACCTATGAAGAACTTGAACAAAGAGTCCTGAAATTAGAGGAAACCGAATCTGCGCGTAAGAGGGCGGAGAAAAAATTGCGGGAGAGTGAAGAAAAATTTCGCAACATCGCGGAAATTTCACTGGCCGGCGTCTATATCATCCAAGACGGCATTTTCATATACGTCAATAAAAAATTCGCGGAGATTTTAGGCTACTCTGTCGAGAAATGCCTCAATAACATGCATTTTCAACAAACTGTGCATCCGGAAGACTTAGGCCTGGTGCGAAAGCAGATCAGCAAGCGCATATCCGGGGAAGTCAACTCCGTTAATTATACCTTCCGGGGGATAAAGAAGAACGGAGAAATAATCCATGTTGAAGTTTTTGGGTCTACAATCCAATTGGCCGGAAAGTCTGCCGTGGCCGGGAGCATACTGGACATCACCGCACGCAAACAGGTGGAGGAACAACGGGAGAAGTTAATAGAGGCCCTTCAAAAGGCACTATCAGAAGTTAAAACATTGCGGGGTTTTCTACCCATTTGCTCATATTGCAAGAAAATTCGTGATGACAAGGGGTATTGGAGTCAGATCGAATCCTATATCCATAAACATTCCGATGCTGAATTTAGCCATGGTATTTGTCCTGAATGCGCAAAAAAATATTATCCCGATATGAACCTGTATGGGGATGACAAGTAAAGACTTCAGATCGTTTGAAAGTTCATTTTGGGCATCTTTCCCTTTCCACCGATATTCTTGGAACAGGGCATGTCGTTTCTCCGAGACGCCCTCAATAACAGGGCGAACCTTGGCCTCCTGCTCCGGACTCAACATCAGCTTCTCCGTCAAGAACGCCACCTGAGCGTCCACATTATCGGGGGGAGGCCCCATGGGTCTGCCTTCTTGTGCCCGGGCCGATGAACAGGCCAAGCCGATCAAGGCCACAAGGCCCAACGCCAGGAATATGCATTGCCGATACAGTCCGTAGTGATCCCAAACTTTTGTTATATGTGACATTCTTCCTTTCAGCATTTCCAATTCTCCTTTGATTTTTCCATTCCCATCCTCCTTACGTCCTTTCTTCCCCCTATATCGTTTGCGGGTCAAGGATGGTTACAGAACGGAGCAGTTTTTTTGTCCGGGAGAGACCGGCACGCATGGGCAAACGTGCTCCCTTGTCGGGGACTCAAATCACACAACGGGGTCCACGCTCTTTTGCAGGAAACGCCCCAGATCCACGTCCGCGAAAGGCGCCCGTTTGAGCTTTCCCTTCAAAGCAAAGGGGGTCGGACCAATCCAACATGTTGAAAAGATAGAGCATTAACCATTTTTTCAGCTGTCTTTTTAGCTTAAAGAATCAATTTTGACATCGAAATTAACCATTTAAAGAATTATGCAAATGCCGCGGGTAAATCGACATTACATTCCCGGCTACTTGTGGCATATTACCCATAGGTGTCATAAAAAAAGAGTTTTTGCTCAAGTTTGGCAAAGATAAACGTCGTTGGATAGAATGGTTATTCGAATGTATGCTCTATATTGACCTGAATATGGTTCGGGCCGGTGTTGTGAATCATCCAATTGAGGCAACAGTGAAGAGACTGGGTATCAGGGCGAAAGGACGCAAAGTGATTAGAGAGGCAAGAATTATATGCTTCGAGAACCTGATGTTGCTTATGGTGGCAATTTCGCCCCTGAAAATGACGGTTTAAGCCCTGATAGCTCGTATTTTTGGAATGATATTTAATAGAAAACAATAGGTTGGCTTGGTCTGACCCAGGCCGACGATGGATTTCGGGTTAAATATCTTGTCCATGCTGCCTCCTTGAAGGGAAAAAGGTGAACACCCTCTAAAAAAAAGGCCTGGGTTATGCCCAGGCCTTCCTTTTCTTTAATCTACAATGGCCTGGTATACCATGTCACGCATATAGGAGCGGTAGTAGTTTCGGTTCGCCCGTATCTGCATCATCAATACGGCAACCAATTCCTCTTTTGGATCCACCCAAAAATATGTGCCGAGATATCCTGCCCAGGAATAATCTCCTACCGATCCGGGTTGCGGATTGAGGCCGGGCGCGATGCGCACGCAAAAACCCAGTCCAAAGCCGTTGCCCATATCCGGGCTTGGAAAACTGGGACCGAGCTGACTCTTAAGCACCGGGGCGTATTGGATATCCGCCGGGAGGTGATTCGAGGTCATCAATTCAATGGTCTTGGGAGAAAGCAGGCGGACTCCGTCTAACACCCCCCCGTTTAGGAAGAATTGACAGAGACGCGCGTAATCGGACGCTGTGGACACCATGCCACCCCCTCCGGACAGCCAGTTCGGCCGTTTTGTAACGTCAATCGCGGAAGGCTTTTTTCCTTCCGGCGGTTCGGCTTGCGGCTCGGCAATCCTGGCCTGTTTGTCGGCGCCTTCCACCCAAAATCCAGAGTCGGCCAATTTCAATGGTTTTGCAATCCTTTCCAAAATAAAAGTCTCAAAATCAACACCGGAAATTACTTCCACGACCCTCCCCAGCACATCGGTGGATTGAGAATAATCCCAAGTAGTACCAGGTTGATAGCAGAGCGGTACCTTAGAGATCCTTGTGACCATCTCAGCAAGGGTAATACCGAAATTAAAGGGATTGTTTTCCTTCCAACGGGCTTTGTTCAAGGACGGTTTACCGAAAAACCAATAGGTGAGTCCGGAAGTGTGGCGAAGCAGGTCCTGAATTGTGATTTCACGATTGGCCGGGACCAAGACCAACTCTTCTTTACCCGTGTATTCGTTCAGCCAAGTTTCACCGACCTGCATATTTTTGAGTTCAGGGAGAAATTTTGAAACAGGATCGGCCAGAACGAGTTTCCCTTCCTCCATCAGCATCATAATTGCCAGGGACGTAAAGGTTTTGCTCATGGAATAGATGCGAAAGATGGAGTTCTCGGCCATGGGAACCCCTTTTTCTCTGTCCTGAAAACCGATAGCTTGAGAATAGGCGACCTTTCCCTTGCGTAAAACGATGGCGACCGCTCCGGGAATGAGCTTTTTATCAACGGCCTCCTGAAGTCCGGATGTGAGTCTTGCCAACCTTTCAGAGGACATCCCGACTTCTTCAGGGTTTTTTGCCTGTGGAAGTCCCTGGGCCATAACCGTTGCAGTCAAAAAGACAAACGATGCAGTTATCAATGTGATTCGTTTGATGATCTTCATAATTCTTCCTCCATTTGATTAGATAGAAATTATTGATAGATTCCCAAAATCACACATGAGCCTTGTTAAGGTTTTTCCAATCCCTCTCTCTGAGGGCCACCACTTTCCAACCCCTTCCTCCCTATTATACATGCTCTGAATCCGGCTTTTCAACGGCTAACTTCAGCCTCTTTACCTGACTCAACTCTTCATAAAAGAAATCAGGATAAAGTTCCGGATACTTCTCATTTTCAAAATAAAGATACAGACGCAAATCCAGGCACAAATAGCAGGGAGAGACATAGCCCCTTTTCAGTGGTGCATAACCCGCGCTACAGGCGTAATCATAGAGACCTCCTATTCCGTTCTTGACCAAGATATCAAGAATGGGATAGCGACCGAGCTGAATACCTTCATCATAAAGGGTTTCAAGAGAAAAGCCCGCTCCTTCCCCTAACCGGAGACCGCTACAAAAGCCGGTTAGATAGTTTCCCTTGTAGTCCATGTGAGCATGAACGGAAGAGGCTAAGGATTCGCTGCAATCCTTTCCCAACAGTGTTTCAGCCGGAAAACAGGGAAGATAATCGGCTAAAAAATAGGTGGCCCTTCCTCCGGGATGAATGTACATAATTGCGGTGAGCTGCCTCAGGACTTCCTCGCGGGAAAATCTGCTGAAATAATCACCAACCGGCACAGTCTGATAAGGTGAAAAGCGTTCCAGAAAAGGCAGGTATCCCGTGTGCCACGGAAAGAGGCCCCGCGGTCCAAAAACCATCAGTACGTCCCGGATAACGGCCTTGAGTGACGCAAGCTGGATAAAGGAATTATGAAAAGGTGAGATGCTCACCAGCAGACAGATAAGCCCTTCTTCCCGGAGCGCCTGAAGCTTTTCCCGCCGTTTTTTCAGAAGGGATGAACCGTTGGTTTCCACATATTCCAGGATGATCCCGGTCCCGGCCAGACAGGAAAGCAACCGCTTTATCCGGTCGAAATGGAGTAGCGGCTCCCCTCCGCCAATGTGCAGCAGGACGGGACCCAGCACGTGATCCATCTGATGGATCAATTCCTCAAGAGACTCGTCGCTGATTTGCTCATCGATCTGAGGTGAGGCACAGTACAGGCAATGTTCGCAGCGAAAAGTGCAGCGGTAGTTCGTGATAAGTCCGATAGATTCAGCCGGGATCGGTTTGAAGTGAGTCATCAATTTTCCCTAACGGTGAGCACCTACAAAGGAGACTTTCCACAACGCTGAATCCCCCTGTCCTACGCAGGTCTTTCCGCCATCTGATGTATGCAGAATCGCCGCGCTGTTGTCCGATCGATACCCGATAGCCTAGCCCGCCGGTCCCGCGTCTATGGGATCATCGTCAATGCAGCCGGAAATTGACAAAAAGATCCCCAAAACCAGTATGGTTCACATACTCAAGCGTTTCATCACGTTCCCCTTATGGAAGATGTTGGCAAACAGGTGCAACATACCAGATTACCGTAAAATGTCAAAGGCCTACGAGAAGAACACCGCCATAACTTCAGCTCCTGATGCACGCCTATTCCCGGCATGAACCACCTTCATCCCGGGATGTCGTATACATGGCATCTTGCCTTCGGGTTTTAAATGAAAAATAGGGTTTGACATTTGATCCCCTATGGTTTGATATGCTCATGCGCTTCATAAGCTACCATTTAACCATCTTTCTTTGTGATTCAAAATGAACAAAAGTGAACTCAAAGTCATTGCCATGAAAGGCGAGGACAGTCGTCTGCAATTCAAGCAGGATATTCAATGTTTCGAGATCATCAGTCCGGGCCACCTCCCGAACAATTTGACCGTCGAGAAAATCCGTCTCGGAAATTCCATTATCCGAAATCCCATCCTGGTCTCCTACGCGGCCAAGGGGATATTGCCCTATCGTGGACTAGGTTCAGGGATCAAGCGTGCCGTGGAGGAATGGCCTGAAATCGATTTTGTGGATGACCGCGACGGTTGCATGTTCACCGCGACGGTTCATCGAACGTCGGGGAAAACGTCGGGGAAAATCTTAGCCGCATTGACTCAGGATGGGAATTTGACTATTCCTGAACTGGCCGCATTGATCGGTGTTACAGAACGATCCATAGAGAGGAACATCAAGAACTTGCAGGAACAAGGCCTGCTTCGTCGCATTGGCCCGGCAAAAGGTGGCCACTGGGAGGTCCTGTGAAACCGCTCAAGGAGAATAACCCATCATTGGGTAGGGAAGTCTGCCGGCAACTTACTCCGAGCCAGGGAGATTCGATCCTGAGCACAGTTTGAAGCCTTTTTTGAATGGATGAAAATAGAGGGATTTCTGACATTGCCGCGGAATAACGAACCGGGAATTTTTTGAATCAGCAGGAAAGGATTTATATGCCCGTCAACTTTCAGGAACTTTCAAACTTCATCTGGTCTGTCGCTGATTTACTTCGAGGGCCATACCGGCCGCCACAATATGAGCGTGTGATGCTGCCCATGACCATTCTGCGGCGTTTCGACTGTGTACTGGCGCCCACCAAAGAGGCGGTTGTCAAGCGCTATAAGCAGATTAAGGACGGCAAGGTTAAAAACATCGACCCTATCTTGAACAAAGTCGCCGGCAATGGCGATAAGTTCGGGTTTCATAATCACAGTAATCTCGATTTTCCCAAGCTAAAGGGCGACCCGGACAATATTGGCCGCCATCTTATGGATTACATTGCAGGGTTTTCCGAGAATGTCCGTAAAATTTTTGATTATTTTGAATTTGAAAAGGAGATTGAAAAACTGGAGGAAGCCAACCGTCTCTATCTGGTGGTCTCCAAGTTTGCCGATATCGATCTGCACCCCGGACGGGTGGACAACATCACCATGGGTCTGATTTTCGAGGATCTCATCCGGCGTTTCAATGAAGCGGCCAATGAGACGGCCGGCGATCACTTCACACCACGGGAGGTGATCCGGCTTATGGTCAACATGCTGCTGGAACCGGATGCGCATATCCTGACCACACCGGGGGTGATCACAACAGTTTGCGATCCGGCCTGCGGCACCGGGGGCATGCTGTCCGAATCGCAGAACTGGATTCGGGAGCACAACGAGAGCGCCCGGGTCATCGTGCGGGGCCAGGACTATAACCCACGCTCCTATGCCGTGGCCGCATCCGATCTGCTGATTAAGGGTCACAAAGACAGCCGTATCGAATTCGGCAATACCCTGACCGAAGACAAGTTTTCCGGGTGAACGCTTTGATTATCTGCTGGCCAACCCGCCGTTTGGCGTGGATTGGAAGGCGGAGAAAAATGAGATCGACAAACTATCCAGTTTTCGCGGCTATACCGGCAAGCTGCCAAGGGTAAATGACGGAGCGTTTCTTTTTCTGCTGCACATGATCGGCCATTTTCAGATTGTGTGCTCCAGAGCAAAGAAAGTACGGCTCCCGCTGCGCCATCGTCTTTAACGGTTCCCCGCTATTTACGGGAGGGGCGGGGTCGGGCGAGAGCGAGATCCGGCGCTGGATCATTGAAAACGACTGGCTGGAAACCATCGTGGCCTTGCCGGAGCAGATGTTTTACAATACCGGCATCGGTACTTTCATCTGGGTCGTTACCAACCGCAAAGAAGACAAGCGCAAGGGAAAAATCCAGCTTATCGACGGGCGTGAACGCTGGGAGCCCATGAGGCGAAGCCTTGGAGATAAGCGCCGCTATCTTACCGACGAAATCATCGAAGATCTGACCCGCAAGCACGGCCGTTTTGCCAACACTGAAACCTCTAAAATTTTCGACAATGCAAATTTCGGCTTCCGACGCATCATCGTGGAACGCCCACTGCGTTTGCGATTTCAGATAACGGATCAGGGAAAAGAGTCGTTCCTTGACGCCTGTCCGGAATTTTTAGATGCCGTGCAGGCCATGGAAATAGCCCTGGGCACGGAGCCTTACGACAACTGGAATACTATCTGGGCTCAAGTACAGCCCATGGCCGGGGAAAATTACGCCAAATGGACCGCGGCTAACAAGAAACTCTTCCGTCAGTGCTTCACCTATACAGACCCCGAAGCGCAGCCCGTAATCGACAAGCAGCTAAAATCCATGGACGACATAAGCCCTGCACTCTTTCCCGGCCAGAAATTGCCCGCAGATCTTAAACCAGAAATGCTGAATGCCATTTGCGGGGTTTATCCGATCAAGAACGGCAAAAAGATCAAAGCCGTGGAATATGAGTCCGACCCGGCCTTGCGCGATTTTGAAAACATTCCGCTCGAAGAGGATTTATCTCTTTTTTCTGCCGCGAAGTGCAGCCCTTTGTGCCCGATGCCTGGATCAAGCGGGATGCCGTGGACGAGCAGGATGGCGGTATCGGCAAGGTAGGCTACGAGATCAATTTTAACCGGGAGTTTTTTCGTTACCAGCCACCAAGACCGCTGGAGGATATCGATTCCGAGTTGGAGGCGGTGGAAAGGCGCATTCTTGAATTGCTCAAGGAGGTGACGGAGTGAACATAAAAGATTCCAATGATCTGATGCGTCTCCGCTATATATTCATTACAAAATCTGGTGCTACGCCAAGAAGCGGTATTGATGGTTATTGGAATGGAGATATTTGTTGGATAACTCCAGAGGATTTGGGTAATTTGAACGATAAAGTAATTTATGATACACGCCGTAAACTTTCATTTGAAGGGTATAACAGCTGCGGCCCTTCTTTGGCACCGACTAGATCAATAGTGCTATCCAAACGTGCCCCCATTGGCCAGACGGCAATACTTGGTATGGAAGCGGCTTGCAAGCAGGGCTGCTTTCTTTTAAGCCCAAGAACCAAAATTGATGAGCGGTTTTTTTATTATTGCCTAATTCATATACGGCCAAAATTGGAAATTTTAGGACGCGGATCAACTTTCATGGAGTTGTCAGCAGATGATCTGCGCTCCATAAAACTACCAAACCCCATTTTTGATAATCAGAAACGTATAGCGGACTATCTTGGATATGAAATCAACCAAATAGATGAATTAATGACAGAAAAAGAGCAGATGTTAGCTCTTCTGGAAGAGAAGCGCGCCGCACTGATCAGCCATGCTGTTACACACGGTCTCAATCCAGATGTACCTCTTAAGATTTCCGGTATCCCATGGATTCGACACATACCGAGGAATTGGGAAGTGCGCAGAAGCAAATATCTTTTTGGACAGGCTTCAATTCCTGTTCAAGAAGGTGATGAAATCGTAACATGTTTCCGCGATGGCCAAGTGACTCTTCGTAGAAATCGCCGCGAAGATGGTTTCACCAATGCTGTTCTTGAGCTTGGTTATCAAGGAATTCGAGAAGGCCAGCTTGTTTTACATTCCATGGATGCATTTGCAGGTGCAATTGGGGTTTCAGATTCTAACGGAAAGTGTTCTCCTGAATACATCATCTGTGAACCAATCAATAGCGATGTAATTAGCACCTATTATGCAAAACTTCTTCGCGTAATGGCATTGCGCGGATACATCCTGGCAGCTTGTCCCGCTGTTCGCGAAAGGGCACCACGCATACGCTTTTCCCATTTTTCCGGTATGGAGTTACCTCTTCCGCCGCGCGACGAACAGGAACAAATCGTGGCTGCAATCGCTGAAGAACGTGAACAGACAGCCGAGATGGAAGCCGCGTTAAACAAATCCATTGAACTGCTGAAAGAACGTCGCAGTGCCCTGATCACTGCGGCGGTCACGGGCCAACTCGATATTAAGGGGGAGTAGTCATAATGGATGATAGCCATTTTCAATCCCTCGTGCGTGAATTGATAGCTCTAAGCCGTGAAACGGAATGGGTTGAATTCAAGCACAACAAGGCAATCCCCGAAGAGATCGGCGAATACCTCTCGGCCCTGTCCAACTCGGCGGCCCTGCTGGGAAAGCCGTCCGCCTATATCCTGTGGGGAGTTGAGGACGGCACAAGACGGATCATTGGAACCGCTTTTCGGCCGTATCAAAAGAAGGTCGGCAACGAGGAGCTGGAAAATTGGCTTTTGACCCAACTAGACCCGCGTGTATTGGTGAACATCCATGAGGGCATGGTAAACGGTAACCCGGTCGCAATTTTCGAAGTGCAGCCAGCCCCGAATAGACCGGTCCGATTTAAGGGCGTGGCGTACATCCGTATCGGCAGTTACAAAAAGAAGCTCCAGGACCACCCTGAAAAAGAACGGGAACTTTGGCGAAAATTCGAACGAACACCCTTTGAAAAGGGATTGGCCATGGACGGCGCGACGTCCGACGATATTTTTTCGCTGATTGATTACCCGAACTATTTCCGGATGATGCAACAGCCCCTGCCTGAAAACCGTATGGCCATTCTTGAAAGACTGACTTCCGAGAAAGTTATCGTTTCCAAGGGTCTGGACAGACATGCTATTACCAATGTCGGTGCAGTTCTTTTCGCACGGAATTTAAATAATTTCGACCGACTGGCCAGAAAAGCGTTGCGGGTGATTATTTATCGCGGAGACAACCGAGTCGAAACCATTAAGGAACAGGTGGGCGGCACGGGGTATGCCATCGGTTTTGAAGGTACCATCGCATATATCAACGACGCACTTCCCCAAAACGAGCAGATCGGCCAAGCCCTTCGTCAGGAAATTCGCATGGTTCCGAAAATTGCAGTCCGGGAACTGGTTGCCAATGCCCTGATCCATCAGGATTTCAACGTTACCGGCGCCGGGCCGATGGTGGAAATATTTACGGACCGGATGGAGATCTCCAACCCCGGACTTCCCCTTATTGACGTTCTGCGTTTTATCGACGAGCCACCTCGTTCCCGTAACGAGACCTTGGCCGCCGTCATGCGGCGCATGAATATTTGCGAGGAGCGCGGCAGCGGTATTGACAAAGTGATTTTTAATGTTGAACTCTTTCAGCTTCCGGCCCCTGATTTCCGAAGCGCAGGGAACAGCACAGTGGCGGTTCTATATGGACCTCGCCAATTCGCGCAGATGGATCGGGAGGAACGCATTCGCGCCTGCTATCAACACGCCTGCCTTTTATATGTATCTGGAAAGCGCATGGCAAATGCGACCCTGCGTAAGCGGCTGGGGATTAAGGAATCGAGCTATCCTCTGGCATCACGGATTATCAGCGAAGCCATTGATGCCGGTCTGATCCGGCTGCACAGCGGAACCAGGCGGGATGCCTGCTATGTGCCTTTCTGGGCATAAAATTTATGTCATCCAATGGCGGGCCTGGGCCTGTCATGTGAAAAATAATTCTATTTTTACAATAAGTTGCCAATGTAGCGCCATGTAACAGGAAGCCCTTGACACCCTATCGATACGTTAGCAAGGTGGTTGCGCATGCCGGAAACATCTGAAAAGAGCTTCGAAGCCGTTATTGAATCCCACCTGCTGGAAAACGGTTATCAGAGCGTTCTCCAAGACGGCTTTGACCGCGATCAGGCCATCTTTCCGCAATCAGGTATTGGCGTTTATCCGCGCCACCCAAACCAAAGCATGGGAGAAACTGGAGGCGCTGCACGGCGAGAAGACAGGTGAGCGTGTTCTTAACGATCTGTGCAGGTGGATGGATACTCATGGTTCTCTGGCCACGTTGCGACACGGTTTCAAGTGCTATGGCCGCACGTTGAGAGTGGCTTTCTTTAAGGCGGCTCACGGACTGAATCCGGAGTTAGAGGCGCGTTATGCAGCCAACTGCCTGGGAGTGACCCGGCAGCTTCATTACAGTCTCAAGAGTGAAAAATCCCTCGATCTGGTCTTGAGCGTAAACGGCGTCCCTGTGGCTACCCTGGAGTTGAAGAATCCCCTTACCTGGCAAACCGCGGAACATGCCATACGCCAGTATCGGCGTGATCGCGATCCGCGGGAGAAGATCTTCGATTTTAAAAAGCGGTCCCTGGTCCATTTTGCCGTGGATACGGAAGCCGTGCACATGACCACCCGCCTGGCGGGCAGCGCCACACACTTTCTGCCGTTTAATCTTGGATACAAAGGCGGCGCGGGAAATCCGCCCGACCCAAAAGGCCGAACCTACCGCACAGCTTATCTTTGGGAAGAAGTGCTCCACAAGGACAGTCTGCTCGATTTGCTTGCCCGTTTTTTACATCTCCAAACTGACGAAAGAATCTCTGACAGTGGTAAGAGGATCAAAAAGGAAACCATGATCTTTCCTCGTTACCACCAACTTCAGGCCATGCGACAACTGGTTTCCGCCTCGGCTGAAGAAGGTCCCGGACACAACTATTTGATAGAGCATTCGGCCGGCAGCGGCAAGAGCAACACCATTGCCTGGCTGGCCCACCGCCTTTCCTCCCTGCATGATGCCAAAGACCAACGTGTTTT
Organism: uncultured delta proteobacterium; assembly: GCA_963747015.1. Lineage (GTDB taxonomy): Bacteria > Desulfobacterota > DSM-4660 > Desulfatiglandales > Desulfatiglandaceae > DUZB01. The sequence continues at coordinate 53,420 of CAVVEP010000037.1, forward strand.
CGACAGCGTGATCGTTGTAACCGACCGGCTGGTTCTGGACAAGCAGCTCCAGGACACCATCTATCAGTTCGAGCACCGACAGGGAGTGGTTCAAAAGATCGACGAGGACTCCAAACAGTTGGCCGAGGCTTTGGAAAATGCGGTGCCGATAATCATTACCACGATGCAAAAATTCCCATTTGTGTCCAAACAGTTGCTCAAACTGGCCGAGGAACGTGGCGAATCGGGAAACAGCTATTTACCGACGCGCCGGTGTGCCGTGATTATCGATGAGGCACACAGCTCCCAGTCCGGTGAGACCGCGACGGACTTAAAAGAGGTTCTGGGCGGTGAGGAGCTTCGTAAAAAGGCCCGTCGGCAGGCCGAGGAGGAAGGGGAAGCCCACCTGGAGAAGCTTTATCGCAGCATGGCCAAGCGCGGGCGCCAGGCCAATCTCTGCTTCTATGCCTTCACCGCCACCCCCAAACATAAGACGCTGAAGGTCTTCGGCCGCAATGGGGAACCGTTTCACCGCTATACGATGCGGCAGGCCATTGAAGAGGGGTTCATCTTGGATGTGCTCCTCAATTACACCACTTATAAAAGCTACTACCGATTGCTGAAGGCGTGCGAGGACGATCCCCATGTGGAACGTAAGAAGGCCGCCAAGGCCCTGGCGCGCTTCATGAGGCTTCACCCGCATAACATCGCCCAGAAAACCGAAATCATGGTGGAGCATTTCAATACCATGAGCCGCCACAAAATCGGTGGCCGCGCCAAGGCCATGGTGCTCACCGGCTCGCGTCTGGAAGCGGTTCGCTACAAGGAAAGTTTCGACCGGTACATCCGGGATAAGGGATATGCCATCAAGACTCTTGTGGCCTTTTCCGGAACCGTAATTGACGACAAAGTTCCTGGTAAGATGTACACCGAAGAGGGTATGAACCAGGGGATTCGCGAAAAGCAGTTACCTGAAAAGTTCGCTACGGCAGAATATCAGGTGCTGCTGGTGGCCGAAAAATACCAGACCGGATTTGATCAGCCGTTGCTGCATACCATGTATGTGGATAAACGGCTGGCCGGCATTCAGGCGGTGCAGGCATTGTCACGGTTGAATCGCACCCACCCGCTCAAAGAGGATACGTTTATTCTTGATTTCGTCAACGACCGCCAGGAGATTCAGGAGGCATTCAAGCAGTTTTACGAAGGGGCGATCATGGGTGAAGAAGTTGCACCTGAAAGACTTTATGAGATCAAGGCGGAATTGGATGCATCAGGGATTTATCTTTCGGAAGAGGTGGTGCATTTTTGTGATGTCTATTTTAAACCGAAAGAGCGGCAAAGCGCGGCAGATCACAGGGCAATGAATGCAGTCCTGGACCCTGCGGTGAACCGGTTTCGCGACCTGCAAGCCAAAGAGGAAGATGCAGCAGAACTGTGGCGCGGCAAACTCTATGCGTTTCGAAATCTGTACGCGTTCCTTTCGCAGATCATTCCCTATCAAGACAGCGATCTGGAACGACTTTATACTTACTTTCGGCATTTGGCGACGAAATTGCCGAAACGAAAAACCGGGCCTGGGTATCACTTCGATGACGATGTCCGCTCTGGAATATTACCGGTTGCAAAAAATAAGCGAAGGTTCGATCAGTTTGGAGGAAGGTAAAGCTTATCCGCTTGATGGCCCCAAAGAGGTGGGTGGTGGTATGGTCAGAGAGGATGGAATTCCTTTTTCGCGACTTATTGATATCATAAACAAGCGGTTCGGTACGGATTTTAACGAAGCTGACCAACTCTTTTTCGATCAGATTGTTGAAGAGGCGGTTATGGATGATTCTCTGCAACAGGCCGCTCAAGTTAATCCCATTGAAAAGTTTCAGCTCGTTTTTAAGCAGGTGCTGGAATCGTTGTTTATAGACCGTATGGAAATGAATGAAGAGCTGTTCGCAAAATTCATGAACGATAGGGAATTTCAGAAATTGGTAGCGAAAGGTCTCGGTCAAAGAGTGTATGCAAGGCTGCCCAAAACCACGGACTACCAGCAATATGCCACGCCGGATGGAACAGCGACGGAGATCTGATTTCTTGTGACACGGATATGGCGCGAATCTCTCGGGAGGATCTGACGGCAAAATTTGACGGCAGGGAACGGGTTACTTGTTTCCGAAGGAATGCGTTGAAAAGATGAATGCAGAAAATCTCTTGAAACAAGAAGAAGGCAAGACGCTGGAGTTCAAGCGGGATTTGTCGTCACCGAAGAAACTGCTGAAAACTCTGGTGGCGTTCGCAAACACCGCGGGTGGGCGGGTGATCATCGGCGTTGACGATAAAACCCGTTTGCCGGTGGGAATCGAGCACCCTCTCGATGAAGAGGAGCGGCTTTGCAGTTTGATTGCCGACTCCATCCGTCCGCGCCTGGTTCCGAATGTGGAGATGAACACCGTTGACGGCAAGACCTTGCTCGCAGTTGAGGTTTTTCTGAGCGGGTCGAGGCCGCACTGGTTGAAGGTCGAAGGCCCGGAAGGGGGTGTCTATGTGCGGCTGGGCTCCACCAACCGGCAGGCCGACCGGGAGTTGATCGCCGAGTTGCGCCGATCCGGGGAAGGCGATCTCTTTTGATGAATTGCCCATGCCCGGGTTATCTGTTGATGATCTGGATCTGACGGCGTTAAAAACCCTGTTTCGTGATAAGCGCGACCTCGGACGAAAACGAATTGCTCACGTTGAGACTGCTCAAGAATGAACAAGGGCGGCTCGTTCCGACAAAGGGGGCTGTTCTGCTCTTCGGAAAAGAACGAGAGAGACATTTCCCTGACGCCTGGGTGCAGTGCGGGCGGTTTATCGGCCGGGACAAGGCGGATATTTTCGATCATATGGAACTGCACGATCATCTGCCTCAGGCGGTGGACAGCATCATGCTGTTTCTCAAGAAGCACGCCATGCGCGGCGCCGATTTCTCAGAAATTCGACGCAAGGATGTTTGGAGCATTCCCTTAGGGATACTGCGTGAGGCGGTCATCAACGCCCTGGTTCATACAGACTACTCCCAGCGTGGAGCGCCCATCCGCATCGCCTTTTTTGATGACCGTATAGAAATAGAAAATCCGGGCATCCTGCTGCCGGGCATGACCATTGATGATATGCGTCAGGGTGTTTCCAAAATCCGAAACCATGTCATTGCCCGGGTTTTCCGTGAACTGAATCTGATTGAGCAGTGGGGCAGCGGCATCCCCCGTATACTCCGGGAAGCGAAAGAACTGGGGTTGCCTGATCTGCAGATTATGGAAATCGGCATGCGGATGAGACTTATCGTAAGACTGGCTGAACAAATCGAGATCCAAAGGGAAACCGAACAAGTCACCCAGCAAGTCACCCGCAAGTCACCCCGCAAGTTGAAAAGCTCATTGGTGTTCTGCAGGGTGAGATGAGCCGTGGTGAAATCGTAGAAGCTTTGGGCCTTAAAGATCGCATGCATTTTGTTACTGAATACCTGCAACCGGCGCTCAATGCCGGTTTAGTGGAAATGACGATTCCCGAAAAGCCGACGAGCAGCAAGCAACGCTACCGGATTACCCCTCTGGGAAAAGAAATGAAGTAAACCATGACAACCGACTACAACCCCATTGCCGCACAATATAAGCAGTCCAAAAATCAACCGTGGAGGACGTATGTCCGTCCTTGGCTTAAAAAATTTGCTCAGAACAATTTCACACAAGAACTCTTGACAGTTCCCTTTCAAACATCAGGACAAAGTCATGCTGAAATTCTTCCCCGGCATCCTGCTCGTACAAGTCATCACGATTGGTCTTGTGCTCATTGCCCCAGCCGATCTGGAAAACTGGGGCTGGCTGCGGCTGGCGGCGCCGGTATTCATCGCAGGAGTTTTGACCGCATTCTGGTTTGGTTCCATCGCGGCCCATCAGCGCAAGAATGAAATCAACCGGATGAGTGAAAGCCATTATAGAGAGCGAGAGGCTCTCCGCGTGAACGCCGAACGCGCTAAAGCTGAGTTGCTAAGAAAGGCGCAACGTACAACCCTGAAGGAGGTTCGACGCTCGTCCATGCGGGCGAATATCAAAGTCGGGCTGGCATTCGCGGGGCTGGCAGGATTGGGTGGAGTGTTGATCCTGACCCAGTTCATGTCCCTGGGGTTGTTGACGCTGGCAACCGCCGGCGGGGCGCTGGGCGGCTACCTATTGCGTGTTCGGCAAGAGTGGGGCAAAAACCAGCTGGCCTACAAAGAACAAGACACAACGCGCGTCATCAATGCAACGGTGACTAAGAAAAAACAACTCCCGAGTCCTCGGGAGTGATGGCTTTGGGGACTTCTGATTGGAGAATCATTGATGTAGGTGTTTGTATCGAACATGACTTTCATTTGAAGAAATCCGCATTCCTCGGCCATATGAAGGAATGCTGCTTCTTTACCGCAATCCGACCATCCTCAAAGTCCACCCACATCTTGATCCGAATAGACCGGGCGATTTCCCTCTTTGTACAGGAAGAAAAAACGGTCGTCGCCCAATCTCGCTGAAGCCCGCCGGATATCCTGATGACCGAATCGGCGTATGTCATTATTGTCAGTTCTTTTGAGTCGGTTTTCTCTCAGATGATCTTTTGTCAATACCTTATTGACAAAAAACGACCACAAAAGCATACTATCCATCCCAATTGTCGCCACACCAAAAAATCAGGTGGAAAATTTTGTTGTAAGAAAAGGAGGGAAGGACGCGTACAATGAAAAAGAAAGGGTCATGGAGTTTGATTTGGTTATTTTCAGTCATGGGTTTACTCTTTCCGGATGCAAGTCCCGCGGAACCACTCGAAAAGAATAATGGGATTTACACCCTGGGGGAGGTCGTAGTGTCAGCCGAACAGGATGTGGTGGAAGAAGTCGGCACCGTTCGCGAGATTACGGCGGAAGAAATTCAAAACAAGGATGCCAGGACCCTGGATCAGGCCCTTCAACTGCTGCCGGGCGTTGAAATCAGAGGGGGCGCGGAAGGCATTCCCCGGGTGGATATCCGCGGGTTCAGGTCTCGCCACGTGTTGCTTCTGCTCGATGGCGTTCCAATCAACTCCACCTATGACGGTCAGTTCGATCCTTCCATCATTCCCACGGAAAACATTGCCAGAATCAAGGTCACCTACGGCACCAGTTCAGTGCTTTACGGCCAGGGAGCGCTTGGCGGAGTAATCAACATCATCACCAAAAAGGGAAAAGAGGGAATCCATGGCGCCGCATCCGGCGAGACCGGCCAAGGCAAGGAGCGTCTGGGCCGATTCACCGCCGGCGGGGCTGCAAAAGGCGCTGATTTTTTTGTGAGCGGCAGCATGGCGGCCAGGGACGACTACCCCCTCGCCGACGGGTTTAACGTCACGCCACTCCAGGAGGGCGGAGCACGGGACAACAGCGACAATCGGAGGAATAACATCTTCGGCAACATCGGGTATTCCCCCACGGAAAACTGGGATGTGGGCCTGGTGGCCAGTTATGTGAACGGGAATTTCGGAATTCCTCCCAGTACCGTGCAAAGCACCAAAACCGACCCCGACGCTTTCGCCAACAATCCGAAATATGAGCGGGTCAACCAGTTTGACGGCTTCAATGCCCAGTTCTCAACCAGTTACAAACTTCCGGGACCCTTGAGTGTGCGAGGCTGGGCCTACTTCAACCAGTATGAGGAAGACCGCACCCGGTATGATGACGACAACTACAATTCCATGAATACAAAGGGCACCTACTATGATGATGGAACAAGCAAAACCTGGGGAGGGACCATCCAGACCGCTCTGGATTTGAAATCCGTGGGATCCTTCACCCTGGCCCTGGATGCCCAGAAGCAGGAATATGATTCCACGGGTAAAATCCGGGATGTGCAAGTGGGAAAGAATTATGAGTTCAGGAATTACGACAATTCCTGGGATCTTTGGATCTACAGCGCTTCTCTGGAATATGATATCACCCTGTTTGACCGCCTGGGCGTGACACTGGGATACGGCCACTACTGGCAGAACAAGGATTCTGGCTCGAATGACAATAAAGGGAGCTACATGGGCGGAGTCTATTACGACATCCTGAAGGGCACCAGGGTCCGGGGTTCTTTTGCCAAGAAGATCCGATTTCCCTCTCTTCGTCAGCTCTACGGAGTTGATGAAGGCAATCCAGATCTGGTTCCGGAAACGTCCTACAACTACGAACTGGGCATGGAGCAGGCCCTGCCCCTCAACAGTCGCGTTGCCCTGACCGGATTCCTGTCGGATGTGGATAACTACATTGAAAAACCGTCCAATGACCAGGCCTTTCAGAATTTCGACAAGTACCGGTTTCAGGGGATTGAACTGACCGCCGAAACCCGTTTTATAAAACAAGTTATGCTGGGGTTCGGTTATACGTATATGGATACGGAAGACAACTCTCCCAACAGCGGGAAGGACGAACTGCAATACCGGCCCCGGCACAAGCTGACCCTGGAGGGGAAGTATAGCTTCCTTTGCGGCTTTTCCGCCTACGCGAATGTCGTTTACAATGCGGGCCAGGTGTATTACTCCCGAACGGAACCCTACGAGAAAGCGGAACTTGGGAATTACGCCGTCGTCAATGTGAAATTCGACCAGATGCTGTTTAACAAATTCCTGGATGTGTATGTGGGCGCCGACAATGTCTTTGACAAAAATTATGAAGAGAGTTATGGATTTCCGGCGGCCGGACGGATTATTTATGGAGGCTTGGCACTTTATTTTTGAAACAGCGGAGAAAGCGTATGCGCATCTATATCGGTTTTGATGATACCGACAACATAAATGCCAACCGCGGCACCGGAAAACTGGCCCGGTGGTTTGAAATGGAACTGCCGGAAGGCTGCTTTATGTGGGGCGTGGTTCGCCAGCAACTGTTGGTGCACGACGACATCCCTTTTACGTCCCATAACAGTTCCGCCTGCGTCGTGGTGGACATGCCGGACGGCGGCGTGCCGGACAGGGACATTTTGGAGAAACTGACCGAACGGGCGGTGGCGCACGTGGAGCGGCATTCCCTCGTTGGAAGTGACCCGGGTGTGTGCGTGGCCCCAAACGGGGACACCGATCTGTCGGTCCTGGTTGATTTCGGTCGCCGTTGCACCCGGGAAGTGGTCGGACAGAAGGATGCCCTTCAAGCGGCTTCCGGATTCCACCTTTCCGGTCATGGGGGAACCAACGACGGCATCATAGGCGCCGCGGCCGCCGTGGGATTGACCGCCTCCGGATGGAACGGCCGGTTCATCGAATTCGGGGGCCTTCGCGATTTTCCCGAAAATGTGATGGTGTCCGACCTGGAAAAAGCCGGGATACTGGTGGTGTCGCTGGACCGGGATGCCCAGGCGCCGGCTCCCGACGACCGGGTTTATACGAAGAACTGGCTGCGGCCCAGGCTCTGGGGCAACCAGGCCATTCTGCCTGCGCTGAAAACGGGTGAAGGCCTTTGGGAATCCCTGGGTGGAAAACGGAATAAGGGATAAAATGCCCGTGCCTTCCCTACAGGGTCCCGGTTCCGCATTATGAACCCCGTCGTGGAGATCAAGAACTATTTCTATCAATATCCCGGTCGCGACGATTGGGCCTTATCGGATTTGTCCCTCTCCGCGCAGCCCGGCGAATGCGTCTGTTTTACGGGTCCATCGGGCTGCGGCAAGAGCACCCTGTTCCTGACCCTGAAGGGGCTGCTGAAAGACGGGAACACGAAAGGGACCATGCGGGTGGCGGGGGGAAAAGGGCCTGTATCCACGGGGCTGGTATTCCAAAACACGGAAAGCCATTTTCTTTGCACCACGGTGGCGGATGAAGTGGCCTTCGGGCCGCAAAACCGGGGTTTCAGCCCTCGGGAAATAGAGATTGCGGTCAGGAAAAGCCTGGAAGAGGTCTCGCTTTCCGGTTTTGAAATGCGCAACGTGGAAACCCTTTCCGCCGGACAGGCGCATCGTCTGGCCGTTGCGTCGGTCCTCTCCACTTCTCCTGAAATCCTGCTTCTGGATGAGCCCACGGCCCAACTGGATGCCGACGGAAAAGGTCGATTGACGGAGCTGCTCACCGGGCTCAAGGCGTCGGGGCACACCCTGCTGATCGCCGACCATGAACTCGGGCCCTTTGAATTCCTGGCGGACCGTTTTGTATTCATGGACCAGGGACGGATAAAGGGAGTGGCTCGTGAACTCCCGGCCGCATTTGCCCTGGTCCCTCCAAGCCGTCATCACAGGAGTGCCTCCGTGGAAGGGAAAGGCCCGGAGGAACCCCTGCTTTCCGTGAAGGAACTCTTCCTCGCGGGCGCTGACGGGCGACCCCTGTTTGACGGTTTGAACCTGCGTCTTTTTCCTGGACGGCTGACTCTCCTATACGGCAAGAACGGCACAGGGAAATCCACACTGCTCAAATGCATGACAGGCCTCGTTCGACCCGAGGCGGGCAGGGTTGAAATAGCCGGGATGGGACGTCCCAGAATCGACAGGCTTCTCGGAAAAGTGGGATTTCTTTTCCAAAATCCTGAACGGCAGCTCTTTGAAGACACGGTCCGGGATGAAGTGGGTTTCTCCCTCAAACATATGGGGCTTTCGCCTCGGGAAATCCAGGTGCGAGTCGCGGAAACGCTTGAAATTTTTGACGTGGCGCACCTTAAAGATCGGTCACCTTTGACCTTGAGTTTTGGAGAACAGCATCGGGTCACCCTGGCCTGCGTGATGGCGCCGCAACCCGACATTCTCATGCTGGATGAACCTTTTGCAGGGCTTGATTTTTCATCGAGAAGAAACATCTTAAAGATCCTGTCGCGTTTGCGCAGCCAAAGGGGGACAACGGTGGTCATCGCGTCTCATGAATTCCTGCCCGATCCAGCCTGGGCCGATGAAACGCTTATTTTAAAAGAAGGATGTATCGGAGAAATGGATGCGGAAGAATAAAGGCGGTTTCCGGAAAAGTGCCTTTCAATATTGCGACAAAGAGTCATCCATTCACCGGTTGGGTGCGGGATGGAAGATCATTCTCACGTTGGTCCTTTCCGTGGCCGCCATTGCCGCCCGGGAACCGTGGATGCTGGCCGGTCTTTTAAGCATCAACCTGGCCTGCTATCTTTTCGCGCATCTGGGCCTTGCCAATCTTTGGCGGGATATCCGTTTCTTTCTGGTCCAGATGGCTGTTATCCTTTTGCTCTACCTGCTAAAATACGGGCTGGAAGGTGTCTGGCCCGGCCTGCGAACCGGTTCTCAGATTCTCCTTCTCTTTTTGCCTGGAACGATCCTGCTTCGAACCACCCAGGGGGCTCGGATGATGGGAAGCCTGAAAAGAGTCATGCCGGAACGATTGGCGTTTCTCCTCTTTACCAGCCTGCGGTTTGTTCCTTTCTTTGCCCGGGAATCCAGGGAAATCGCCATGGCCCAGCAGCTTCGCGGCGCACCGGTGGGAATCCGCCGGGCCTGGAACCCGATTCACTGGAAAGATCTGTTTCAATGCCTGATGATCCCCCTCATGGTGCGGGCACTAAAGACGGCCCGGGCAGCCGCCATGTCCGCCGAGGCGAGGGGGTTTGAGGATCGATCACGCTGATGAAAAAATTCACCCTTCAAGAGGCCCTCATTCTGGCGTTCTGCGCCTGTTTCATCGTGATTACCCGCGCTGTATTCCGACTCCATCTGAACATACCCGGGCATGCCATGTTTTTCACCATGTTCTTTCTGATCCTGGGAAGGGGTTGCGTCCCGAGGCTGGGCGCCGCCACGCTGGTAGGACTGCTGGCAGGCCTCCTCTGCACCCTGTTGGGCATGGGCAAGGGTGGACCGATGATTATCCTGAGATTCTTGATTCCCGGCCTGATCGTTGACCTGGCCGGCTTTTTTTCTCCCGGCCTGGCCAAAAGCTACGTAGCCTGCGCTATCGCAGGCGCCCTTGGGGCGGCAAGCCGTTTCCTGACCATTGTCGCAGGGGAATGGATGGTCGGAATGGACTGGGACCTCATTCTTCGACACGCCTTGATCTCCTCCTTTTTAGGCATCCTCTTCGGGGTTCTGGGTTCCCTCATGGTCCCGCCCATTGTCCGCAAACTGTCGGTCCACGGTCTCATCAGTACCTGATTGCATTACATAAAAGAAGTTTTTCATGGTTTGTATTTCAAAATTGTAGTTTTAATTTTACGGTCCGCCAAGTGCTATTTCCTTTACATCGTAAAAATAACCTATGTTTTCAAGTAGATAAAAAAAGAGGATCACCATTGGTATAAATTTTGCGTTATAATTCCAAACGGGTGAAGTCTTTCGCCCGACAAACCAAACAAGGGAGTCGGCAATTCAGGCGCCAATGGATCAACTGCTTCGAAAAAATGACGAGCTCAGCGCCATTCTGGAGGTGAGCCGTGTCTTGACCAGTTCCTTCGACCTGGAAAATAATCTCATGGCGGTCATGAAGATTCTTTCCACGCGTCTCGAGATGCAACGGGGGTGTGTATTCCTGTTGCATAAGCCCACCAGGGATCTTCGCATCGTTGCGGCCTATGGTTTGACGCTTGAGGAAATCCGGCGTGGCACGTATCGCATCGGGGAAGGCATCGTCGGCAGAGTCATCGAAACCAAATCCCCCATGTTCATTTCGAATATCGGAAATGAGCCGAAATTTTTGAACAAGACCGACTCCCGGCCCCAAAAGAGCGGCGTGTCCTTTATCTGCGTACCCATAGCCCTGGATCAGGAAATTTTGGGGGTCATCAGTGTCGACCGAATCTATGCCGAGGAACGCGGAAACGTGGATGACGACTTACGGGTCCTCCACATTGTGGCGTCCTTCATCGCCCAGTTCGTGACGCTCTGGGAAAATTTCAGAAAAACCAAACGGGAGTGTGGCGATTTGCGTTCCCAACTGGAAGAAAGATACAGCCTGCCCAACATCATCGGAGAATCGCCCCCTTTTCAGCAGGTGCTCAAATCGGTCCGAAAAGTCGCAAGCACCGATACGACGGTCCTGCTTCTGGGAGAAAGCGGAACAGGAAAGGAACTCATCGCCCAGACCCTTCATTATCAAAGCCGTCGCGCGAAAGGACCCTTTGTTCCCGTAAACCTGGCGGCCCTGCCGGAAAATCTCATTGAAGTGGAGCTTTTCGGCGTTGAAAAGGGCGCTTATACCGGCGCCGCATCCCGACGCATCGGAAGATTCGAAACCGCGGATCAAGGGACCCTTTTCCTGGATGAAATCGGGGAAATGCCTCTCTCCCTCCAGGTCAAGCTCCTCCGGGTCCTTCAAGAACAAACCTTCGAGCGAATCGGTTCTTCAACCCCCATCCATGTGGATGTCAGGGTCGTTACCGCCACGCATCGAAACTTGTTGGATGAGGTGAAAAACGGCAATTTCCGGGAAGATCTTTATTGGCGACTGAATGTGGTTCCCATTGTGCTGCCCCCACTAAGGGAAAGGGTCTCCGATATTCCGCTGCTGCTGGATTTCTACACGGAAAAGTTCAACCGCACGAACGGGTGCCATGTCCGCATCGGCGATTCCGCCATCTCCTGTCTGATGCGCTACCCCTGGCCCGGCAATGTACGGGAGCTGGCCAATGCCGTGGAACGCCTGGTGGTTATGGCCGAGAACGATACCATCCTGATGGAGGATTTGCCGGCCAATTTCAAATCATCCCCGGTTGAGGGCGCTCCCCCCGGTTTCCACGCCTCCCCGTTGGAGGATAGCATGTCCGAAGAGGTTGAACAGTTTGAGAAGCGTGAAATCATACGCGCTCTCAGGAAAAATAATTTCGTCAAGCAACGGGCATCCCGCATGCTCGGCATTACCCCGCGCCAATTGTCCTATCGAATCAAGAAGTACGCCATCGATATTCGAAAACTCTAACAATCCCGTAAATGGCTTTTTGGCATCCTATTCAGACTGCCTGGCAACTGCATACGGATCTGGAATACATTCCGTCACAAGGTCTTTTTTGCTGCCGCATCTGATTCCTATGGAGCACCGGTCCTTCCATGCCGGTACGGAAAGTTTGTCGGGAACCCAATAGATTTCGTTGCACCCGCATAGAAGGAACTCGCAACGGTCGGTGAAGGTTTATCCAAGACGCAGCAGCAAAAAAGACCTTGTGACTCCATTCTGCCTTTTAGATGCCCCGCCTCGAGGACCGGACATTTATGTCCATGTTCACAAAAATGTCCGGTCCATCCGCCCTCTCCGCTGCTATATATTTTCCGTTCTCCCGCATCCTTAAAACAATTTTTAAGCAATTAAAACAATTTGTTAGGAGAAACAATTTCTTCAGGAACGTTTTTTGGCACAAACCTTGAGATAGGAAAAGTCAACATCGCGACAACCTGTAACGGAAACTTTCACTTTTAAGGAGAAATGCTATGAGAAAAATTGCCATTTATGGAAAAGGCGGGATCGGCAAATCCACCACCACCCAAAACACGGTTGCCGGTCTTGCGGAGATGGGGAACAAGGTTATGGTGGTCGGTTGTGATCCGAAAGCGGATTCCACCAGATTGCTTTTGGGAGGGCTGAACCAGAACACGGTTTTGGACACCCTCAGGGAAGAGGGGGAAGACGTGGAGCTCGATGATGTCCGAAAGACAGGTTTCGGCGGAATATTGTGCACCGAATCCGGCGGTCCCGAACCGGGCGTCGGATGCGCGGGCCGGGGGATTATCACTTCCATCAATCTGCTGGAACAGTTGGGCGCCTATGCGGAAGATGAAAATATCGATTATGTTTTCTACGATGTGCTGGGGGACGTGGTTTGCGGAGGTTTTGCCATGCCCATGCGCGAGGGCAAGGCAAAGGAAATCTACATCGTCGTCTCCGGCGAGATGATGGCCATGTATGCGGCAAACAACATCTGCAAGGGGATCTTGAAGTTTGCGGAGGCAGGCGGCATACGACTGGCGGGGCTTATATGCAACAGCCGTATGGTGGACAATGAAGAGGAGATGATCAAAGCCTTTGCCGCAAAGTTGGGCTCCCATATGATCCACTTCGTGCCCAGAAACAATATGGTTCAACAGGCGGAGATCAACAGAAAAACCGTCATCGAATTTAATCCGGAGCATTCACAGGCGGACGAATACCGGGCCCTTGCAAGGAAAGTGTCGGAAAATGAGCTGTTTGTCATACCCAAGCCCCTTGAAATGGAAGAGCTTGAAACACTTCTGATCGATTACGGCATAGCAGCCTGATCGGTCCATCAATAGATTCAAGACTTATGAGAAAGGAAGAAGAAAATGATAATGATCAGATCCATCGTAAGACCTGAAAAATCGGACAATGTCCTCGCCGCCCTCATGGACGCCGGATTTCCCGCGGTTACCCGGATGAGCGTGGTGGGAAGGGGCAAGCAGCGGGGAATCAAGATCGGAGAAGTTACCTATGATGAGATCCCCAAGGAAATGCTCATCACCGTTGTAAAGAGCAAGGATAAGGACTTTGTTATCAAAACGGTCATTCAGGCGGCCAGAAGCGGAGAAAAAGGCGCCTTTGGAGACGGCAAGATTTTCGTATCGCCCGTTGAGGAGGCTTACACCATCAGCTCGGGAATCAAGGAAACCGGCGACGGAGAACCTGAAGAGGTGAAAATATGAAAGAGATTATGGCCATTATCCGGATGAATATGGTCAATCAAACCAAGAGGGCCCTTACGGAAGCGGGCGTTTCTTCCATGACCGCCAGGGAAGCTTTGGGAAGGGGAAAGGGTTTGGTTGACATGAAATTGTTGAAAGGCGCCGAACAGGGTTATGAGGAAGCGATTTCACAGTTGGGCCAGAGTCAGCGTCTGATTCCGAAAAGGATGCTTTTCATCGTTTCGAAGGAAAAATATGTAAAGAAGATCGTTAAGACCATCATAAAGGTAAACCAGACCGGAAAATCAGGCGACGGAAAGATATTTGTGATGCCTGTATCCGATTCCGTAAGCGTCAGGCTCGGAGAGAGTGGCGATACCACTTTAGACGACCTATAGGAGACAAAATCATGGATCCCATGCCCAAAGAAGAAACAGAATATATGGAAGCCGATGCCTGGAAAGAACTGGATCCCGAGGCAGTCAAAAAGGAAATCCTGGACAAATATCCTCCCAAGGTGGCGAGGAAAAGATCCAAACAGTTTGTTGTCAACCAAAAGATCGATGAAAATAACTATGGGGAAATTCAGGCCAATGTAAGAACCATTCCCGGAATCATCTCCCAGAGGGGTTGTTGTTACGCCGGGTGCAAAGGCGTGGTGATGGGTCCCACCAGGGATATCATCAATTTGACCCATGGTCCCATCGGGTGCGGGTTTTACTCCTGGCTCACCAGGCGCAACCAGACCGATCCGTCCACCACGCCGGATCACGATAATTTTATGACCTATTGTTTTTCAACCGACATGCAGGAGCGGGAGATAATCTTCGGCGGTGAAAAAAAGCTCAGAGCCGCCATTCAAGAGGCCTATGACATCTTCCATCCCAAAATGATTTCGGTGTTTTCCACCTGCCCCGTGGGTCTGATCGGTGACGACGTTCATTCCGTAACCCGGGAAATGCAGGAAAAGCTGGGCATTACCATCTTCGGCTTCAGTTGCGAGGGATACAAGGGCGTCAGCCAGTCCGCGGGACATCATGTGGCCAATAACGGTCTTTTCATGCATGTGATCGGACAGGACGACACGGTTCAAGAAGGGGAATACAAGATAAACCTCCTGGGGGAATATAACATAGGCGGCGACGGGTTCGAAATCGATCGAATTCTGGAGGCTTGTGGAATCAAAATCATCTCCACCTTCAGCGGCAACTCGAGCGTGGATCATTTCGCCAACTCCCATACCGCCGACCTGAACCTTGTCATGTGTCACCGCTCCATAAATTATGTGGCCGACATGATGGAGCAAAAATACGGAATCCCCTGGATGAAGATCAATTTTCTGGGCGCCGGAGCAACCTCCAACTCGCTTCGGAAAATTGCCCGGTATTACGGAGACCAAAAGCTGATAGACCGGGTGGAAGAGGTGATCGCGGAAGAAATGCCGGCCGTGGAAAAGGCACAGGCCGAGATAAAGCCCCGGCTCGAAGGAAAACTGGCCATGATGTTCGTGGGCGGGTCCCGTGCCCATCATTATCAGGAACTGTTTGGTGAAGTGGGAATGAAAACCATTGCCGCCGGTTATGAGTTTGCCCACAGGGACGATTATGAGGGTCGACACGTGCTGCCGCAAATTAAAGTCGATGCCGACAGCCGGAACATCCAAGAACTCGATGTTCAAAAGGATCCTGAGAGATACCGGCCGAGAATCGATGAAAAAGAGCTTGAAGCGCGAGAAAGACACGGCGTGGCGCTGAAAGATTATGACGGGATGATGGCGGATATGGAGGAAGGGAAATCCTTTACCATTGACGATATCAGCCAGTATGAAACGGAAAAACTCATTGAAATGTATAAGCCGGCCATCTTCTGCGCCGGCGTAAAAGAAAAATATATGGTGCAGAAACACGGAATCCCCATGAAACAGCTGCACAGCTATGACTCGGGGGGACCTTATGCCGGATATCAGGGCGCCATCAATTTTTACCATGAACTGGATCGCATGATCAACACCAAGGTGTGGAGTCATATCCGGGCGCCATGGGAAAAGAGTCCTGAATTGGCCGCCATGTATGCCAATGAATAGCTGACGGAGAGGTACTTAAAAATGTTGCTACGACACACACCCAAAGAAATCACGGAACGAAAGGCGTTGACCGTTAATCCGGCAAAGACCTGTCAACCCATCGGCGCCATGTATGCCTCCCTGGGCATCCATGGCTGCCTTCCTCACAGCCATGGCTCCCAGGGATGCTACGCCTATCACCGGTCCACATTGACCAGGCACTACAGGGAGCCGGTCATGGCCGCCACCAGTTCGTTTACCGAAGGGGCTTCGGTATTCGGGGGCCAGGCAAATCTGGTGCAGGCAATTCATAATATATTCACCGTTTATGAGCCGGAGGTCATCGCGGTTCATACGACCTGCCTGTCCGAAACCATCGGGGACGATATTCCTCAGATATTCGCCAAGGCCAATGCGGACGGGAAAATTCCTGAAGGCAAATATGTGCTTCATGCCAATACCCCCAGTTATGTGGGAACCCATGTAACCGGTTTTGCCAACATGACAAAGGCCATGGTGGACTATTTCGCAACGTCCAACGGACACAAGGAAAAGTGCATCAACCTCATTCCGGGGTGGGTGGAGCCTTCGGACATGAAGGAAATCAAGCGCATTGCGGGAGAATTGGGCGTGAAAACGATCCTGTTTCCCGATACGGAAAATGTGCTCAATGGGCCTCAGACCGGTAGATTCTCCATGTATCCCAAAGGAGGCGTTACCATCGAAAAGTTGAAGGCGACCGGAAACAGCAGGGGCACCATCGCCCTGGGCCGTTTGGCATCCGGCCCCGCGGCCCTTGCCCTGGACGCAAAATGCAAGGTGCCCTGTCAAATCCTCGATCTGCCCATAGGCCTTCAGGCCACCGACAGGTTCGTGGACGCTTTGCGAAAGATGGCGGGGGTGACCGTACCCGACTCCCTGAACCTGGAACGGGGGCAGTTGCTGGACATCATCACCGACATGCAGGCCTATTTTTATCACAAGAAGGTGGGCCTGGTGGGCGATCCCGATCAGCTGGAAGCGCTTACGGAATTTCTGGTGGCCATCGATATGCTGCCCATACACATCGTCACGGGTACAAAGGACAAGGCCTTTGAAAAAAGGATAAAAACCCTTACGGAAGGCCTTCCCCACAAAGTGAATGTGAAAAGCGGCGGCGATATGATGCTGTTTCATCAGTGGGTCAAGAACGATCCGGTGGATCTGCTCATGGGAAATACCTATGTAAAGTATATTTCAAGGGATGAAGATACACCCTTTATCCGATTCGGGTTTCCCATTCTGGATCGGATCGGCCACAGCTACCTTCCCACGGTGGGATACCAGGGCGGGATTCGTCTTCTGGAGAAGATCCTGGATGCCCTGATGGACCGCCAGGACAGGGATTCTTCCGAAATAGCGTTTGAGCTGGTGATGTGATTGGGAGGCAAGAAAAATGGCCACTATTCCCGTATTAAAGGAAAGAGAAAAACAGATCTATCAAAAAGGCAGCCAGCCATTTGATATGAGCTGTGAACAAAAGAGCCTGGCCGGTTCCGTGAGTCAGCGGGCGTGTGTGTTTTGCGGCTCCAGGGTGGTGCTTTACCCCATCGCCGATGCGCTGCATCTCATACACGGCCCCATCGGTTGCGCTTCCTACACCTGGGATATCCGGGGGGCGCTTTCATCGGGCCCCCAGCTTCATCGGATGAGTTTTTCCACGGATCTGGAAGAGCGGGACATTATCTTCGGCGGCGAGAAGAAGCTATACGGCGCCCTTGTGTCCCTCATCGACAAATACCGTCCCAGTGCGGCCTTTGTTTACGCCACCTGCATCGTGGGCCTGATCGGAGACGATATGAATTCCGTCTGCAAGCGGGTATCCTCGGAAAAAGGCATACCGGTTCTGCCGGTTCATTCGGAAGGGTTCAAAGGAACCAAAAAGGACGGGTACAAGGCGGCCTGCGATGCCATGGAAAAGCTTGTGGGGACCGGTTCAACGGAAGGAATCGGCCCGTTGAGCCTCAACATCATGGGGGAATTCAATATTGCCGGCGAAGCATGGACCATCCGGGAATATTACGAACGGATGGGCTTGCAGGTGGTGAGCGTGTTCACGGGAGACGGCCGGGTTGAACACATCAAGCGTTCCCACGGCGCAGCGCTCAATGTGGTTCAATGTTCGGGCTCCATGATGCACCTGGCCGAGGCCATGAATGAGAAATACGGCATCCCCTATAAGCGGGTCTCCTATTTCGGGATCGAGGACATGTCAAAGGCCCTTTACGATGTGGCGGATCATTTTAAAGATCATCCGCAAGTCATGGAAAAGGCCCAAGCCCTTGTTCGGGAGGAAGTCGGGGCGATCCACCCGGTCCTTAAACGATACAAGGAAAAACTTTCCGGCAAAAAGGCCGCCATCTACGTGGGGGGCGCATTCAAGGCCTTTTCCATGATCAAGGCCTTGCGGTCCATCGGGATGGATGTGGTATTGGCCGGGTCTCAGACCGGGACCAAGGATGATTACAGGATATTGAGAGATATGTGCGATGACGGCACGGTGATCGTGGATGATGCGAACCCTCTGGAACTTTCCAAATACTGTATCGAAAAGCAGGTGGAACTCTTCATCGGCGGCGTCAAGGAAAGGCCCATCGCGTTCAAGCTGGGGATCGGGTTTTGCGATCACAACCATGAGCGAAAACTCTCCCTTGCCGGCTACAGTGGAATGCTGAATTTTGCAAGGGAGGTCTATGCCTCGGTGACCAGTCCCGTATGGCAATTCGCGCCAAAAAGGAAGCTTTCCTGAAGCCTTTTTTGAGATAGAGGAATAAAGACAATGGAAGCATTGAAAAAACAACAATACAAAGCCACAAGCAATGCGTGCAAACTCTGCAGCCCCCTTGGAGCATCATTGGTCTTCAGGGGCATTGAAGAATCCGTGCCCCTGCTCCACGGGTCCCAGGGTTGCTCCACTTACATACGCAGATACCTGATCAGCCACTTTAATGAACCGGTGGACGTTGCTTCTTCAAATTTCACGGAAGAGACCGCCGTTTTCGGAGGGGGCGCAAACCTGAAACTGGCCGTGGACAATATCATCAAGCAGTATCGTCCGGGGTTGATCGGCGTTGCGACCACCTGTCTCAGTGAGACCATCGGCGACGATGTTCCGCTTATTTTGAGAAATTACATTCAAAACAATGATGGTGAAAACGTGCCGGCCATTGTCTCCGTATCCACGCCCAGTTATTCGGGAACCCATATGGACGGCTTTCACGGGGCGGTACGGGCGACGGTGGATGCCCTGGCTAAAAAAAATGATGGGAATGGAGAGCACGTCAATATTTTTCCGGGAATGCTGTCTCCGGCGGATTACAGGCATCTGAAAGAAATCTTTTTGGATTTCGGGACGGCTTGCCACATGCTTCCCGATTATTCTCAAACACTTGACGGCCCCCTGTG
>CAVVEP010000038.1:0-21396 GCA_963747015.1 uncultured delta proteobacterium
AAACCGAATCCAATCCCTATGCCGAAGATGACCCTCGGCTCTGTTTCAATGGGCTCGTAGGGGCGAGAGATAGAGCTCGCGTTTCTCTATGACCGGATAGGCATATTTGATTCCGTCCAGTGCACGCACCTCTTTTCCCGCAACCCTGCCCGCGACCGTTATCTTCCTTCCTTTTCCGTAGATGACCGGATCCAGAATTTCCGGCGCGAAAATTATGAATCTGCCCTTTGATTTGTCATTTCCGTCCGGTTTCTTTTTCGAATTCAGCGGACGCTGCAATACAATAATCAGCGTTCTGTCCGGGAGGTTTTCCGTTTCAATAATGTCGCCGCCCAAGAGCACGGTTTTCCCCCGAAAGGCCTCCGGATTTTTCAACAGGTCTTCAAAGGAGAGGCTTTGATCCACCTCTTTTAAGATTTCGGGCGAGATGGCGGCTCCGCAACCGGCGAACCATAACAGGCCCAGCACTGCGATCCATTTAATAAATCCATTGTGTCGGATGATCCTCATTATTTTGTCCTGGAACGTATTTCAAAAGGTGAAAACCTTGTCGGCTTCCATGGAGAGCTCGTAAAGGTCATCCATCCAACCGATGGGGCAACTGCTCGATCCCACAAGACCGTGGGCTTTCATGCAGACACCTCAGACATAGAAATCGCCTTCGAACTTCTCCATCTGGCCCATGACATTGAATTCTTCGCTGCCGCTCTTCTCAAACATCACCCCTTTGCCCAGCATGAACACGCTTACCTCATCGCCCTTTTGAACCCCCACATTGGCCAGCCGCATGGCATTGTAAATGGTCTCCCCATCGTCGGTGGAGATGATAAACAGGACTTTCATGGCGTTTTCTTCTCCTTTTGGAATTTTCATTTACATCCCCTCCTTGAACTATAACTGCATGAGCCGGTCTCCAGCCTGTATTAGATCCTTGATTTCGTTGCCCGGGAATTCTATCAAATCGGGAGTCATAAAAGCAATACCCGTGAATGAATTCCATTCATGGGTATTGGTCATAAGAGTATCCTCTGGTCGGCGCACTTTTTAAAATTGGATCGGCTGTGTCCGGGCCGACGATCAGGTGGATGGGCAAGATTTATATTTTCTTAGCCGGCTACTCGCTCCAACAACTCGTTTTCTTCCACCACGTGATCACGGATTAAGGCATAGCTCAACAACCAGGTGATGAGAAGCGCCAAACCGTATGCTAAGAAAAGCTTTTCCAGGCCATAAGTTCCAATGATTTTCCCTCCGATGGCCGTACCCAGGCCTCCACCGCCCATAAAGCAGAAGGCCACCAGCGACATGGCGGCGCCGCGGGCCTTCTGTGCGAATTCTGTGGCCCGTGTGAGAAGGGTGGAATGGGTGAAGATGAATCCGAATCCCAAAAGCGCGACGGCCCCGATCATGGCGCCGAGCCGGTTTCCAAAATAGGCCAGAGTCAAATCCGCCAGGGTTGCGCAGATCAGCCCGAAACTGAGCAGTCTTCTGGGGCCCATCCGGTGGACCAGCTTTCCACTCATCTTTCCACCCAGTACGCTGGCAAGGCCGAAGCCCGTCATGATGAGGCCGATATGGAAATAGTTGAAATGATACGTTTTTGAAATGAAGACGCCAATGTAGGAAAAGCTGCCGATGATGAAAACCCCCTCAAACAGCACGAGGATGTAAGTGAAAAGGCTTTTCGAGTTGGCCAAGAGCTTGACATAGGGAGCAATAAATTTGCTATCCGGATTTTTTTTGGACGGCAGGTGTTTGTAATACCCGATGAGCAAGAGGGTCGGGATTACGGAAAGCACCGCATAAAGCCCGAACACACCCCGCCAGCTTACGAAATAGGCGATGGTTCCTCCAATGACCATACTCAATCCCTGGCCTAAAAAAGAAATCCCCATGAAGGTCCCGATGGCGCCCTGCCGTTCCTGGACGGGAAAAATATCGCCGATCAGGGCCAGGGAAACCGGCATGACCGAAGCCGCGAAAATACCGGTGAGGGCCCGATAAATGGCGAGATCCGTAAGCCCCATGCCGAGCGCGCAGAGGCCTGTCGCCAGGGTGAAAAAGACCATGGAAAAGGTGATGACCTGTTTCTTGCCGTATCTGTCGGCCAAAGGGCCGAAGACGATTTGGAAAATGCCGAAGGGGATCATATAGGCCGCGATCAACAGCCCGGCCCTGGCGATGTCCACATTGAGATGTTGCGATATGGCGGGAAGAATGGGAGATACAACCCAATTGTCCGCCATCACGATAAAACCTGAAAGACCCAGCAGACCGACAACATTTTTACTTTTCATTTTCTGAAACTCCTTTAACGCTTTGATTGATTTTTCAAGACGACAAATAACGTCATATTCCTATTTATACATATATGACGCTGAAAATGGATTTTGGTTTCAAAAAAAAAGCATTTTTTTATACCCTTTTATTCTCACGAGAAACTTGGGCTTGCATTTTTCAAAATGCAATCTATTCCTAGCCTATGCTGCATACGTGGTGGTTTGCAAGTCCATGCTGATCTAAAGCACGCAGAAACCATGATGAGGTTCTTATCCCAAGAAGATATTGACAGGTCAACCTGTTTACAGTATATTCCATAATAAGCATGGACAATGTGAAAGGAAGGTATCCTGTTCAAATTTCCTGGTAGCGGAGTACGCAGCTGGCGAACCATTCCGTCACGAGGTCTTTTTTGTTGCCGCATCCGATTCTTCCGGATGTACGGTCCTTCTATGCTGGTACGGAAAACTGGAGGTATGACAACAGTTCCTTGTACCAGCATAGAAGGACCTCTCGACGGTCTGTGAAGGTTCATCCAAGACGCGGCGACAAAAAAGACCTCGTGACTCCATTTCTGCCAGGACTTTTGAATAGGATGCAAAGGAAGGAGAACGAACATGGCCGATTCCACCCCAAAAAGCCGTAATAAGAATTGATAGTTGTAAACCCCTTGACTTTTTTCAGAATACATCATTATATCAGAGTCGGTTTTTTGCTTGGCGGCGGGTTGCTTCCTCGCCTTGCGAAAAGGCGCGAAGATTGTTCTTAGCCCTTATCATGATAACGCCTGACAAAATGTGGGCCTTGACCGGTTTTCCAAACAAAATCCCATGAATGATCCTATTAAGATTAAATCCAATTTAGAATACCTCAAAAAGCTTTTTATCATGCCGGACTCCCCGGATAAGTTCATTGAGTTCGGGCATGAACTCCTTCAGATGATACACCATTTTTTTCAGGAAAAGGGGGGGATCCACAGCAGTATCTCCCTGCCTGAACTTAGCGCCCTATTCGACCGGGTGTCCGTTCCCGATGAACCGCTGCTCATAAAGGACGTGCTGTCGGAGATAAAGACAAAGATTGTCGCCCATTCCGTAAAGGTTGGAAATCCCTACTATATCGGGCATATGATCAGTGCTACGCCTTACTTCATGATCCTTCTTGAGATGGTTATCGCTGCTTTGAATCAGAACCAGGTGAAAATTGAGACGGCCAAGGCCTCCAGTTTTGTGGAAAGAGAGTTCTTGGCGTGGCTTCACCGGCTGGTTTTCGACAGGGATGAGAAATTCTATGCCAGGCACATTCAGAATCCCAAAGTCGCTCTGGGCAATGTTACCTCGGACGGTACGCTTGCCAACATGACGGCATTTCTTGTTGCGAGAGAAAAGGCTTTCCCTCCCGACAAGGATTTTCCGGGCGTTCGCGTAGCCGGCATGGGACCGGCCCTCAAACACTACGGTTATGAACGAGGTGTGATTTTAGTGTCCACAAGGGGACACTATTCCATTAAGAAGACAGCGAATCTGTTGGGGATCGGGGAGGAAAACGTCCTGAACATCCCGGTTGACGAGAACAACCGGATCGATATTGACAAGCTTACCAGAAAAATACGGAGTCTTTCAAGACCGGATGCCGAAAGAACCAAGATCATCGCCATTGTGGGAATTGCGGGCACTACCGAAACAGGAAACGTGGACGACCTCCAAAAACTGGGAAAGATTGCCCGTGAAGCAGGCACCCATTTTCATGTGGATGCCTGTTGGGGCGGGCCGGCGCTATTGGTGGATGAGTACAGGCCCCTTTTTCGAGGGATTGAAATGGCGGATTCCGTTTCCATCGACGCCCACAAACTGCTTTACTGCCCCATGAGCATGGGAACGATTCTCTTCCGAAACGAAAAAGACCTCCATTTCATAAAGCATTCATCCAAATACATCATTAGAAAGAATTCCGTGGATACGGGGCGTTTCACCATTGAAGGGTCCCGTTCCTTTGCATGCCTGAAACCCTGGGCTGCACTGAAGATTATCGGCAGGGAAGGCTATGGGCTTCTTCTCAGGGAGGCCCGAAAGTCCACGGACACGCTGGTGCGAATGGTTGACGAATGCGGTAACTTCGAGACCTTGAACACGCCGGATCTCTTTATCGTGACCTATCGCTTCATACCCGAAGAGGTTAGAATTTCCATCACCCGGTTATCGGAAAAGATCTCTTCATCGCAAGACAGGGAAAATTCAAAAGCGCTTGCGGATAAGATCAGGAGAATGAACCTTCTTATCAACGGATTGAATATAAAGCTGCATAAGGCATTGCGCAGGGATGATACAACCTTTGTTTCCAGGACTACCCTGGAATCCACGCGCTACCGTCCTCAAAATATTGTGGTCTTGAGGGCCGTACTGGTAAACCCGCTCATTGATGAAGAAGTTCTCAGCGAAATTATCCATACCCAGAATCGAATCGGTCTGGAGCTGTGGAGGGAATTCGAGCCGGTCTATAAGCGGATCTGATGGAATCGTTTTTGAACGTCGGGAAGCATGCGTTCTACACGGCGCCGCTCAGAGAGGATGACGGACACGGTTTCGTCGACGGCCGTTTCAAGGTCGTCATTGATGATCAGATAATCATACCAGGAGCAGTTCCGGATTTCGCGAACGGCTTCCCGCATTCTTCCGTTTATGACCTCCTCACTGTCCGTGGCCCTTTTCGTCAGCCTGTCTCGAAGAATTTTCAGCGAAGGGGGCAGGAGAAAAATGAGGACGCTGTCGGGAAAGCGGTTCCGGATGCTTTTGCCTCCCCGGGTATCCAGATCGAGCAGAATGTCCGAACCGGACGAGAGTTTTTCTTCGAGCGTTGAAAAACCGGTCCCGTACAGGTTCCCGTAAACTTCGGCCCATTCAACGAAGCACCCTTCCTTCTATCATGTTTTGAAAGGTGGTCTTGTTTACAAAGTGGTAGTCTTTGCCGTCTACTTCCCCTTTTCTGGGCGATCGGGTGCTATGAGAGACGGAATAGGCGAGGTCCTGATATCTTTGTCTCAAGGCTTTGACAATGGTTGTTTTTCCTGCTCCCGATGGAGCGGAAATCACAAAAAGCTGCCCTTTCATTTTCTACTCGGTCGCGTCGTGAATATCCAGTTTGCCCCCGGGCGTGAAACGCTGGGCAAGGGTTTCCGACTGAACGGACGATAGAATCACATGATTGCTGTCCGTTATCAATACGGAACGTGTTCGGCGTCCTTGGGTTGCATCGATGAGGCGCTTGTCATCCCGGGCTTCATCGCGCAGGCGCCGGATGGGGGCGGCGCCCGGCGAAATGATGGCGATGATCCTCTTTGATACAACGGAATTTCCAAAACCGATATTAACAAGTGTGGGACTCATGAAATGCCTCCTTATTCCACATTCTGGGCCTGTTCTCTGATCTTCTCCAGTTCCGATTTCATCTCCACGACGATGCGGGAAATTTCCGCATCGCATGATTTGACGCTGAGGGTGTTTACCTCTCGATTGATTTCCTGAATCAGAAAGTCGAGTCTCCTTCCCACGGCGTCCTCTTCGGCAAGGTAGGCCCTGAACTGTTTGAAATGACTCCTGGCCCTGACGATCTCTTCGGTGATGTCCGATCTGTCGGCAAACAGGGCTGTTTCTTTACAGATCCGTTCTTCATCCACTTCCAGATCCTCTATCATTTTCTTGATATTGTCGTTCAAACGCGTTCTGTATTCCTGAACGAGACCCGGCGCCCGTTCATGGATTTTATGCGAGATACCCTTCCAGAAGGGTTATCCTCTCTATGAAATCCTTTTCAATTTCGCGACCTTCTTTCTGTTTCATCTCCATAAGGGAATCGAGACATCTCTCGACCGCCTGTTCAATTCCGGGTCTTATGGCATCCAGATCGCTTTCTTCGGTTTTCGTCAGGATGACGTCCCTCATATTGACCAGCGTGTCTATTCCCACATCTTTTTCAAATCCCGAACGGTCCGCCAGTTCCTGGAAAATTCTCAGGTAGGCGTCAACAAGGGGTTTGTTGATCTCCAACTCGTAGGGCAGGTCATTTTCGCCTTTTTCGATCTGAATGGTCGCTTCCACCCGCCCCCTGGCAATTCTTGAAGACAGGATGGTCCTGAGCCCGTCTTCAATGGCTTGAAGATTCCTGGGGGTTCTCAGGAGGATATCTTTATGCCGGTGGTTCACCGATTTCATTTCGCAGATATAGCTTCTGTTTCCGTCCTGGTATTCTCCTCTTCCATAGGCGGTCATGCTTTTGATCAAATTCTTTCTCCTTTTTCCGTCTTCTTCCGCAATCGTTTTTCCCGGATTTCGTTCAAGTATCTTTCCCTGAGCTGATTCCATGTCTCGATCATTTCCGGGTCCGCATAGTCCGGGTAAGACCACTCCAGGGGCACAAAGGTCCCCCTCACGAAGATGAGGGTAAGGTCCGCAAAGATTCCCTTGCCGAGATAGATCCTGTGGATATAATTTTTTCCGGTGGCAAGGACCAGCCTCTCGGCGGAAATATACCCGGGATCGATATTGATCAATCTGTTTTCTCCGCTCAGGTATCGCCGCTCAATTTCGTTGGTCTTTAATTTGACGGAGACCAGATCCTCCGGCGGAATGAGGGCCTGAAACGAAATAAACCGCCTGTGAAGAGGCCAGCCCATTTCTCGCGCGTAATATCGGGTACGGTCAAAGAAAAGCGGCGCGCTCATCCAGTCAACGGGGCCGAACGTATTGTTCAGGATATCGATTGCTTCATGAATCAACGCTTCCCGTGGAGAAAACAGGCTGGTGATCAGCTTGACCTGATCCGGTTTTTCCGGTGAACTCATTTCGAGATCGCTTCCTTGAGATCTTCGGCATTGACAGCCGAGGTCCCCACTTCTCCCACAACGATGCCGGCCGCGAAATTGGACAGAATGGCCGCCGATTTCAAGTCCAGCCCCGCTGCCAGGGCGAGTGAAATGGTTCCGATCACCGTATCGCCGGCGCCCGTAACATCAAATACTTTCTTGGCAACGGTTGGGATATGGGTGATCTTCCCTTCCTTTTCAAAGAGCGTCATCCCGTCTTTTCCCTGGGTGATCAATACGGATCGGCAGTGGAGCTTATCCAGCATGCTGTTTCCCGCACGCATCAGGCTTTCTTCATCAACAATCTCCACGCCGCAGAAAAGACCTGCCTCGAAGTGATTCGGCGTTATGATATCCACGCCCTGGTAATGTTCAAAATTGCCCGTTTTCGGATCGACGGAGAGAATGATGGATCGTTCCGCGGGCGGCCCGATCAGCGCGGCCAGTCCTTTCATGATCTGTCCTGAGATCACCCCCTTGCCGTAATCTGAAATAACGATGACGTCAATGTCGTGAATGTTGTCATGAATATAGGCTAAAACTTTCTCGATGCTGGCCGGGCTGATTTCCTTGCGGCTCTCGCGGTCGAAACGGACCACCTGCTGATTGTGCGCGACAACCCTTGTCTTTACACTGGTAATTCGCCCGTCTTCCGTCACAATCCCCTCTTTTTTCAATCCCATCTTTTCAATTTCAAAGAGAATTTCCTGCCCGGTTTCGTCCCGGCCCACTACCCCGCACAAAACCGGTTTTGCGCCCAGGGCCGCGATGTTGCGAATGACGTTGGCGGCGCCCCCTAACATGGCGTTTTCCATCTTGACATCAACGACCGGCACGGGCGCTTCGGGGGAAATGCGGGAAACGTTGCCCCAGATATATCTGTCCAAGATAATGTCGCCGATTACACAAACCTTTGCTTCGGAAAACCTGTCAATGTGGGCCTTTAAAATGTCGCGTTCGATAATAGTTGCCGTTAATTTCAGCCATAATCTTTCTTCAACAGCTCCATTCGTGCCATTGTTTTTGAATAAGATGCGTAATTCCTCATCTGAGGCCCTGCCGACCAGCGATTTATATCACTGCGCAGACGGATTGTAAACAGATAGTTCCGGTGATTTTTCACGTTAATAGGCCTCCGCGGCGTGAATTGAATGATTGACTTTTCATGAAAGCTTTTCTATAGGTTCGCGTTAGCAAGTGGCGTTTTTGCTGGAAAGGGTTCGAATCCCTGTCGATTGAATGGAGGATGGTGTTGTGAAAGTTATCATTCTGGGCGCCGGGGAAGTGGGGTTTCATACGGCGCAGAAACTGTCACAGGAAGGCCAGGACGTGGTTCTTATTGATCATGATCCCGAACAGATAAAGCGCGTGGCGGATAATCTGGATGTTCAGGCCTTTCTGGGCCTGGGCACCAGCCCAAGGATATTGAGAGATGCCGGAATCGAGAACGCCGACCTGCTTGTTGCAGCCACCAACAGCGATGAAGTCAATATTGTCGCATGCCTTCTTGCCAAAAATCTGAACCGGCTTCTTTTCAGGGTGGCCCGGGTGAGAAACGAGGAATACCTGCTCGAAAAGAATCTCCTGGGAGGCGATTTTCTTGAGATCGATCATGTGATCAATCCCCAGTCGGAGATGGTCAAGAATATCGAGAGCCTCATGGAGATTCCGGGGGCGTCGGAAGTGATTGATTTCGCGGAAGGGAGAGTGAAATTGATCGGCTTTACGGTGGCGGAGAACTCTCCCCTTGCCGGTCTGCCAATGATCTCTGTTGGTGAACTTTCCGACAGGATGCTCATAGGGGCCATTGTCAGGCAGAACCAGGTGATCATCCCCGGAGGGAAGGATACTGTTCTGGCAGGGGATATGGTCTACGTGGTGATGCGCAGCGAAGACCTGAGGGAGATTCCGAAGTTGCTGCATTTGGACGCGGGAATACTGCGTAGAGTCATCATCATCGGAGCGGGACAGACGGGGATCTCCCTGGCCAGATTGCTGGACCATTCAGGAATAACGGCAAGAATCATCGAAAAAGACCCTCAGAAATGCATCAACCTTTCAGAGGAACTGAACCATGTGATCGTCATTAATGGAGACGGGGCGGACCGCGATCTGCTTCAAGAAGAGAATGTGAAGGATGTGGATTTTCTGGTGGCCCTGACCGGCGACGAAGAAAGCAATATCCTGATTTCGCTCCTTGCAAAAGGACTGGGGGCAAAAAAGACCATTACCAGGGTCAGCAAAATGAGCTATATCCCCCTGATGTCCGCCATCGGGATCGATACGGTGGTGAGCCCCAGGCTATCCGCCGTGCGGGCAATCCTGCAGCATATACGTCCGGGAAAAATTATATCCGTGGTTCCGTTGAAAGGGGAGCGCGCGGAGGCCATTGAGGCGGAGGCGTTGGCAACATCCGAAATTGTAAACACCCCGCTTTCGAAAGTGAAAATGCCGAAAGGGGCATTGGTGGGGGCCATCCTCCGCGGTGACGAGGTGATTATCCCCCGTGGCGACAGCATTATAAAACCAAAGGATCGCCTCGTGCTCTTTGCCCTTCAGAAAGTGGTTCCCAAACTGGAAAAACTGCTTACCGTCAAGCTGGAATATTTTTAATGCATTTTCGAGTGGTTTTGCGCTTTACGGCGATTCTGATCTTTTTCCTGGGCCTCTTCATGGCCGTTCCCCTGATTGTTTCTCTTGCATGCAAGGATGGCAGTTCTCGGGCATTTGCCTTTTCCATGGCCATTTCGTTTCTGGTCGGTTTGCTTCTGTATTTTTTTACAAGAAGCCGTCAGGAAACTGTTCTCAATCACAGAGATGGAGTCGCGATTGTTTCTTTCGGGTGGATCATGGCAGGTCTTTTCGGGATGTTGCCCTATATCCTTTCGGAAAGCATCCCCGAATTTACCAATGCCTATTTCGAATCGTTATCCGGTTTTACAACCACCGGCGCCAGCATATTGAGCGACATAGAATCCCTTCCCAAAGGGGTGCTTCTCTGGAGGAGTCTTACCCAGTGGATCGGGGGAATGGGGATCATCGTTCTTTCCATTGCCATCCTTCCCTTTCTCGGCGTAGGGGGCATGCAGCTTTACCGGGCCGAGACACCCAGTCCCGTTGTGGACAAACTGAAACCCAGGATATCAGACACCGCCAAAGTTTTGTGGAAGGTGTATCTTGCCATTACCCTGGTCCAGGTTGTTTTTCTTCTCGGAGGCGGGATGTCGGTTTTTGACGCCTTCTGCCACGCCTTTTGCACCCTGCCCACGGGCGGATTTTCCACGAAGAATGCGAGTATTTTGGCCTATGACAGCGCCTATCTGGACACGGTTCTGATTGTTTTCATGCTTCTTGCCGGAATTAATTTTTCTCTTCACTACAAGATGATAAAAGGGGACAGGAATATCTTCGCAAAGGACGAGGAATGCAGAATTTTTTTAGCCGTCGTCGCCCTTTTTACGATCCTGATCGCCCTGGATATCCATGGGGGTGTCTACCCCTCCTTTTCGAAGGCTTTCCGGCAGGCGGCCTTTCAGGTCAGTTCCATCATTACCACCACCGGTTTTGTTTCCGCCGATTATGAGAAATGGCCGGCCTTTTCCCAGATCATCCTTTTGATCTGCATGTTCTTCGGGGCGATGGCCGGGTCAACAGGTGGTGGAATGAAATTCATGCGGATCATCCTGCTTGTTAAGCACGGCTATCAGCAGATCATCCGTATTATCCATCCCCACGCAGTCACCTCCGTGAAGCTTGGCGGGAGGGCGGTCCCTGCTGAAATACTCAACGGGATCTGGGGCTTTTTTATCCTCTACCTGTGTCTTTTCCTCATCGCCACATTGGTCATGGCCGCATTGGGGCTGGATTTTGTTTCGTCCATCGGGGCCGTTGCGTCGTCGCTGGGCAATGTAGGGCCTGGATTAGGCATCGTGGGGCCTGTAAGGAATTATTTGGAGGTTCCTATGGCGGGAAAATGGGTCCTGGTGGCGTGCATGCTCATAGGACGTCTGGAGATCTACACGGTCATCGTTCTTTTGACCCCGGAGTTCTGGAAAAAATAAGGATGCAGTCGTATTACATATTTTCTCTCATCAGGCGGATCGTTCTTCCGTAATCCTCACTGTAAAAGATGGCGGAACCGGCAACAAAAACATCCGCGCCGGCCGAAGAGGCCTCATGGATGGTATCGGGACTGATGCCGCCGTCCACCTGAAGCTCCACCTTATACCGGTTTTGATCCAGGGTTTCCCGCAGTTTCCGAATCTTGGGAACAACCCCTTTGATGAACTTCTGCCCTCCGAAACCGGGATTGACCGTCATCAACAGGACCATGTCCAGGTCCTGCAGGACATATTCCAGGATGCCCAACGGGGTGGCCGGATTCAGGGCGAGGCTCGCCTTTACCTTCTGCTCCTTGATATGCTCAATGGTCCTGTGCACGTGGAGCAGGTTTTCCGGATGGACGGTGATAATGGAAGCCCCCGCCTTGGCAAAATCGTCAATAAAAAGATCCGGATCTGAGATCATCAGGTGAACATCCAAAGGGAGGTCCGTGATCTTCCGGGCGGCTTCCACAACCAGCGGGCCCATGGTAATGTTGGGTACGAAATGACCGTCCATCACATCGATATGGATGTAATCGGCGCCCGCGGCTTCCACTTTCTTGATCTCTTCCCCGAGAATGGAGAAATCCGCGGAGAGAATAGAGGGGGCAATTTTTTTCAAGGCCGGCTCCTGTTTTTGTAGAACAATAATGGTTTCTGATATGTTTCGATCCGTGGAGAAAAACCCCGCGGATCGAACTGAACCGGTTATTCCGTGATCGTGATCGCTTCAGCCGGACATTCCTGTGCCGCCTGTCTTACGACGTCCTCGAATTTGTCGGGGATCTCATCTACGAGAACCATTGACATGAGTTCATCTTCATCATACTGGAAGACTTCGGGGCAGAGGATATTGCAGTTTCTATCGCCCATGCAGGTCCCTTTTTCTACGCTTGCTTTCATGATGTTCTCCTTTCCGGCTGGTCAAAAGTTTACCTTCTTAAGGTGGGTTATACTGCTTCATTTAATTGTTCGGCTCAATGTAATACGGGATGCCATTCAAATCAACTCCAATCGATATTTTAGACGATCTTCTTCAATCTCCTCCACGAGATCTCGAAGGGGAGAAATCCTTGCGTCGGGAATCTTGCCAAGCAGTTCCTGGAGGCTTCTCACGGCAACGGGGATGTAGGCTTCAAAATAGGTCTTTCCCATGACCTTGGAAAGGTAGGAAAAGGCGCCTAATATCTGCAGGTTTCTGAGGACGGCGAGGGGGTGATAATATTCCATGAAGGAAGGCGCCATATCGGGCCGGCGCTCTTCGAGAAGGCGCAGGTATTCGTTGCGTATTTCTTCCCGCATATGGCCGGAAAGATTGGTATAAGGATCGATGATGAGAGAGGCGAGATCATAGCCTAAAGGACCGAATCGTCCTCCCTGCCAGTCAATGATGCGGGGATCATCCTGCGAGATCATAATGTTTCTCGACTGAAAATCCCTGTGCAGGAAAAACGTGCTGTCGGCCTTGGATGCGGTTTCCGCAAGATAATCGAAAGAGGCGTCCAGCTCAGGCCATTCCTTTTTCAACTGGAGATAGCCGTGGAGAAAGGACGAGGTGAAGTAGTCGGCCTCAAATTGGATCATGACCTTTCGGTCGTATCTTTCCGTCTGACAACACCATCGGGAATCAAAATCTTCGGCCCCTCTGATCTGAAGCGAAATCAGCGTTCTCAACACCTTTTTGTAGATGGGCATCGGATTATCCGAGGTCAATACGTATTCCTGCAGGCTGAGATCTCCCAGATCCTCCATCAGAAACCACCCCTTTTGAAGGTCGAAACGATAGATTTCAGGGAGGGGCATTCCGTTGCGGCGAAGATGCTCTCCGATTCGCAGGTAGGCGCGGTTTTCGGCGATGGCGAGTGCATCAATGGCAGGGTTGGCCATGGCGATGAACGACCCTTCCGCGGAATCCGAGGAGACCCGCCAGAAGGTCCGTTTTGATCCATCCCCCTGGAGCAGTGTAAAGAGAGGTCGTGGGCTCGGTATCCCTCTTTTTTGCAGAAATTCCAGAACAAACGGTTCCATGCCGGCAGGTTCCCGCGTGTCGCCCTTACAAGATGCACGAATGGATATCATGGGAGACCTCCTTTCCCGAGGTTATGATACTGTCCAGGATTTGTACGCCTTTCTTTACCCTCACATCATCCCAGAGGACGGATCGAGCAATTCGGGCGCCCGCCTCGATTGCCGTTCCATTTCCGATGACCGCCCAGTCTTTGATCTCCACTGCTTCGGCAATATGACAGTCATGGCCGGTCAGCAAAGGCAGCTGCCCCAGGTTTTCTCTGTTTGCGAGCAGATAATTCTCCACGGTTCCCATGTCTCTCCAGTAATGCCCCTTTGACACATAGCCCCTGATCGGTCTTCCATCACGCATGAGCTTTCGGTAGCAGTCCAGGATGGAGGAAAATCGGCCTGGCGGGATATGGGACAGGACCTCTTTTTCCATGATGTGGATCCCCGTGAAGGCAAGGCCGCCCGGCACGATTTGGGAAGAGAACTTGGTGATGCAACCCCCGGCATCCATGGAGACCTGGTTGAACGCCGGGTGATCGTGGAGGATCATGGTTGCGAGATTGCCTTCTTTTTTGTGCGCCTCCATGGCGCGCACAAGATCGATATCGGTCAGGATATCTCCGTTTATCACCAGAAAAGGGGTTTCGTCGAAAAAATCCTCGCTGTTTTTAATGCCGCCCCCGGTTCCAAGAATGACCGGCTCTACACGCACCTGAACTTTCGGGTCGGATTGGCTTTTATTTCCAAGATAAGAAACAACCTGTTCGTGGAGATGGTGTGCATTGACAATCACCCGGGTGACGCCGAAATGTCTCAGGTATTCCAGCGATCTATCGATAACGGGCCTGTTTGCGACGGGAAGCAGTGGTTTAGGCATCTTCAGGGTGAGGGGTTGCAGACGCGTCCCCAGGCCTGCAGCAAGGATCATTGCTTTCATGTCCGTCCATTTTGTGGTAAGAAGTTATCCGCCGCCTGAAAAAAACAGGTGAATTGTCTCAAAGTCCCCCTTTGAAAAGGAGGATTTAGTGGGATTTGTCTAAATTGTATCCTATTCAAATTTCCCGGCAGCGAAATGCAGACTCAGGAAGCCATTCCATCACGAGGTCTTTTTTGCCGCCGCACCTGATTCCTGTGGCAGCACCGGCCCTTTTATGCTGGTACGGACAGGAGGCCGAAAGGCAAGCGGTTTTGTTGTACCAGCATGGAAGGGCCTCTCAACGGTCGGTGAAGGTTTATCCAAGATGCGGCGGCAAAAAAGACCTCGTGACTCCATTCGTGCCGGGATTCTCGAATAAGATACTTTGCATCATTAAGCTGACGGCTGATTGCTCAAAAGCTAATTGCTGTTTTCAGATGCAATATTCATTTATCTTTTCAATGGGCGATCGTCAATGAGAAAAATACCAGCGGGCTGGTGGATAAGGAGCATTAAAGGATGTCGTTGACAGTTAATCATTCCGGGAGCGGCATGGAGATCGGCAGTGTCTTCATGGCGGGGATGCCGGGACCGGATCTGGATCGTGGAACGGAAACCTTGATCGCCGAAAACGGGCTGGGAGGCATTATCCTTTTTGCAAGGAATATAAAAGATCCCGTCCAGGTTGCCGCCCTTTGCAAGGATCTTCAACGGATGGCGATGAAGCATCAGGGAATTCCTCTTTTTATTGCGGTGGACCAGGAGGGCGGACGCGTTGCCCGCCTCAGGGCGCCGTTCACCGTTTTCCCCGGCAATACGGCCATGGGCAATGATCTCGACCCTTTGGCCAGGGCCGTCGAGTTTGGACAAACCACGGCAAGAGAGATGCGACTGACAGGCTTTAATATGGACATGGCGCCCGTCCTGGATGTGCCGCGAGGGGAGCCGGAAACGCACCTGACAGGCCGGACCTTCGGGAACGATCCCGAACGGACGTCCCGGATCGGCCGCATGGTCATCAAGACCCTTCAGGAGGGCGGCGTCATTTCCGTGGCCAAACATTTTCCCGGTCTGGGCATGGCCGGCCTTGACCCCCACAAAGATATGCTCAGCATCAAGGCGGAAAGGGCGGAGATTGAAGAGATCGACCTGCTTCCGTTTCAAGGGGCTATCGAGGAAGGGGTGATGGGCGTTATGACTTCCCATGCCGTGTATTCCGCACTCGATCCCGAAAACCCGGGAACCCTGTCGCGGGAAATCCTGGGCGGCCTTCTTCGAGAAAGAATGGGTTTTGAAGGCGTCATTATTACCGATGATATGGAAATGGGCGCGATCCAAAAAGGACGGGGAGGAAGAGATGGCGTGCTTTCGGCCTTTGAGGCCGGCGCCGATATCCTGCTGATCTGCGAAGATCAGGGTCTGGTTCTTGAGAGCATGAGTGCCTTGAGGAGCAAAGTGGACAGGGAAGAATGGGCGGAGAAAAGGCTGCACGAATCAGCGGGGCGCATCCTGGAACTGAAGTCCAAATTCCTCCTGCCTTTTCAAGAGGTATCCCTCAGGGCGGTCCAGGAATACTTTAATCTTTGAAGGAAGCTATTAGCCATTAGCTGTTAGGTGTTGAGCTAATTGCTAACGGCTAACCGCTAAAAGCTAATTGTCTGGAATCGGTACATGTTAGACCTCATTCTTATTGCAGCTTATTTCTTGCTGATGCTCTTTTTTGGCTGGAAGAGCCGACATCAAAGCGCGGATGCATACTGGCTGGCGGATCGGAGCTATTCGGCCGGGCGCATCACCCTGTCTCTTGTGGCTACGATCTTCGGGGCCTCTTCCACCATGGGGATCATCGGGCTGGGATATTCAAGGGGGCTGACCGGTTCATGGTGGTCTCTGATGGGGGGTATCGCTCTCATCCCATTGGGGTTTTTTCTTGCTTCACGAATTCGTTCTTCGGGCGTCTATACCCTTCCCGATATTCTGAAAAGGTCTTATGGGGAAATCGTGGCGGTGCCTGCCGGATTGATGATCGTTATCGCGTGGTGCGGCGTGATTTCCGCCCAGCTCATCGCGGGGGCGCGGCTGGTGTCCGGACTCTTCCCCGTGGATTTCGGCTGGGCTTTGTTGATTGTGGCCGTCGTTTTTACGGTGTATACGTTCTGGGGCGGCCAACTCTCGGTGATCAGGACCGACATGTGGCAGTTATTCCTCTTCCTGGCCGGGCTGCTCCTGGCCTTGGTTTTCCTGATGCTTTCCGACAACCTGTACGCGGTTTTCTGGAAGCAGGTCCCCGCGGGATACTGGGATTTTCCTGTTTCCAAGGCATTTAGCTGGTATGACCTGTTTGTTTTTTATCCGCTGATTGTCGGGCTTCCCTACCTCGTGGGACCGGATATCTATTCCAGACTCCTGTGTGCGAAGGATCATCGGGTCGCCTCAAAGTCGGCCCTTGGCGCCGCGGCCGTGGTGGTGCCTCTCTCCCTCCTGCTGGCCTTTTTCGGGCTTTTGGTGAAGGCCCGATTCCCGGATATCCCTCCCGAAGCCGCCCTTCCGCACACCTTGGATGTGATCATGCCCATGGGGCTCAAAGGGCTCATCGTAGCCGGTTTTCTGGGCGCCGTCATGTCTTCCGCGGATACCTGTCTGATTTCCGCCTCCACGATTCTGACCCTCAACGTCATCCGACCCATCCTGAAAATCGGGCCGGAAAAGCATCTGAAAATCACCCGCGTCACCGTACTTGTCCTGGGCGCCATTGCCTGGGGTATTGCCAGCCGGCAACAGGGAATTATCGCGTCGTTGCTTCTTGGCTATACCGTCTTTGTGGGAGGTGTCGTGGTTCCTACGCTGGCCACCTTTTTCAAGGACCGGATTCGGATTACTCCAGGGGGTGGGTTATGGGCGATCATCATCGGAGGAGGAACGGCCATCCTTGGCAAGGTGCAGGAAGGCGTGGTGATGAAAGAACTCCTCACGACCCATGGCCGGCATTTTCTCGAAACCGTGCTGGGCGCTCATTATTTGAGCATTCTGCCTGTTATTCTATCCGCCGTGGTCCTGCTTTTTGTGAGCAGGATGGGTGGCGTACCCGTAGGAGATACAAAAGATGAACAGACCTCTTGAAGGCATCCGTGCGCTCGATTGCGGCATATACCATGCGGGCCCGGGAGGGCTTGCCATATTGGGCGATCTAGGCGCCGAGGTGATAAAAATAGAACAGCCGAAAGTGGGGGATCCCATGAGGCGTTTGTGGAGGGTAGGGGGCGTTCCTCTCCATATCGCCGGCGACAGGTCTCTCTTTTTTGAAGGGGCCAACAGGAATAAAAAGAGCGTTACGGTTGATCTTAAAACCGAAAAAGGGAACGAAATCCTGCATCGACTGGTGGCGAAATCGGACATCCTCCTGACGAATATGCGCCCCAAAGCACGAAATAAGTTGAAGATGACCTATCCCCTGCTCAGGAAAATCAGACCGGATCTGATCTATGCCTCGGTTTCCGCTTTCGGGCCGAAAGGTCCGGATAAGGATCGGGGCGGATTCGACTATCTCGGGCAGGCGCGGTCGGGGTTCATGTATTCCATGGGAGAGGCGGACACCCCTCCTGTGGTCTGTCAGTTCGGCATCATTGACCAGGCCACCGCCATTATGGTCAGCCAGCATATTCTGACCGCGCTTTATGTGAGGGAGCGAACCGGAAAAGGTCAGGAAATCGATGTTTCCATCCTGGGTTCGGCCCTGTCCCTGCTCTATTTCAATGTCCTCATAGCCCAGCTTACAGGCGGGGAAGTCCCCAGGCACCGGCGCTCCACGAACCAGGCCATGCGGAATTATTATCGGTGTGAAGATGATCGCTGGATCATGCTGACCCTTACGCCGCCTGCACGTTACTGGAGAGATCTTTGCCTGGCTTTGGGACGTCCTGAGCTTGAAAAGGATCCCCGCTTTGATACGGACGATAAGAGGTGGAACAACGCCGAAGAGCTCGTAGGTGTTTTAGATGCTGTTTTCCTTACCCGGTCACAGGATAGCTGGCTTGAGATATTTGAGGAATACGATCTTCTCTGTTGTGGAGTCCAGTCCGTGCGAGATCTGGACAAAGATCCTCAGGTGATGGAGAACGGATATCTCGTGGATTTTGATCATCCCACCCTCGGTCAGGTGAAGATTCCGGGGTATACGGCGCATTTCAGTGAAAATTCCGCGGGAACCACCAGCGCTTCTCCGGACCTGGGAGAACATACCGAGGAAGTGCTCATGGAGATCGGAGGGTATACGGAAGGGGAGATTGCTGCAATG
Organism: uncultured delta proteobacterium; assembly: GCA_963747015.1. Lineage (GTDB taxonomy): Bacteria > Desulfobacterota > DSM-4660 > Desulfatiglandales > Desulfatiglandaceae > DUZB01. Next base: position 18,471 of record CAVVEP010000038.1, read on the forward strand.
AGGGAAGAAGGGGTGATCTAATTCTTCTTCCCTAATTCCAAGGATCTTCTACAGGCGGCATCCACGGCCTTCTCGATGATACCCTTGAGGTCTGAGTCTTCGAATACGCTTAACCCGGCGGCCGTCGTTCCCCCCGGCGATGTGACCATTTTCCGAAGATCGGGAAGGGAATGTTCCGATTCGCCGGCCAGCCTGGCTGCTCCCAGGAAGGTCTGGATGACCAGCTTCAAGGCTACATCCTGTGCCAGTCCGACATTCTTCCCCGCTTCCACCATGCATTCCATGATTCTGAATACATAACCCGGCCCGCTGCCCGAAAGGGCCGTCACGGCATCCATCATGGCTTCTTCCACCTCGACGGTCACCCCCACGGCGCTGAAAATTCTTCTTGCCATCGCCATGTCCTTTTCTTCCGCAAAGGGTCCGGGAGCCAGGGCGCTTGCGCCCTCCTGAATGAGGGCCGGTGTATTGGGCATTACCCGTATCATGGGAAGATCGATCCCCAAAATTTCGCGTATCAGTTTTAACGGAATCCCTGCGGCGATGGAGATGATCAAGTGATCTTTTCGAATCTTCCCCTTGATCTCTTCCAGGACATCGCGCATGTTTTGGGGTTTTACCGCAAGGAGAAGGACGGCGCATTCCGATACCAGTTCCAGGTTCGATGCGCAGCACCGGATGCCGAATTCTTCTCCCGCCTTTTTGAGGGAAGCATCGTTTTTGTCGGCGGCAAAGAGGTTTTCCTTTTTATAGATACCGCTCTTAATCAGTCCCTTTATCAGGGCTGTTGCCATGTTCCCCGCGCCGATGAACCCTAAAGTTTCCTTCGTTGTCATGCTGGTCTCCTTCGATTTTCTGTCCTTACCGTTCTGCAGGTTATTCTATTTTGAATTGAGGTTTCTGAACGTGCGTGCTCCTGCATGTAGGGCATTTTCCCGGTTTTGTAAAGCGTTTTCGTCCGGAAAACTCATATCCGCATGTCTCGCATCTGGAAGGAATGATGATGAGTGTTTTCCCTCGCCTTTGCGGTATGGGCCACATGGGGAAGATGGGAGTAGACTTCCTTTTCACTGATTCCAAGTTCCTGTGAAAGGTCAATGGCGGTCATTTCCATTTCACTCAACAGGTCGATGATCTGTTTCCGGATGGTGTCCATGGGACTTCCAGGTTTTACTTTATCCTTTCAGTGCGCCCTGCAGTTCCTTCAGACTGGTGATGGGGGTCTGACAGGCGTACTGTTCGCAGACATAGGCCGTCGGTTTATTGTCAACCGGTTTCATTTCTTTCAAAAAGGGCGCAAGCTTTTGAGCGCTTTCCTTTTCCGGGCCATCCGAATGCACAAGCACTACCTTGTTGGGCAGGTAGGTCTGATGGATGGCCTCAATCATCTGTTTGGTGGTCTCCTCTTTCGGGTCTCCCACGATAACGATCTCTTTGGTGGGGCCGATCATGAAGTCTATGGCATGAAGCATCTGCGTATAGCCCATGGGATAGGCTGCGATTTCAGCGGAGAAGCTCCGGATCAGTTCCTCCGCTTTCCGTTCCAATTCCACTTTGCCCGTCAAACGGCCTAATCGCAGGAGATTCATGGCCGCGACGGAATTGCCGGAAGGCGTGGCCCCGTCGTATATTTCTTTGCTTCTGGTCAGGAGTTCTTCATTCCCTTTACCCGTGAAAAACAGTCCGCCATGTTCCTTGTCCCAGAAGATGTCCAGCATTTCCTGTTCAGGGCAAGGGCTTCCTCCAGCCAGAAGACATCAAAGGTGGCTTCGTATAATTCCAGAAGACCCCAGACCATGAACGCGTAGTCGTCCAGATAAGCGGGATAGGCCGCCTCTCCCTGCCGGTACCTGCACAGCAGTCTCCCATCGGGCCGCTTCAGGTTCGTCAAAATAAACGCCGCGGCTCCGATGGCTGCATTGCGTAGGCTGTATCCCCGAATGCCTGATAGCCCTTTGCAAAGGCGGCAATCATCAGCCCGTTCCAGGCGGTCAGGATCTTATCATCCTTCAGCGGGTGAATTCTTTTTTCCCTGTGTTGGAAAAGTTTTTCCCGGGCGTCTTCAAGTCTGCTTGCGAGCGCTTCCGGTTCCAGATTTTCTTTTCGGGCGAAATCCGCCAGGGGGAACGGGATATGGGCGATGCTCCGTCCATCCTCGAAGTTTCCTTTTTCGGTAATGTCGTAAAACCTGCAGAAGAGAGTGCCTGCCTCATCCCCCAGATGTTTCCGGATCTCTTCGGGTTTCCATACGTAGAAAAGACCTTCCTCCCCTTCGCTGTCCGCGTCTTCCGCGGAATAAAAACCCCCTCCTGGATCGGTCATATCTCTCAATACATAGGTGAAGATTTCTTTGGCCACCTGTTCAAATTTCTTCTTTCCGGTCGCCTGGAAGGCATCTATATAGGCCAGGGCTAAAAGGGCCTGATCGTAGAGCATCTTTTCAAAGTGGGGGACAAGCCATTCCCTGTCCACCGAGTACCGGTGAAAGCCGAATCCGATCTGGTCGAAGATGCCGCCCTGCCGCATATGATCCAGCGTGTTTTCAACCATCATGGCTGCACGGGAACCGGGGTTCCTTTTGTGCCATCGCAGAAGGAAGGTCTTGTTATGGGGGGTCGGGAATTTTGGGGCATTTCCAAAGCCGCCCCACTGGGGATCATAGCTCTTTTCACACTGATTATAACCCGTTTCCAATGTGTGTAACGTCATGTCTCCGGCCGCTGCAGGACCTTCTTTCTTTGCCTCAATGGCATTGCAGACGGTCTCGCCGGCCTTGAGAATCCGGCCCCTGTCCTCTTTCCACAGGGTAGCCAACTTATCCAGTACGTCCAAGAGGCCCGACATTCCCATCCGTCCTGTTTTGGGCAGGTAAGTGGCTGCGAAAAAAGGTTTCGCATCCGGCGTCATGATGATGGTGAGGGGCCAT
>CAVVEP010000039.1:0-77635 GCA_963747015.1 uncultured delta proteobacterium
GCGCGGATGCATACTGGCTGGCGGATCGGAGCTATTCCGCCGGGCGGATCACCCTGTCTCTTGTGGCTACGATCTTCGGGGCCTCTTCCACCATGGGGATCATCGGGCTGGGATATTCAAGGGGGCTGACCGGTTCATGGTGGTCTCTGATGGGGGGTATCGCCCTCATCCCATTGGGGTTTTTTCTTGCTTCACGAATTCGTTCTTCGGGCGCCTACACCCTTCCCGATATTCTGAAAAGGTCTTACGGGGAAATTGTGGCGGTGCCTGCCGGATTGATGATCGTTATCGCGTGGTGCGGGGTGATTTCCGCCCAGCTCATCGCGGGGGCTCGGCTGGTGTCGGGCCTTTTCCCTGTGGATTTCGGCTGGGCTTTGTTGATTGTGGCCGTCGTTTTTACGGTGTATACGTTCTGGGGCGGCCAGCTCTCGGTGATCAGGACCGACATGTGGCAGTTATTCCTCTTCCTGGCCGGGCTGCCCTGGCTTTGGTTTTTCTGATGCTTTCCGACAACCTGTACGCGGTTTTCTGGAAACAGGTCCCGCGGGATACTGGGATTTTCCTGTTTCCAAGGCATTTAGCTGGTATGACCTGTTTGTTTTTTATCCGCTGATTGTCGGGCTTCCCTACCTCGTGGGACCGGATATCTATTCCAGACTCCTGTGTGCAAAGGATCATCGGGTCGCTTCAAAGTCGGCCCTTGGCGCCGCGGCCGTGGTGGCGCCTCTCTCCCTCCTGCTGGCCTTTTTCGGACTTTTGGTGAAGGCCCGATTCCCGGATATCCCTCCCGAAGCCGCCCTTCCGCACACATTGGATGTGATCATGCCCATGGGGCTCAAAGGGCTCATTGTAGCCGGTTTTCTGGGCGCCATCATGTCTTCCGCGGATACCTGTCTGATTTCCGCCTCCACGATTCTGACCCTCAACGTCATAAGACCCATCCTGAAAATCGGTCCGGAAAAGCATCTAAGAATCACCCGGGTCACCGTGCTTGTCCTGGGCGCCATTGCCTGGGGCATTGCCAGCCGGCAACAGGGAATCATCGCGTCGCTGCTTCTTGGCTATACCGTCTTTGTGGGAGGTGTCGTGGTTCCCACGCTGGCCACTTTTTTCAAGGACCGGATTCGGATTACTCCAGGGGGCGGGTTATGGGCGATTATCATCGGAGGAGGAACGGCCATTCTTGGCAAGGTGCAGGAAGGCGTGGTGATGAAAGAACTCCTCACGACCCATGGCCGGCATTTTCTCGAAACCGTGCTGGGCGCTCATTATTTGAGCATTCTGCCTGTTATTCTATCCGCCGTGGTCCTGCTTTTTGTGAGCAGGATGGGTGGCGTACCCGTAGGAGAAACAACGATGAACAGACCCCTTGAAGGCATTCGTGCGCTCGATTGCGGCATATACCATGCTGGCCCGGGAGGGCTTGCCATATTGGGCGATCTCGGCGCCGAAGTGATAAAAATTGAACAGCCGAAAGTGGGGGATCCCATGAGGCGTTTGTGGAGGGTAGGGGGCGTTCCTCTCCATATCGCCGGCGACAGGTCTCTCTTTTTTGAAGGGGCCAACAGAAATAAAAAGAGCGTTACGGTTGATCTTAAAACCGAAAAAGGGAATGAAATTCTTCATCGATTGGTGGCGAAATCGGATATCCTCCTCACGAATATGCGTCCCAAAGCACGAAATAAGTTGAAGATGACCTATCCTCTCCTCAGGAAAACCAGACCGGATCTGATCTATGCCTCGGTGTCGGCTTTCGGGCCGAAAGGTCCGGATAAGGATCGGGGCGGATTCGACTATCTCGGACAGGCCCGGTCGGGGTTCATGTATTCCATGGGGGAGGCGGACACCCCTCCGGTGGTCTGTCAGTTCGGAATCATTGATCAGGCTACGGCCATCATGGTCAGCCAGCATATCCTGACCGCGCTTTATGTGAGGGAGCGAACCGGAAAAGGTCAGGAAATCGATGTTTCCATCCTGGGTTCGGCCCTGTCCCTGCTCTATTTCAATGTCCTCATAGCCCAGCTTACAGGCGGGGAAGTCCCCAGGCACCGGCGCTCCACGAACCAGGCCATGCGGAATTATTATCGGTGCGAAGATGATCGCTGGATCATGCTGACCCTTACGCCGCCGGCACGTTACTGGAGAGATCTCTGCCTGGCATTGGGGCGTCCTGATCTTGAAAAGGATTCCCGCTTTGATACGGACGATAAAAGATGGAACAACGCCGAAGAGCTCGTGGGTGTTTTAGATGCTGTTTTCCTTACCCGGTCACGGGACAGCTGGCTTGAAATATTGGAGGAATACGATCTCCTCTGTTGCGGAGTCCAGTCCGTGAGGGATCTGGACAAAGATCCTCAGGTGATGGAGAACGGATATCTCGTGGATTTTGATCATCCCACCCTCGGTCAGGTGAAGATTCCGGGGTACACGGCCCATTTCAGTGAAAATTCCGCGGGGACCACCAGCGCTTCCCCGGACCTGGGAGAACATACCGAAGAAGTGCTCATGGAGATCGGTGGATATACGGAAGGGGAGATCGTCGAAATGAGGGAAGAAGGGGTGATCTAATCGTTCTTCCCCAACTCCACCGATCTTTTGCAGGCGGCATCCACGGCCTTCTCAATGATGCCCTTCAGGTCCGACTCTTTAAATATGCTTAGTCCGGCGGCCGTTGTTCCCCCCGGCGATGTAACCATTTTACGAAGATCGGGAAGGGAATGTTCCGATTCGCCGGCCAGCCTGGCTGCTCCCAGGAAGGTCTGAATGACCAGTTTTAACGCCACATCCGGCCCCAGTCCCACATTCGTCCCTGCCTCCACCATGCACTCCATGATCCTGAACACATATCCCGGACCGCTGCCCGAAAGGGCGGTTACGGCATCCATCATGGCTTCTTCCACTTCCACAACGATTCCGACTGCGCTGAAAATTCTTCTTGCCAGCGCCATGTGCTTTTCCTCCGCAAAGGGTCCTGGAGCCAGGGCGCTGGCCCCCTCCTGAATGAGTGCCGGGGTATTGGGCATCACTCGTATCATGGGGAGATCCTTCCCCAGGATTTCGCGTATCATTTTCAAGGGGATCCCCGCGGCAATGGAGATAATCAAGTGATCTTTTCGGATCTGCCCCTTGATTTCTTCCAGAACATCACGCATATTTTGAGGTTTTACCGCTAAAAGAATGACGGCGCTATCCGATGCCAGCTCCAGGTTGGATGCGCAGCATCGGATGCCGAATTCTTCTCCGGCCTTTTTCAGGGAAGTATCGCTTTGGTCCGCGGCCAGAAGATGCTCCTTTTTATAGATACCGCTCTTAATCAGTCCCTTTATCAGGGCGGTTGCCATGTTCCCCGCTCCGATGAACCCAAGAGTTTCCTTCGTTTTCATGTTGCGTCTCCTTCGATTTTCCGTCCTTGCCGGTCCGCGGGTTATTCTATTTTGAATTGGGGTTTTTGAACGTGCGTGCTCCTGCATGTAGGGCATTTCCCCGGTTTTGTAAAGCGTTTTCGTCCTGAAAACTCGTATCCGCATGTCTCGCATCTGGATGGAATGATGATGAGTGTTTTGCCTCCGGCCTTTGCGGTATGGGCCACATGGGGAAGATGGGCGTAGACCTCCTTTTCGCTGATTCCAAGTTCCTGTGAAAGGTCGATGGCGGTCATTTCCATTTCACTCAACAGGTCGATGATTTGTTTCCGTATGGTATCCATGGGACTTCCAGGTTTTATTTATCCTTTCAGCGCCTCCTGCAATTCGTTCAAATTGGCAATAGGGCTCTGGCATGCGTACTGTTCGCAGATATAGACGGTCGGTTTGTTGTCAACGGGTTTCATTTCTTTCAAAAAGGGTGCAAGTTTGTGAGCGTTTCCCTTCCCCGGACCATCCGAATGCACCAGCATCACCTTGTTGGGCAGATAGGTCTTCTGGATGGTCTCAATCATCTCTTTCGTGGCTTCCTGTTTCGGATCTCCGGCGATGACAATCTCTTTTGTGGGGCCGATCATGAAATCTATGGCATGAAGCATCTGCGTATAGCCCATGGGATAGGCGGCGATTTCAGCGGAGAAGCTCTGAATGAGTGCCTCGGCCTTCTGCTCCAGTTCCACGTTGCCTGTCATACGGCCCAATCGCAGGAGAGTCAGGGCCGCTACGGAATTGCCGGAGGGCGTTGCCCCGTCGTATATCTCTTTGCTTCTGGTCAGGAGCTCTTCGTTCCCTTTTCCCGTGAAAAACAGGCCCCCATTTTCCTGGTCCCAGAAGATGTCCAGCATGTCCTGATTGAGGGAAAGTGCCTCCTCCAGCCAGGAGATGTCAAAGGTGGCCTCGTATAATTCCACAAGCCCCCACGCCATAAAGGCATAGTCATCCAGATACGCGGGATAGGCCGCCTCTCCCTGCCTGTATCTGCAAAGCAGTCTCCCATCGGGTCGCTTCAGATTCTTCAAAATAAACGCCGCGGCCCTGGCGGCTGCACGGGCGTAGGCACTATCCCCGAATGCCTGATAGCCCTTCGCAAAGGCGGCAATCATCAGGCCGTTCCAGGCGGTCAGGATCTTATCATCTTTCAGCGGGTGAATTCTTTTTTCCCTGTGTTGGAAAAGTTTTTGCCGGGCGTCTTCAAGTCTGCTTGCGAGCGATTCCGGTTCCAGATTTTCTTTTCGGGCGAAATCCGCCAGGGGGACCGGGATATGGGCGATGCTCCGCCCGTTTTCGAAGTTGCCTTTTTCGGTAATATCGTAAAACCCGCAGAAAAGGGCGCCTGCCTCATCCCCCAGGTGTTTTCGGATCTCTTCGGGTTTCCATACGTAGAAAAGACCTTCCTCCCCTTCGCTGTCCGCGTCTTCCGCGGAATAAAAGCCTCCTCCGGGATCGGTCATGTCTCTCAATACATAGGTGAAGATCTCTCTGGCCGACTGCTCGAATTTCTTTTTTCCGGTCGCCTGGAATGCATCTATGTAAGCCAGGGCAAGAAGGGCCTGGTCGTAAAGCATCTTTTCAAAGTGGGGGACAAGCCATTCCCTGTCCACCGAGTACCGGTGAAAACCGAACCCGATCTGGTCGAAGATGCCGCCCTGCCGCATATAATCCAGCGTGTTTTCAACCATCATGGCCGCACGGGAACCGGGGTTCCTTTTGTGCCATCGCAGAAGGAAGGTCTTGTTATGGGGGGTCGGGAATTTCGGGGCATTTCCAAAGCCTCCCCACTGTGGATCGTAGCTCTTTTCACACTGATTATAACCCAGCTCCAATGTGCGCAACGTCATGTCTCCGGAGGCTGCGGGACCTTCTCTCTTTGCTTCAATGGCATTGCTCACGGTCTCACCCGCCTTGATGATCCGGCCCCTGTCCTCTTTCCACAGGGCAGCCAGCTTATCCAGTACATCCAGGAGGCCCGACATCCCCATCCGTCCTGTTTTGGGCAGGTAAGTGGCCGCGAAAAAAGGCTTTGCGTCCGGCGTCATGACGATGGTGAGCGGCCATCCCCCCCGTCCGGTCAGGGCCTGGCATACGGCCATGTAGATCTTATCCACGTCGGGTCGTTCTTCCCGGTCCACCTTGATGGAGATGTAATCCCTGTTCAGGGCCCTGGCCACTTCTTCGTCTTCAAAAGATTCATGCGCCATGACATGGCACCAGTGGCACGTGGCATAGCCGATGGATAGAAAGACAGGCTTGTCTTCTTCTCGGGCCTTCTTGAAAGCCTCTTCATTCCAGGGGCGCCAGTCCACCGGATTATGCATATGCTGCAGCAGATACGGGCTTTTCTCATCCGCGAGGTGATTCAGCCTGCTCTTTTCATTTGCTTCCATTATGTTTCCCCCCCTGTGAATGATGATCCATTTAACCGCGTTTCATCATCACCGCAACTGGCTTCTGATCCAGTTCGTCAGCGTATTCAGGTCCATGGCCCCGGACTGACGGGCCAATTCCTTTCCCCCCTTGAAAATGATGACGGTGGGAATGCCCTGGATTCCGAACCGGCCTGCAATCGAGCGTTCATTCTCCGTATTCAACTTGGCAAACCGCACCCCCGGTTCCATCTGCGCCGCGGCTTTTTCAAAAGCCGGGGCCATCATTTTGCATGGCCCGCACCACGCGGCCCAGAAATCCACCACGACCGCCACGTCATTACGTTCGATATGTTTCTGAAAGGTGGATTCCGTGAGTTCCACGGGGTGTCCCCCGAACAGGTTCCGGCTGCATTTACCGCACTTGGGTCGGCTTCCGAGCTTTTCTTCCGGAAGACGGTTCACGGCTGTACAGTGGGGGCATACAATATGAATCTTATTTTCCATCGGTTCCTCCCTTGCGTTGGAATGGTAGTGGGGTTTATTCCTTAAAATAGTGCCGGTTGCCGGTACTGCAAGCATGCCGGTGGATTATCTGCCGAGACCGCGCGGGAGCATTCGCGATTTCTGACGGAATGGGCTTTCCTGGTCCCTTTTTCTCTTTGATAGACCGGGAATTATCAAATGAGGAGTTGATCAAATGCTTTCCACGAGCGCCGCAAGGGCCTTGTTGAATTCGGCGGGTTGTTCATAGAAGGGCAGATGCCCGCTTTTGTCGAGGAGAACAAGACGGGCGTTGGGGATCTTTTCGGAAACATACCGGCCTGTTTCAGCTCCGAAGCAGAGATGATCCGAGCAGCCGTATACGGCCAGGGTCGGCACTGAAACAGTGGGTAGAATGTCTGTACAATCCCGCATGCAATAGTCCGAATAGATGGCCATGGCCGCGGGGGTGGGCGTGTTCAGGTGCTCTTCGAGCATCCATGGCAGATCTTCCGGCGGGGTTCGGCCTTCCCTGAACATGCTGTGAATGAATCTTTCCGCAAAGGCTTGCCTGTCGGCCTGAAGGTTATTGAAGGAGAGATTCATGCCATCGAACCGGTATCCTTTCAGCGCATGGGAATTCCAGTCCTCAGGGGAAAAAGGAAAAGGGGTCATCTCCACCAATCCCATGGCTGCAATGTGAAGGTCGCCGAATCGGCGCCAATATTCCAGGACCACGGGACCCGCCAGAGACCATCCCACCAGTGTCGTCTCCTCAAGCCCTAATGCCTCTATGACCGCACGTATGTCGTCCGCGTACCGGGGCAGGGTATGTCCGTGTAGGATTTTGCTGGAGTTGCCGTGGGCCCGCAGGTCCATGGTCACCACCTGGAATTGCCGGGATAACGTCTCCATCTGCCTGCACCAGAATCTGCCGGTCATGGTCCAGCCGTGAACAAGCAGAATGGGGCGGCCTTCTCCCCTGGTTTCCACATAGATCTGGGCGCCGTCCTGTGACTCCACCAATCCGGTTGCGGCGCCCCCGGCATCCCGCGTAAAAACTCGAAATGGATTCTGTTTCATTGGTTTCTCCTGTAATATGTTCTTTAAAGCCGGATGGGACCCTTGTTGACAAGAATGATTTGACTGTACATACTACGGCCAAGAACGATATTATGCAACAATATAGAATCTCAAAGAGAAACTTGTCTGAATCAGCCGGTGTTAACGGTTGATAGGGGCGTTTTCCGCCAGATGGGAGAAGTATGCAGAACGATACACGCTCCGAATGGGTTACCCAAACGGACAGTCGTCTGCTCGATGCGTTTGTGGACAATCCTTACGAGTGTCCCATCGTCATCGACAGGGAGGGCATTGTCCGATTCATGAGCCGGCACAACACCAAAGAAAAGGGCTATGCCATGGAGCCGGAAGAAGCCATAGGAAAGCATATCACCGAAGTGGTCAAAAATACCCGGATGCTTGAGGTCCTCAAGACCGGCAAGGCCGAGATCGGCAAGACCTTTTTTATAGGAGATCGGCAGCGGATCATTGCGAGAATTCCCCTGAAAGACCCGGAGGGCCAAGTTATAGGGGTGTTGGGAAAACTCATGTTTCATCAGATGGACAAGCTTAAAGACCTCTATCGACGGATAGAAATTCTTGAGGGGCAGGTTCAGTATTACCGTTCCGAGGTCTCCTCTTTTGAAGGGGGCCGTCAAGCCTGGGAAAAGATCATCGGTGAATCCAATATCATGGGGGTGGCCAGAAAACGTGGGGTACAGGCCGCCACAAGCGATGCCTCCGTGCTTATTACCGGTGAATCGGGCACCGGGAAGGAACTCTTTGCCCAGGCCATCCATCAGAACAGCAGGCGGGCCGAAGGCCCCTTTATCAAGGTGAACTGCGCCGCCATACCCCACGAACTGATCGAGAGTGAGATTTTCGGGTACGAAGGGGGGGCTTTTACGGGCGCGAGGGCACGCGGAAAACCCGGCAAGTTCGAGCTGGCCGATCATGGCGACCATTTTCCTGGATGAAATAGGGGATATGCCTCTTCCCATGCAGGCCAAATTGTTGCGTGTGCTTCAGGAACACGAGGTGGAGAGAATCGGGGCTACAAAGCCCATAAAGCTTGATTTTCGGGTTATCGCCGCCACAAACCAGGATCTGGCCGGCTTGATTAAAGAAGGCCGTTTCCGTTCCGACCTCTTTTACCGCCTGAACATCTTCCATATCAGGACCCCCAGCCTTCGGGAGATGCAGGAAGACATCCCGAGAATCGCCTATTATCTGCTGTCCATCCTGAGGGAAAAACGGCGTCTGATTCCCGGCAGGATTTCCCCGGAGGCCATGGCCCTGTTCAAACAGTATCCCTGGCCGGGAAATGTGCGGGAACTCAAAAACGCCCTGGAACGGGCCATGAACATTGCCGAAGGGCCACAGATATCCGTGGAGGACCTGCCCGAACGGATCCGAAAGTTCTACGTTGAGGCAGACGCGAATGCAGGGCAATGTGGGGCTTCTGCGAAACATCCTTGCCGATGCCGAAAAGCGGGCGATTGTGGAGGCGCTCCGGTACACGGGGGGCAACAAGGCAAAGGCCTCTAAGATCCTGGGCATGCACAGGACCGGTCTCTACCAGAAAATGAAACGGCATGAGATAGATGTATAAATAAATCTACATGTAGAAAAGAATATCCCCTGCATTTGCCCATCTTTTTCAACGCATTACGTGCAATGAGATCGTGATTCAATCCTTCCAATTCTGTAGAACATTATCGACATTATTTCTCCCTTTGAACTATGTCCATCTCTTCCATCTTTAAAGGCCTTCCTTTATTATTTAACAATTTCAATTAGATAGTTGCTGCTATACGGATATGGCCCCGCTCTTGCAATCATTTTGGATGCTGTCTTCGGCTTTGAGACACCTGGTCTGATCGAGACGGAATTCGATACCGATAGGATAGCGATTTCGATTTGGATGATTGAAATTTAATATGAGGAGGGCGTGGTGGATTTTGAAATACCGGAAAATCTGCGGATGATGCAGGAGACGATCCTTCGATTTGTAAAACAGGATCTTGAGCCCATTTCCAGGAAAGTGGAAGAAGAGGACAACATCCCGGAGGAGATTGTTCAAAAGATGCGGGAGTTGGGTTTGTTCGGCTTGGCCATTCCCGAGGAATACGGGGGGCTCGGACTGGGGACATTCGGAGAGTGCCTGGTTTATGAAGAGCTTACCAAGACCAATGCCTGCTTTCGCTCCCGCATAGGGACCAGCAACGGCATCGGTTCCATGGGCATCCTGTTTGACGGCACCAAAGAGCAGAAACAGGCATACCTTCCCAGGATCGCCAGCGGCCAGTGGACCGCCTGTTTTGCCCTGTCTGAACCCGAGGCGGGTTCGGATGCGGCCAATGTGCAGACCAGCGCGGAACGGGACGGCGATCATTTTGTCATCAACGGCCTGAAGCACTTTATCACCAACGGCGATATCGCCGATCTGGCTACCGTTATCGCGGTGACCGATAAAACCAAGAAGGGCCCGGGGCGGGATTACCGCCTTTGCGGTGGAAAAAAACACGCCCGGTTTTTATGCCGGCACCATTGAACGAAAAATGGGGTTGCGCGGCAGCCATACAAGCGAGCTGATCTTTGACAACTGCCGGGTTCCCGTTGAAAATGTCATTGGCGGTGAAGCCATGATCGGGGAGGGGTTTAAGACCGCCATGCGTGTTCTGGATAAAGGCCGTCTGACCATGGGCGCCTGTGCGCTGGGTTCGGCCCAGAAGCTGTTGGAGCTGTGTGTGGCTTACGCGAAAGAACGGGTTCAGTTCGGAAAGCCGATCGCCCGGTTTCAGTCGGTCCAGAACATGCTGGCCGATATGGCCACGGAGATCTACGCCGCAAGGCAGATGCTCTACCACGCCGCATGGTCCAGGGACCAGGGGAAGAAGGTGATCAAGGAGGCCTCCATGGCCAAGCTGTTCTGCACGGAAATGGCCTGTCGCGTGGCGGACAACGCCGTGCAGATTTTCGGTGGCATGGGTTACATGAAGGATTTCCCGGTGGAGCGGTTCTACCGGGATCTCAGGCTCTATCGGATTTACGAGGGAACCAGCGAGATCCAGAGAATGGTGATCGCCCGGGAGTTGACCAAGGATTGATGGCCTTGAAAAGGTCCATTTTAGAGAATCCATTCCGCATATAAGGAGACGAAACATGACGGTAAATAAAGTATTTGTGGTGGGATCCGGCCTCATGGGCAGCGGGATTTCCCAGGTTTGCGCCCAGGCAGGCGTTGAGGTCCTGCTCTATGACATCGATCCGGAGGCCTTGAAAAAGGCCGTCAAGAACATGGAATGGTCTTTGAACAAATTTTTCGAAAAGGGAAAGATTGCTGAGGACGGGGCTACGGTTATGAAGCGGGTTCGGACCGTAACGGATTTTTCCGATGCCGGAAACGCCGATCTGCTGATCGAGGCCGTGTTCGAGAATCTGGAACTCAAACGGGAGGTGTTCCAAAAGCTCGATAAGGCGGCAAATCCGCGGGCCCTTCTCGCGAGCAATACCTCCGCCATCTCCATTACGGAACTGGCGGCGGTCACCGGCAGGCCGGAAAAGGTCCTGGGTCTGCATTTTTTCAGTCCGGTGCCCATGATGAAGGCCGTGGAGGTGATCAAGGGGCTGGCGACCACGGACGAGACGGCTCAGCGGGGCAGGGAGTTCGCTCTTCGGATCGGGAAAGAGCCCATCATGGTCAATATGGATGTGGCCGGTTTTGTCATCAACCGGATCAATTTTCCGTCTACCATGGAGGCCATGCGCCTGGTGGAACAGGGGGTGGCCACGGTGGAAGATATCGACAAGGGGTTGAAACTGGCATCGGGCCGCAAAATGGGGATCTTCGAAACAGGGGACATGGTGGGACTGGATATTACCTACGGGGCCATGATGGCCATGTATCGTGAGACGGGCGACCCCCGGTGGTATCCCCCCATGCTTCTGCGAAAAAAAGTGACGGCAGGCCAGTTAGGCCGAAAGACCGGCAAGGGATGGTATGAATACAATGAAGACGGCGCCAGAAAAGAGAGGTAGAGGTCGGAGCTCCGATATCAGGAATCTTTCGACAGAACAGCAAAAGATCAGGAGAAGATAGTGATGAATCTTGCTTTGCTTCTTGAAAATTCGGCGGAAAGAGTTCCCCTGCGCATTGCCCTGCGATTTGAAGGGGAAGAGGTCTCCTTTCAGGAACTCAACCGGAGGGTCAACTCCCTGGCCCGTGGGCTTACCTCCCTTGGCCTTGCCTCCGGGGATACCTGCGTCCTGATGATGCAATCGAGCCTCGAGTTCGTTACGGCCTACTATGCCCTGGCCAGGATGGGGGTGGCCATTGTCCCCGTGAATTTTCTCTATAAAAGTCACGAACTGTCTCACATCTTCGGGACTCCGGCGCCAAAGGGATTTATCGGCATGAGCCCGTTTTTAGAGGAACCCCGAAAGATCCTGGCTGACCTTCCCGGTCTGAGCGTGCGTGTGGCCTCGGGCGTTGAACCGGATTCCGGATTTGTCCCGTTTGAAAAGGTCCTGGAGACCGGTCAGGATATCTGCCGGGACAAGGGGGGATTTCCCGTCTCTCCGGTGGGGGAAGAGGATACCGCGGCCATTATCTATACTTCGGGCACCACGGGTCTGCCCAAAGGGGCCATGCTGACCCACCGCAACCTGGCCGAGAAATGCCATGACCGTGGCGGATATGCGGGTTACCTCTCCGGAGGATCTGGTCATCGGCGTCCTGCCGCTGTACCATATCTTCGGTCAGACCAGCGCTCTCAATGCCTCTATCTACCTGGGCCTGACCCTGCATCTTTTCCGGCAGTTCGATCCCGAACAGGTTTTGGATCTCATCGAGTCGGAAAAGAGCACGATCCTGTTCGCGGTGCCCACCATGCTGAACCGTCTTATTCATGCAAGGGGTGGCGCCGGGCCGGACCGGTCGTCTTTGCGGTTCTGCGTGTCCGGCGGGTCGTCGTTGCCCGTGGAAATTCTCCGCAAATTCGAGAGTCTTTTTAAGACAAAGATCTACGAGGGGTACGGTCTGAGCGAGTGTTCCCCCGTCTGCGTGGAGAATCCCTTCGGGAAAAAGACCAAGCCGGGATCCATCGGGGTTCCTATCCCGGGTTTTGAGGCGCGCATCGTGGATAGTTCCAGGCATGAGGTTCCCATAGATCAGGTAGGGGAACTCATCGTCAAAGGGACCGGGCGTCATGAAGGGGTATCTCAACCGGCCTGGGGAAACCGCCGAGGCCATTGTGAAGGGTTGGCTTCATACCGGGGATCTGGCCCGCATGGACAGTGAAGGGTACATCTACATCGTGGACCGAAAGAAGGACATGATCATCCGGGGCGGATACAACATTTATCCCCGTGAAATAGAGGAGTTGCTCTTTCAGCATCCCGCCGTGGTGGAGGCGGCGGTCTACGGCATCCCCCATCAGGACCTTGGGGAAGAGGTGGCCGCGGATGTGGTGTTGAGGCCGGGTGCCGGCGCCACCGCTGATGAGATCCGGTTGTTCGTGAAGGAGCAGGGTGGCCCCCTATAAATATCCGCGGGTGGTCCGCATTGTGGATGATCTGCCGAAAAGTCATACGGGCAAGGTGTTAAAAAGGGAGTTGCGAGAGCGACAAAAATCAACCATTTAATCTGAAGGAGGGAAACAATGAAAAAAGTGATGACGTGTGGACTGCTGCTCCTGGTGTTCCTGGTTTTTCTGTGCCCCCGGCCGGGCGTGGCCAAGACGTACAAACTGAATCTTCAGTGCGTCTATCCCGAAAAGGCTTATATGGGGCAGACCACCAAGTTTTTTGCCGAAAGGGTGGAGGCATTGACCAACGGCGATGTGAAGATCAAGGTGTTCTGGCCCGGCCAACTGGTGAAGACCAAGGAAGCCTTTGACGCGCTGAGCAAGGGGATGATCGACGCCTATTCGGGAAGCATGCTCTACTTTGCGGGGTACGTGCCCGAGGTGAATTGCGAGTGGCTTCCCTTTGGGTGGGCGAATCCAAAAGAGGCCCAGGACATGTACGAAAACCGGGGCTGGCTGGGGTTCATGCGCGATGCCACCCAAAAACACGGTGTTCGTTACATCGCCCCCCTGTGCGTGGCCTCCATGGGCCTGATCACCCAGTTTCCCGTCAAGGATGTTGCCGATATGAAAGGCAGAAAAATTCGAGCCGTGGGGATGGAGGCCAAGATTGTGGATGCCCTGGGCGCCGCGCCCGTCTCCATTGCCGGAGCCGAGCAGTATATGGCCCTTAAGAGGGGAACCGTGGAAGGAACCGATTATCCGTTTTATACGGTAGGAAAATATAAATTTTATGAGGTGTGCAAATATATCATCCGTCCGGCTTTCCACACCCCCGGAATCGTGGAGATCCTGGTCAACAACAATGTGTATGCGTCCCTGCCGAAAGAGTATCAGGCGGCTATCGACAAGGCCGGCTGGGAGGCTTTTCTGCAGACCGTCGAACTGAGTCCCACCTGGGATGAAGGGGCCTATAAGACCTGTGCCGAAAAGGGCGTGACCATCATCGACCTGGACGCAAAGGCCGTGGAAGGCTTCCGCAAGGCCACGCTTCCCCTGTGGAACGATCTGGAGAAAAAGAACGAACTGACCGGCAAGATGGTCGGGAGCCTCAAAGCCTATCTGAAGGAAAAAGGGATCAACCTGGACTGATCGGGCCAGGACCGCTTGCGGCTGTAACTGATACAATAGTGTTCCGGTGTCAGTGAATACATTCCATCACGAGGTCTTTTTTGCTGCCGCATCTGATTCCTGTGGAGCACCGGTCCTTTTAGGCTGGTACGGAAAGGTTGATTGAAATTCGGTATTATTCGTTGTACCAGCCTAAAAGGACCTATCAACCGCCTGTGAAGGGTTATCCAAGATGCAGCAGCAAAAAAGACCTCGTGACTCCATTGCTGCCGGTGCTTTTGAATAAGATACTTTTGAAGAATCAAAAATCCGAAAGAGCGGGCACTGAACATTGACACCCGTCTTGGATCCCGTCTGAAGCGAAGCGAAAGCGGCGGAAACCTCGGTTTTGAAATGGGACGTGATTATGAAGAAGTTTCTGAATTTTATAGATAAGATGAATATCTGGATAGGGAGGATATTCGCCTTTCTTATCCTGTTTCTGGTATTTGCCATCATGTATGAGGTGGTGAGCCGGTATTTCTTTAACGCCCCCACCAGATGGTCCAACGAAATCAGTCAGTATATTCTGACAGGGGTGGTCATGTTGGGCGCCGGTTTTTGCCTGGTCTATGACGGCCATGTGCGGGTGGACATCTTCCACCGGAACTTCGGTCCCAGAACAAGGGCCGTTGTGGACTTGGTTTCGTTTCTGCTGATCCTTGTATTTGTGGCCGCCATGGTCTGGAAGGGGGGCGAGCTCTGCCAGGACGCCTTTATCCAGGACAAGAGGTCCATGTCCATCCTGGAAATGCCCCTTTTCCCGTCCATGATCATGGTTCCCATAGGGGGGGTGCTGCTGGGCCTTCAGGGGCTGGTCCGCGCCGTAAGGGGCATTTATCTGCTGGCCACTGGTTCCGATATGAACCCGGACGCGGGAAGGGAGGCATAGGGCGTGGAAGTCTGGCAACTGACTATTATTGTATTCGGCGTCCTGGTGTTTCTCCTCTGTCTGGGGGTTCCCATCGCCTTCGCGCTGTGCGGCATCGCCACCGCGGGCATTTATGTCCTTTGGGGATCCAAAGGCCTTTATTTGATGTTCAACACAGCCTATGGGGAATCCACCAATTTTCTTCTCCTGGCCATACCCCTGTTTGTGTTCATGGCCAACATGCTCAAATTCAGCGGCATGGGGGATCAGCTCTATGAGGTGGTCTATCGCTGGATGGGTCGGGTCCCTGGCGGACTGGCCATAGGCACCGTCATTATCTGCGCCCTGTTTGCGGCCATGGCCGGGATCAGTTCGGTTGCCACCATCAGCATGGGTCTTATCGCGCTGCCCTCCATGCTGAAGCGCAATTACGACAAGAACCTGGCCATCGGCAGTATCGCCGCGGGCGGCGCCCTGGGGATCCTGATTCCCCCTTCCATCATCATGATCCTGTACGGAGCCGTGGCCGAGGTTTCCATCGGAAAGCTCTTTATCGGCGGGATCCTTCCGGGAATGCTTCTCTGCCTCATCTTTATCGTGTATATCTTTTTTCGCGCCCTTATGAACAGGGATCTGGCGCCCCCTGTCCAGGAAAGATACAGCTTTGTGGAGAAGCTGATCGTACTGCGAGGGGTGCTTCTCCCCATCATTCTGGTCTTTCTGGTACTGGGAGTCATCTATGGCGGTGTATGTACGCCCACCGAGGCCTCGGCGGTCGGAGCTTTCGGCGCCATCCTGTGCGCCCTCGTATACGGCAAACTCACCTGGCAAAACCTGAAAATCGCCCTTTGGGACACCATGAAGCTCAATGCCATGGTCTTCTGGATTATTATCGGCGCGCTTGCTTTCTCCCATTTCCTGGCCTATGCCGATATCCAGGATCTCATCCAGGAAACCATCCTGTCGTTGAAGGTGTCCCCCTGGCTGATCCTGATTTCCATGCAGATGGTGTTCTTTGTCCTGGGGATGTTTCTGGATCCCGCGGGCATTATCATGCTCACTACGCCGATCTTCGTGCCCATCGTCACAGCCCTGGGTTTCGACCCTCTATGGTTCGGCATCCTCTTTGTGATCAACATGGAAATGGCCTATGTGACGCCGCCGTTCGGGTTCAACCTCTTTATTTTGAAGGGAGTGGTGCCTTCCTCCATCAGCATGACGGATATCTACCGGTCCATCCTCCCGTTCGTGGTGCTTCAGGCGATCTGTCTCGTGCTGGTGATGATTTTTCCGGAGATCGCCATGTGGCTGCCGAGCCAGATGATTACGAAGTGAATTATTTGAAACCTGAAAGATGCAATGAGCGGTTAGCCGATAGCTATTAGCCACATAAAGTCGGCTAACCAAAGTAAAATGGGAGAGCATCAAAAAATGGGAAACCTGATCAAGGTGAAGAATCTGTAAGTCCTTCCCGTTCTTAAGCTAACAGCTAAAGGCTAATTGCAATTTTTAGTTAAAAATCTAACGACTCAAAAAGGAGAAAAATGAACCATGGGTCATTTTAAGATAAATGAGAAAGATCTCTTTTTTATTCTCAAAGAGCAGTTGAACTACGGTTCCCTCTGCACCCTTGCGCGATACCGTGAGCTGGACGAGGATACTCTGGATATGCTGGTCCAGGAGGCGGTTAAATTCACCAGGGGAGTCGTGGAACCCCTGCAGGACATAGGAGAGCAGTGGGGTGTGGTCTACGAAGAGGGGCAGGTTCGCTGCGCTCCGGAATACCGGGAGGTGTTTAAACTTTATGGCGAAAACGGCTGGACCGCGGCGGCGCGGGACCCGGAATACGGTGGTCAGGGTTTCCCCCACATGATGCGGATTGTTATCAACGATCTCATGTACGGCGCTGCGCAATCCTTTAATATGGCGCCGAGCCTCACGCACGGGGCCGCCCATCTCATTGAAAACTTCGCCACGCCGGAACTTAAGGAACGGTTTGTTCCCCCCATGTTCGGAGGGAAGTGGGCCGGCACGATGGCCCTCACCGAACCCGACGCGGGATCCAATCTGGCTGCCATCCGCACCACGGCCGTGAGGGAAGGGGATCGGTTCAAAATCAAGGGAAATAAGATCTTCATCTCCTGGGGGGACCACGATCTGACCGAGAACATCATCCATCTGGTCCTTGCCCGCGTGGAAGGGGCGCCTGAAGGGGTCAAGGGGATTTCCCTTTTTATCGTCCCCAAGTACCGGGTTCTTCCTGACGGGTCCGTGGGAGAGTTCAACGATGTGGTTTGCAGTGGCGTGGAAAAGAAACTGGGCCTGCATGCCTCTCCCACCTGCGCCCTCAATTTCGGGGACAACGACGGTTGCGAGGGGTATCTTTGCGGCGAGGAAAACCGGGGGCTTGCCCACATGTTCCAGATGATGAACGCCGCCAGGATCAATACGGGAGTGAGCGGGATGACCTTGGCAAGCACCGCTTACCAAAATGCCCTGGCCTATGCCAAAGAACGGGTTCAGGGTTCTGACGTTACCCGAAAAAAGCCCGGGTTCATTCCCATCATCGGTCACCCGGATGTACGCAGAATGCTCCTGTGGATGAAGGCCATGGTGGATGGTATGCGCTCTATGATTTACACGGGGGCCTTCTGGTCCGATCTGGCTTTGGAAATGGGGAAGGGAGAGGAGAAAACTCGTTATCAGGCCCTTGTGGAGTTCTTAACGCCCATCATCAAGGCCTACTGTTCGGACATGGGCTTCCGGGTCTGTGAGACGGCTATCCAGTGTCTCGGGGGCTACGGATTCAGCAAGGAATATCCCCTGGAGCAGTACCTGAGGGATGCCAAGATCATGTCCCTCTATGAGGGCACCAACGGCATTCAATCCATGGATCTTCTCGGGCGCAAGATGCGGATCAACAACGGCGCCTGTTTCAAGGCCTTCATGGAGGAGATCGAATCGTTCTGCGGAGAAAACAAAGACCACAAGACCCTCGGCGAAGCTGTGGGGTCCTTGTCAAAAGCGGCGGAAAAACTGGCCCGGGTGGCAGGGAAAATGTCGAGCATGTCGGATACGGATCCCCTCCAGTGGGCCTCCTACACCTACCCGGTCCTTCTCTGTTTCGGGGATGTCACCGTAACCTGGCGACTTTTGGACATGGCCGTTATTGCCGGAAAGATCGTGGACGAAAAAGGCGAGAGCGACTATCACAGGGGCAAGGTCATGCAGGCCACCTATTTTGCCGGGGTGACTCTGCCGGTCACTTTGGGTCGTCTGGAAACCTGCCTGCGCAAGGGGCGAGAGATTGTGGAGATGCCCGAAGGGGCCTTTTGAATGGAGGAGAAGTGATGAAGGAAGCCGTGATTGTGAGTGCCGTCAGGACCCCTGTGGGGCGATATATGGGAGGGCTCAAGGATGTCCCTGCCTATGACCTTGCGGCAGTGGTCCTGAACGCTGCCCTGGCTCGGGCCCACATGGAACCCGACCTGGTGGATGATGTGATTCTTGGACAGTCCTACCAGAATGGAGAGAACGTGAACGTTGCCCGGATGGGGCTGCTCAAGGCGGGGTGGCCGGAAGCCATCCCCGGCATTACTTTTGACAGACGCTGCTGTACGGGGCTCGATACGGTCTGTTTTGCCGCTTCTTTGATCCGGTCGGAGCAGGCTCGGGTGGTTGTGGCGGGGGGCGTTGAAAGCATGAGCAATGCGGAATTCTATCTGCCCGGTCACATCAAGTGGGGCATCGGAGGACAGAAGGGGATGCCGCGAGGTCACGGGGACCTGAGTATGTGGGGGATGCCCTTTTATGATCGAATTCAGAGGGCTCGGGTCATGAGCCAACCCGAGGAACGCTACGGAATCCTGCCATCCATGATGTCTTGGGCCGAGACCGCCGCCAAGGAAGAGAACATCAGTCGCGAGTCCTGCGACCTATGGTCATTTCATAGTCACAAAAAGGCCTGTGGCGCCATGGAAAAAGGCCTCTTTTCCCGGGAAATTGTGCCCGTTTCCGTTCCACAGCCCAAAGGAGATCCCAAAATCATGGACCGGGACGAGAATCCGCGTGCCGATACCACCCTGGAGAAACTGGCTCGTCTCAAACCGGTCCTGGGGGGGGTGTGCACCGCGGGGAATTCGAGCACGGAAAATGACGGCGCAGCCGCGGTGGTGGTCATGTCGGACGAGATGGCGGCCCGGTTGGGTCAGGAACCCCTGGCCGTGTTGAGGGGTTCGGCCGTGGCGGGAGATGATCCCCGGCGGGCCTACAAGACGGTCCCGAAGGCCGTGGAAAAGGCACTGAAAAGGGCTGGGTTGACCATGGACCGGATAGATCTCATTGAGATTCAGGAGGCCTTCGCGGCACAGGTGCTGGCTGATTTGAAGGAGATGGGTGTCGGAGAGAAAGACTATGACAGGGTGAATGTGAACGGCTCCGGGATTTCTCTGGGCCATCCCATCGCCTGCACGGGAACGCGCGTACTGGTCACTCTGCTCCACGAGATGCAAAGGCGGAAGGCCCGCTACGGTCTGGAGTGCATCTGCGGGGGAGGGGGGCTCGGGATTGCGGCTGTTTTTGAAAGAATATAGTGAAGTTGTCAAAAAAGACCTTGTGACTCCATCAATGCCGGGGGCTCTGACAGGATATGTTCGTAAAAGGATCCGAAAATCGTTTTTACTTTTTTATGTTAAGAAATCAAAGAGGAGTCATGAATATGGACGGAAAATTGAACCGGGTGGTGGTGGTTGACGCCGTGAGAACGGCCTTTGGAAGGGCCGGAGAAAAGGGGATTTTCTGGAAAACCAGGGCTGACGACCTGATCGTTCCGCTGTTGAAAGCATTAATCCGGCGAAATCCCCGGATCACCCCCGATATGATCGAAGACAATATCTGGGGGGTTACCAATCAGGTGAAGGAACAGGGAGGAACCATCGGCCGGGTGGTGAGCATGCTGGCGGACTGGGGGTACGAAATCCCGGGCTGTTCCATCGACCGCATGTGCGCTGGAGGACTTTCCGCCATCGGTTTTGCAACCTCTTTTGTGGCTTCGGGCATGGCGGATTGCCTGATTGCCGGAGGCGTGGAACATATGGGCCATCTTCCCATGGGATTCATGCGGGATCCCCATCCCAGGGCGGAACAGGTCATGGGCGGCCCTTCGGCCTTGAACATGGGCCTGACCGCCGAGAATCTCCATGAACGCTTTCCCGAGTTCACCCGGGAGATGGCGGACCGCTACGCCGAAGAATGCCAGCAAAAGGCCGACCAGGCCATCCGGGCCGGCAAGATGAAGGATATGATTATCCCTCTGGAGGTGGAGTTGGCGGATGGATCGTGCATGACGGTGGACCGGGATCAGCCCCCCCGGCCCGGCACCACTCTGGAAGGTCTAAGAGATCTCAAGACGCCGTTCAAGGACGGGGGAAACGTAACCGCGGGAAACGCCTCGGGTCTGAACGACGGGGCCTGCGCCGTCCTGATCATGAATGAAGACAAGGCCCGGGAGTTGGGTCTCCGGCCCAAGATGCGCTGGGTTGCGTCGGCCGTTGCCGCGGTGGATCCCACGATTATGGGGATCGCACCGGTCCCCGCCACCCGAAAGGCCCTTGAAAAGGCCGGTTTGACCATGGATGATCTGGATCTGGTGGAGTTGAACGAGGCATTTGCGGTCCAGGCCCTCTACTTCATGGACCGTATGGGGATGGCCTGGAACGACCCGAGGGTCAACCGATGGGGGGGCTCCATTGCTTACGGGCATCCCCTGGCCGCATCGGGTCCCCGTCTGGTGGCGTTTCTGGCCGGGCTTTTCAAGGAAAATCCCGACGCGAAATACGGTCTCACCACCATGTGCGTGGGGAGAGGACAGGGATATTCCATCATCTGGGAGAATATGTAGCGTATCATTTTCAAATACCTTGCTGGCGAAATGCAGAATCAGGAAAACCATTCCGTCACGCGATCTTTTTTGCTGCCGCATCTAATTCCTATGGAGCATCGGTCCTCTTAGGCTGGTACGTAGAGGTCGTTGAAAATTCGGCATTATTTTTTGTACCAGCCTAAAAGGACCTATCAACGGTCAGTGAAGGTCGATCCAAGATGCGGCAGCAAAAAAGACCCCGTGACTCCATTACTGCCAGGTTTTTTTGAATAAGATACTATGCAGCTAACTTATACAACTCTAAAATAGACAGGAGCATTCCCATGACATTTAACAACATTCGATTGGAAAAAAAGGATCATATCGCCCTCATAACCTTTGATCATCCTCCGGCCAATACATGGAATCTGGCTGCCTTAACGGAATTTGAAAAGGTCGTTGCCGAGGTGGAAAACGATCCGGATGTCCGGGTGGTCATTCTGACCGGGGCAGGGGAAAAATGCTTTTCAGCGGGCTATGACGTGACCGATGCCGCCAATGCCGACAAAATCAGTCCAAAGGCCAGAGGCCTCTGGGAACGGATCGACCGATTTTCCAAACCGGTAATCGCGGCGATCAACGGACACGCGCTCGGAGGAGGACTGGAGCTGGCCCTGGCCTGCCATTTCAGGATTATGGCGGATGTTCCCGGGGTTAAAGTGGGTCTCACGGAGCTGAATCTGGGCATTATCCCCGGATGGGGGGGAAGTCAGCGGCTGCCTCGTCTGGTGGGACGGGCGAAGGCTCTGGACATGATCTTGTTCAGCAAGACCGTCGGCGCCGTCGAAGCATTGGAGATGGGTCTGGTCAATCAGGTGTCCACCCCCGAGTCCCTGATGGATGATGCCTTTGCCCTGGGGAAACAACTGGCCGAAAGGCCCCCGATCGCGGTGAATTGCGTGCTCAAGGCCATGTCCGCCGGGGAATACGAAGGGCTTCAAAGGGGGCTTCAAGTAGAGGACGAGGGGAGCGCCCGGGTTCGTGAAACCAAAGATCGTGTGGAAGGGTTCAAGGCCTTTCTGGAGAAACGCAAACCGGTGTTTACCGGGGAGTAAACCCCGTTTGTAAAAGAAAATCTCTTTAGCGGGACCGGAAAGGATCATCAAACAGTCCTTTTTCTGGTCCCCGTCAAGTTTACATTGCCCACCCTTTTTCCCGCCTGTTCCTCCGGGTAATCCCCTCCGGTGAAATGAGGTTTGACATGTATCTTTCTTGGGGCATACTGCAACTTGAAAAAGCATATTCTTGCCGGCACTTTGATGTTCCGTCCTTTTTGGTGTAGAGAGGTTCATATTCCGTTGGAATCCACTCCGTTTCGAATTCTTGCCCTGGATGACGAAAAGCCGATCCTCTCGCTGTACCGAAAAATATTTTCCCCTTCCATGGAGTGTTTCCGGTTCTCCTCCGATTCACAGCCTTTTGAGATCAGCCTTTGTGCGAGCGGCGGAAGAGGCGGTACAGACCGTTCGGAAGGGATTGGAGGAAGGCCGCCCTTTTTCTGTTGGATTTTTTGATGTGAATCTGCCCGGGGGACCCGACGGGGTGTGGGCCGCGGAACAGGTCCGCAAGTTGGATCCGAACATGACCATCGCTCTGGTGACCGGTCATTTTGAAACCGATCTGGTGAAAGTCGGAGAGCGCGTACCGCCCGCGGATAAGCTTCTTTATATCCAGAAACCGTTCGGTCCCAAGGAGATATGGCAGCTCGGGGTTTCCATGAGCGCCAAGTGGAAATCAGAAAAAGAACTGGCCGCTCTGCGGGCCGATCTCGAGAAAAAGGTGCGGGAGCGGACGGAAACGTTGAAAAATGCAAACCGGCATCTCAAGACTGAAATCCTGGTCCGCCGTGAGGCCGTGAAGGCCCTTTCCGCCAGTGAGAAAAATTTCCGGAACATGATTAACGGCAATGCGGACGGTATTATTATCATCGATGAAAGCCAGACGGTTCGATTTGTCAATCCGGCAGCGGAAGAAATCCTGGGAAGAACGTCCGAAGAATTGATCGGCGCCCCCTTCGGTTTTCCCATGGTTGCAGGGGGAAGTACGGAGCTGGACATCTTCAGGCGGGATCGCAGTTCGGTGATGGCCGAAATCCGGATGGTACGGATCTTGTGGGAAAAGAAAAATGCCTATCTTGCATCCTTGAGAGATATTACGGAACACAAAAAGGTCCAGAAAAGGCTTAGTGAAAGTCTGGAAGATGTAAGAAAGACCTTGAGGGAAACCATTCGGGCCGTGGCCAGGACTGTTGAGATGAGGGACCCTTATACAGCCGGGCACCAGCAACGGGTGGCGGAATTGTCCCGGGCCATTGCGGAAGAAATGGGCTTAACCTCCGATGAAACGGAGGGCATCTATCTTGGAGCCCTCATCCATGACACGGGCAAGATATGCGTTCCAGCTGAAATCCTGGCCATGCCCCGCAAGTTGACGGATAACGAAATGGAGATGATCCGCTGCCATCCCGAAAACGGTTATCAGATTCTGAAAGAAATAGATTTCCCCTGGCCTGTTGCCCGAATCGTGCTGGAGCATCATGAAAGGATGGATGGTTCAGGATACCCGAAAGGACTTTGCGGAGAAGAGATCAGTCTTGAGGCCAGGATTGTGTGCGTTGCCGATGTGGTAGAGGCCATGGCCTCCAACCGTCCATACCGGCCGGGCCTCGGCATGGAAAAGGCACTGGCGGAAATAACCGAAAGTAAGGGAACCAACTATGATCCCGAAGTGGTGGATGCCTGCCTGCGGCTGTTTAAGGAAAGAGAGTTCAATTTCACGCGGTGAAAGATCGAAACGCACGATCATCAAGCTATTTCCCTAATCTCCACACGCCCCTTCAGATATTCTTTGACTGCTCTGATGGGGACCTCTTTTCGATGAAATATTCCGGCGGCCAGGGCCGATTCCGCTTCGGTACGGGTAAAGACCTCCAGAAAATGTTCCGCACTGCCCGCGCCGCTTGATGCGATCACCGGAATGGATACGGCTTCTTTGACCGCATTGATCAGTTCCAGGTCGAATCCCAGGTTCGTCCCGTCCCTGTCTATGCAGTTGAGAAGGATTTCTCCCGCGCCCAATTTTTCCGTTATCATGGCCAGGGTGACGGCATCCACATCCCGTCCCTCCCTTCCCCCTTTTACGGTGCACTGGTACCAGCAGTATCTTTCTCCCTTTGGTCCGGGTATCTTCGTTGAGATGACGCGGTGCTTGACCGCGTCGGGGGAAGTCGCATACACCCTTCTTGGATCAATGGAGATGACCACCGCCTGATTTCCATAGACCCGCGCGATTTCCTCTATGGAGCTTTTTCCCGTGGCCTTCCCGGTCTCGATAAATTCCTCCACGATGTCCACTGCGTCGCTGCCTATGGAAATCTTGTCCGCGCCTGATCTGAAATATTCGGCAGCCACTCTGAGCGCGCTGTATTCCTTTCCGTTTTTGTCGGTATAATTCCTGATCCCTCCTCCGATGGTCAGCGGCACGAAAACGTTTTCCGACGTTCGGCGAAGGACTTCAAGCATGGGCATGTCTTCCAGGGGGAAGTCCCGGAATCCCGTAATGTTCAGAAAGGTGATCTCGTCGGCGCCGTCCCTGTAATACTGCCCTGCCAGTTCCACCGGCTTCCCCAGGTTTCTCACGTTGCCTTTTTCCCTGACATCGTATTGATCCCCTTTTGTTACGACGAGGTCGCCCTGATCATTGGAACGTACATCCAGGCAGGCAATAATTCGTTTCGCGAGTCTGGTGTTTGGGAGTATATTTGCGGGAGTTTTCCGCTTCCCACCGGATTGCAGAAAGTTTTTCAGGATGGCGAGTCCGGCGTCTCCGCTTTTTTCAGGGTGAAACTGAACGGCAATGACGTTTCCTTTTTGAATTCCGCTGGTAAAGCGGAGTCCGTAGTCCGTCCAGGTAAGGATATCGGATGGATCTTTGGGCGCTACGTGGTATGAGTGCACGAAATAGAATTTTTCATTCCCGCAAAGTCCGGTGAACAGGGGCGATGTCTGGTTGATGGCCAGCCCGTTCCAGCCGATGTGGGGGATGGACAATTCCGTTCGGAATCTTTGAACCGAACCTTTCAAAAATCCCAGCCCCTCAACGCCCGGGGCTTCTTCGCTTCTCTCAAAAAGTGCCTGAAGTCCGAGGCATATTCCAAGAAATGGCCGGTCGTCCTCCAGATATTTCTTCAGGGGAACGACAAAATTTCTCTCTTCCAGTATCCCCATCATGCTTCCGAAAGCGCCGACGCCGGGAAATACCAGCTTTTCGGCGGAAAGGATGTCCTCCCCGCTCGTAATAACAGAAACCTTTTCTCCGAGCCGTTCAATGGCGTTTATCACGCTCCGCACATTGCCGGCGCCGTAGTCCAGTAAGCTGATCATCTTTTTGCTCCTGAGATATGTCGCTGCATAGTCAATCCCGAACCTATTGAAAATGGGATAAAAGTCCCATCCGAAAGGAAAGAAGTATAGTGAAATCAACCTATGGAGTAAAGGCATTTTTTCTAATGCCCATGGAATAAGGCCGCATTTTACTGCATGATGCGCCAGCTCTTAATTTGTTCAGTTGAGGAAAATCCCTGTTTCTTACCGCAATCCGCAATTACCGGTTTACGGTTGAAAATAAATAAAAATAGATATAAGCTTGAATTTTGCACGAGTTCATTATAGGAAAAACCGTGAATCCGCAACCATTTCGCGGTTGCAAAAATAAGGGGGGGCATCATGAGAATCGTTAAGGTATTGTGCGGGGTCTTTCTATTTCTTTTCTGGGCAGGCAACTCATTCAGTGAGGTTCAGCCTCCTCTGGGTTTGCCGCCCGTGCCGGTTCCGGGGGACAATCCCCAGTCGCCGGAAAAGATTGCATTGGGGAAAAAGCTTTTCGAAGACAAGCGTTTCAGCGCGGACGGGACGGTCAGTTGCGCCACCTGTCATGATCCGGCAAAGGCCTTTGCGGACCAGCTGCCCGTGGCCGAGGGGATTCACAAGTTAAAGGGTACGCGCAATTCACCCACGGTGATCAACGCCGCCTATTATCAGGCCCAGTTCTGGGATGGACGGCGTGCCAGTCTTGAAGAACAGGCCAAGGACCCGTTTGTGAATCCGGTGGAACACGGTCTTGGCAAGGCCCAGAATTTCCATGCGTTTATCATTGAAACCATCCGGAAAGACCCGGAATACGTAAAACAGTTCAAACTGGTTTTTGGCGTTGAACCCGCGGGGATTACCCTGGATGAAGTGGTCAAGGCCATCTCCGCTTTTGAACGTACGGTGGTGGCGGGCGATTCGCCGTTCGATCGCTATATGTACGGAGGCGACAAGACGGCCCTCTCCGAATCCGCCATAAGGGGGCTGGAGCTTTACCGGGGCAAGGCCCGTTGCCAGGAATGCCATGCCATCAGTGAAAACTACGCCATCTTTACCGACAACAAATTTCACAACCTGGGTGTGGGGTTCAAAAAAATTCAACCCCGTCTCAGGGAAATTGTCAAGGAATTCAGAATAGCCCAAGAAAAGGGCAGCGAACTGGATGAATCCATTCTCACCAAGAGCGAAACATCCGAATTGGGGCGTTTCGTGGTGACCGGAAACTTGTCCGATCTGGGCGCTTTCAAGACTCCCACCCTTCGCAATATCGCCGTTACGGGGCCGTATATGCATGATGGGAGCATGGCGACGCTAAAGGAAGTCATGGATTTGTACAATAAGGGAGGGGAGAAAAACCCTTTTTTAGGCAGTGTTCGCGTGTTGGATCTCACCGATGAGGAGATGGCCGATGTGATTGCATTCATGAATTCCCTGACCAGCCCGCAATTTCAGAATGTTGCGATTAAATAGAAACACTACGATGGAGAAAGGAGGACCGAATCCATGGGTAATGAGACGTCCGTCAGTCGACGACACTTTTTGAAAACAGCAGCGGCCGTTACGGCAGCTTCCGTGTTGCCTTTGAAAATCGTGGAGGTCTGCTGGGGAGCGAAAGAGGAAGAAAAGTTTACGTTTGCCTGTATTTCCGATGCCCATCTGACCCGGATCAACGGAACCAAATTCGTGAATAATTTCGACAAAGGTCTTAAGCAGGCGGTTGCCGAGTTGGGCCTTATGTGGCCGCAACCCGATTTTGTGGTATTCGGAGGGGATCTGGCCCAATTGGGGAAGAAAGAAGAGCTCGATCATGGGCTCGAAATATTGTCAAAGATTGACATTCCGATCCGCTTCGTGATCGGAGAACACGACTATTATCTGGACCTGGGCCAATACTGGGCGGAAAAAGTCAGCAAGCTCCACTACAGTTTTGACCACAAGGGGGTTCATTTTGTTACACTGAACAGTATTCTGACCTATGACGACTGGATCCACCGCTGGGCAACTCCGGAGGAGCGGATGAACCAGATGGCCCGGCTTGACAACCCGCAGGGGTCTCCTTTCATGGTGGGAAAAGAACAGATCGAATGGTTGAAAAAGGACTTGGCGGGAGTCAGTACGGATACGCCGCTGATCGTTTTCTCCCATTCTCCCCTATACAAGGTCTTCAAGCCCTGGAATTTCTGGACGGAGGACGCCGAACAGGTGCAGGCGGTGTTGAAACCTTTCAAGAAGGTCAACGTACTTCACGGGCACGTCCATCAGATCTTGTATAACCAGATTGGAAACATCAGTTTTCAGGCCTGGATGTCAACGGCCTGGCCGTGGCCCTATCCTGTAAGCTATGGGCGGAAACCCAACGCAGTTCCCAAAATGACTGTTTTTATGAATCGGGCCGACCCCTTTCATGAGCGGGACGCAACCGGCTGGTCGCAGACCACCGTCCAGGGCGGGCGCACCTCCCAGCATTTTGATCTGTGGGCGAATTCCTCCCGGACTCTCCGGTTTGACCAGAAGCTGGAACAGCTCGTGGATGAGCAATACCAGGACCCTGCAAAGCGAATTCCGCCGCAGAAACGTTATTAGGAAATTTTGAAGAAAGGAGGCTACGAAAATGCGTCAAAAATTGATGTACGGTATTTGTCTGGTCCTGTTTCTGTCAACAGGCGCCATCTCCCTCGTGGGTGCTGATGAATTTAAGGAGACGGATCTCAAGCAGTGGAACGCCGCTTTTGTGGATGTGGCCATCGAAGGGGAAAAACTCTTTCACAGTGCCCTCGGGACGAATAAGGTTTCGTGCGACATGTGCCATCCCAATGCGGCCGATACGCATCCGGAGACCTATCCCAAATTCCAGAAGCAGCTGGGAAAGGTGGTTGCGCTGAGGGATATGATAAACTGGTGTATTCAAAATCCCCTGGAGGGAGAGCCCCTTGCCCTGGATGATCCGAAGATGATTGCGCTCGAAACCTATATCACCTGGGAGAGAAAAGGGACTCCTCTGGATGCCGGTAAGCATTGATGACGGGTAGGAGGATGTGCACTTTGACCAAAATTCTTGCGGCGATATGTCTGTTGCTCTTTTTAAATCCCTGTCAGGCCTTTGGCGAGGACTCCCTTCCCGAAGGACCGGGCAAGGAGATTGTTCTCAAAAAATGCCAGGCCTGTCATGACCTTGATTTGATCAGCGCCCAACGGGGATCCAAGGATAAATGGACCGGAATCATGGAGGCAATGGTCGACAACGGGCTGGTTATCAGTGAAAAAGAAAAAAACCAGGTGCTGGAATATCTCTCCAGCCACCTGGGGCCCGGGAAGAAGAAATAGGGGGTGAAAACACTTCTTTGACAACGATGGAAGATGGGATCAAATCGATTGTGATCCGGAATATCCTGGAGAGTATCGCCGTGGGACTTTTGGTGATTGACTCCGAGGGAGAGATCATTACCACAAATCGGGCGGCTTCGCGGATCCTGGGCTACACGGGAGAGATGCTCAATGGAAGATGCTGGGGGGATCTGTTTATCTCCGATACGGACAATCTGGAATTCAACCAGGTCTTTCTTGATGTTATTCAAGAAAGGCGGATGAATCTATGCCGGAACGTGAATTATGTGACTCCCGAAGGCAATACGCTCCATTTGTCGCTTACCACTTCTTTTCTCGTAGAAAATGCTGAAACCGCCGCCATTGTCGTTCTGATTCATGACCTGACCGAGGTCCATCACTCCCATGAGAGAGAAAAACTTGCCCTGGAAGAACAACATCGTATGCAGCACCGGAGGGCGGAAAGCCTGGAGAAGTTGGCGCTGGCGGTTGCCCATCAGATTCGAAACCCGGTAACCGCCATAGGCGGGTTTGCCAATCGGTTGCTCAATCAGCCGAATGTCGATGAGCGTACGGCGAGTTACCTCCGCAATATTCTGGCGGATGCACGCAGGCTGGAGGACATTGTTCAGGCAGTGAGCGGTTATGCCGGACTGAGATCCGCCGTACCGGTGAGATCCTCGCTGGAAAAGGTGGTGGAAGCGGCAAAAGGCCGGTTGGAAGAAATAGCGGCTCAACGGTCAAAAAAGATCTCGTGGATGGTTCGTGTGGATCCGGTCCACGGGGAGCTCGATCCCCATCTTTTTTCGCTGGCCCTGGATGAAGTGCTTTTGAATTCTTTGGAGGCATTTAGGGGAAATGAAGGCTTCATCGCCATCCGGGCCGTGGAAGAATCGGGCGGGTTTCATATGAGGGTGGAGGATAAAGGCCGCGGTATCCTGGAAAAGGATATGCCTTATATTTTTGACCCGTTCTTCACCACCAAGGCGGTGGCCATCGGGATGGGTCTGTGCAGGGCTCAGAGGATCATTTCGGAGCACAGTGGGCATATAAAGGTTCAAAGCACTCCCGGAAAAGGGACGGATGTGATCATACGGATTTCGGCCGTGAAATAAAAAAAGTCCTTACCCGCACTTGGTGAAACCGCAGAAGTGACAGGTCATGCAGCCTTCCTCAAAGCTGATGGTCTGGCCGCATTCCGGACAAGTTTCTCCGAGAAGACTATGTTTGTGGTTCCCGTTATTCCTCTGTGGTTTATCCGCGAGATATCTCTTTTCGAGGACAATACTGATCGCGTCGGGGATGGACAGGACCAGTCCATCCTTTTGAAATACCGGATGTTCTCCTCCGATGCCTTTCAACTGCTCCACAATCTTTTCTACCCTGACCCCGGACCTGAGCGCGAGGGACACCAGTCTTCCTATGGCCTCGGTCTTGGCGGTGGTAGACCTGCCCGATTTTCCAATGGTGGCAAAGACTTCAAAGGGCCTGCCTTCATATTCGGTGACGGTTACGTAGAGTGCCCCCATACCGGTGGCCATCTTGGTGGTGAATCCGAACAAGGTTTCGGGCCTTTCTTTCACGGCTGTCATGAACCCGGTAGTCTCTGCCTTCTCCTCTTTGTGGGCGATGGAAAGGACCTGATTTTCCTTGCTGCCGTCCCTGTAAATGGTGACGCCTTTGCAACCCAGTTCATAGGCCAAGTCGTAGACCTTTTGAACATCCTCGACGGATGCGTCCCTCGGGAGGTTGACTGTTTTGGAAACCGCATTGTCCGTATGTTTCTGGAAGGCCGCCTGCATGCGGATGTGCCATTCCGGGATGATATCGTGAGCCGTGACAAAAATGCTCTTTTCCGTTTCCGGGATTTCTTTGATGTGCGCGATGGTTCCTTGCTCCGCTATCGCTGTCCATCAATTCAGGACTGTAAAACCCTTTCTCCCGCGCGGATTTTTCGAAATGGGGATTTATTTCAATCAGTTTGTCATTATCCATGACCGTTCGGACAAAGCTGAGGGCGAACAGGGGTTCTATGCCGCTGGAACATTCCGCAATGATGCTCAGGGTGCCGGTAGGGGCGATAGTAGTGGTCGTGGCATTTCTCATGGGGGCTTCTTCCGCGTCGCTGAAATAGGTCTCATCATAATTTGGGAAATGCCCTCTCTCCTCCGCCAGCATACGAGACGCGCAATGGGATTCTTCCTGAATGAAGCCCATGACCTCTTCCGCTGTTTCAAGGGCTTTCTTGGAGTTGTAGGGGATTCGCAGCTGAAACAACAGGTCGGCAAAACCCATGACGCCCAATCCGATCTTTCGATTTCCTCTCACCATCTCGGTGATTTCAGGAAGCGGATATCGGGACATTTCCAGGGTATTGTCCAAAAAGCGTACGCTGTTATGGACGACCTCCCGCAGACCGGTATAATCGACAGCCTGACCCTCCTCCGTAATGACTACGAATTTGGACAGGTTAATGGAACCCAGGTTGCAGGCCTCCATGGGAAGCAGGGGTTGTTCTCCGCAAGGGTTGGTGCTTTCTATTTCTCCGAGGTAAGGGGTCGGATTGTCCCGGTTGATGCGATCCAGAAAAATGATGCCCGGATCTCCATTTTCCCAGGCCTGTTCCAGAAGGGCATCATACACATCCACCGCGTTCAATTCGCCCACTTTGCATTTTTCCCGGGGATCAATGAGGTCATAGGCGGTCTTCTGCTTTACGCTCTCCATGAACGAATCGGTGACGGCGACGGATATATTGAAATTATTAAGATCCTTATCATATTTTTTGCAGTGTATGAATTCCATGATGTCAGGATGGTCCACCCGCAAGACGGCCATATTGGCGCCGCGGCGAGTTCCCCCCTGTTTAACCTGCTCGGTGGCGGTATTGAAAATTTTCATGAAAGAGACCGGCCCGGACGCGACGCCTCCCGTTGTCCCGACCCTGCTCCTTACCGGCCTCAGGCGGGAGAATGAAAAACCGGTCCCACCCCCTGATTTATGGATGAGCGCCGCATTTTTCAGGGAATCAAAAATGCCTTCCATGCTGTCTTCCACCGGAAGAACAAAACACGCGGCGAGCTGACCCAACTCCCGTGCCGCATTCATAAGGGTTGGAGAGTTTGGAAGAAATTTAAATTCGGTCATTAACTTGTAGAAAACCTGTTCCATTTCTTCGACTTTTTCCAGGCTGTTTCCAAAATGTTCCTCGGCCAGCGAAATATGCTTGGCCACCCGCGTGAACATTTCTTCAGCGGATTCGATGATTCTTCCATTGTCGTCTTTTTTGAGGTATCTCCTCTCCAGCACGCGCTGGGCGTTCTCGGAAAGTCTCATCCCTTTCTTTTTGAAGATAGATCTGTCAAGCCTGACCGGCGATGTCTTGGTCATCCCATATTCCAGGAGTTTGGCCTCGATCAAATTTTCGATGAACGGGAGTGTGATGGTCTGGAGATTGAGGCTGGCGATCTGTTCGCTCAGAAACCTGCTGATATCCATGGCCTGTTCGGTATTGATGGAATTCCCCTTGAGCAGCAGATCAGAGCACCTGCGGTCGTCCCACCTGTATTTATCGAGGTCGAAAACCCCTTCTTCCGTAACCAGCATTTTGCCTGCTTGACCCATGGATTGCCTCCTCTAAAGATTCCGGTTCCTTCGCGGATGAGATTGAAATTCTGATTTTTCCCCTTATTGTGTTAGGAAATGAGGAAAAATGATAAACAGGGTTCGCGTGATGAATATTTACTCAGGGTAACCAGAGAACAAAACGCGCGGAGAACCATGCGGATTTCCGACCATTTAACGAATGCCGCAAAAGTTTGCAGCGTGTCCGATCCGCATGTCTAAAATCATAGGGAATGTATTTAATACACAATATATAGTATTGTCAATAAGAAAATAGTACAATATGCAACTTTCTTTGAAGGAGGGCTAACTCTTGAAAGTCTTTGAAAAAAATGTAAATGGGCGGAAATGTTTCCCCGTGGCGGCATTTGGTTTTGTTGTCTGTGTCCTATTCGCCCTATGCCTTGCGCCCAATCTTCATGCCCTGTCCGTAACGGACAATGCCAGAAAAGTTACCCTGGAAAACGGCCTGACCGTCATTCTGAAGGAGGACCACAGTGCGTCCGTCGCGGCCATACAGGTATGGGTAATGACGGGAAGCGCCAACGAGACGGAACAGGAAGCGGGGATAACCCATGTCATTGAGCATATGATATTCAAGGGGACCCCATTAAGAAAGATGGGAGAGATTGCCAAGACCATTGAGGCTTCGGGAGGGAATATCAACGCCTACACCTCTTTTGACAGGACTGTGTACTTTGTGGAAATCCCGGGTTCTCACTTTGATACCGGGTTGGATGTCCTGCTGGATGCGGTTCAGCACTCGCTTTTTGATGAAGCGGAACTCGCGAAAGAGAAGGAAGTGATTCTGGAAGAATACAGGCGTTCTCTCGATATCCCGCAAAATGAGCTTGGAAAGGCGGTCATGGCCCTTTCTTACAAAAAGCATTTTTATGGCAGACCCATCATAGGATATGAGGAAAGCATCCGAGCGATTGACAGACAGGCCATCCTGAAATACATCAATAAGTGGTACGTCCCGGAAAATATGGTCCTGGTGGCCGTTGGAGACTTCGATTCGGACAGTGCCCTTCAAAAAGTGCGTGCCCTGGTGAAGGATTTCCCCCGAAAGCCGGTATGTGAGTTCAAGAGCCCGGTGGAGCCGCCGCAGAGAGCGCTCAGAAAGATTGTAAAGAAAGATCGGGTGAAGCAGGTCTATATGAATCTCTTGTGGCATATCCCTTCGATCAACGATGAAGAGATCTATCCGCTGGAACTCCTGGAAATCATTTTGGGGCAAGGCAAAAGTTCGCGCCTCTATAACAGAATGAAGATGGATTCCAATCTGGTGTACAGCATTGATGCGGGGACCTATGCCCTTAAAAACCCGGGAGTTTTCTCCATTGATGCCACGCTTGCCCCGGAGAAGGTCAAAGAGGCGCTGGAGGCTATCGGCGAAGAGATGGCCAGGGTTGTGAGCGAGCCGGTTTCTCCGTCGGAACTGGCCAAGGCCAAGGCCATTGCTGAAGCCGGTTTTGTTTTTGATCTTGAAGATATGTCGGGGCAGGCCAGGACGCTCGGATTTTTTCAGACCATGACGGGAAATATGGATCATGCCGACAGCTATCTGAAGCGGTTGCGACAGGTGACGCCGCAGGATATCCTCCGTGTGGCAAGATCCTGCTTCACGCCGGAAAACCTCGCTCTCGGGATGGTGCTTCCATTGGATGCGAAATTTCAAATGGACGATCAGCAAGTTGCCGGCCTTTTTCGGGTTGCGAATACCGAGCCGGTCAAAACGGCATCGTCCATCCAAAAGGAAACGAAAGGGGAGATGGTCGTCCTTGCCAATGGTATGCGGGTGATCATCCAAGAAGATCACCGCCTGCCGGAGGCTTCTTTCTCGGGCGTATTTTTAGGAGGAACGCGCCTCGAACCCAAGGGAAAATGGGGGATATCCAATTTTACGGCCCAGATGCTTACCCGTGGAACAAAGAAAAGGACCGCGTCGGAGATCGCTTCCACCGTGGAATCGTGGGCGGGGCGCCTCTCGGGCTTTTCCGGGAGAAACAGCCTGGGGGTTTCGGGCAAGTTCCTGAGTCAGGACATCTACGGGGGGCTTGAAATCATGGCCGACATTGTGCTGAACCCCGATTTTCCCGAAGTGGAGATGGGAAAAGTGAGAGGGGATATCATTGCCGGCATCAAGGCCAAGGAGGACCGTCCCACGGCGGAATTGTTCGACCTGTTTTATGAGACTCTCTATCGTTCCTATCCTTACGGACATCCACTTTCAGGGACCATGGAAACCGTCCGAAGCATAACAAGAACCGAATTGAGGGACTGGTATGAAAAGATCCGCATGCCTTCGAATTTTGTCCTTGCCATCGTGGGAGATGTGAAAAAGGATCAGATGATTCCTTACCTCGAAACCCTTTTCGGGACGTTTACGGTCTCCGGAAAAGCATTGCCTTCAGTAGAACCCGAACCGGCCTTGGCTAAGGCAAGGGATGCGCACCTGAACAGACCCGGGGCGCAGACGCATATCGTGGTGGGATACCTCGGGGTGGGTTTGCGGAGCAGGGACGATGCGGCCATGGCGC
This sequence comes from uncultured delta proteobacterium, assembly GCA_963747015.1. Taxonomy (GTDB): domain Bacteria; phylum Desulfobacterota; class DSM-4660; order Desulfatiglandales; family Desulfatiglandaceae; genus DUZB01. The sequence continues at coordinate 34,678 of CAVVEP010000039.1, forward strand.
TGGTCAAAACGGCTCTTTCCGGTCAGGGAGGCATTCTCTTTTACAATCTGCGGGATAAACAGAGTCTCGCCTACGCAGTCATGGCCTTCAGGAGCCCGGGTCTCGATACAGGCGCTTTCGGGGTTTATCTTGCCTGTGATCCGGATAAGGTTCCCACGGCGAAAAAGGGAATTTTTGAGGAACTTGAAAAGGTCAGAGAGCATGGAATCAGCGATAAGGAGCTGAAAGACGCTAAGAATTACCTCCTGGGAAATATGCAGATCGGTCTTCAGACCAATGCAAGCAAGGCTATACAGATGGCGCTTAATGAGCTTTACGGTCTGGGGTTTGACCACTACACCCGCTTTCTCGATGAAATCGGGAAGGTTACGCAGGAAGATGTGAAAAAGGCCGTGGCCAGGGTTATTCTCCCTGATCGCTATGTTTTTGTGACCGTGGGGCCGTCTCCGCTATAACTTTCCTTCCACGCAGGTGGTGTCGAAACCTCCTCGCGTGTTATAGGCAGTCGTCACTTTGATGCGGTCCGTGGAGAGGATGCTTTTCAGGTCATGATAGATACGCTTCGTCACGCCCTCTTGAAAGAGGCCTACATTTCGAAAGCTCACCATGTAGTATTTCAAGGACCGCAGTTCGATGCACCGGCCGCCTTCCGGATAATATTCAATGATTAGACGGCCGGTGTCCGGTAGGCCACTGAACGGGCAAGCCGCAATGAATTCGGAAGTTTCCGTTCTGATGTACTGATTCGGGCTGTCAAAAGCAAAAGTCTCCAGAAAATCCGTTCGGATTTTGTCAGGGCTTTCACAGTCGAAGACCTTGCCGTGGGCTTCTATCATATATTCCGTTCTCCTTGTTTCATGCTCTTGTTTGTGAGTAAGCTCTTACCTTCTTTTTTTTACCTCATATTCCACGGTGACTTTGTCTTTGTATCCCGGCTCCAGTTTTAGAAACGCGGAAGGGATAACGAGCTTTGTCTCGGTCTTCCCGCTCTTGGTTATTTGGTTGAGAGGAACGCCTTCCGTGTAGAGGGTCGACATGCTGTCCAGGATGCTTTTGGGACCTGCCAGCGTGATCTCCGACGGATTGATTTCCGCCTGTACGAGGTTCAGGTTTTCAGGAAGTTGTCCCACCCAGTCCACCTGCACGGGGAGTTTTTTCGCGGAGCGGGTATCGAGGTTCACATCCACTACCATGGGCCGTACCTCTTTCAGCGTAAGTCCCGGGGGGATGGAGATGTTTTCGTTGGATATGGAGAACGTATTCGTGCCCGGAACGGCTTTTGCGAGATTCATCCGAACCTGGATCTGTTCCGGTCTGATGGACCGCAGAAGCGCTCTCGATCCCCTCAAAAAGAGACTGACCGAGGTTGCGGAGGTGTTCAGCAGTTCCATCCGAGGGTCTCGGTTGGTATATTCGATAGGGATGTCAAAGGTCTTGATGGTATCGAATCCCCTGCTGATGCTGAACCACACACCGCATACAATAAGGAGGGATACGGCCGCCGCGATGCCCAGCTCAATCTTCCGTTTTTTCAGATAGAGGGCCTGGTTTTTACGGATGCCAAGGTGTTCGCGTATGGCCGATGCCAGTTCTTCTTTTCCATGAATCGCATAAATGTCGTTGCCTTTGGTCAGAGTGATGCTTCCCTTTTCTTCGGATACCACAATAACCAGTGCGTCCGTGATTTCGGAAAGACCCGCCGCGGCCCTGTGGCGGGTTCCATAAGAGGATGGAAGGTCATTTCTGTGGGAAAGAGGCAAGATAACGCCCACCTCCTGAACCCGGGTTCCCTGAATTATGGCAGCCCCGTCATGCACCGGGTTGTTCGGCCAGAAGATGCTTTTGATCATTTCCGTGGAGATCTTTCCATCCCAACGTATCCCTTTCTGGATTATTTCTTCCAGGTCTTCTCTTCCGGGCAGAACAAGGAGCGCGCCGATGCGCCTGGATGCCATATCCAAGACACTTTCGGTGATGATTTCTACAGGGGTCTGAACCTGTTTATGTGGAAGGCCCCAGAGAATTACCCAGATATTTCTCGCGCGGAAAACGGATCTGATTTCATTCCTGAAAACCACTATCACAATCAATGCGGCAACGGCGATAATGCCTTCCATCATCCAGCTGGTCAGAATCAGGCCCATGGATATGGCCAATCTCTGTAGAATCCAGAAGAAAGCAATCCCTATCAGAACCCTGAATACGTCTGTTCCACGGAAAAGTGCGTAAAGGCGAAACAGGATATAACTGTTCAATGAGATGTCTATAATGTCTTGCCAGCGGATGCTGGAAAGGAATATGAGGAGATTCTGCAAGGTCTGGCTACTCCGTTACGCTGAAACGCAGAACTTTAAGGATTTTGCCGTTTTGGTCCGTAATTTCCACCCTCCATGGGCCTGCATCCGCATTGTGAATCCGGACTTTGCTGAAGGTGGACCACTTCGGAGGTTTGAGGACCAGCTTCACTTCCGCATCCAGTTGGTCTCGCTTGAACCATTTATGGTAAATTTCCGTTTTTTCGGGCACCGGATCAAAGGAGGTGAAACAGACGACATCTCCCAGCTTTGCCGAAAAGACAATGCTCTGCCCTTCGGGTTCAAAGTCTTTTACGGTTTCGCACAGGATTGCCTGGACCAGTGTTAATTCGGCCGATATTTCGGGGGGAGACGATTTAGCGGTTTCTTCGCCTTTTGCATTTTGAGCGGAAGGAAGAACGATGGCAGCCGCCAGGAAAAAAGCCGCAACGAGCATCTGAACGAAATGACTTTTCAGACACGATTTCGGACTTGTCCGCCGGCAGTGTGGTACAGAAAAGAAAGAAAATCTCATGGTGTTGAAAATCCTCGCCTTCTTTGTCAGGCATAATGATGTCCGTAACAATCAGATCGGGCGGATTTGTTTGATAAATTACATACGGCTAACTTTCCCAATATAAGGGTTTCCCGGCAAATTGCAAAGTTACCGGGATCAAATGGGAGGTGATTTTTGAAGCCATGAGACGGCGCCTTTGCTTTCAAACGCCCCTCTTCACGCCTGGAAACGCCAGTGCCTTTCAAGGTGACTCCTGAACGGTCCACGATTTGGAGCGAAAACCTTTCCTGCTTATCATTTTTCTTGGGTTTCAGGTGTCAGTGTTCCCCGTCCAGCGGGATCTTCGACAGTTTCAGGAACAAAGAAACTCAATCTATCAAAATTTGTAGAAGACCTCATATCAGAATCCTGAAACCTGAAACCTAAAGCTTCAAAACCCGATTCATCAATACAACCCTAAATTCCAAAATCAATACACACCTTTTCGAACCTTGCGGCCGACGGCCCCGTCTTCGTCGGAATCCACGCCTGATTTATTCTTTCAAAGCCAGTGCGGCCTTGACCTTTTCCGGGAGGGCCGGCAATTCGGTCACCCAGACGCCGCAGGCGTTGTGAATGGCATTCATCACGGCCGGCGCCGTTGGCACCATGGTCATTTCACCCACCCCCACCGCTCCGTTGGCGCCGCGGTTTCTGGGCGTTTGCAGCAGAATGGTTTCCATATCGAAAGCGGTCTTCATGCTTGGAAATTTAAAGGTCGCCCAGTCCTTGGTTTGACCGGGGATGTATTGTTCCCTAAGGGCAAATCCGACGCCCATATCCATGCCGCCATGGAGTTGACCTTCCACGTTCAGGGGGTTGATCAACACGCCGGCATCGCAGGCTGTGGTCATTTTAAGGACGGCTACCTCACCGGTTTCGGTGTTTACTTCCAGCTCCACCAACTGGATGGCGTGCACCTGCGAATCAAAGGAGGGGCCCTGGCCCGTCTCCTGGTCCAGAGGTCCGCTGTCCATGGCCTTTTTGCGACCGATATATCGAACCGGTTTATCGGCCTTTTTCAGATCCGCCCCGGTTTTGGCGCCGACCTCGGCCATGGCGTTTTTCAGTTGGTTGACGGCATCTATCAACGCGCCCCCCACCATGAAAGTCATCCGGCTGCCGGCGGCCGGGCCGGTTGCCGTGGTTCGATCCGTATCCCGGGTGACCAGACGTATCTTTTTCAAAGGTAGATTCATGTTTTTGGCCGCCAATTGCGTCAGCATGGAGTCGGTGCCTTCCCCCGGGTCGGCCGCGGCCGCGTAAATGGTGACCCCGCCGTCATCGTCCAGTTCCAACGCCGCGATAGCGCTGTCTCCGGGGCCTCCGATGCCGAATGCTCCCGCGCCCAGACCCACGCCACGACGAATAGGCCCTTCTCTGAAATCGGCCGCTTCTCGAAGGGCGCGTTCGTAATGGGGGCGAATGGCATCGCACAATTCAGGGAAAGGCCATTGGTCCACCACCTGACCGGTGGATTTGCTCTGGCCCGGTTGGAGGGAATTGATTTTTCTGAATTCCAGTGGATCGACGCCCAATTTGTCCGCAAGCATGTCCATGGCGCATTCCAGGGCGAAATGGGCCTGCGGAGGACCGGCTCCCCGGGCGGCGCTGCCCCAGGGATTATTGGTATAAACCAGCCGGGAAAGGCAGTGGACGTGGGGGATGTAATAGGAACCCGACAGCATCAGCAGCGCCCGATTGATGATGACGTTCCCGTTGGAGTGATAGGCGCCGTTGTCCACGACCATGTCCATCTCCAGAGCGGTAAGGCGGTTCTCGTCGTCGGCGCCCATTCTGACCTTCATGTCGAAAGGATGCCGTTTGGAGGTCATTTGCATCGATTCCGCCAGGCTGGGGATGTAGCGCACCGGTTGCCGGAAATGGATTGCGGCAGCCGCGGCAATGCCTTCCGAAGTGATTTCAAGCTTGATGCCGAACTGTCCTCCGGAAAAGGCCTCTTCATAGCGCATATTTTCCCAGCCGACGGCCTCTTGCAGCATGCCCAGGTGATGGTGAATATTGATGCTCCTTCCGATCACTACCAACTGTTCTTCTTCCTCATCCCCTTCCAGATAGGCCGCGCAGGCTTCCGGTTCCAGAGGCGCCTGGTGGTTGATTTGCGTCTTGAAGCGGGCTTCGATAACGGTCCGGGAATCGCGAAGAGCCGTTTCGGCATCGCCCTTTATCTGGGGTTGGCTGAAATAGAGGTTCGGCCATTGCTCGTGGACTTGAACAGCATCATCGTTCATGGCCTCTCGCGGCTCGGTCAGGACGGGCAACATTTCATAGTCCACTTTGATCTTATTCAGGGCGGCCACGGCCTGATCCCTGGTTTTGGCCGCCACTACGGCAATGGGATCCCCGATATAGCGAACCCGGTCTTCGCAGAGTACCGGGCGGTCGGGGATCATATACTTGAGTCGGTTGGTCCCTTTGATGTCTTTCGCGGTCATGACTCCCGCGACACCCGGTTGTTGCAGCGCGGAAGAAAAGTCGATGGATAAAATTCGGGCGTGGGCATGAGGGCTCCGCAGGGCGACCAGTTCCAATGCGCCGGGAATGCGAATGTCGGCCGTGAATTGGGCGGTCCCGCAGGCCTTGATCATGGCAGATGGCCGTGGATGACTAACCCCCATGGCATCTTCCTCCGTCCCGGGGACGAACCGTATCCGGCGTAATTTCTCCCCTCTTGAAACGGGCCGCCAACTGAACCGCGTCGATAATTTTGGCGTATCCCGTACATCTGCAGAGATTCCGGCGCAGGGCCTGCTTTATTTCATCCCGGCCGGGGTCGGGGTTTTTGTCCAGAAGCGCTTTGGCGGCCATGATCATGCCGGGGGTACAGAACCCGCACTGGATGGCGCCGGCCAGCACAAACGCTTCCTGAATGAGGTGCGGGTTTTCCGGAGTTCCCAATCCTTCCACGGTGATTACATCGGCGCCGCTCAACCCGGTCACCCTGGTCAGGCAGGACAATACCGACTTGCCGTTTACGATTACCGTGCAGGCGCCGCACTGGCCCTTGCGGTCGCAGGATTGTTTGGTTCCGGTCAGGCCCAGAATATCGCGGAGCAGATCCAGCAGGACCAATTTGTCGTCCGCGATTACTTGAACCCCGCGGCCATTGACGTTGAGGTTTACTTTTTTCATATCAGATCTCCTTGTGGTTTTGTACCAACTCCGAGTAAAAGAGCATAACCCGGGTTACATCCAGATCGTTACATTTTCGCTCATCTCTTACAACTTTCCCGGTTTTTCCGATGTCTTCCTCAGGAAATCGGGGGTATCCGGTCGAAGATAATATTCTCCGCGCCGTTATAAACCAGAAAACGGTTTCCCTTGACCCGCGCAATCATCATAATATTCAGATCCTCGGCAATCTCCAGCGCCATGTGGGTGATGCCCGATCTTGATATGAGCACGGGGATTTCCATACGGGCCGCCTTCATAACGATCTCGGAGGTCAGTCTGCCCGTGGTATAGAAAATTTTATCCTGCCCGGGCAGTCGATCGAGCCACATACGGCCGGAAATGGCATCCGCCGCGTTGTGCCGGCCTACATCTTCCACAAACATCAAAAGGTCCGAATCTTTGCACAGTCCGCAGCCATGGATGGCCCCGGCCTGCCTGTATATCTTATCGGATCCGGCAACGGATTTCAAAAGATCGTATATTACCGATTGTCGCACAAATACGTCCGGGAGTTTCTTTTCGTAAAGTTTGTCCAGGGTGCAACTAAAAACCGTTCCCTGGCCGCAACCGGTGGTTACGGTGGGCCTGGAGAGCTTTTGCCGCCAGTCGATTATTCCCTTTCCCTGTTGCGTGGTGATGAAGGCGGTTTGTTTGTCCCAGTTCACCTCGACCGATTTTATTTCTTCAATGTCTTCGATCAGTCGCTGATTTCGTATAAATCCCAGTGCAAGCTCTTCGGGATGCATGCCCAGAGTCATGAGGGTCACCACTTCCCGGTCATCCACCTTCAGGGTCAGGGGGATTTCGCCGGCCACCCAAACGGTCCGGCGGATACCCGATTGATCCACCGCCTCCACCTGATGGGTAGGCGCCAGGCCGGCCGCCGTCATTCGGGGCCGGTAATCAGTATGTGTAATGGCTGGGGGCATTTCCCGCATCTTCCTTCCAACGTGTAAATTGGTCCAGCGCAGATTCGACCGAAGAACTTTTTTCTTTAACAAATCGAGTTTGAATTGTATTGTACTTTTTTCATTTTTGTCGATTTTTAATGTCTCTTAAAAAGGAAGGGAGCGCAAAATGAAACCATTGTCTATTGCAATATTGTGCCTGGCATTGACGGCGAGTCTTTTTTCCGCGGGTTCCTCAGCTGATGAAAATGTGTTGATGATGGCCACAACCACCAGTACGGACAACACAGGCTTGTTGGACTATCTTGCCCCCAAATTCAAGGAGGATACGGGAATAGCGTTGAAATGGACCGCGACGGGAACCGGCAAGGCCCTGAAATTGGGTGAAAACTGTGATGTGGATATCCTCATGGTGCATGCGCCGAAGGCGGAGAAACAATTCGTGTCCAATGGATTCGGCACGGATCGTCGTCAAGTCATGTACAACGATTTTGTTATTATCGGACCGGGAGACGATCCCGCGGGAATTAAGGGGAAATCCATCAAGGATGCCCTGCGGACGATCCAGGCAAAAAAAGCGGTTTTCGTTAGCCGCGGCGACAATTCAGGAACACACAAAAAAGAACTTTCCTTGTGGAAGTCGGCCGGTCTGCCTGTTCCTGACAAGCAGAACTGGTATATTCAGACAGGACAGGGCATGCTGACGACCATAAATATCGCGGCGGAACGCAACGGGTACACGATGACGGACCGGGGAACCTATATCAAATATGAAGACAACCTGAAAGAAAACCCGAGTCTCAAGATTTTAGTCGAAGGAGATCCCGGGCTGTTGAATCAGTACAGCGTGATCGCGGTGGATAAGGGGCATTGTCCCCGGGTGAAATTCGGTTTGGCCAAACAATTCATCCATTGGATTACGGGAGAAAAGGCTCAGCAGCTTATAAAGGATTTCAAGCTCCTGGGAAAACCGCTATTTACACCGAATGCTACAGCGAGAACGAGTAGAAAAGCGGGGAAAGAATGACAAGCATTCTGATCGCTGATGACGATTTCACGGTAGGGATGCAGATTGAGGAGATGCTTACGGCCATGGGGTATGATGTTGTTGGACAGGCCGGATCGGGGCGGGAGGCCATTGAAATGGCCCGAGATCTCAGGCCCGATATCATCCTCATGGACATTGTGATGCCGGGAGGATTAAACGGCATAGAAGCCGCCATAAAGATCAAGGCGGAATCGGATATCCCAATCGTATTCATTTCCGGACATGGGGAGTCAAGCTACATCCAGGAGGCAAAGAAGATAGAGCCCTATGGCTACGTTATGAAGCCTTTTGAGCCAAACGAGATAAGGGCATTTGTTGAGATTGCTCTTCACAAACACAAGATGGAAAAGCAATTAAAGCAGGCCCATGAACAGCTGGGACGAACCAACCGCCAGTTGCTGCGGGAGATCAAAGAGCGGCAAGAAAAACAGGAGTTCAGCACGCATCTGTTGAACAGTTCGCCCAACCCGATTCTCGTGATTGGCCCGGACACTGCCGTTCAGTACGTAAATCCGGCGTTTGAAGGCTTGACCGGGTTTTCTTCTTCGGAGGTCGTGGGGATGATTGCGCCTTATCCCTGGTGGACGAGTGATACCTCTCATACGGGAAAAAGAGATTTTCAGGAAGTTGTTGTCAAAGGCCCGCGAAAAATCGAAGAGGGATTCCAGACCAAAGGGGGCGACGCTTTTTGGGTGGAGATGAATTCACTCCCTGTCAGCAGGGATGAAGAACTCCTGTATGTTTTGTCAAACTGGGTAGATATAACGGATCGGAAGCGGACTCAGGATGTACTGGAGCAAAAGGAAAAACGGTATAGATCGGTTATTCAGACGGCTATGGATGGTTTCTGGATAATGGATGCAAATGGAAAACTTCTGGAGGTCAACCCCGCCTATGCCCGTGATGAGTGGTTACAGCATGGAAGAACTGATGAAGATGACCATTTCTGATGTGGAAGTAATGAAATGCCATGAGGAAATCACCCGACGCATGCGGAAAAGCATGAAGGCCGGTTTCGGTCGTTTCGAGACTGTTCACCGCAGGAAAGACAAGTCCACCTTTGATGTGGAAATAAACTTCAGATATCTTTCTTTGAATGGGGGCGTGTTTTTGTCATTCATCCGCGATATTACCGGGCGAAAACAGGCAGAAGAGGCGTTGAGGGAAAGTGAGGAAAAGCTGCGTGTTATATTCGATACGGTGTATGCCGGTGTGATTCTCGTGGATGCCTCCGGCGTCATCACGTTTGCCAATCGCCGAATGGCTGAAATGTTCGGCTATGACATGGAAGAGATAACCAAAACGTATTATCCTGAACACCTCCATGAAAGCCAGACTGATGACGGAGAAATGAAAATGTTTCAATTGATCCGGGGGGATATCGATCATGTTCTTCTGGAAAGGTTCTATAGAAGAAAGGATGGCACGACGTTCTGGGGTCATTTCTCAGGGAGTCGCCTTTGCCGTCCCGATGGCTCCTTGTCGACTCTGGTAGGAGTTATGACGGATGTTACGGAAAAAAAGGAACTGGAGGCTCAACTCCGTCAGGCCCAGAAGATGGAAGCCCTTGGGACGTTGGCGGGAGGCATCGCGCATGATTTCAATAATCTCCTCAGCGTCATCCTCGGAAATGCAGAGCTTGCCATGGCCGATGTGCCGGAATGGAATACCGCCAGGCAAAACCTGCGTGAGGCAAAGAAGGCCTGCCTGAAGGCGCGAGATGTGGTCAAACAAATCTTGAGCTTCAGCCGCAAAACCGAGGCTGAAAAAAAGCCGCTCAACCTTGCGTCCGTGGTCGTCGAATCGCTCCAGTTCTTACGGGCATCCATCCCGACAAATATCGATATCCGCCAAAATATCGCGAATGACCTGGCCGATATCCTTGGAGATTCCACTCAGATCCAGCAGATCATGATGAATCTTTGCACCAATGCGGCTCATGCCATGGAGGATGAAGGGGGCATCCTTGAAGTAGCCATAAAGAACAAAATGATCGATGAAGATACAGCATCCCGATCCCCTGAGTTAACCCCGGGGCCCTATGTGCATCTATGCGTGAGTGATTCGGGAAACGGCATCAGCCCTGAAGCGATGGACAGAATTTTTGACCCGTATTTTACGACAAAGGATGTGGGTAAGGGCACGGGGCTCGGTCTATCTGTAGTGCTCGGCATGGTGAAGGGCCACCACGGGAGAATTTCGGTTGAGAGCAAGCCCGGAAAAGGAACGACATTCAAAATACTGTTCCCGGCCATGGAAGGGCATATCAAGGAGCAACCAAAAGAGCATCAGGTTCTTCCCGCCGGAAAGGAATCGATCCTTTTTGTTGACGATGAAGAGCCCATGGTGAATCTGAATCAACAGCGATTGGAGAGATTGGGATATACGGTCACAGGGAAAACCGATCCTATTGAAGCCCTGGAATGCTTCCTTGCCAATCCGGATCAAATAGACCTCATCATCACCGATATGACCATGCCCCGCATGACCGGAGACAAACTCGCGCGGGAGATCCTCAAAATCAGGCCCCATATGCCGATCATACTCTGCACCGGATACAGTGAGAAGATATCAAAGGAGAGAGCCAGGAAACTCGGTATTCGGAAATACCTCGAGAAGCCGATTGAAACGGCGAACCTGGCAAGATCCATTCGCGAAGCGCTGGATGCGGGATGAAACAGGCCGTAGACGGAAAAGCAAGTTCAGGCCAATCCATTAATGAACTTGCGGGCGCCGCGGGTTTCCAATCCGGAAATGAGCAATCTTCCGCAAGGCAAGTGGAAGATCCCGTGCTCATTTCTTCTCTTCGGGGACAAAATGAAGCGCCATTTCAAAAGCGGATCGGGTGAAGTCCAGGACCTTTTCAAAACCTTCATCAGACAGTTTTCTTGCCTTGTCCTGGCCCCGATAGATATTGATAAACCGTCGTTCACGCTCTAAATGCAGTGGCAGTTTCCCCAATCCCCATTCCTCCAGAACGCCCCATACCTGCGGGTTGTAGGTTCGCGTGCATCGAAGGATAAAAGGAACGGGGTCATGGCGGGCCAGCAGGGCCGCCATCCGCAGTATCGATTCAAAGGAGAGGGTCGCGGTTCCGTTTTCAACAGCGGCCAGCAGGGATTCATCCGCGAGTTTCAAGCTCCGACTCATATCCTGCAAGGTAAGGCCTGCGACCTCCCGCAGATCCTTGAGATAGGAGCCCGCTTCCCGAATCATTTTCCGTTGCTCCGGGGAAGAGGCCAATGCTTCTCCTATTTTTCCGGAAACCATGCCTCCCTTGGAAATGAACCTCATGGCGGCGGAAGTCATGCCGAACAGCATTTTCACTACGGAGCGCTCTTCCGCGGGATAGGGCTCCAGAATTTCCCCGGGAATTTCCACTGTCTCTTTTTGTTTCCCGGTCTTTTTTGAATTTGTCCCGGAGCCCTTGGCCTTCTTTACTGTTTTTGCTTTTACCATTACATCCCCCCTAAAGCCCGCCAGCTTTTCCGTAAATCATTCCCGCGCTGAAGTCGTTATTTATGACGTTCGAAGTGGTTTCCTTCCGGCTGGAAGGGGCATGGCCGGTTGCGGTCAAAGAGCCATAATGACAATTGCTGGATTCCAGATTCAGAGTTTTCCATGTCGGCGCTGTAAAGCGGGATTTAAAAATTACAATTTTATGCTATTCTTAACTCAACAGCAACCGGTTTTTACCCAAAAACAGCTATCACATCGGTTCGGGATAGTATAAAATCGGCTCACGAACACTTGCACTTGGATTCAATACCGGAAATCCATACGCCATGACAGGAAAACCTTCTTACGAAGAATTGGAGCAATCCATGGAAAAAATGGCCCGTGAGAATTTGGAGCTGAGAGGAATGAATGCAGGTCTGAAGCTTCAAACAGGGGATGCCAACGACGGAGAATGCCCCAAGGAAAAGATATTTCAAACTATTTTCGACCATTCTCCTTTGTCAATCATGTACACCGACCAATACGGAATAATTAGAATCTGTAATGAAAAGGCCACAAAGCTGTTTGGCGCCCAAAAAGAGAAATTGATCGGCTTTCCCTATCGCTCCATTGTAAACTTGAGGATGAGGGAAGCCATAAGCAGGGCCTTGGGCGGAAAAAAGAGTAGCTTTGAAGGGGAATACCTAACCGTAACGGGCAATGTTCTTACGCAGATGAGCGCCAATTTCAGCCCGTCGTTTTCAGAAGATGGTTCTGTTTCCGGTGTGATCGGAATTTTTGAAGACATCACGGATAGGGTCAAAGCGGCGAAGTCCTTAAAAGATCTAGAAGAACGATTCCGCCTTGCTTTCCATACAAGCCCGGATTCCGTAGCCATTACCAGAATGGACGGGACCTTTGTTGAAATAAATGAGGGTTTCACGGAACTTACCGGCTATACGAGAGAGGATGTAATAGGAAAGTCCTCACGCGACATCGATATTTGGGATATACCGGAAGATAGAGAGATAGTCGTTGAAAGGCTGAAAAAAGACGGGTTTGTTCGGAATATGGAATCAAGGTTTCGAGTGAAAGACAATTCCCGCAGGATCGCGCTCATGTCGGTCAATATCGTAATGCTGCAAGGGGATCCCCATATCCTTTCCGTGACAAAAGATATTACACAATTGAGAGAGACGGAGAAGGCCCATCAAGCGCTTCAACTGCATGCTTCTCAGGCCCAAAAACTTGAATCAATCGGTGTTTTGGCCGGAGGAATTGCCCATGATTTCAATAACCTCCTCACGTCCATACTGGGCAATGTCGATTTGGCACTGACCGATTTGTCTTCAAAGAACATTCCCCGCCTACTAAGTGAAGCCAAAAAGGCGTCCTTGCGGGCACAGGGCCTGGCAAAGCAATTGCTGACCTTTTCCGAAGGGGGGCAACCGATCAAGAGCGAAGCCTCAATCGGACAAATCATTGAGGATGTGGCCGGTGTGGTTCTTCAGGGCGGCAATGTGACCTGTGAATACAGGATGCAGGAGGGGCTTCACAAGGTGGAAGTTGATTCAGGACAGATCAGTCAAGTCGTACAGAACATTGTCATGAATGCCAAAGAGGCGATGCCGAATGGGGGGAAGATCCTTATAACGTGTCAGAACCACAGCAATGATTCTTCTCAAATGGCCTCCCTTCCCCGAGGACAATATGTCAGGATATCCATAAAGGATAACGGAATCGGAATCCCCAAAAACCACCTCGGAAATATATTCGATCCCTATTTTTCCACCAAACCGCAAGGCGGCGGTTTGGGGCTTTCCCTTTCATATTCCATTGTGGCCAAGCATGGAGGCCGAATTTTTGCGGAGTCAAAACAAGGCGAGGGAAGCATTTTTACGTTCTATCTTCCTGTCCCGGAGCAAAAAGAACAGATAGGCGAAACCCCGACCCAAAGGGAAGAGGACAAGGTTCAATATCGCATCTTGGTAATGGACGATGAAGAAATCGTAAGAGATGTTGCAAAGGGAATGCTGGACCATCTTGGACATCATACCCTCTGTGCGGCGGACGGAGAACAGGCCATTGAACAATATAGGCAAGCCCGAAACTCCCATGCACCCATTGATCTGATTATCATGGATCTGACGATCCCGGGCGGAATGGGGGGCAAGGAGGCCGTGAAAGAAATCCTCGCCATCAACCCGGAGGCAAAGGTCTTGGTTTCCAGCGGGTATTCCAACGATCCCATCATGGCAAATTACAGGGATTACGGTTTCTCAGGCGCCATGGCCAAACCCTATCAGTTGAAGGACCTGATGAAGAAGGTCGATCAAATTCTTGGCGCCGCTTGAAAGGGGCAAGGGCGTAGAAAAGGTGAAATCTGTAAAAATCCTCTACCGGGAAATCCTCAAAGATCTTGAGAACCTCCATGGCGCCCTCAGCCGGAAGGCTTTTAGAGGAGACCTGGATTTGAGCCGGATTCCATCAAGAAAGACATGTCGGCTGCCAACAATGTTCTATTCCAGGATATCCGCCGGATGATCGGTTCCATATCAAGTGGTTCAAACCCGCATCTCCTCATCCGGCAGGGATTTGGATGTCAAATCACCAGCCCTTTCAAGGTGACTCCTGAACGGTCCATGATTTGGAGCGAAAACCTTTCCTGCTTATCATTTTTCTTGGGTTTCAGGTGTCAGTGTTCAGGTTACAGGAACGAAGAAACCTAATCTATCAAAATTTGTAGAATATCTTATGACAGAATCCTGAAACCTGAAAGCTATAACTTCAAAACCCGATTCTTATCAATACACCCGTAAATTGCCAAAATTCAATACGCACCTTGAAAGGGCTGCATGGAAATATTTCAACAGGCAGACGCAAGACAGGATCATAAACCACCAGAGATTTTCCAGGCAACGGTCCTGCTCCAATAGATCTGACCTCTTTGATTCGGTGCTCTGTTTTTTCGATGCAATTGCCGTCAAGCAGTCGTATCCGCAACCCCGGCAACGGAGAAAGCGTTGTTCCTCCAAGCTTTTTGATAATCGGCTCCACCTGTTGTGCAGCATAACTCACCAAGTTTGCAGATGTGTTAGGTTCGATTCCATTGAGCTTGTTGTAAACTGATGTGATTGAAACACTGATATCTTCTTTGTTAGCTTGATAGGCTGCATGAACAGAACGATGACTGCCACGGACAACCTGACTCATGAGGTCGAATACTGTTGAGAATAGCAGATCCCTGGTATATTGTTGATCTGCAATCTCAGAAAACCATTCATCCAATTGCTCTGGGTTCAGTACCCGTTCCATCATTCCACGGGCAAATACCGTAACAGGGCTTTTTTTAGCAAACTGGTCGAAAACAGGACTTAGCATGATATAACCTCCGGATACAGTCTTTCTTTCATACTGTATCTGGTGGAGGTCGATATGTCCGGTTCAAATTTGACCGGCTCTCATGTTAATTCGGAAGGCAGCAAATACCAGCTTGAAAGGGCTGATCGAGGGAACCCATGAATGAAGAAAAGGGGTGCATACCGGATCCGGCCGTCTTGCTTAAACTGGCCCGGATGCGCATGCCGTTCGGTAAATATAAGGAGCGGCTGTTGATCGACCTGCCGGAGCCCTATGTGGTCTGGTTTGCCCGAAAAGGATTTCCGTCCGGACAATTAGGCGATATGTTGCGCATGGTGTATGAGATTAAGGTTAACGGTCTGGAATATCTTTTCGAGCCCTTGCGGAATCTATAGAACAACCATTCGACAAAATAGTCTAATAATGATAAAATCCCGAGTATCCTATTCAAATTTCCTGGTAGCGGAGTACGCAGCCGGTGAACGATTCCGTCACGAGGTCTTTTTGTTGCCGCATCTGATTTTTACGGATGCACCGGTCCTTCTATGCTGGTACGGAAAAATGGAGGTATGACAACAGGTTCCTTGTACCAGCATAGAAGGACCTCTCGACGGTCTGTGAAGGTTCATCCAAGATGCGGCAACAAAAAAGACCTCGTGGCTCCATTTCTGGCAGGACTTTTGAATAGGATGCAATCCCGAGAATAAGGAGTGAAGATACCATGACAAAAGATGTTTTTCGGCAATTGCAGCAAAGGCTGGACCAGTATTCCGTGGGGTTTCCGGCCACGGAGTCCGGGATTGAAATCAAGATCCTGGAAAACCTCTTTTCCGAAGAGGATGCGGCCCTTTTCCTGGCCTTGAGCCAGCGGGTCGAGAGCCCGGAAGCCGTGGCAAGCCGTCTGGATCAGCCCGCGAAGACCGTGGCCGCCCGCCTGGAGGAGATGTCGCGCCGTGGCTTGCTGTTCCGCCTGGAGAAGGAGGATGGGCCCCGATACGGCGCCATCCCCTTTGTTCACGGCCTTTTTGAATTTCAGGTGAAGGACCTGACGCCGGATCTCGCCCGGATGGTGGAGCAATATTCCAACGAGGCCTTTGATGAGGCCATGGTAAAAAGTGAGGGCTACTTCCTGAGGACCATTCCTGTAGGAAAATCCGTGGAAATAACCCAGCATATTGCAAGCTATGACGACGCCGTCGAGATCCTTCGCGGCAAGGACAAAATCGTGGTCACGGATTGCATCTGCCGCAAGCGGAAGGAACTTGTGGATCACTCCTGCGGCAAACCGCTGGAGGCCTGCTTCATGTTCGGCTCCATGGGGCAATACTATCTGGACCGTGACATGGGGAGAAGGATCGATGCGGAGGAAGCTATCGCCATTATGACCCAATGCCAGGAGGCCGGCCTGGTCACCCAGCCGGCCACTTCCCAGAACCCCTCCGGTATGTGTAACTGCTGTGGCGATTGCTGCGGTGTATTAGCCGCGTTGAACAAATTCCCCAAGCCCGCGGAACGGGTCTTTTCCAACCACTATGCGATCATCGACAACGAAGCATGTGTGGGCTGTGAAACCTGTGTGGACCGCTGCCAGATGCGAGCCATTCATATGACGGACGAGGATGTGGCGGAAGTGGACCTTGACCGATGCATCGGATGCGGACTTTGCGTCATCAGCTGTCCTTCGGAGGCCATGGAACTGAAACGCAAAACGGAGGAGCAGATTCGCGTTCCGCCCGCGACCAGCGCCGAGCAGATGACGCGCCTGGCTCGGAAACGGGGGGGGTCTTGGCTGATTCTTTTTACGGCTTCGCTCAAGGTAGTGTTTCTGATTGGATCGACGCTTCTAATCTGACGAGTCTGGGAGGTTCCCATTGCCAAATTGATGGTACGGATGCTTGCACAACTCTTCCTCGCACGTCGGCAAAAATCGTGCAACACCGGGAGATCAATCTTACACTATTTGCCCGCAAAATAAACGGATGTGCTATGCAGAAAGTCATGTATGCGAGTTCAGCTATTATAACTGCTTATTCGATCCTACCTCGTCATCCAAGATCTCTCTCAACTTTTGCGATAACTCCACCATTTTGAAGGGCTTCTGGATAAATCCGTTGCACCCTCGATCCAGGATCTCGCTCGCTTGGCCATTGATGCTGTATCCGCTGGAAAGGAGAACTTTCACCTCGGGGTTTATATCTTTCATCCTGTCATAAGTCTCGCCCCCACTCATATCCGGCATGATCATGTCCAAAATCACCAGATCAATTCTCTCTTTCTTCTCTTCATATATCCTGATGGCCTCTTTTCCGTTGCCGGCGATCAAAACTTTGTACCCCAGCAGCCTTAGAAGGTCTCCGGCAACTTCAGTCATGATCTCTTCGTCATCCACGAAAAGGACGGTCTCAGATCCCGTTAATGTTTCAACGATCGGCTCCTTCCGTTCAATAATTTCCTTTTCAGAAGCAGGCAGATAGATACTGAAAGTGCTGCCATGACCTTTTTCACTGTAAACATTGATGAATCCACCGTGATTCTTGATGATTCCATATGCCGAGGCCAATCCCAGGCCGGTGCCCCTGCCCAGACCCTTGGTGGTGAAGAAAGGATCAAATATCTTTTCCCGGGTTGCTTTGTCCATTCCAATGCCTGTGTCAGTGATATGTATTTTTACATATCTTCCAGACGCAACGGAGAACGGTTTCACATAGTGATCATCAAGGGTCACGTTTTCTGTTTCTACATATAGATTGCCTCCCCTTGGCATTGCTTGCCAGGCATTGACATAGAGATTCATTAGAACTTGTTGAATCTGTCCCCGGTCGACCTCCACCGGCCAGAGGTTCTCTTCGTATTTCTCACGTATGGAGATCTCTTTTTTGGTCCGGCCAAACATCCGACTTTCTTTCCTAATGAGTTCATTCAGGTCCGTTGGTTTCACCTCGTATTTTCCACCCCTGGCAAAACCCAAGAGTTGCTTGGTCAGGTCGGCTGCATTTCCAACATACCCTTCTATGCCCCTCAGATGTACAAAGTCGGGATGGGAAGAATCCTTATCCATCAGCATGATAGAGGTTCGTCCCTGGATGGCCATTAGCAGGTTGTTGAAATCATGGGCGATACCACCAGCTAAGGTGCCGATGGCTTCCATCTTTTGGGCCTGTTGGAGTTGGGATTGGAGCCTGGACTTTTCAATCTCTGACTGTTTTCTGGAAGAGATGTCTCGATATAGGACAAAGTGTCCGATTGGAGTATCGTCTACTATTACGGGCGCTGAACGAAGGGACACGTCAATCAGTGTGCCGTCTTTATTCTTGCGGACTGTCTCCACACTCATTTTCTCCCCCGAAGTGATTCGTCGGCGGTAAGAGTGGGCTTCTTCAAGTCGATCCGGAGGCCCCACAAGCTCGCTAATGTTTTGGCCTATCGCCTCTTCCTCCGTGAACCCAAACATCCTTGTGAACCGGGTATTGATTTCCGTAACAATGCCATCGTCATCGAACATGGCAATGGCGTCCGGCATATTGTCTACCAGTCCCTCAAAATATGCCTTCTGGAACCGCAAACTTGCTTCAGCCCTTTTATGCTCGCTGATATCACGAATCGATTCGATTGCACCGATCACTTTGCCATTGTTATCATATAATAAAGACGCTTTATTCCACAGGGTGCCCCCGGGTTTTGCCGGACAATCATATGTTTCGGAAACAAGAGATTCACCTTCCTTTTTCACATACTGATAAGTCTTCGCAGTTTCATCATTCCATCTGCCGACAAGATCTATCAGGATCGGTCTTCTTACACCGTAGAAGGGGATGGCGTATTCGTAGTTTCCTTTTCCCAAAATATCTTTCGCCTTTACTCCTGTCATCTCCTCGATAGCTCGGTTCCAGGCGATCACCTTTCCTTCCAGGTCAACAACCATGGTAGCGTCGGGAAGAAAATCGATTGTCTGCGATAGACGTTGTTGGAAAGTCCTCAATGCCGCCTCGGCGCGCTTTCGCTCAGTAATATCTCGGGATACGATGAGAATGCCGACAGGCTTGTGGTCTTTATCACGCAAAAAAGAAAGACTGGCCTCTATCCAGACCGTGGAGCCATCCTTCTTATATCCTTCCAACTCCACGATACGCGTTCTATCGGGATCAGCTGTTCCACTGGCCTCAAGTTGCATCTCTTTTTGAAAGACAGTCAGGCCGAACCGCATGGATTCAGGAGTTAAGAACTGGTCAAGGGTCCGTTCCATGACTTCCTCAACGGTGTATCCAAGGAGACGCATGCTGGCCGGACTAACATAGGTAAATTGCAGATTCATGTTCAGGACCGATATCAAGTCCGCCGTGTTTTCCGCGATTAAACGGTATTTTTGTTCGCTCTCCCGCAGCGCCGCCTCTGCATTTTTTATGTCCGTGAGGTCTATTGCCTGGACTATGACATTGGAAACTTTTCCCCGGCTATCCAAAACGGGTGTAAAGATCGAGTTTACGATCTTGTGGGTAGCCTTTTTCACGGCAACGTGATCCACCGCACTGAAATCATAATCAATCAGGATACTGGCGACTTCTCCCTTTTCAAACACCCGTTTTATGTCCGGCATGAACCCCTGCTTTTCGATGACAACATCCTGGAAAAGATTATACTTCCCGATCACCTCTTCCCCGGTGGCGCCAAAAAACGCAAGGCAGGCAGGATTCGTCCTGATGGCCGTTCCTTTCTCATCGGATATCCATGTACTCAGCGCGGAGCTCTCGATAATCTTATCGAGGAAGTCGGTTCTTTCCTTCAGCGCCTCCTCCGATCTTTTTTGGGAGGTTATGTCGTGTAAGATACAGTGCGTTTGCTTGAAACATCCCTCCTTATCTCTCCCGATCTTTCCATTGAAAGCCACCATAATGAAAGATCCGTCCTTTTTCATCATTTCAAACTCGACCCCGAGAATTTCACCGACGGCCTTAAAACGAGGGAAATTCTCCTTGAAATGATCGCGCCATTCGGGATGAAGGAAATCACCAAATGATTTACCAATGACCTCCTCACGGGCATATCCCAATGTATCCAACCATGCCTGGTTGACCTCCAAAAAATAACCCCTTTCATCCAGAGATTGATAACCTAAAGGTGCTCTTTCATAGAGTAACCTGAACCTTTCCTCGCTCTCTCGGAGTGCTTTTTCAGCCTGCTTGCCTTTGACAACCTCTTCTTGCAGTGCCGCCACCCGCTGTTTCAATTCTTCATAGGTCGGTTTTTCGGTCATCGGAAGGTCCTCCGGATACGCTCAAAACAAAAAGGCCCACACGCTTTTGTGTCTTAGACACGGTGTATGAGCCTTTGGAATCCTCATTCGTCTTCCCATCCTTTGTTGGATCATCCATTGAAGAGGAGTGGAATTGTTTTCATCAAAATTAGGATTTTATACCAAATCACCGTGATTTGCACTCGCAATCCGCAAATTTACTTTTGCTCCTCTATATTCCAGATCAAAGAAAGCGAATGGCTCTTCGTAATGGCTCCCTCAAAGACCGGGTATATTCAGCCCCTTATTTGAACTTGACATTGACTTCGTCCTTGACTTAGTCTACTTTCATGATGAAGAAGAAATGCGTTTATTATGGAGGCAACAAATGGAAATGATCAATGTTCATGAGGCAAAGACCCACCTCTCGAAACTGCTGGTCAGGGTTTCAGCCGGGGAAGAAATCATTATATCAAAGGCCGGAAAGCCTCTCGCTCGGCTGGTTGCCTGGAGAGAGCCCGTTTTGACCCGCAAACCGGGCTTAGACAGGGGGAAATTCAAGGTTCCGGATGATTTTGATGCGCCGTTGCCTGCAGGGCTACTGGATGATTTTGAGTCATGAAAATATTGCTGGATACCCATTGCTGGCTGTGGTGGATAACGACTCCGGAAAGCTTGGCGCCTGAGGCGCGGCAATTCATCGGGGACGGGCGCAATGAGATCTTTTTGTCCGCGGCCAGCAGTTGGGAAATCGCTATCAAATATGCCTTGGGGAAACTGCCTCTTCCGGAAAGCCCGGAGACATTTATTCCGCCAAGATTGATGCGAGACGCAATAAAGCCACTACCCATTCAACATACACACGCGCTCCACGTGGCATCCCTGCCGTTACATCACAGGGATCCTTTCGATCGTCTGCTTATAAGCCAGGCGCAAATGGAACGGTTGCCCATCATGACCGTGGACAAACAATTCAAGGCCTATGAAGTCGACTTGATTTGGGCAAAACCTTAATCCCGCAAATGTTGGACAGGGGGGGCGGTTCATTAAAGACAAACCCGGAAGGTATCCGGATAAAGGAGGAAAGACGATGTCCATATTCACCCGAAGAGGATTCTTCAGTGCGGCGGCAGGAAGTGCCGGCTCTGGCCCTGCTGAAACCGTCGGCGCTTTTTGCCGACGACAAAACCCGTACAAACCTGCCTGCCCCGTCTTCCGATGCGACGGGATCTCTCCTGTCCGCGTTGAAAAATAGAAAGTCCAGCCGAAGCTTCAGCCCGAAAAAACTGCCCGATCAGATGCTGTCCGATCTGCTGTGGGCGGCTTTCGGCGTCAACCGTCCCGATTCCGGAAAACGAACCGCTCCTTCCGCCCGGAATCAGCAGGAGATCGATCTTTATGTGGCCACCGCGGAAGGACTCCATCTCTATGACGCGAAGCCGCACCACTTGGTTCAATTGTCAAGCAAGGATATCCGGTCGTTTTGCGGCATGCAGGGGTTTGTGGCGGAGGCCCCGGTCAATATTGTCTACGTGGCGGATTTTTCCAGGATGGGGGACATGGGGGAGGAGGAAAAGGTCTTTTATTCAGCGGCCGATACAGGATTTATCGGCCAGAACGTCTATCTCTTCTGTGCCGCCCGCGGATTGGCTACCGTGGTGCGCGGATGGGTGAACAGGTCGGTCCTGGCCGAAAAGATGGCCCTGCGGAAAGACCAGCGGGTCATTTTGTCGCAGACGGTGGGATATCCCAAATAAGCGACTACGTGGTCAGCTTGCGATAGATCTGGGGGATCTTCACGGGGAGTTCTTCGATATTATCGATGAAAACGTAATTCACCGCCCCGTACATATGGGACAGATAGCTGTGTTCGGCCTTGTCTATGGTGATGCAAAAAGGATGGATTCCGCTGCGTTTGGCCTCGATCAGGGCCTGACGGGTATCCTCGATTCCGTAGTCTCCCTTGTATCCGTCATAATCATCGGGTTTGCCGTCGCTTAAGGTGATGAGCAGGCGGGTCCGGTGTTCCACCCGGTTGATAATCTTGGTAAGGTGTCGAATGGGCGGACCCAGGCGGGTGTAATCCAGGTCCTTAAGCCCGGCGATTCGGGCCTTTATGGGATCCCCGTAGGGCTCATCGAAACCCTTGATGCGGAAGAGTTCGCAACGTTTCCGGGTTCTGCCGGAAAAGCCGTAGATGGCGAAACGATCTTTCAGCACCTGAAGGGCCTCGCTCAGGATCAATAGAGAGGTCCTCTCCATTTCATTGATCCACCCTTTGGTGGAGCCGCTCAGGTCGATGAGAAAAGCGGCGGCAATATCCCGCTTGTCCCTTGTTAAAGACATGAAGACCCGTTCGGAGGGATTGAGACCGGCCCGTCTGTCGGCAAAGGCCTCAACAGCCGCATCCAGATCCACCCGGTCGCCTTCCTTTTGTCTTCGAAGGAGGGTCTGCTCCAGCCGGATGCGTTCAAACTGTCTCTTGATGCCATGGATCATGCCCCCGTAGCGATGGGAGACCTCTTGGGAAAAGGCGAGGTCGCCTCCGGTTGCATCCGATTCTCTCAGCAAGGCCCAGCGCTTTCGATACCCCTGTCTTCGATAATCCCATTCGTCATACACATGAATCCCTTTCCCATGTTCTGAGAGGATATTGCTGGTTCCCGCGGGCGTCTGGCAGAGGGAACGAAAATGATGTCCCGACATATCGTCCGCTGACGCAAAATATTCTCCGGGGATGGCGCCCAGATCTTCGTAGATCCGTTCAATGATTTTCTTCATGGCCTCGGGAACGGGCATCGGTTTGCCGTCCAACAACAGATGGGAAGGGATCTGTTGGGGTTGCGGATTTTTCTCCGCAACCGTGCCGGGCGCTGTTCCGGGAATTTCAATTTGGACCTCTTCACACTGAGGGAGGTCCCGGATCATCTTGGCCAGCTCTTCCCGAAACTCCATCCGCAAGGATTCCCGTTTCCGTACGCGTCCCCGCTCCGCTTCCTCCGGCTTCAATACTCCCATATAGGGGACAGGTTCCACCGGTTTATAAGGTCCCGAAAGAGGATCCATTCTCCCATATACTTCCGATGCGAGCATGGCCAAATCCTCTATGGTTCTCCCGGAGTCGTTGATTTCATCCAGCACCAAACCGATCTCGCCGACGGCGTCGGCCCGCGGAGGATCTTCCGGCAAAGCGGATTCTCCGGACAGCCACCCGCGGATCAGGCAATCCAGGACCCGGCTTTTGGGCGGCAAATTCGGATTTTCCGCTCTTTTCCGTGCCAGCCTCTTCTTGATCTCCTTCATTTGACGCCCCAGTCCCGGCAGGGTTTCCGCCATCCAGTGCTCCATCCTTACGCACTCCAAGAAGTTCAAAACGTCTTCCGCCAGGAGCGGGTCCGGGAACAGGTGAAAAAACCTGGAAAGCTCCGGCATTTTGCCGTCCTCCAACACACTGCCGTACCGGGAGTTCAGATCTTTGATCACGGAAACGATCTTATGAAGGTCCAGTCTGTAGGTCCCCAGCACGATTTGAGCAAACTTATGCGTCACCATCATCTTATAGAGGAGAAAATTGTCTTCTTTTCGGGAAAAGGTCGAAATTCGTTCGGGGAGATAGATGATTCGGGTATCCGTATAATGGTCGCCCGCCGTTTCCAGGTGGAGGTCCTCTCTCCCCAGGGCGTGCAGGTAATTGGACAGGATGCCTTGGATATCATGAAAGGAAACGCCCTTTCCCCAGTGGCGGAGAAAGAGAGGGTCGGACTCCCGGTTCAGGATGAACTCCCTTGCGGGACCCAGTCCCTTGGAATCAAAGATATCCAGGACCACCGAGGTCCATTTGTTCAGCCCCTCGATGGGAATGACCGACAAGAGCTCACGGGATTTGAGAAGAAAATGAAAGGCCAATTCGGGTTTGATGGCTGCCAGGGTCGCCGCGTGGCCAAGGATGGTCTGGCGGTCCTCAGGGGAAAGACCGTCCAGCAGATCCAAAAAACCCGATTCCTCCAGATCCTCCTCGTAATAAACGCGGGACCCGGTCTCCACCGGCAACTCAAAGAGGGAGAGGATATCGCTGTCGGTATTTTTTCTTTCCGTCAAAAAGGCCATGTTCAAAAAACTCCTGCCATTCCGTCACGAGGTCTTTTTTACTGCCGCATCTGATTCCTGTGGAGCCGGCGGTCCTTTTATGCTGGTACGGAAGGGGTCAATGAAAATCCGGTATGTTTGTTGTACCAGCCTAAAAGGACCTATCAACGGTCGGTGAAGGATTGTCCAAGATGCAGCAGCAAAAAAGACCTCGTGACTCCATTTCTGCCGGGGTTCTTGAATAAGATGCGAACATGCCGGGCGGAAGATCCATCCGGCCCTGCTAAAATAACGACCCGACCATTTCCGCCATGGAGCTTTGCATTTCCCGTTCGTCGCTGAGAGTCTGCGTGATGGCCGCGGTGCAGGCCGTCTTCGGGTCGATTCCCGACACCATCAGTTTCCCTGCGTTGATCAGCAACCGCGTACTGGCCCCTTCGTCCAGCCCTTTGTCTTTCAGATTACGGGTCATTCCACCCAGTCGAACCAGGAGCCGGGCCGACTCGTTGTCCACGCCGGATTCCCGGGATACGATGGCGGATTCCGCCTTCTTCGTCGGGATAGTTGAATTCCAGGGAAATAAAACGTTGTCTGGTGCTCGGCTTGAGATCCTTCATGATGCTTTGGTAGCCCGGATTGAAGGAGAGGATCAGCATGAACTCGGAAGCCGCGCTCAGGACCTCTCCTTTTTTCTCCACGGGCAGGATGCGACGGTTGTCGGCAAGGGGGTGGATGACCACGGTGGTATCCTTTCGGGCCTCCACGATCTCATCCAGGTAGCAGAAGGCCCCCGCCTTCACGGCCCGGGCCAGGGGGCCGTCCATCCAGACAGTGTCGTTTCCTTGAATGAGATAACGGCCCACAAGATCCCCCGATGTCAAGTCGTCATGGCAGGCCACGGTAATGAGGGGCCGTTTCAAGCGCCACGCCATATATTCCATGAACCGGGTTTTGCCGCAACCTGTGGGTCCCTTGAGCAGCAGGGGGAGTTGATTACGGTAAGCCTCGACAAAAACCTCCACCTCATAAGAGGTGGGAAGGTAGTAGGGTTCCTTCTTGATGAGATATTTCTCAATTTTTTTTGTTTCACTCTTCATGGCGGTAGCCTCGATGTTCGTCCGATTGTGCAATTATTGTAAGCAACCAAAATTTCCCGGTAAGAGATTGCGAGCCTTGAAAAACCATTCCGCCATAAGGTTTTCTTGCCGTGGAAACTGTTTCTTAAAGTAAGGGTGAAAAGCTATTTCACAAGCACTTGGTCCGGTGCAACCGCTGCCTGTCCGTATACAAGGCGCCGGCGGATGGGAGAAAATGGCGGTGGACCCCAAAGGCTGAACAGCCTGATGGATACAGCGCACTGATCAGATCTCCAATATTCCATTAAGAGTTTCGGCTCGCGCCTTACTTGCCTTACTCAGCTTTGTTGGTACCATCCCGAGTTCATCGACCAGCAACTGACCAATAGTCGGTAATACCACGCTCGCTAAACGCAAGAACGACATGGCATTACCACCCCCATATCCTAATTTCGCTGCCTCGTCGCGCACGCCAGGTATATCGGTATTTGTATGCAATAGGTTGGCGCCGAACCGAGTTTTATTGTTCTCTGCAATTCGGCCACCGCCCAGCAATAGCAAGGGTCCCTCTGAACCATCAAACCACAGAAGCCATAATCGTTCACCAGCTTCAGGAGTGCCAGGCCAAGACCGTAAACCAGGGGGACAGCACCAAACTGCAGAATGAGTGCGCAACAAGCTCTGTGTACATCCCGCACCTACAGGTGGATCTGATCCACAGTATATCCAATCAGCCATTTCCTTCTCTTAAGGGGGCTGAACGTTGCCCTTCCCCGCCGAACGCGGAAACCAAAACAGGTTGAAAGGACAGCACAATTTATTGGTAATTAGGGGTCACGTCATGGGGTCAAGTCTGCTCTTGACTCACCACCACTTTATTTAGTAATTCATTCCCGTTGACTCCGGTCTGATTTCCAGTAGAAGAAAAGACTATCATTTTTTGTGTCTCTTTCCATAAAGGTGAGTCAAGAGCAGACGCAAGATATGGTAGGTGCAAAAATTCGCTTTGAGGCTCCAAATACTTGACATATCTCGACAGTATCCAATTGATTCTGGGCGTTAATGGAGTTAGGTGCAATTTCCGTCGCTGCCGCCAGATTTTTTCAGATGAAAAATTCTATCTTCAAATCACTGTAACTCGATTTCGTCCACCAGCCCGCCGCAGCTACAATCCGTTTTGTAACTACCTGGTTGCGATTCTCTTTTCAGCATTTCACCCCTGGTCATCAAAATATCTTATGGTGATCGGTTTTCTTCCAGTAACTGATCTGTATTTTTCATTTGGATATCCCAAGGCAATTACCGAATAGGGTGTTTCGTTTTCCGGGAGCTTCAAAAATCTGTTTATCGTTTTATCCCGCTTCATTGCTTCGATCACAAATCCGATAAGACAGGTTCCCAAACCAATACTGTGCGCTCCAAGGAGTATGTTCTGGGTAGCCAAGAGTGCATCTTCAGCCGGGCAACTTGCATCATTTTTTGATGCGACGACAATCGCCGCGGTTGCGCCGTGAAACAGCCTATCCCCTTCACCTCTTTCCCTCTCCTCCAAAGCTTCCTTAACCTTCTGGTAGTAATTCTGATAATATTCTTCCAGTTCCGGCTTCCCGAATATCTTCATTCCGGTTCTCAACCAACCCTTCTTGGCCGTGTTGTTCAAATTTTCATAAAATTTTGCTGTCTTCTCTGCCAGCATGTTAACAGCCTTCCGATCCGGAAGGATGGTAAAAGTCCACATCTGACAATTTGATCCGGAGGGTGCTGAAACACCTATTTTAACAAGATCTTCAAGTGTATTACGATCAACCGGTTTGTCCTTGAAATTTCGGCAGGAGCGGCGAGATTGCATCAAATTGACCAGAAGACCTGTGTCGAATTCTCCATGAGGCGACCACTTTGTTTCCGTACCAAAGGTATGAAATTCAGACATGAAAGGATCAATTCCCGCTACCGTTACAGCCCCTGTCGGACAGATCGCAGCACAATGTCCGCAATTGAGTGATTCCAAACCGGTAACCACGGCTTTATTGTCTATAATTGTAATCGTATCACTTGGACAAACTTTGATACATAGTCCGCAGCCGGTACAGAGTTCCTTATTAATGACTGTGGTAACGGTTTCCTTAACTTTCATTTTTCAAGATCTCCATACTGGTCTTTTTACCCGAAGTGAGCGGTCCCGGGCTCAGGTTTCAAAGTTTAATAATTCAAAACTCACCGTGTTTAAAGCCGGGAATGACGTTCACCTGTCGGCAGGCACAGGCATAACCACCACCGGAATACCGTTGAGGACGGCGTTTCCCGAGAGTGGATCGATTTTCTCTTCATCCGCCAGGAGGTTGCTGTTGACGCCGGGATAGCGTATTGGCCACCGACAGTGCGGTTCCCGGAAGGCCGTGTCCCCAACCGTGCGGAAGGCTTACCACGCCGGGCATGATCTCTTCGGTAATCTCTACCGGAACCTCAATAGCGCCCACCCGGGAGGAGATACGTGCCTTTTCACCTGTTTTCAATCCTAAACCGGATGCGTCCTCGGGATGGATCTGAAGCGTGCATTGTTCCCTTCCCTTTACGAGGATTTCCACGTTGTGCATCCAGGAATTGTTGCTGCGAATGTTTCGACGGCCTATGAGAACCAAGCCCTCCCCGGATTTCACATACCCATGCAGGCCTCCCTCTAAACGGGAAAGATCCTTCAGGAAGGGCTCCGGGGCCAGCTCTATCCTGCCGGAAGCGGTTCTTAGAATACCGGGGATTCCGGGTTTCAAAGGCCCCAGATCGATTCCGTGGGGGTTCTCCCGCAGTTTCTTCAATGAAAGGCCTTGTGCTTTTTCGCCAAAACCGTCGCCATAGGGGCCGGTACGGAGGAGAAAATCAAGCATCCTTTCGGGACCTTCACTCTCTTGAAGGGCGGCCGAAATCTCATTCGGGTCGAGACCTTCGAGCAGTGGATTCTTCTTTCTGATCCCAGCATCTATCATCTGACCCATGACCAGATCATCCAGCCCGTTCACATCCGCTTCCGCTCCTTGCCCGCCGACTATCAGGGCTAAACGATAAAGAATCCGCCACTTGTCCATCTCCTCCTTTGCCAATGGAGATACCGGCGGGGAGTAATGGGCCACATTCCGGATGGAAAGACCGTAGAGGAACGTGTCATAATGTCCGTGGGCCAGCGGGGACGCGGGCGGGAGGATTACATGGGCGTGCCGGGTGGTTTCGTTTCTGTAAAAATCCACACAGACCATGAAATCAAGGGACGCTCAGCGCCCGGTCCAGTCGTCGGCCGTTGGGTGTGGATAGCACCGGATTTCCCGCCACGGTCACCAGGGCCCGAACCTGGCCTTCTCCCGGGGTTTCTATTTCATCGGCCAGGGTGACTACCGGCAGCTCTCCTATCACTTCCGGAAGGCCTTTCACACGGCTGGCCCATCGTCCCGTTTGAAAAGGCTTTTTGACGGACTCTTTCCCGACGGCCACATGGGCCGGGGTTGAAAACATGGCCCCACCGGGCCTGTCCAGATTCCCCGTGAGCACGTTCACCACATCCACCAGCCAGCTGGCCAGGGTCCCGAACTCCACGGTGCTCGTCCCCATGCGGCCATACACCGCGGCTGTCGGCGCCAGGGCCAGATCGCGGGCCAGGCGCACGATGGCATCGGAGGAAATCCCGCACACGGGAGCCACGATATCCGGAGAAAAAGGACCCGCAAGTTGTTCCACTTCGCTTACGCCGTTTACATGTCCCTCCAACGGGCCAAGAGCAACCAGATTTTCTTTGAACAAGGTATGGACGATCCCCAAAAGGAGAAAAGGATCTGTTCCCGGCCTGATAAAGAGGTGCTCATCGGCCGCCGCGGCCGTGCGAGTGCGGCAGGGGTCCACCACCACCACCTTTCCGCCCCTGTCCCGGATGGCCTTGAGCCTTCCCGGAAAATCGGGGGCCGTACAGAGACTGCCGTTGGACACCATGGGATTGCCCCCTAAAATCAGGAGGTAGTGGGTCCGATCCAGATCGGGAACGGGGATTAGGGAAGGTCCACCGAACAGGTATCCGCAAGACACATGCTTGGGAATCTGGTCCACGGAGCTGGCTGAATAGAGGTTCTTGCTGCGGAGTCCCTTCAAAAAAGGCCGGATGGACAGGGCGCCCGCCAGCGTGTGGACATTGGGGTTGCCCAGAAAGACCGCCACGGCATCGCGTCCATACTTTTCCATCACAGGCTGAAGCCCTTTTTCCACGGCCCTGAAGGCCTCGTCCCAGGAGACCTCTCGCCATTCATCCCCTCTCCGGATAAGGGGCCGGGTCAGGCGGTCGGGGTCATCGTGGAGTTTTCCCAGGGCCGCGCCTTTGGGACAAAGGTATCCATGGCTGAAAACATCCTTTTCATCTCCCTGGATACGGAGAACCTTTTCGTCTTTCAGGGTGATCTTTAATCCACAGGTGGCCTCGCACAAGGGGCATGTTCGAAAAGCAACCCGTTCACGGTCGATCTGAATCATTTTTTCCGGACATATGGCATCATCCTCCCTATTCTGCTGCTCCCAAAATTTTTATAAAGGAAAATAGTCGGTCTTTATTCGAATTTTCTGTTAATAAATTGCGGATTCAGAGAAACCATTCCGGACTCTTTGACGAGATACATAACCACAAAATGGAAGCGAATACAACATTCGGCAGCAAAAAAGACCTTGTGATGGAATGGGTTTGTTGAATCTGAATCGCAGTGCCGGCGAATTTGAATAGGATACGTTTTAAATATTTTTGGCTTGCTTTCCCTTCTCCCTGGGAACAAACCCGATCTGTTCAAGCATCTCCAGATCTTCCTCCAGGGCTCTGCCGCTTGTGGTCAGGTAGTCTCCCGTCATAATTCCGCTTGCACCGGCATAAAAGACGAGCGGATGGAGATCTTTCAATCCGGTTTTTCTTCCTCCGCAGACGATGATTTCCTTATCGGGAAGAACGTAGCGAAACAGGGAAATAATTTTCAGGCACCTGAGCGGGCGTTAGATTCCGCATGCCTTCCGCGGAGGTGCCTTTCACCGGCACTAAAAAGTTGATCGGAACGGCATCCACATCCAGGGTCTTGAGCGTCAGCGCCAGTTCAAGGATCTGACGGTCACGTCTCCCCGATACCGAATATGCCTCCCGCACATACGGAAAGCCCCACATTTTTGGCTGCCCGAATGGTTTCCACGCGCTCTTCATAGGTATGCGTGGTGCAGACCTCTGTCAAAATGGCTTTTGGACGTTTCCAGATTGTGGTGATACCGGGTCACACCCGCGCCTTTCAGGAGATCCAGGTCGTTTTCTTTGAGGATGCCGAAAGACGCGCAGGTATCGATGCCTTCATGCGCCAGTGTCCCCAAGGCGTCCGCCACCCTTTCCACTTCCTTTGAAGGAAGGCCCCTTCCGCTGGTGACGATAGAGTATCTGTTTATGGGGGTTTTGGATGCCTCAATGCCCCTCTTTTGCATTTCTTTCATTTCCATAAGAGGATAGATCTGAGCGCCGTCCTGGCATGGGCCGACTGGGCGCAAAACCCGCAGTTTTCCGAGCATCTGCCCGATTTTCCATTGCAGATGGTGCAAAGATGCACGCTCCTGCCGAAATGGGACTCTCGAATGAGGTCGGCGCCCTGGAATAAGCAGGTGCGCGTCCTTGTCGGGAATGTCTGCCATTTCTTCGTATTTCCCTTGATCGGGAGGTAATCCGGAAAGGATATTTTCCGCCGTGGTAACAACGATCTTCTGTCCATAGACTTTTGCCTCTTCATTTAAGATCCCGGTGAAATACCGCTTTCAAGGGTTTCCCGGTTTATATCCTTTAATGGTTCTATCTCCCCTAAAACATGCACGTTTCCGTACTTCTCGATGGCCCTGCGATTGTCCTCGTTCCTGACGCCGTTTAAGACCACGCCGAAAATGGGAAGGTTGCTGGTCCGCAGTTTATCCACGGTCAGGAGGGTATGATTGATCGTTCCCAATCGGCTTGAGGCCACCAGAAGGACGGGAAAATTCAGCTGCTTCATAAGGTCCAGCATGAAATGGCGTTCATTCAGCGGGACCATAATGCCTCCGGCGCCTTCCACGATCAGATGCCTTGACGGATTTTGCATCCGGGGAACCTGAAACTTTTCCAGCTCGATACGGATGCCTTCCCCGGCGGCCGAGGCGTGGGGAGACATGGCCGCTCTGAGCCGGTAGGTCTCCTTGTGAAAGCGGCTCTCGGAAAGACCTGTCGCCTCCTTTATCCAAGATGTGTCGGTAATCTCCTCAAGACCGCTCTGAACCGGCTTCCAGTATTCTCCGTCCAGGCCGGCCATAAGAACGGCGGCCACCAAGGTCTTGCCTACGCCCGTATCCGTACCGGTAACAAATATCTTTTCAGGAAAACGCAAGGCTGCCCTCTTCACGAACCATTCTGAAGCGGTCCACCGCCATTTCCAGATCTTCATCCGTATGCAGAGCGGTAAGACCGAACCGGATGCTTGACTTCCCGGGACTCACCGTGGGTGGTCGCAGCGCCGAAGCCAAAATACCCTTTTTCCGGAGCCGATCCGACAGGGACAAGGCCTCCCCGGCATCTCCAATAATCACGGGAACAATCTGCGTAGTGGATCTTCCCGTATCCCATCCCATTTCCCGAAGGGCGTTCCTGAATAGTTGAGCGTGGGATTGGAGTTCCAGGCGTTCCTTGTCCATGCCCGGTATCAGCTCCAGGGCCGCATCAATGGACCCCGCCACCGACGGGGGCATGGCCGTAGAGTAAATAAACCCGGAGCAGGTATTGATCAAATAGTCCCGCATTTCCCTGGAACAGGCTACATACGCCCCGAAAGATCCACAGGCCTTTCCAAAGGTTCCCACGACCAGATCCACTTCTTTCCCGCAGGCTAGCCCCATGCCGCGGGGCCCCAGGACTCCGGTTGCATGGGCCTCATCAACCACCAGCAGGGCATCAAACTCCCGGGCTATTCCCACCAGGGCATCCACATCGCTTCTGTCTCCATCCACGCTGAAAACCGATTCGGTCACGATGATGACGCGGGAAGGATTTCGATGCCGGTTTTCTTCCAGCAGCCGAACCAGATGGTCCAAGTCATTGTGGTCAAAACGCCGGATTCGGCAGCGGGAAAGAAGGGCGCCGTTTACAATGCTGTTGTGATTCAGTTCATCGGAAAGAATGAGGGAATTTCTGTCCGTGAGCGCGGGCAGAAGGGATACATTCGCTTGAAACCCGGAATTGAACAGCAGGGCCGCCTCCGTCCCTTTCAACATGGCCAGTTTCTTTTCCACTTCCTCAAAGCAGACGAAATTCCCGCAGACCAGTCGCGAGGCCGTTGAACCGGCGCCGAAACGTTCCAGAAATTCCATGGCGCGCTCCCTGAGAAGGGGATGCTTCGACAATCCCAGATAGTCGTTGGAACAAAAATTCATCAGGAGTTCGCCTTCCACCATCACCCGAGCCCCTTTGGTCGGGGTCAGACTCTGAAGGCCCCTTCTTTGATCCATTTCCCCTTGTCTCCGGAGTGTTTCTTCCACAAATAGATATCTTTTCATGAATGGATCTCCATGGAAAGCTCAGCAAACCCCTTCACCTTCCGAAATCACCTGGACCATGGCCGTTGTTATTCTCGCCAAATCGTCCTCTTCAATGATATAGGGGGGCATGGTATAGATCAGCTTGCCGAAAGGCCTCAGCCAGACCCCCTTTTCCACGAATTTCTCCTGCAAAACGCCGATGTTTACGGGACGCACCAGTTCCACCACCCCGATGGCCCCCAACACCCGGACATCCGCCACGTTCGGGAGACCTGTACAGGGAGAGAGTCCTTCCAAAAGCTGTTTTTCGATACGGGCCACTCTTTCCTCCCATGGGCTGGAAAGCAGCAATCGGATGCTTGCCGCGGCCACGGCACAGGCAAGAGGATTTCCCATGAATGTGGGTCCATGCATAAAGACGCCGGGATCTCCCGTGGAGATCGTTTCACCGACTTCAGCGGTTGACAACGTAGCGGCAAGACTCATAACCCCCCCGGTGAGGGCCTTTCCCACGCACATGATATCCGGAGAGATGTGGGCCTTTTCACAGGCGAACATATGCCCGGTGCGTCCGAACCCGGTGGCGATTTCATCCAGGATCAGAAGGGTTTCGTATCGGTTCGCCAGTTCTCTTGCGACACACACATATTCCGGAGAATAAAACCGCATGCCTCCCGCCCCCTGCACGACCGGCTCCAAAATCACCGCGGCAATCTCCGTGTGGTGGTTAACCAGGAGACTTTCCAGGCTTGAAATGTCCTTTCGATTCCAAGGTTCCCCATACCGTATTTTCGGCGCATCGGCAAAAAACTGTCTCTGCAGGCTGCCCTGAAAGATTCCGTGCATGCCCGTAACGGGATCGCATACCGACATGGCGCCGAAAGTATCTCCGTGATACCCCGAACGGCTGGTCAATAACTTGTACTTTTCAGGCCGTCCCCGCGCGTGCCAGTACTGAACGGCCATCTTGATAGCCACCTCAACGGATACGGATCCGGAATCGCTGAAAAATACGTTCTGCAGGGGTTCCGGAGACAGTTTAACGAGCAGCGACGCAAGCTCCACCGCCGGACGGTGGGTGAGTCCCCCGAACATCACATGGGACATGCGCTCAGACTGGCTATGAAGGGCCTCGTTCAACACGGGATGGTTATAGCCGTGGATGGCCGCCCACCAGGAAGACATACCGTCTATGAGTTCCCTTCCATCTTCCAGGGTCAACCTCACTCCTTTGGCGCATTTTACCGGATAAACCGGGAGCGGATCGGTCATGGAGGTGTACGGATGCCAGATATGCTTCCTGTCGAATGCCAAAAGATCCATCATGAAACCGCTTTCACATCGCCACTGAACAGGTGTTTGCGGATACCTTGATCGTCTCTTACGATCAATGCTCCGTTGTCATCGATATCTTCCACCACGCCTTCCACCCGGTCCTTCAGAAAACTGACCCGAACCCGCCTGCCCTGCAGATAGGAAAGCGCCCGCCATTCCTCTAAAACAGGTTCGAATCCCCTGCTACGGGACAGAGCGTAATAGAACTCAACGTGTTTCAGGTATCGGCACAACAAACCTATCCTCGGGAGGATGTCTCCCGTCTCCAAGAAAACGGATGTGGCCGTCTCCGCAATCTCTTGAGGAAAGTCCTTTGTATTCACATTAAACCCCAACCCGACCGCCATGTAGTTTATCCTGTCCTGCTCCGCACTGAGCTCCGTCAGGATTCCCGCTATCTTTTTCCCGTTCATGAAAATGTCGTTGGGCCATTTGATCGCCACGTTCCGGGAAGTCAAATCCATGAGAGTTCGGGCTGTTGCCACCGCGCACAGGAGGGTCATCTTGGGTGCATCCGCCGGGGATATGTCGGGTTTCAAAAGGAGGGAGATGTAGAGGTTCTCAAAGGCCGGCGAAAACCAGTTCCTTCCTTTCCGTCCCCTGCCTGCCGTCTGGGCCTCGGCTATAATCAGAGTCCCTTCCTCCGCGCCCTCCTCGGCCAGATCCTTCGCCCTGGCATTGGTGGAATCGGTTTCAAGAAAATGAACAATTTCCCGTCTTCCCATAAGGGTGGTTTCCAGCTGATTCCGTACCTCGAACGGGAGCAGCATGGTCGTATCGGATTTCAGCAGATACCCTTTCTTGGGAGAGGATTCTATCTGATAACCCTCCTCCCTCAACCTGCCAATATGCTTCCATACGGCCGTCCGGCTGATATTCATTCCCTGCTTAGGGCCTCCCCCGAGACCCAGCCGCCTTTACCGGCCTTGAAACGTGCCAGAATCCGATCCTTCATAAGAGTTCCCTTTTCTTTCCTCTCCCTTAAAACACTTCTTACGGGACCAATATATCGTTTTGGAACCATGGAAACAGGCCAAAGATCCCTGCTTCCCGATGCCGGAAACGGAGTCCTCCATGTACAACAGACAGGTTTTGTCCCACGGAATTTCAGTTTTTCATACTTCCAGGATGGCCTATTGTCAACCAAATAGTATTTATGGGTTGACAAAACAGGATGCAATTGCTGCGCCGCTAAATTTCCATTGACAGAAAAACGCTATTTCCATATAAGTTTTAAGGAAACTACCCAAAAATCCCGGGATTGGATAAAAATCTCCTCCCTCAGAAGTCTTTTTGCTTTATCGCTTTATCGGCCGCTGGTGTGAACAAGAGCAGTCTGATTTTTCACTCGACGACTCGATAATGCCGGCGTTTTGCGAGGTCCGCGTTCGTGGAAAAGTTTAGGGAGAAGTTCACCATCAATCTGACCGATCGGATGCTCGCCATCACGGATGAAGCGGGAATTACCCTTCATTTCCGTCCCGGCGAAGCGTTGATGCTGCTTGACATCCTCAGAAACGAAGAACCCCAACTCAAGAGACTGGCCGAGGAGGCTTCTCCCATCCCCGTACGTATCCGGGTCTAAACGGCAGCATAAGGCTTTTCTCAACCCGGTAAAAGAAAAAGGCCACGCAGAAATTGGAGATAGATGCCATGGTTCAGTTCAAACGCTCCGTTTGTCCGCACGATTGCCCCGACACCTGCGGTCTCCTTGTGGGAGTAGAGAATAACCGTGTGCTTACCGTAAGAGGAGATCCCGAGCATCCTTTCACCCGGGGCGCCATTTGTACAAAAGTGCGGCATTATCCGGAGCGTGTCCACTCGCCTTTCAGGCTTCTCCATCCCATGAAACGGACCGGGCCGAAAGGACAGGGAAAATTCGAGCGAATCTCCTGGGACCAGGCCTTTACGGAAATTGTTCACCGCTACAGACAGATTATTTCCCGATTCGGATCCGAAGCCATCCTGCCCTATTCCTATGCCGGGACCATGGGCATTGTTCATTTTCATGCGGGCCATCCTTTTTTTCACAAGCTGGGCGCCTCCAGATTGCTGCGCACCATATGCGGGTCCGCGGCCCAGGCGGGTTTTGCGGCAAGCATGGGCGACATCCCTACCACGGACATTGAAACATCGGTAAAATCGGACCTGATTCTCATCTGGGGAAGCAACACCCTTTCCACGAACATGCATGCCTGGCCTTTCTTCCTGAAGGCCCGCCGGCAGGGTGCGCTCGATTGTGGTCATCGATCCGTACAGGAACCGTACGGCGGAAAAGGCGGACTTTCATCTGAAGCCGCGGCCGGGAACGGACGCAGCCCTTGCCCTGGGCATCATGCATGTCCTCATCCGGAAAGGGCTCACTGATGAGGAATTCATCCGAAAACATACCCTTGGCTTCGAAGAACTGAAAGCCAGGGCACAAAGCTATCCCCTTTCCCGCGTCGAGAAGATTACCGGTATTCCCGCTGCCGAAATTGAGGAGCTGGCAATAAAATACGGCCGGGCGCGTGCCCCCTACATCCGGACAGGGTGGGGCCCTGCCCGGCAGCTCAAGGGAGGCATGGCCATGAGGACCATCGCCCTGCTTCCGGGACTCGTTGGCGCCACCCACAAGGACGGCGGCGGGATCACTCGATCCACCGCTTCCGCCTTCGCATTCAACATGAAACCGATCCTGCGTGAAGATCTGGGGCCTCAGGGGGCGAGAACCATCAACATGGTGCAGTTAGGCCATGCCCTGACCGATCTGAACGGCCCGCCTGTAAAGGCCCTCCATGTCTATCACTCCAATCCGGCGGTGGTGGCGCCCGATTCATCTCGGGTTCTAGAGGGCCTTGCCCGTGAAGATCTTTTCGTGGTGGTGCATGAGCATTTTCTCACCGATACCGCCCTCTACGCCGATCTTATTCTGCCGGCCGCCACATCCATGGAATCCACGGACCTGTATCGCAGTTATGGTCATTATTACCTGCAGATGGCGCGGCCGGTTATTGCACCGGCAGGGGAAACACGTTCAACGCTCTCCATCTTTCAGGAATTAGCCAAACGATTCTCCTTCACTGAAAAATGTTTTTCGGAGACTGAAGAAGACAAGATTGAGATGCTTCTTGCCCCGGATGCTCCGTACCTGAAAGGCATCACGTTGGAGCGTTTGAAGGAAGGCAGCCCCATCAGGCTCTCCGTTCCCGTCCCTGTTTTTTCCAAGGGATTCGGCACGCCTTCCGGAAAAATTGAGTTTTATTCCAAAAGTATGGCCCAAAACGGCCTGGACCCCCTGCCGGATGGAGAACCCGGTCCGGATGAAGAGGGGAGCGGTCTTTTTTCCCTGCAAATGATTACTCCGCCGCGACATAATTTTCTCAACTCAACCTTTAACGAAATTGAATTCCTTCGCAACAGGGCAGGGGACCCCACCATCCTCATCCATCCGGATGACGCGGCGAAAAGGGGTATCGAAGAACAGATGAAAATAAAGGTATTCAATAACCGCGGCGCATGCTGCCTGTTCGCTCATCTGACGGAACGAACTTCTCCGGGCGTGACCGTGGTGGAAGGTTTGTACTGGCCGCGATTCATGCCGGAGAATAGAGGCATCAACCAGCTCACAAGCCAGCGGCTTACCGACATGGGGAACAGTTGCGCTTTTCATTGCAGCCTGGTGGAGATCGAACCGGCATAAACAATTATCACAGAATACGGAAAGGTGAATTTTTGGGAAAAACATTTACATCCATTTTGGTTGTCATCGCCATAAGTCTCGTATTTCTTTCTACACCTCCATCCGTCCTGGCGGCGGAAAATTCCCTGACCGTCTCTCTCGGAAGCCAGAACCTCCATCCCATTAATCCGGCTTACGGAACAAGTCGGCACATTCTGGTCCTGTACCATAACTGGGGGGACACACTCCTGTACAGGGACCCCGACAGAAAACAAATCGTGCCGTGTCTGGCCGAGTCAGTCAGGTGGACCGACCCGCGGACCCTGGAGTTTAAGCTTCGTAAAGATGTTCACTTTCATAATGGAGAACCCTTTGACGCATATGCCGTAAAATTTTCTCTGGATCTTCTGAAGAGCCCGGATTCCAAGGTATCCCGATACCTGTCGGATCTTACGGAAGCACAGGTGATGGACAGCCATACAATCAGGATAAAGACCACCATCGGCAATCCCACCGCTTTTGAAATCATCGCCAATACACTTTTCATCTTCCCCCCCGGTTACTACGGGAAGGTAGGAAAAGATGGCTTTGAGAAACATCCCGTAGGTACGGGGCCCTACAAATTCCTTACCTGGAAAGGTCCACAGGAAATCTGTTTCAAGGCCAACGAGGATTATTTCGGAGGGCCTAAAGGGAAAGCCAGGATACCTGTGCTCAATACAGTGACGATCACTGAAGAGCTTCTCCAGGTCCAGGCGCTCATTACAGGGAAAGTGGATCTTTCCCGCTCCACCAGTGCCCTCCACAAACAGATCCCTTTTTTAAAGCAAGATTCCGATCTTCAACTCAAGAGCGTCCAATCTCTTCGAAACAATTTTGTCTGCATGGATTCCACGGGACGAAGCGGGGTGGACTTTTTTAAGGATAGACGGGTAAGAAAGGCCGTCAACCACGCCATCAATAAAAACAACATTGTTCATAAACAATACAGCGATCTTGCCAATATCGCCTGGAGCGTTACCAGCCCCCTCCATTTCGGCCACGAAGCGGACGTGCAGCAATACCCCTATGACCCTGCAGTGAGCAGAGAACTCCTGAAAGAGGCCGGGTATCCCGATGGTTTCACCGTCGATTTTTTCTGCTCCGGCGTTAGTGAAAGCGCCTGTGAGTCCATTGTAACAGACCTGAAGGCCGTAGGAATTAACACGAATATGACCTGGATGGGCGGTGAATGGGGCAACTTCTACCGCAAGTTCCTGGCCGGAGAAGTTCCCCTGGCATTCCTCACCTGGGGAAGCTACTCCATTTTTGACGCAAGTGCCATTTTGGATCCTTTTTTCATGAAAGATGCTCCGGGGTGCTATGGAACAACACCTGAAATCGACAGGATGCTGAAGGAAGCCGACAACACCATGGACCAGAAAAACCGTAAAGTCCTTTTCTCAAAAATCCAGAAGGCCATCGCCGAGGAAGCGTTCTGGGCGCCTATCTGTACCACAAGGTCCCTGTCGGTCATGAAGAAGAATCTGAATTTTGAACCCAGCTACGATGAGATCGATCGCTACTTCAGAGCGTCCTGGCAAGAAACACGTGAAAATCCGTTGAGACAATCCGCACAAAAAAACAAATCGCTGACCAAGAAAGATGCATCCCATGAATAAACCGTGGAACAGACACGTTACAAAAGGATTGCGCAGCTATTTATGGAGGCCCTTATCCCTGCTTTTTGTGTGTTCCCATTTTCTTGTTGTGCGTAAAGAGCCGAAAAGAGAAAATATTCCATGATCACACCCCAACTCATTCTACACCTTCTTCTTATACTCTCCGTAGCTTGGATTCTGGGATCTTTGTTTTCCCGGTTCGGTCTTCCGGCCATGCTTGGGGAACTTCTGGCCGGGGTCATCCTGGGCCCCCCTCTTCTGGGTGTTGTCCTGTCTTCCGAACCCATAGAACTGTTGGCGGAATTCGGGATATTCTTTGTCATGTTCCATTCGGGGATGGAAATGGACCCGAAGGAACTTCTGGAGCATATTTGGCCCTCTCTCGGGGTGGCCGTGGGAGGGTTTATCATCCCCTATGCCCTGGGTTTTCTGACGGCAAAGGCATTCGGCGCCACGCTGTTCCAGGCCCTGGTGATCGGCATGGGTGTTTCCGTTACGGCAATCGCCGTTCAGGTGGTA
The DNA here is from genome assembly GCA_963747015.1 of uncultured delta proteobacterium. GTDB lineage: Bacteria > Desulfobacterota > DSM-4660 > Desulfatiglandales > Desulfatiglandaceae > DUZB01. Next base: position 74,590 of record CAVVEP010000039.1, read on the forward strand.
ATCCTCTATTCCATGAAAATCAATCAAAGCGAGTTGGGACACGTGATTATCGGCGCGGCCATTGCCGACGACATCCTTGCCCTGATCGCCCTCTCCACCCTCCTGGGTCTCGCGGAGACGGGAAGCATCAGTTTTTCGGCCATCAGCCTTATCCTTGTAAAGGTAATCGTCTTTTTTACCCTGACCATTCTTGTGGGTGAGTTTGTCGTACCGCGATTTACCAGACACCTGACCGACAAAGGAGGAAAGGCCTTTACTTTCGCCGTTGTGATGGCACTGCTGATGGGCTATTTCGCCGAGATGGCGGGTTTGCATCTCGTGGTGGGCGCTTTTCTGGCAGGACAGTTTGTTCGTAGAGAAATCCTGGACAACAAGGTCTATGAAGTGATCAACGACCGCTTTTTCGGCATCAGTTACGGATTTCTGGTGCCCATTTTTTTCGCAACCCTCTCTTTTCATCTCCACCTCTCCCTGGAAGCCTTCCTTTCTCCTCTTTTCTCTGGCCCTGATTCTCGTCGCCGTCGCGGGCAAATTGATAGGCTGCGGCCTGGGGGCCGCCCTTTTCAAATATAACTTCTGGGAGTCGACCATCATCGGGTTCGGAATGAACGGTCGCGGCGCCGTGGAACTGGTGATTGCCACGGTGGTTCTCAAACAGAGCCAGATCCTGATGACAAAGGGTGTGATCGATGCCCCCCTGTTGACCGATAATCAATTCTCCGCGTTGATTCTCATGGCGTTTGTAACGACCTTTATCGCCCCTGTTTCTCTCAAATGGGCCGTCGCCCGGGCCTGCGGTTCCAAGGAAAAGGCGGAATTTTGCGATCTGTGGGATGAATCAAAGGGATCGTAACCTATTCTGACAAATCCAAAGCAGGAAAAGTTCCGTTGAATTTGCCATGCAACTCTTCAGGACACCTTGTATCCCATCCGGCATTTGTGGTAAGAAAGAACCCTTGGCTGGTGGCACAAACTCTCACGGAGGTCATTTGCATGAAGGAATTCGGGTTGGAGGAGTTGCGGCAATTCGATGGCAGGGAAGGCAGACCCGCCTATGTGGTTTACAGCGGGAAGGTGTACGATGTGACGGAAAGCAAACGTTGGAAAGACGGCCTTCACATGAACCGGCATCATGCGGGGAACAATCTGACCACGGACATTCAGGCGGCGCCCCATGAGCCGAGCGTACTGGAAAGATACCCACAGGTAGGGACCGTGAAAAAAGAGGAAGGGACCGAAAGGGAGTTGCCGCCCGTGCTTTCCCGGATTTTAGAGCGGGCGCCTTTCTTCAGAAGACACCCGCACCCCATGACCATCCATTTCCCCATTGCCTTTACCTTTGCCGTGCTTGGGTTTACTTTTCTGTATCTGATTACCGGATTGAAGAGCTTTGACATCACGGCCTTTCACTGTCTGGGGGCCGCCATTTTCTTCACTCCCGTCGCCATGCTCACCGGTTTTTATACCTGGTGGTTGAACTACGGGGCCAGATCGATCCCGCCGGTGAGGAAAAAACAATGCCTCTCTTTTCTTCTTCTTGCCTTCGAAATCGTCCTCTTTGTCTGGCGATGGAAAAACCCCGCCGTTCTTCAATCGCCGGGATGGCAGGGCGCGGTTTATTGCCTGCTTATCGTTTTTATGTTCGTTGTGGTGACCATGATCGGGTGGTTCGGCGCCAGTCTCACCTTTCCTATTGAGAAACCGGCAGCCGGAAAATCGTAGCCTTCGAACAAATACTCCATTTTTTGTTTCAAAATACTGCGTTTACCCCATTTGTCTTAGAGTTAAAACGGGAGATATTGTGCAGTCTAAATCGATTGATTTTTACCGTTCTCAACCGCAAAAAGCATGGAAACACAGAGTGGATGCATGAAAAGAAAAAGCAGATTCATCATTGTGGGATGGGGCTTCCTTTGCGCGGCGATACTTTTTTCAGGCTGCAACCAGATGCTGCTCCTCAATCCCAAAGGACCCATCGGCGACGCGGAGCGGACCGACATTTACACGGCAATCGCTCTCATGTTGATTGTGGTTATTCCCGTCTTTGTGATGGCCGTCTGGTTCCCCTGGAAATACCGTGCCTCCAACACCAAAGCAACCTATATGCCCAAATGGAGCTATTCCGGCAAGATAGACCTGTTCGTCTGGTTGGTCCCCATTGCCATCATCACGGGCCTGGCGACGCTGGTTTGGATTGAGACCCACCGTCTGAATCCCTATAAACCGATCGAATCCGATCTGAAACCCATTCCCATAGAAGCCGTGTCCCTGGATTGGAAATGGCTTTTTATCTATCCGGAGCAGAATATCGCCAGCGTCAACGAGCTTGTTTTTCCGGCCAGGGTTCCTTTGAGCTTCCGAATCACATCGGATACGGTGATGACGTCGTTCTTCATTCCGCAATTAGGCAGCCAGATTTACGGCATGGCGGGCATGCAGACCCGATTGCATCTCATGGCCGATGAACCGGGCGTCTACCGCGGTCAGAACCAGCAGTTCAGCGGCGCCGGTTTTTCCCAAATGCAATTCAAGGCGAAAGCTGTTCCCCGGAAGGAATTCGACGAGTGGGTGAAGAAAACCAGGCAATCCTCCAACGAACTGGATCTGGCCCGTTATGAGAAAATGGCAAAACCCAGCATCGGATATCCTGTCACCTTCTTTTCCACAGTGAAACCCGATCTGTTCGACGACATCATTCGCAAATATAATCCCATGTGGATGAAACCCCACGCGATGGGCGGGAAAGCCGTGTCTGATTACGGAAAAGGCGGCTTTTCGGAGGAAAGTTCCCATGTTCGGTAAGTTAACGCTTTCGGCCATACCATATGATGTTCCGATTACCATCGGCGCCGTGGCCGGCGCCACACTGCTGGCCCTGGTGATCCTGGCTCTCATTACCTACTTCCGGAAGTGGCCCTATCTCTGGAAAGAGTGGCTCACCAGCCTGGACCCTAAAAGAATCGGCATCATGTATATCATCCTGGCCCTGGTCATGTTGCTGCGGGGGTTCTCGGACGCCATCCTGATGCGCTCGCAACAGGCCATG
>CAVVEP010000040.1:0-57919 GCA_963747015.1 uncultured delta proteobacterium
GGCCCTTTGGATGGCGCTATGCCACCCTCTTCGTCAAGGAAATGAGTCAGGTCGGTTACCCAGGTGTCGCCCATGTGATTTCGCACGCCTCTTTTACATATTCAGTCGAACCATTCCGATACAGAAAAAACATTTTATCTATTCAAATGGTTAAGTGTCAAGCACGGAAAATATGGAATTCTTGCTTATGATGGACAGGTGGTTTGTCACACCGGCTTTGCCCCGTGCGCCTTATGCTCTTGCCCTATCAGTGTTCTCCGGAAAGTTGATTCTCGGTGAAAAATTGCTTGTCGAAACTTTTGTCAGATGGCATGATAAACATACCATCTGACAAGGTATGGGCTTTGGGGACACGGTGTCTCCCGGAGGTGGGGGGCAGCGAGCTCGCAGTGAAAAGGGCCACGAGGAAGATATCCACCGCACTGCGCAACAGGGGCTCCGGATGCGTGACAGAAGCCATGTTCACTCATCTCTCACAAGTTATTCATGCCGTTGAATCCTACTACAACCAGAGAGCCGGAATGACATAGATGGATTGAATGGATTGGTCTTTGATTTATAGGGAAACATCAAAAAAAGGAAGAATGGGTGTTGGGTTGCTTCTTGGACTCATTGGCCATGATCCTGTTAACCGTTCCCATCTTTTTTCCGGTGGTATCCAAGCTCGGAATGGATCCCATTTGGTTTGGCATCATCATTGTGGTTGTTTCAGAGCTTGCACTGATAACGCCGCCCGTGGGGATGAATCTGTTTGTTTTGAAAAGTACGGTTCCGGATGTTGAATTGCCTACCATCTACAAGGGGATTATCCCTTTTGCATTGGCTGATGTGGTTCGAATAACGATACTTATTTTGATTCCATCCATATCCCTTCTTCTTCCGAGATTGGCCGGCTGAACTTGAATATGAGGATTAGAATAGAATGAAACGAGTGTTTGTTGCCCGCAACATTCCAAGTGCGGGTCTGCGATCCATGGAAAGGGTCGCAAAGGTCATTGTATCCGAGAAGGATCGTGAATTGAATTCACAAGAGTTGTCGGCTCGGTGTAAAGGATGCGAGGTTCTGGTGCCGACTCCCGCAAACAAAATAGATGGCGGTCTGTTGCGGGCGTGTCCGGAGATCCGGCTAATCGCAAGTTTTGGCGCGGGGATCGACCATGTCGATCTTAAGGCCGCCAAAGAACATGGGGTCGTGGTGACAAACACGCCCGGCGTCGTATCCAAGACCACGGCTGATATGGCTCTGGCCCTGATCTTGGCCGTCACGCGGCGTTTGGTGGAGGGTGACCGTCTCATCCGATCCGGTGGTTTTAAGGGCATCCACCCCACATTCATGCTGGGATTTGATCTGTTCGGGAAGACCTTGGGAATTTTCGGCCTCGGTCGCATAGGGGTTGAACTTGCCCGCCGTGCGAATGTGTTAGGCATGCAAGTTGTTTATCACAACCGAAACAGAAATAGGGCCGTGGAATCGGAACTGAATGCCAGGTATGTATCCTTTGACGAATTGCTGCAACAATCGGACGTGGTTTCCGTTCATGCACCGCTTACTGACCAAACAAAAGAGCCTGTTCGACTATGCGGCTTTTTCTTCGATGAAGAAAAAAGCCTATTTCGTCAACGTTGCCAGAGGGGCGATTCATGTGGAGGAGGACCTTGTGCGTGGGCTGGAAGAGGGGCTGATCGCCGGTGCCGCCTTGGACGTCTATGAAAACGAGCCATCGGTTCATCCCCGTTTGCTGACCATGCAAAATGTGGTGCTGGCGCCACATCTGGGCACCGCCACCGAAGAAGTGCGAACAAAAATGGCTCTGACCGTCGCCGAAAACGTTATTGCTTTTTTAGAGGATCGCGACCCTCCGAACCGCGTAGCTTGACCAGGGAGCAGGAACGTTGGCGACTTATTGACTTTTCATCAGTTTATCTTCAATATCTTCGGCTACTGAAATATGTTCCGTCCCCGCGCAATGGACTTGCTCACAGCTGATGGGCTGCCCCGAAGAGCCTTTGCCATCGTGACGCAGGTTAATCCAAGATTCCGAACTCCAAGGCAGCAGAGAACTGAACGGACTTCTTCTAATTGAAGAATCAGGAGCTCAACTGGTAGTTTGATGGGGACTTGTTCCGAACCAAGCGGGGGATTGGGCAAAAGGGCTATTCATGGATGGAAATGAGATAAACCGGCCGTTGATGGGACCAATGTCTTTCAGACGGAATCATTTCTAATTTGACTTTGCAGTGTTGTTTCTATTACAAGGCGTTTCAAAAGATCTTATTCTGTCGGGCTTTTCCTACCGCCCATTCATGACCCGTATTGATAGAGGGATTGAGAAATGCAGAAGACTACTTTTACCACTTCACGAGAAGACCGATATCTGGAAGACTACGTGGAAGGCGATGTTCACGAGTTTGGTCCTATAAGCGTCACGGAAGAGGAGATTATGGCGTTCGGCAGGAAGTTTGACCCTCAAGTCTTCCATACCGACCCGGATAAGGCCAAAGAAACGTTTTACGGCGGGTTGATCGCAAGCGGCTGGCACACTTCCAGTCTGTTTATGAGACTGTTCGTTGAAAACTACCTGGCAGGGAAAGCCAGCCTGGGAAGCCCGGGGGTGGATGAACTGCGCTGGCTCAAACCGGTACGCCCCGGTGACAGCCTGATGTTAAGGATCACGGTTCATAAGGTGAAACCATCCACTACCAAGCCGGATCGGGGGGTGTTGTTTTCTTTTTGCGAAATGGTAAATCAGGAAAATGAAGTTGTGTCCACCATGATGGCCCTGAATTTGGTCCAATATCGTGACAGGCGTTGAGAGAAAAGGCCTGCAAAGCTATTCGGGTTTCCATCAGGAGTACTTCTCCAGTAGTTCCTTTGTTTTGACCACGTTCATGTTCAAACCGAGGGCCTTTCTGTCGATTCCCATGGCAAGTCCCAGTATCTGCGTCAGGTAGAGAACGGGCAGGTTGTAGGTCACGTTATATTCCGCTTCAATGCTCTTCTGATTGCCGTCGTACATGACGGAACAAAAAGGGCACACAAGACATATGGCATCGGCGCCGGCCGCGGAAATGCCGTCCAATTTTTCTTTGGTCACCGACATGGCCAGTTTTTCGTCTACAGGTAGGATCGGCCCTCCGCAGCATCGCTTTTTTCCAGGGTAGTCCACGACCCGGGCGCCCGTCAAGGCCACCAGGGAATCGATGGAACGGGGGTCCTCCACATCGTCGAACTGATCATGCACCTGTGACGGCTTCAGGTAGTGGCATCCGTAGTGAACGGCAATATTCAACCCACTGAGATCCTTTTGAAATTGCTCTCGTATTTTTTCCGCCCCGATTTCCTCAAACAAGACTCTGGCGAAATGCCTTACCTTTGCCCCTTTCCCGTATTGCAGCCCCATGCCTTTCAGACGCTCATTGATCTTGTTCTTCCTTTCCTCGTCACACGAAAGGAGGTGCGATGCCTCCGAGAGCGCGGATGTGCAGGAACTGCACAGGGCACAGATATCGAGCCCCTCTTTCTCGGCCAAGGCCAGATTGTAGGCGCCCAACAGTTCGGATTCCTCCATGTCCGCGGCTTTAATGGGAAATCCACAACACATGAATTTGTCCATATCAACGAATTCAATACCCAGTTTTTCCGCGACGTTTCGGGCGGAAAGTTCATAGTTCCGGGCTCTGGCCGGAATGGTGCATCCTAAAAAGAGTGCGTATTTCATAAGTGTATTCCTGAGTTCTTTGTTGTCCATGGGCCTTTAAGGTTCAAGGAGCGCTATTCGGTCTGACCGATGTCCTGAGGGAAAAGCGTTGCGATGGCGTCACAGGATGTGGGCAGCTCCGGCAGTCCCGCTTTCTTTCTCTTCTTGTTGTCAAAATCGTCCAAGGGATAGATCCTCCCCTGACCCGTAACCAGCTTCCTCTGGGCCTTTATGCCCGCGGGGGCATGGCCGCTTTTGACGGCCAGGTTCTTCAGCAGGGTCATGAAGTCCGTGATGCGAACCCCTTGGGGACATCTTTCCTGGCACGCGTAACAACTGGAACAGAGCCAGATGAAATCGCTTTGGAGGATTTCTTCCTTCAACCCGTAAAGCGCCATGCGGATAATCCTTGCGGGGCTGAACCGCTCATCGAGGGCCGATATGGGGCAGCTTGCGGCACAGGTTCGACAGGTGAAACAGGCGGATAGCTCCCCTCCTCCGGCCTCCGCGGCCAGTTCCTTGACAAAATCAGGATCTGCCTGATCGAGATCTACGATTTCCATAAAAGTCTCCTGTTTTCCAGGGGGTCTATAAATCAGATTTCATTAATCATGGCCATGATCTGATCTTCGCCAAATCCCCTGAGATTCAAAGCGCCCGACCTGCAAGAGGCGACGCATAAACCGCATCCTTTACACAGTGCGGGATTCACTTCGGCCGCGCCGGCATTACGCCCCTCAACCATCATGGATGGCGCCGAATAGGGGCAGAGAACGACGCAGACGCCGCAACCGCTGCAGGAATTCACATTTACGTGGGCTACGGTCCCGCTCATGCTGATGGTTTTTCTCGAAAGCAGCGTTACGGCCCTGGAAGACGCAGCCAGGGCCTGGGCCACGGATTCATCGATCGGTTTTGGATAATGGTTCATGCCGCACAGAAAGACCCCGTCCGTGGCGAATTCAGAAGGTCCCAACTTGGCGTGGGCCTCCACAAAGAACCGGTCTTCATTCATGGGCACTTTGAACAGCTGGCCCAACTTTTCATCTCCCGACGGAACAATGGCCGAGGCCAAGGCCAGCAGATCGGCCCTTATAACGACTGTTTTGCCGAGAATTTTGTCCAAGACTTCCACTTTTAACCTGTCGTTTTCGAGGGACACCCGCGGTTTGCTCTGCACGGTAAAGGGGATGAAAAGGATGCCGGCAAGACGCGCATCCCTGTAAAGGTACTCCCTTTCCCCGTAGGTCCGAATGTCCCGGTAGAGGACGTATACCTTCATTTGGGGGTTGAGCTTTTTCAGGTGCAGGGCGCTTTCAACGGCGTGGGTGCAGCAGACTCTCGAACAGTAAGGCCTTTCAGGTTCCCTGGAACCGACGCACTGAATGAAAACCGCCGCATTCAATGTCTTTAAAGCCGGATCATCGGCGATGAACCGTTCGTCCAATTCCAGATGGGTTACCACCCGGGGATCTTTTCCGTAAAGATACTCTTTTGGTTTGGATTCCGTGGCCCCCGTGGCAAGTACCGCAACGCCGTGTTTAAATTCCTTTTCATCCCCGTTTGATGAGAGCAGCGTGGAGGTGAAATTCCCCACGAAACCATCCACGTTTGCGAGTTCGGTATGGAGCTGAAGATCGATGTTGGGGTCCGTCTTCACGGATTCGATCATTTCCGCGAGCTTTTTCTGGACGTCTTCCCCTTTCCATGTCCGGAAGAGTCTCCGGGCCTGTCCCCCCAGGACAGGGGAGCGTTCCACAAGACAGACATGGAACCCCTGTCTTGAAAAGCTTTTTGCGGCCGCCATTCCTGAAATTCCGCCTCCCACCACGAGCGCCGCCTGATCGATATTCAGTTCGGTCTCCACAAGCGGTTCTATGAGAGCGGCCTTGGCTACCGCCATGCGGACAAGATCTTTTGCTTTTTCCGTAGCCACGGCCGGGTCGCTTTTATGAACCCAGGAATCCTGGTTCCGGATATTTGTCATTTCAAATAGGTATTTGTTCAGACCTGCCGCGATCAGCGTCTCCTGAAAAAGAGGTTCATGGGTTTTGGGCGTACAGGCCGCTACAACAATGCGATTGAGCCCCCTTTCCCGGATCACCTTTGCTACGCTCTCCTGGGTATCCTGGGAGCAGGAATAGAGATTGTCCGCCACATATTCCACATACGGCAGAGATGCGGCATACTCGCGTACCCCCGGAACATCCACCACCCCGCCGATATTGATTCCGCAATGACAGACAAAAACTCCGATGCGCGGCCTTTCCCCTCTGACCGAGACTTCCTCGGGAGGCGCCTTTTCTTTGGTCAGGGTGTTCCTGGCGCTGCAGAGCAACGCACCCGCCTCCACAGCCGCGGAGCTTGCCTCGATAACGGACTGGGGGATGTCTTTGGGTCCCTGAAATGCTCCGCTCACGAAAATGCCTTCTCTCGAAGTGCTCACGGGCGTAAAAGATCCGGTATCGCAAAATCCTCCATCCGTCAGATCGATCCCCAGACGGTAGGCCATTTCCTGTGCCTCCGGAGACGTTTCAAGCCCTACGGAAAGGACAACAAGATCGAAGCCCTCCTCAATCACATGTCCCTCTTCGTTCACATAGGGAATCAGGAGTTCTCCGTTCTTTAGCGCCCGTATCCACGGTGGGAACCCGGGAGCGGATAAAGCGCACCCCATGCTTCTTTTTTGCATCTTCATAGTATTTCTCGAAATCCTTTCCATGGGTGCGCATGTCCATGAAGAAGATGGCGCAATCCAGGTCATGGTCGGCGTGTTCCTTGGCGATGACCGCCTCTTTGATGGCGTACATGCAGCAGACGGAGGAGCAGTATCCGTGGTCGCAGCCGTTTATATCCCGCGATCCGATACACTGAAGCCAGGCGATCTTCCTGGGTTCCTTGCTGTCTGACGGTCTTTGAAGATGCCCCAGAGTGGGCCCGGAGGCGGAGAGTATCCGTTCAAATTCCATGGAAGTGATAACGTTTGGATGTTTGGCATAGCCGTAGGTCTTATATTTTTCCGGATTGAACGGCTGGATGCCGGGTGCCAGCACGATGGCGCCCACGTTCAGCTCGATGGTTTCGTCCTGCTGGGAGTGGTCGATGGCGTTTACCCCGCAGAATTCGGAACATATCTTACAGCCCCCGCTCTTGAAGTGGATGCAGTAATCCCTGTCGATGGCGGGCGTATTGGGAATGGCCTGGGCGTAGGGCACGTAAATCGGCTTCCGGCCTTTCAAGCCCATATCGTATTCGGACGGAATCTTTTGAAACGGTTGGGCGGAGATCTCTTCCACCCGGATATGTCCCGTCGGGCAGACGGACGCGCACGCCCCGCAGGCCATGCACACATCCGACTGGAGATGAAAGGGAGTGTCCACCTTCATATCCGTGCCGCGTCCCGCAAGACTCAAGGCGCTGTTGCCCATCTTTTCGCAGATCCTTACGCAGAGTCCGCACAGGATGCAATCATCGTCCTCCAACTCGAAACGGGGTTTGGCGATGCCGTACTTCAAGGCCAGGTCCTTTATGACCGGGACTTCCGGACAGCGGGAGAGGAGCATTTCAACGATCAGCTTACGACCGTTGTGCACCTTCTCCGAATCCGTAAAGACCTCCATGCCTTCCCAGATGGGGTAGTTGCACGCGGTTACAAAGCGGGTTTTGCGGCCGTCGAAGAGTTCCACCGTGCACAACCTGCACATGCCCGCCGGCTCCAGCGCCTCGTGATGACACAAGGTCGGGATCTCGATGCCGTTTTCCCTGGCGACCTGCAGGATATACCGGCCTTCTTTCCCCTGTACTTCCTTCCCGTTCAGCTTGAAAGTGATCATAGCTAACCTAACCTTTTCTATTTGATTACCACGGCATTGAATTTACACACATCGTAGCAGATGCCGCATTGGATGCATTTTTCCGTATCCAATCTGTGCGGTTTCTTTTTTTCGCCGGTGATGGCCTCCTGGGGACATTTAAGACTGCAAAGCCTGCATCCCGTGCAGGCGACTTCGTCGATTTCATAATGAAAGAGGGCCTTGCAGACCCCGGCAGGGCACCTCTTGTCCCGGATATGCGCCTCGTATTCCTCCCTGAAATAGCGGATGGTGGTGAGCACCGGGTTGGGAGCGGATGTGCCCAGGCCGCACAGGGAAAAATTACCCACCATGTCGCTGAGTTCCAACAGGAGTTCAATATCGCCTTCCTTGCCTTTCCCCTCGCAGATGCGAGTGAGGATCTGGAGCATTCTTTTGATGCCTTCCCGGCACGGATTGCACTGCCCGCACGATTCATCTTTCAGAAAATCGAGGAAATAGCGTGCCACATCCACCATGCAGGTGTCCTGATCCATGACGATCATGCCGCCCGAACCCATAATGGAGCCTGCCTGGGCCAAGTGTTGATAGTCTACGGGAATATCCAGCATTTCTTCGGGGATACAGCCGCCAGACGGTCCTCCCGTCTGGACGGCCTTGAGTTTTTTCTTCCGGGGAATTCCGTTGCCGATATCGTAAATAATCTCCTTCAGGGAAATTCCCATGGGTACTTCCACCAGCCCCGTGTTCCTGATTTTTCCCACCAGGCTGAAGACCTTTGTTCCCTTGCTGTCCGGAGTCCCCAGGCCGGCAAACCAGGATGCCCCTTTCGAAAGGATGACGGGAACATTGGCATAGGTTTCCACATTGTTCAAGTTGGACGGACTGCTCCGAAAACCTTTTTCCACGGTGTGGATATATTTGGCCCTGGGCCTGCCGACCTCTCCTTCGAGGGAGGCCATGAGGGCCGTTGATTCGCCACAGACAAAGGCGCCGGCGCCGGTGGAAATCTTTACCTGAAAGTTGAAGCCGGATCCTGCGATATCGTTTCCGATCAGGCCGTAATCGGTTGCCTGTCTGATAGCGGTTACCAGACGTTTTACGGCAAGGGGATATTCATTGCGTACATAGATAAAACCCTGTTCCGAACCGATGGCAAGCCCCGCAATCAGCATCCCCTCCAGGATGGTGTGCGGATCGCCTTCCAGGATGCTCCGGTCCATATAAGCCCCCGGATCCCCCTCGTCCGCATTGCAGATGATAAAGCGCTCTCCTTCGTGATCGGCGCAACTCTGCCATTTTAGCCCGGTCGGGAATCCACCCCCTCCTCGGCCTCTCAGGCCGGAATCCTTTATGGCGGTAATAATTTCCTGCGGTTGTCCTTCCGAAAGGACCTGGAGAAAGGCCCCGTATCCACCCCTGGCCATATAGTCTTCTATGCGCTCAGGATCGATATACCCGCAATTTCGCAGGGCAATCTTGACCTGCTTGTTGTAAAAGCCGATATCTTCCAGGAACGGAATCTCATCAAGAGGCTGGAATCCATCCAGCGGGTTGGGGATATTTTCTTCCATTACCGAGCGTGGATCGCGCATCTGTCCGAGGATCATTTTGGCATCAAACCGGCCGTTCATGTAATCGTGAATGATTTGGCTTATTTTATCTTGTGTGATGTTTTTGTAGATTACCCTCGGACCGCTTTTTCCTGTAAACCTCCACAAGCGGTTCCATTTCACAAAAACCAAGGCACCCGGTCTTTTGAATCCGGATATCTTGTTTTTCGCGGAACTCCTCTTGAGCGCTGTTAAACGTCTTGTCGGCCCCCGCCGCGATGCCGCAGGAAGCCATCCCGATATTGACCGTCAAGGCCTCAGGATAATAGAGGACCTCTCTCCGGGCCAGGCTTATTTTGCTTAAGTCCTTCGCGTGTTGAATCTTCATCTTGTCCGCCTTATTTCCTGCTCTTCGGGATAATGAATGACTATATTATGGCTATATTATAGCCATTTTGTTACCGGTGTAAAACCTTTTTTTTCTTGAATTGTCTTTCCCATGGAATTGCCGACATTCTTCAGCCGTCCTTGTTTGGATCTCACGTTTCTTCTACCCTTATCCGCCAGGTTTTTCCACCCTTTTTCAAAAAATCCCATCCTCGCTCTTAAAACTTCCTCTTGAGGATATCCAATTCGGTATTAACTTACGACATATGCTGTTGTAAATAGATGTATAACTGTTTCAGATGTTGAACCGGGCTCATTTCTATATCAAAAGGAGGTTATTATGGAAAAAATACCGACGGTCAATGATAAACTGTTGCCGCCAAAAGAGGCAACCAGCTGTGATGCAACCGCTCAAATGCTGGCCAAGGCCAGAAAGGACGGTGTCGAGCTTTGTTTCGACAGGGCCGCGACAATGAAGGCTTGTCCCATAGGGGCGGACTCGGCCTGCTGCAAGCACTGCTCCATGGGTCCTTGTAGACTGAGCGCCAAAGACCCATACGGGAAGGTTGGCATATGCGGCGCGACCATTGATACCATTCAGGCACGGAATTTTGCTCGAATGGTAGCTTCGGGTACCGCCTCCCATACGGACCACGGGATGGCCATGCTGGATCTTTTCAGGGAAGTTGTGACCGGAAAAATAAAGGATTACAAGATAAAAGATCCGTTCAAATTGGAATCGGTTGCGAAATCAATTGGCATCGATGTGGAGGGCAGGAGCCAGGAAGAGATTGCCCTGGATCTCTATTATGAACTGGAACGGACTTATGTGCAGATCGAAGGGGAAGTTCCCTTTATGAAAAGGGTTCCGGAAAAGACCCTGGAAAACTGGAGAAAACTGGGAATCGTACCGCGTGGGGCCATGCGGGAAATCATGGAGATGCTCCATCGGACGCACGTCGGAGTAGATCAGGACTATGAAAATATCATGAAACAGGTCAGCAGAACTGCCTTGGCCGATGGCTGGGGAGGTTCGATGGTTTCAACGGAAATATCGGACATCCTCTTTGGAACCCCTTCTCCGGTCTTAGCTGAAGTAAACATGGGGGTTCTGAAAAAGAACAAGGTAAATATCATCATTCATGGACACGAGCCGAATCTTTTTGAGTCCATTCTTGAATCGGTGGGTGACCCTGCCCTGATCGAGGAGGCAAAAAAGGCGGGGGCCGATGATATCAATCTTGTGGGGATGTGCTGTTCCGGGGCCGAAATGATGTCCCGACACGGCGTTCCCCATGCAGGAAATTTCAGTTCCACGGAGGCCATTCTGGTAACCGGAGCGGTGGATGCCATGGGAGTGGATATCCAGTGCATCAAGCAGGGGCTGGCAAAGGTGGCCGGGTGCTATAATACGCCGCTCTTTACGACCAACTCGCGGTGTCACATTGAAGGAGCTGAGCATATCCAATTTCATGAACATAACGCCAGGGAATGCACGGACCAGATTGTGAGGCGGGCCATCGAGCGATTCAAAAACCGCAGCCTTCCCATTGAGATACCCAATATCGTAAATGCCGGGGTGCATGGTTTTTCCTATGAATATATCAACTATATGTTGGGAGGTTCTTTCCGCGGCAGTTATGTGCCTCTGAACGACAACATCATCAACGGGCGCATCCGTGGAGTGGCGGGAGTGGTGGGGTGCACCAACCCGCGGGTCAGACAGGATGACGTGCATGTGGAACTGGTGAAAGAGCTGATCAAGAACGACGTTCTGGTTCTGCAGACGGGCTGTTCTCAAATCGCGCTGGCCAAGGCGGGGCTCTGTGTTCCCGAAGCGGCACATCTGGCCGGTCCCGGACTCAGTGAGGTATGCGAAACCGTTGGCATGCCGCCCGTATTGGGCCTGGGTTCCTGTGTGGACAACAGCCGCATACTCGTAGCGGCTTCGGAGATGGTTCGCGTAGGCGGACTGGGGGATTGCCTTGCGGATCTTCCGGTAGCGGGCGCGGCCCCCGAATGGATGAGTGAAAAGGCCATCGCCATCGGGCAGTATTTCGTCGCGTCCGGAGTGTTCACGGTTTTCGGCGTGACTTTCCCCATTGTGGAGGGAACAAAATTCCATGATCTTCTCTTTGACGGGCTGGAAAAGCAGGGACTTGGAAAATGGGGCTTTTCACCGGATCCTCATGAGATGGCGCAGATGATGATCGCCCACATCGATAAAAAGCGCAAGGCGCTCGGCATCGATAAGGCCAGGGAGCGGGTGCTTCTTGATATGTCTGACAGGCGAGATCTGCAGGCAGCCTGAGATATTTAACCAGGGTGTTCGTCCACCCCGCCGAAAGGCGGGGATGGATAACCCCTAACTCCCCGCTTTCCCTGTCAAAGATTCCTGTAAACGTTTAAAACCTTCCTCAATGGAAATCAGAGGCCGGTAATCCAGATCCCTCCTTGCCGCGCTCATATCGAACCAGTGGGCGGTTGAAAGCTGTTTCGCTAAAAAGCGCGTCATGGGGGGCTCTTCGGTCCTTCCAAGCGTGGAGTAGATCTTTTCAAACAACCATCCGGCTGCGTGGACAAGGCCCTTGGGGATGGTTTTCTCCATGGGCGGGAGACCGGCGGCTGCAAGAATTCCGTTCATGAGTTCCGCAATGGCAATGGGTTGTCCCTGGGAAATAAAATAGGTCTTTCCGGCAACGGCGGACCCGGCGCGCAACCGATCCGCGGCCAGGAGATGGGCTTCAACCGCATTATCAATGTAAATGCAGTCCACGAGATGGGGTTTCTTTCCCACCCTGAACAATCGACCGGCCTTTCTGCGTTCAACCAACCTGGGCAAGAAATTGGGATCGCCGGGACCCCAGATCAGGTGGGGCCTCAGGGCCACGGTGGCAAGCCCCTTTGCGTTTGCCTCCAAGACCATTTGTTCGGCCATGGCCTTTGTCTGAGGATAGGCGGCTTCGTAGCGGGCCGGATAGGGTGTGGATTCGGCGACCCCCTCCATATCGCCCCCCCGAAACACCACGCTGGGGGAACTGGTGTAGATGAGCCTCCCAATGCCTTGTTTTCTGCAAGCCGTTAGGACGTTTTTGGTTCCGATGACGTTGACGGAATAATATTCCTCATAATCGCCCCAGATTCCGGGCTTGGCCGCCACGTGGAAGACCGTGTCGCATCCTTCGCATGCCGAGGCAACCGCCTGCGCATCGGCAATGTCCCCCCGCACTGTTCGTGCCCCGATTGCACGCAATTCAGGATAATCGCCCCGCGAAAAACTGACAACCTCGTCTCCCCGACGAAGCAGGCTCTTCACGATGGCCTTTCCTAAAAATCCGCCCCCTCCGGTAACCAGCGCTTTCATGTGCCCTCTGGTTTGAACATGGTTACCAGACGACCTCCATCATGGCACAGTTCAACCCGCTTCCGATTCCCATGAGCGCCACGCGGTTGCCCTTTTGAATCCGACCCGCTTCCAGGGCCTTTGAAAGGGTGATCGGTATGGCGGCCGGCCCCACATTTCCAAATTCCGGAAAGGTCTTGTAGACCTTTCGTTCATCCAGTCCGAGCAGTTCGATCAGTTTGGCGGTGTGTACTGCGCTGACCTGATGGAGAACACATTCATCCAGTTCATCCGGTCTCCACGACAGTTCCCTGCTCGCTTTCTGAAAGGTGAGGGCCGCTAATTGGAGACCGGCCACCAGAAGGCTGCTGGCATCGGTTTCCATGCGGTCCACCTGGCCCCGGCAGAGATTCCTGTGCTGGGTCGCCGCCAGGCTTACGCCCCCCAAGAACGGGTGTCCTTGGGGCGCCAGGTCGGATCGTGCGAGAACCATGGCCGCCCCGCCTGAACCCAGAGTAAAGGTGGCAAAGCTGGCACGAAACGCTTCCGCGCTGCACGGAGATGCCAGAAGTCTTCGAATGGTGGTTTCAACGACGAAACGGCTGCTTTCTCCATCAACTACAAGACCGTAATCGACCTGCTTTCGCTCGATCATATTTCCGACAATTTCCATTCCATTCAAGAAGGCCAGGCAGGCGTTGCCCACATCAAAGTTGATGCACTCGGGATTCAGGCCCAGATTGCCGTGCACAAGACAGGCTACGGAGGGTTCAATATAGTCCCTGCATACGGATGTGTTAAGGAGGATGCCAATTCGGGATTTTCCAATTCCGGCATCCTGGATAACCTTTTCCGCCGCCATAGTCGCAATCTCACTTGGTTGCTGGTCCGCATCCCAGAAACGCCTTGCCACAATGCCCGTGAGCGATTGGATCATATCGGATCGTCCGCCTATTCGTTGAATGACAGGCGAAAGCTGTTCTTCCAGTTCTGCCGAAGTAATACGGTAGGGGGCATCCACGTGTGCAAGCCCTAAAACGGAAACATTTTCAAACCTCATGCGCAAAAACCCTTTCAATAAGAAAACTTGTGCGGTTCCCGGTTCGATTCCAGGAATCGGAAAGCCGTATAGATTTATCTTCTCGATACATTAACAGAACCTGCCGTAAATCATTACCCTGCAAAAGGATGATATTCCCGGCTGAAAAATCTCTGAGGAACCAACATAACTCCTACCGCTTGAAGATCTGATTAGATTGCAGGCAGGGATACCGCGGAGTCAAAATTGGAAAGGAGATGTACCTTGTCTTGTAATGATAGGGAAGATAGGTTTTTTTGTCAATGAAAGTTATTCATTCAATAGCTATTGACATTTTGAAAAAATGTGTCGATATGCTTATCCGTTCTCTATTGACCGGTGAATGAAAATTTCCTATACTCCAAACGCAACCAGGCAGGTCACCGGAGCGGCCGGCAGATCCTGGCAGGAAGATCCGTTGTGGTCGCAGGCGTTGTGCCGCTCACAACGGATAAAAACCATGAACTGATTGGAAAGAAGGAGCGACTATGGAAACCAAAAAGATTACATTGCCCGAGTCGGAAATGCCACGTCAATGGTACAATATCATGGCGGATATGCCCACGCCCATGGAGCCGCCACTTCATCCGGGAACCGGTCAGCCCGTAGGCCCTGAAGACCTGGCTCCTATCTTTCCCATGTCTCTTATTGAGCAGGAGGTAAGCCAGGAGAGATGGATAGATATCCCCGAACCGGTCCTTGAAAAATATCTTATATGGCGTCCTACGCCCCTGTACAGGGCTTATGGGCTGGAAAAATATCCTTCAAACACCGGCCAAGATATACTACAAGAATGAAGGCGTGAGCCCGGCTGGAAGCCATAAGCCCAATACCGCCATTCCCCAGGCCTATTACAACAAAATCTCCGGAACCAAAAAAATCTGCACGGAAACCGGCGCCGGACAGTGGGGGAGCGCTCTTTCCATGGCCTGTGCTTTTTTCGGAATAGAGTTGAAAGTATTCATGGTCAAGATCAGTTTCAACCAAAAACCCTATCGCCGTCTCATGATGCAGACATGGGGCGCCAACTGCGTGGCCAGTCCGAGCAATGAAACCGAGGCCGGTCGTAAAATTCTCGCGGCAAACCCTGATTCTCCTGGGAAGCTTGGGAATCGCCATAAGCGAAGCGGTGGAACAGGCGGTCACGAGTGGAGATGCAAAATACTCCCTCGGGAGTGTCTTGAACCACGTGATGCTGCATCAGTCGATAAATGGTCTGGAGACGCAGAAACAGTTGGCTATTACAGGCGATTACCCTGACGTGGTGATCGGATGTGCAGGCGGGGGCAGCAATTTTGCGGGAAACTGCACTCCTTTTGTGCGGGACAAGATCCATGGGAAAGAAATCGATATCATCGGCGTTGAACCCAGTTCGTGTCCCACCATGACAAAAGGCCCATTTGCCTATGACTTCGGCGACACCGTCGGGATGACACCTCTCCTGCCCATGCATACCCTTGGTCACGGGTTTGTTCCTGCGCCCATTCACGCGGGAGGTCTGCGATATCATGGGATGGCCCCCATCATCAGCCAGCTCCTTCTCGATAACCTGATACGCGCGGAATCTATCGGCCAGATGGAAACCTTCAAGGCCGGAGTTACTTTTGCCAGGACAGAAGGTTTTATCAGCGCTCCCGAATGCAACCATGCCATAGCCATGGCGATTCGCGAGGCCTTGAAGGCCAAGGAAGAAGGCAAAGAGAAGGTTATTCTGTTTAACTGGAGTGGACATGGACTGGTGGATATGGGCGCCTACCAGGCATATTTTGATGGACAGCTTGCCGACTATCCCCTGCCCGCGGAAGAAATCAAGAGGGCATTGTCCGAATTAGAGCCCATGCCGAAACCGAAGCAGTATCGGGTCGCGAGCGTCTGATCCTTTCTTTAAGGACTGGAACGTTTCCTGCAGGAGATTTTGCAAATAGGGAGAATCTCCTGCAGGTTTTTTGCGGCAAAGCAGCTTATAGAAATTTAAATAAAGAGAAGAAATGGATACAGAGCACAATCCTCCAGGTGATGATTATCAGATCCGATGTCCCAGACTGGGGCACCAGATCTCCTTTTCCTATTGTCGAATCGAAAATGAAGGGTTGCCCTGCTTCAAGACCCTCGATTGCTGGTTCCAACATTTTCCGGTGGAAGAATACCTGCAAAAGGAGATAAAACGCGACCAGTGGGAAAAAGCATTTGGCCGGCCCTCCAAGAATAAGATGATGTCCCTTCTTGAATTGATAGAACAGGCCAAGAAGAAAAAAGGCTGATAAGGAATCCTGCCAAAGATTGTGCGCTTCAGGGACATTCCATTTACGGCAGACCAAATCTCCTCCGGGGATGACCAAAGCAGGAGCCTCGGGACCCGGATTTTTACTGGAGGGAGGAAATCTATGGAAAGCGTGGCTGGAATTCTCCTCGCCGCGGGGAAGTCATCGCGCATGGGCAGCATGAAACAGACACTCCCCTTCAGAGGCAAAACACTCCTCGGTCATTCGCTCGCACGGGCGTTGGATTCCAATCTGGAGGAAGTGATTCTGGTTCTGGGACACCGGTTTGAGGAGATAAAGAAAACGATTCCCGCCGCCCTGTTCGGGGATAAACTCCGCATTGTAGAAAACATAAATTATTCAAAAGGACTGAGCACATCGATCATAGCCGGGCTGGATGCTGTCGGAAACCACTACAACCATGTCATGATCCTTCTGGCCGATATGCCGGGCGTTGAAACGAACATGATCAATCTGCTGCTGGAACGCTACCTGGCTTCAGGCTTGCCCGTGGGTGCGATCTCGGCAGCCGGCAGGGCCGTTCATCCTGTTATTTTCAGCGCCGGCCTTTATCCTGAAATCAGGCGACTGAAAGGGGATGTGGGGGCAAGATCGATTCTCAAGGCAATTGGCGACCGCATCTGTATGGTGGAACCTCCGGGAGAGTACGACTTCCGAGATGCGGACACTCCGGAGGACTATCGCAAATGGTTGACCTCTTGAAAGGGCGCGGGCGTTTCCCATGAAATCCATGGAAAAAGATGAAAAAGAGAATCCATTGAAGACGCGTATCCTGCTCGTGGACGATGAGGTTATGCTCAGGGATTTTCTGCAGAAGGGTCTGGAAAATTTCGGGTTTGAGTGTACCACGGCCTCCGATGGATTGGAGGCCCTCGGTCTCATGGAAAAGAGTCCCTTCGAAATTGTCATTACGGATATATCCATGCCCCGTATGGATGGCATCGAACTGACGGGAAAAGTAAAAGCGCGGTATGACTCCGATGTGATTGTCATGACCGGCCTGATGGAGGAATATACCTACGATAAGATCATGAGGCTGGGGGCAAGCGATTTTCTCGAAAAGCCGGTCAGTATCCAGGAGCTTGTTCTCAGGTTGAGACGTGTCTTCAGGGAGCGTGCTAATATAAAGAATCGGAACCTTGCGGAGAGGAAACTCCTTGAAAGCGTTGAAAGGTTGCGAGCACTCATCGAAAGCATTGTGGAGGCCATGGCCCTTGCCATTGAAAAAAGAGATCCCTATACATCGGGGCACCAGAGACGGGTCGCATCGCTTGCGGGTGCGGTTGCCAGGGAGATGGAACTGCCTCAGGATCAGATAGACGGCATTCGTATCGCGGCCATGCTGCACGATATCGGCAAAATCTCCATTCCGGGAGAAATTCTCAGCAAGCCCGGAAAATTAACCGGGCCGGAAATGGCCCTGATCCGGGAACACCCCCAGACGGGGTATGAAATCTTGAAAGGAATCGAATTCCCCTGGCCGGTCTCGCAAATAGTTCTCCAACATCATGAAAGAATGGACGGATCGGGTTATCCCCAGGGGCTTTCAGGGGAAGCAATCCATTTGGGGGCCAAGATCCTGATGGTGGCCGATACTTATGAGGCCATGGTTTCTCACCGTCCATACCGGGCTTCCCGCGGTTCGGAAAAAGCCGTGCAGGAACTTACTGAGAAAAACGGGCATTCGCTACGATTCCAGAGTCGTCGATGCCTGTCTGAATGTGGTGAGCAGAGAGGATTTTTCGTTCTGAGAGCGCTATCCAAGTGTTACCCGTCACTTGTGACTTGTCACTCATCACAAAAATGAAGGATATTTGCATAAGCCAAAAACCAGGAGAAAGATATGGCAAACACTGTTGTAGTAGGCACCCAGTGGGGTGACGAAGGGAAGGGAAAGGTAGTGGATATGCTGACGGCAAGGGCCGACCTTGTGGTCAGGTTTCAGGGGGGCGCCAATGCGGGGCATACCCTTGTTGTGGAAGGCAAGCAGTTCATTTTTCACATTGTTCCTTCGGGGATACTCTATGCAGACAAGAAATGCCTCATAGGCAATGGTCTTGTGGTGGACCCTTCCGTATTTTTTGAAGAGATCGACAAGCTGGAAAAGGCGGGGATTTCCGTTGGTCCGAAAAGGCTTTCCATCAGCTCAAAGGTCCAAATTATCATGCCTTATCACAAGGCGATCGATCTTGCCAGGGAGAGTGCCAAAGGAAAAGCCAAAATCGGGACGACCGGCCGTGGAATAGGTCCATGCTACGAAGACAAAGTGGCCAGAACGGGGGTAAGAGCGGTTGATCTTACGGAACCGGAGGTTCTTGAAGAAAAAGTCCGCGCAGTGCTGAAAGAAAAGAACTTCTACCTAAAGGAATATCTGAAGGCGGCGCCGCTGGAGGCCGGGCCCATTGTGGAAGATTATATCGCCTTCGGGGAAAAGCTGCGTCCTTTCATCACGGACGTTTCCGTGGAGCTTGACCAGGCGATAAAAGAGGGCAAGAATATCCTTTTTGAGGGAGCGCAAGGCACCCACCTGGACATTGATCATGGCACCTATCCCTACGTCACGTCGTCAAACCCGGTGGCGGGCAACGCCAGCGTCGGAACCGGAATAGGGCCGAAGCACCTGCATCATATTGTCGGCATTGTAAAGGCCTATACCACAAGGGTGGGGGCCGGTCCATTTGTCACCGAACTGGTGGACGCAACCGGGGATTATATCCAGGATCATGGAAAAGAGTTTGGCGCCACCACGGGTCGCAGAAGGCGCTGCGGTTGGCTCGACCTTGTGATTGTAGGGGATTCCGTGCGGTTGAACGGCCTGGATAGTTTCGCCATCACCAAACTGGATGTGCTTACCGGTCTTGAAAAGCTCAAAATATGCGTGGGATATGAAATCGATGGGGAGAGGATTTCCCAAAGGCCTGTAAGCCTGAAAAGAATGTCCGCATGCAAACCTATTTATGAGGAATTGCCGGGCTGGAATGACGACATTTCAGGAGCAAGACACCTGGATCAGCTTCCTTCGGAGGCCCGGGCCTATATCAGGACCATCGAGACGCTCACGGGCATTCCGGCCTCCATTATTTCGGTTGGTCCGGGTCGAGAGGAGACGATTGTCAATCGGTATCCTTCGTGAGAGATTCCCTGCATGAGCGATGAAACCTATGATGTGATTGTCATCGGCGCCGGGCATGCCGGGTGCGAAGCGGCGCTGGCCGTCGCCAGAATGGGGCACTCGGCCCTTCTTTTGACCATCAATCTCGACCATTTAGCGGCCATGAGCTGCAATCCCGCCATCGGTGGGCTGGCCAAAGGGCATCTCGTGAAAGAAATCGACGCCCTTGGCGGAGAAATGGCCAGGAATGCGGACCGGACGGGGATCCAGTTCAGACGTCTCAACACGCGCAAAGGTCTGGCCGTTCAGGGTTCGCGTTCCCAGAATGATCGAGACCTCTACCGCCGGCAAATGAAAACCGTGGTGGAGTCGCAGCCACGCCTGCACATCCGTCAAGCCATGGCCGACAGGCTCCTGATCAAGGATGGAAAGGTATATGGCGTTGAGACCAGCATCCGCGAAAGATTCCCGGGGAAAGCGGTTATTTTAACGACCGGCACCTTCCTGCGGGGACTGATCCATATCGGCCTGGATCATTTTCCCGCCGGCCGCATGGGGGACCCTCCTTCCACAAGCCTGCCGAAACAGCTTGTAGAACTCGGCTTTGAGGTGGGAAGACTGAAGACGGGCACCACCCCCCGTTTAAATGGGAATACCATCGATTATGAAGGTCTTGAAGCGCAGCACGGGGACGAAAATCCAAGGCCATTTTCCTTTACCACCCGGGACATTCCGCTGCCCCAGGTCCCCTGTCATGTCACCTATACCAACCGGCATACACACGAGATCATAAAAGAAGGTCTGGACCGCTCGCCCCTGTACGGCGGCATCATCAAAGGCATAGGGGCCAGATACTGTCCTTCCATTGAAGACAAGATCGTCCGTTTTGCCCAAAGGGAACGGCATCAGATCTTTCTTGAACCGGAGGGCCTTTATACGGCCGAAGTCTATCCCAACGGGCTGGCCACCAGCCTTCCCATCGACATCCAGATCCGGATGATTCATTCCATACCCGGCCTGGAAAGGGCTGAAATCGCAAGACCCGGTTATGCCATTGAATACGATTATGTCAATCCGGTTCAGCTCAAACCCACCCAGGAGACCAAATTGATCGAGGGCCTGTACCATGCGGGGCAAATAAACGGGACGTCGGGCTATGAAGAGGCGGCCGCACAGGGTCTCATGGCCGGGATCAATGCCGTTTTGAAAATCAGGGGAGAAGACCCCCTTATCCTTTCCAGATCGGAAGCCTATATCGGGGTATTGATTGACGATATCATTACAAAAGGGGTCATGGAGCCCTATCGCATGTTTACGTCGAGGGCGGAATACCGGCTGCTCTTGAGGGAAGACAATGCCGATTTCAGGTTGAGAGACAAAGGGCATGCTCTTGGGCTGGTTTCGGAGGATGTCTACAGGGAGTTTTGCGGAAAAAGGAAAGATGTGGAAAACCTGATGGTTCGATTAAAGGAATTTAAACTCAAGCCCACAGGCGATATTCTGGAGAAGTTGAAAGGATTGGGGACGGCGCCTATCAAAACGGCCATTTCCCTGGAGCAGATCCTCAAACGGAGCGAAATGTTTTTTGAGCATCTAACGGTTTTCGATTCCCAGTCTGTCGGAAATACCCCCACAGATAGCCGAGGAAGTGGAAACCCGGATCAAATACGAAGGATATATCCACCGGCAGCGACTTCAGGTGGAAAAAACAATGCGGATGGAAGAATCGGAGATTCCTGTTGGAATCGATTATTACGGCATTCATGGCCTGACCACGGAGGTCAGGGAAAAACTCACCAGAATCAGACCGATCTCCCTGGGACAAGCCTCAAGGATTTCAGGAATCACGCCCGCTGCGATCATGGCTATCCAGATCTATTTAAAGACCAAAGGAAAAGGGGAGTAATGGTTCAGCTGAACCCACAATCCAAACACCGGGAATTTGAATAAGATGCGAAAAATAAGCCCTTTTTCGCGTCTTTCAGGAACCATGCATGGCTTTCTTGTGGTCGCGCTTATCCTGGCGCTCCTTGGTTGCGGGAAGGACCCCGCGGCGAAAACCGAGGCGAACGGGGCCGTCGAGAGACACATCAAAGATGTCCAACTCCGCTCCGTGGGAACGCTGGTTCCGAAAGGCGAAATCTCCTATGTGGGGGTTTTGACCGCTTTTCACAAGGTGAATGTCTCAAGCGAAATCGGGGGAATCATTGAAAAACTTCTTTTTGAAAAGGGTGACAGGGTCAAGGAGGGAGACCTTCTCGCGGAGGTGGGGACCAGCAGCGTCGGCCTTCAGGTGCGCGAAGCGGAGGCCGCCGTAGAGGTGGTTAGAAGTCGTTTGAAAACCATGGAAAAGGGCAGCAGGCCTCAGGAGATACAGATCGCGGAAGCCGGTGTGGAGGAGGCGGAGGCCGCCTTGTTGGAAGCGGAAAAGACATTCAAGAGAATCGAGCAGCTTCACGGCATCAACGCTGTTTCCGGGAGTGAATTCGATGCAGCGGAAAAACAGGCGGCAATGGCGAAAGCAAGGATGGAATCGGCAAAGCAAAGGATGACGCTGGCTCTTCAGGGGCCTCGCATCGAGGATATCCATACGGCTCGCGCCAATCTTCGGCAGGCGGAGGCGGGGCTTGCACTGAAAAATGATATTTTCAAAAAGTCGATGATTCACGCCCCTTGCAGTGGCATCATTGCCTTTCGAGAAGTGGAGAAAGGGGAGATCGTCCCGCCGGGCACCATCATTACCCGGATCATCGACCTGCAACGGATAAAGATAAAGGTCTCCCTTGGCGAAAAAGATATCTACGCTTTGAGAAAAACACAACGGTTTGACTTTACGGTGGACGCCATACCGGGAGAAACATTTTCCTGCAAACTCCTTTTCCTTTCGCCGACGGCCGATCCTGTAACCAGATCTTTTCCGGCGGAATTTGCCGTGGACGATCCCGATTCCCGAATGGCCGACGGGATGACCGTCAGGTTTGAGCTTCCCGCCGTTGCCCACGGTAGAAAGATCAAGATCCCCTCCGCGTGGCTCGCCGAAGAAGGGGGGAAAACAGGCGTGTATCTGGTGGATGATGGAAAAGCCGTCTTCAGGGAAGTGAACCTGGGCGCCTATTACGACAACAGAGTAGAAATCCTGTCGGGCCTTAAGGAGGATGAACGGGTGATTATCAATCCTTCCGGGCTTACAAGCGGCGATCCCGTACACGTTCAGGCAGACTGAATCCGATAGGACGCAAAACTGAGGGAGATCTGGCATTCCATGGCAGCATACCATCTGGGAATTTACGCCGGCCATGATACGGGTGTGGCAGTGGTGGATGAAAATCTCGATATTGTACGTCTTTTCGAGGAGGAGCGGTTTAACGGCGAAAAGATGACCTACTTTAATCCCTATTTCTCCCTCAAAGAGATAATCAGAAGCCGACTGAATCATTTCAGCACCATCACCTTCGGGTTCAATCCGGACGAAGCGCAGGCCGATTTTCTGAAAAAATTCGTTCGCTTCCAGAAAGTGCGCAGCGAAGAGATCCTGGCCTATCTCTCGGGAAAAGTGATCTGGGACGAAGTGCGCTTTGCAGGACATCACGATTGCCACGCAGCGGGGGCCTTTTTCCCATCGGGTTTTGGCAGCGCCTTGATCATGGTGGCCGATGGAACGGGTGAATCGGAGTCCACATCCTTTTATGAAGGAAAAGAGCGCACCATCTCCAGGATATCCAGCGAACGAACGAACGATTTTTCCCTGGGCATCCTTTATCAGTACTTTACGGAATGGCTTGGGTACAGAACGCACAACACCTCCCAGCATTGCGGAAAAATCATGGGCCTGGCCAGTTACGGAAGCCCTGTTTACAGGGAGCGTATTTTAGAGATGCTTCGCCGGGAAAAGGCCGGATACCGGTGGCCCGGGGGAACGCTCCTGGAAACCAGAGGAAAAATCGCCGAGGTCTTCGGTCTTCCCCGGCCGAGGCCAGCAAAAAGCTTCACCGGGGAACAGGCTGATGTGGCCTGCAGCATTCAAGCGGCGCTTGAAGAGATGATCCTTGAAAAACTTGAAGCCGTAAAAGAACAGCATCCCTTTCGACATCTCTGCTTCTCCGGTGGCGTCGCCATGAACAGCCTTCTGAATTACCGAATTCTCAAATCCGGAATCTGCGACGATATCTTCGTGCAGCCCCTCTCCTCGGACCGGGGGATAGCCCTGGGTGCGGCCATGGCTTCGGCGGCAAGGTCCTCCAACCTCCGTTCGTTCGCCCCGCGGCGAAAAATTCAGAATGTTTATACAGGATATGGAGAGGTGTCTCCACAGGCGGAACTGAACAGGATCATCAAAGAATACGACCTTCCCGTCTTCGTGGATCGACGGGACGTTTCACCCGGGGAGGTCGCGGAATTTCTGGACGCAGGACAGATCCTGGCCCTCTTCCAGGGAAAACAGGAAATCGGTCCGAGGGCGCTGGGAAATCGGTCTATTATGGCCGCGCCCACCGTCGCATCGCGGGACAGGACCAATGAACTGATTAAATACCGGGAACCCTGGCGCCCCTTCGCCCCCACCATCCTGGAGGAAGAGGTGGGCCGTTATTTCGACATAGACCGGGCGGAGCCTTTCATGTCCGTCATCTACGGGGTCCTTCCGGACAGGATAAAAGGCATGGAAGGGGTTACCCACGTAGATGGAACAGCCCGGCTCCAAACGGTAAGCGAAGAGCAAAACCCCCTGTTTTATAAAATCATTCAAGAATACGGGAAAATCAGCGGGACGCCCGTCATCCTGAACACTTCTTTTAATATCAATGCCCAACCGATCATACGCACGGTTTATGACGCCGTGCTCACCTTCCTCTGCTGTGGAATCGACGGGCTTTTGATCGAAAACACCCTTGTCAGAAAAAGGGAAAGCCTGCCCAGGGACTGTCTGAACCGGTTGGACCGCATCCTGGCGGAAGTCACCGGAAATGCCCGGTCCATTGTCTTGCAGATTCTGGATTATTCGGAGGAAACCAGGAAATTGCTTACCGAAATTGTAGCTTGTTCCAGCATCCGGTTCCGAAAAGACTATGGGTCGAAACCGATTTCGCGGTGTTTTATAAAGGGGCATACGAAGATGAGCTGGGATATCATTTCCCAAATGGCGCCCCATGTGGGGCGATTCATCTACGGACAAGAAGGGAGTCCGGGTATCGAGGAAGGGGAAATCTGCATCCTGGTATCCGGCAAGAAACTCATGGAGGCGTCAAGCAAACCAACCAGGACCTATGTGGGACTCGACCGGGAGGTGCACGGAGAGCTGATTCGCACCTGCCACGCCATGCCCCACGGGGAACGGTATTTTTTCATCGACAGGGAATATCACCTTTTTGATGCGGACTATCTTTATGGAAGGCTGAAGCCATGCAAGATAACGGAAGCGGAGACGCTCTCTTATGGCGCCGCGGCCTTGCAGGAAGGGGCGGAGGGGGACGCGAAAGTTGTCGCGCTGAATGTTCGCTCCCATGAAGGCGACCTGTCCGCGAGTGCATTCGCGCAGGCATGCCTGGAGGAAAAAAGGCCTGACCCTACTGAACAGGAAGATATGTTTGAGACTTTAGCTGATGCGTAGGTTTGGCGGGCACGACCGGAACATTGGTGAAAACGCCCAGTTCGTGTCCGGTCCTGCCGTTGATGAATGTGGCGGCAAGGAACATTCCTTCCCGGTAGGTCATCTTGAGGGGAAACGGGTTGTCCATCCGGA
Source organism: uncultured delta proteobacterium (assembly GCA_963747015.1). Classification (GTDB taxonomy): domain Bacteria; phylum Desulfobacterota; class DSM-4660; order Desulfatiglandales; family Desulfatiglandaceae; genus DUZB01. The sequence goes on from CAVVEP010000040.1 coordinate 25,003, forward strand.
TGGTGACGTAGATCTTCCTGCCTTCCGATCGTTCAATCAGCCCCCTGATGAGCGCTCCTCCGATTCCGCGACCTCTGAATTCCTCTTTTACCGCCGTATACCCCCTTTCCAGGTATCCGGATAGATCCAGTCCCGTGGCGTCTTCAATTTTTTTTCTGTAGGCTTCCTTGGGAAATTTGTGGGTACTGGTGCCGATGATATTGTCACCATGCACCGCGTATCCAACGAGGAAGGCGTTGCGGAGCATTTCCCGCGTCCAGGATGTCCCCACGCCTCCCGCCTCCTTGATGAGGTGGTAAATGGCCTCCAGAGTGGCTGCATCCATTTCTTCGGGTTTTTGAAAATAATAATCTATTCCGGATTTGGTTTGGTGGTTTTTGTATGAATCCATAACCCTACGGTTTTCATCTACCCCTTGGCCATCTCCTTAATTTTGTTCACCCCTTCCGCTGCGTCTTTCGCGTAGGCATCGGCCCCGCACGTATCGATCACAAACTTCCGGGTCATGGCCGCGCCGCCGCAGATGATCTTCACTTCCGTCCCCAGGGTACTGTTCCTGATGGCCTTTACGGTCTCTTCCACATAGGGATCGCCGGTGGTCAACAGGGAGGAGAGTCCGATCACCCGGGCCTGGTTCTCTTTGGCTTCCTTCACAAAAACGTCCGGGGGGACATTTTCCCCGAGATCGATCACGTTGAAGCCGGAGCTTTCCAGCAAGAGCTTTGTCAGGTTCTTCCCGATGTCATGGAGATCCCCGAAAACCGTGCCGATGACCACCGTCCCCAAGTCCCTGCCCGCATCCGATTTCAGGTACGGTTTTACGATGTCCATGCAGGCCTGCATGGTCCGGGCTGAAATCATCATTTCCGGCACGAAAATCTCTTTTTTCTCAAAGCGTTCTCCCACGGCATTGAGCCCGGCAATGAGTGCCTGGTCGATGATGTCGCCAGGGTCGGTTTTATTGTCCACCGCGTTTTTTGTGAGGGTCACCGCCTCTTTCAGTTTCCCGGCCACCACCGCATTTTTCAGTTCTTCAAGCTCCGCATTCTTGGGGTCTTTGCCGGCGGAAGCGCTTATTGAAACGCTCGCGGCTTTCGAATCCTTCCCGACGGAAGAGAGATAGCGCATACAGAAGTCATCTTTTCCGGAAAGCAGATCCGCAATGCGCACCGCACTCTTCATGGTCTTCACCGTAGGGTCCAGAATCGGGCAGGTAAGTCCATTGCCGACCGCCATGGAAAGGAAACCGGCGTTAATGGCGTTTCTATCCGGAAGCCCGAAGGAGATATTGCTTAAACCGAGAGTCTGGTTTACGTGCAGTCTATCCCGTATGAGCCGCAGGGCACGGATCGTTTCAACGCCCGCCATGCTGTCGGCGCTGATGGCCATGGCCAGGGGATCAATGATCACGTCCTCTGCCGGAATTCCCATATCCAGGGCTTTCTCCACGATGGTTTCCGCAATTTCAAGCCGTTGCTCTGCTGTCTTCGGGATTCCACGATCGTTCATGGTAAGGCCGATTACGGCGGCGCCATACTCCTTTATGAGGGGAAGTATCCTTTCCAGCCTGTCCCTTTCTCCGTTGACGGAGTTCACCAGCGCTTTTCCTTTGTAGACCTTCAGTGCGGCCTCCAGTGCCTTGGGCAAAGCGGAATCAATGCATAAGGGGAGATCCGTTACTTCTGAAATCGCCGCAATGGCTTCCTGCAAGACCCGGGGTTCATCAATCCCCGATATCCCCACATTAACATCGAGGATGTGGGCGCCTGCTTCCGCCTGGGCAATGGCTTCTTTCTGCACGGCGCGAAGATCTCCCCGCTCCAGGGCCTCTGCAAGGTCCTTGCGTCCCGTCGGATTGATGCGCTCCCCAATGATGACAAGGGGTCGTCCCGGACCGATCACCACTGTTTTCTTTTCGCTGCTGATGGTCGTTTCCAGCGGATGCCTTCCGATTGTTCCGATCGTGGGAAATCTTCCTGAAGATTTTGCGGCGGACCCTTTGTGGATCGTTCCATATTTTTTGGCGGTGTTGAGGGCCGCTTTCACATTTTCATCCGGCGTGCCATAGGTAAGCCCCACGGTGTCTATGGAAAAATTCTCCAGGGGATCTCCCTGCGTTATGAGTTTGCGGACCTCCGCGGCCACGTCTTCCGGCGTGCCGTTCTTCATCAGGACGGGATTGATCCGGGCATTGATGGCCACCCGCGGTCCGAATGCCTGCCGTGCCTTTTTTACATCGGACCCGAAGCCTATTTCTACAAACGCCAGGTGATGAACTTTTGCATACCCTTCAAGCACTTCGTTCACGGAGCCGCAATGATGAATGCCCAGGGGATGGCAGGCATCCGCCACCTGATTGTCGTAGGGAAGAATAAAATCCTCGTAGGTCTTGAGAGAGATCTGTTCGGCGGTGCAGTTTGGAATTACATAGAGTTTCGGATCACACATGGGGGTCACGTCCACGGCGGCCGTTCCGGTGGTTTTGTGGTTGAATTGAAACAGCTGGATGACGCATTCCGTACAGATCTGAAGCAAATGATGGCACAAGGCGGGATTTTGAAAAAAATCAACATAGAGCTGGTCTCCCCGAATCTTGAGGGCCAGATTCTGGACGCCCGTTGTATTGATATCCCCCACCACATGACCGTACTTGTCTTTGAGATAGGCAATTTGTCCGATCATGTTCGTCATGGGAGGGCTATGGAAGATATCGGGGACATTCAATGCCATGATTTCCTTTTCGGAAAGATTCAGCGGCATGGCCCAGGGCAGGGCTTCATCCTTATAGATGATTTCACACCCGAATACGGCAGGCAGCATGACCATCCCGAAGGTGATGAGCGGCACGGGTTTCGGATCCGGATCGCCGAGCCCCAGGTCTCCGAACCTCTCGTGAAGCCTCCTTGCGATTTCCATTCGGGCCCTCACTCGATTTTCCGGATCATAATAGTATTCTTTTCCAAAGGAGATGCCGTAATGCTTGTAAAACCAGTCCGGATAAAAACCAACGCCCAGGGGGATATGCTTTTTGTCTGCCATCAGAATAGCACTCCTTGCATTTTCCTGAAGATGTGTAATGAAATTGAAATATCCGTCAAAAAAGAGTAGAAGGCAAAAAGTAACACAGCCGTTGCGTTATTGTAAATAGCCTAATGGACCCGCGGAGATTTCGTGATAAGCACTGAACCATTTCTCGTCCCCGCGCTCCAACGTGGGAATGCATAAACCCGTGAGGACAAAATGAATCCCGACGAATTAAAAAGAACAGCCCTGGACCTATTTTTTGAACCCGAAAGCATTGCCGTGATCGGCTCCTTCAGGGAGGGGGGCTTTGGGGGGTACGTGGTGGTAAAATCCCTTATAGAAGCAGGATATGAAGGGAAAATCTTCCCCGTGAATCCCGGATACCGGGAAGTGCTTCAATTGAAGGTATATCCTTCCCTCAGCGATATTCCGGAGCAGGTGGATCTGGCTCTTGTGATGATCAACGCCCGGAACGTGCTGGGGATTATAGAGGAATGCGGCCGGAACCGCATCCGTTCGGTTGTGGTGGTGGCCGACGGTTTTGCCGAAAAAGATGAAAGTGGCGCTCGATTGCAAAGAGAGCTGGTGGAGGCGGCAAGAAGCTGTGGCGTCCGCATTATCGGCCCGAATACCGCCGGAATTATCAACACTGCAAACGGGTTGAACCCCTGTCCCTACGATGCGGGGTATTACCGGCTCGAAAAGGGGCCGATTACCATCTGCTCCCAGACCGGCATGATCAACCCCCAGGCCTATTCCTATCCGGATCTGGGATTCGGGATAAATAAGATCTGTGATCTCGGAAACAAGTGCGATGTGGATGAGTGCGATCTGCTGGAATACCTCGAAAACGATGATTCAACCGCCGTGATCAGCATCTACCTGGAAAGCATCAAGAATGGAAAGCGGTTTCTGGAAGTTGCCCGCAGGGTATCGCGCAAGAAGCCGATCCTGGCTCTGAAGGTGGGCAAAACAAGCGCCGGCGCGCAGGCATCCGCTTCCCATACCGGGTCCCTTGCCGTGGATGACGCCATATTCGGTGCTGCGTGCAGTCAGGCCGGTCTTTTGAGGATCGACAAATTCAGCGAGCTGTTTGAATTGCCCAAGGTCTTTGCTTCCCAACCCCTTCCTTCTGGAAATCGGGTCGGCGTGGTAAGTTTTACGGGGGGGGTGGGCGTCCTGGCTGTGGATGAGGGGGCCGGGTATGATCTGGTGCTCTCGGAATTCAGCGCGACAAGCAGAGAGATTTTTAAAGAAATTTCTGAAGACCTCGGACAAAATCCGGTTGATCTGGGACCCATGATCCCGACCGTGAAAGATTTTGGCATGTTTTATAGCCGCATTCTCAGGGCGGTGCTGGCCGACGACAACGTGGACTCCCTTTTCAACGTAATCTGGGCGGATGCTCTAGGCAAGAATACCGGCGCCTACCTGGATGCCTATGAAGAGATGAGAGCGTATGCCCGGAAACCCGTGGTAACTTGGGTTTACGGACCCAATGCGTCGAACACGGCGGCTATGGCAAAAAAGCTCGAAGATTTCGGGTTTCCGGTTTTCAGAGAACCGGAAACTTGCATCAAGGCCATCGGCATGCTTACCCGCTATGCCAAAAGGAGGGACCACTTTTAAGCCCGATACTCGTAAATGAATCGAATTCAGGTGAAGTTTTATCGTGGCATCGGCATCCTTAAACGAAACTGCATGGTTACTGTTTTCTATAATCATAAGAAATATTGATTGTACCATTACCCCAAGCCCCAGCAGCCACCTCCCAAAGCGCTTCCTTTTCCCGATCGGTCCCACCCCGATCCGGAAAAACCAAAACCCCCTTCGCGTCCTTCCCGCCTTGGCGGTTCAATTTCTTCTATTTCTCCATGTGAGCCCAAGAAACCTGAATCGGATACGATACAATTTTGTATGAACAACCTACGATTGTACGATTTTGTATTGCAGGCGGCGGTTGCATGTTGCATAGTAACTATTTGTAATAAAAAGATAATATACGATTTTCCCAACATGGCATACGGTTTGCATCCTTTCTTTAAAAAACCAATAAGGAGGAGTAAATCTATGAATGCCGCAGATACCGCTTTTGTACTCATTTCAGCCGCGCTTGTTATGCTCATGACCCCGGGGCTTGCCCTTTTCTATGGGGGCATGGTTCGAAGCAAGAACATCCTGAGTGTTCTCATGCAGTGCTTTATTATTTTGGGAATCATTTCCGTGGAATGGAGCCTCTGGGGGTACACGATGGCTTTCGGGCCGGATCATGGTGGCATTATCGGGGGACTGACAATGTTAGGCTTGAAAGGCGTTGGAATGACGCCCAGTCCTGACTATGGAAGCACCATCCCTCACCTGGCGTTCATGATCTTTCAATGCATGTTTGCCATCATTACGCCGGCGCTGATTGTGGGAGCCTTTGCCGAGCGCATGAAATTCGGTGCTTTTATCCTGTTTACCCTTCTCTGGGCCACTTTTGTTTACAATCCCCTGTGCCACTGGGTCTGGGGGGTCGGCGGCTGGATGGGAGGCATGGGCGCCCTGGATTTTGCCGGGGGGACGGTGGTTCATATCAGTTCGGGCATCTCGGCCCTGGCGGCCGCCATTCTCATAGGAAAGAGGAAAGGGTACGGGACAACGGCATTCATTCCCCATAATCTCCCCATGACGCTTACAGGCGCCGGTCTGCTGTGGTTCGGATGGTTCGGTTTCAATGCAGGCAGCGCCCTTGCATCAAACGGGCTTGCGGCCAACGCCTTTGTGGTCACTCACCTGGCATCGGCCGCGGCAGCCGTTTCCTGGATTATCTTTGAATGGATTCACAGGGGAAAACCTACCACCCTGGGTGTGGCCTCCGGCGCCGTGGCCGGTCTTGTGGCCATTACTCCTGCGTCCGGTTTTGTCGGGCCCATGTCGTCCATCATCATAGGGTTTTTGGGAGGCGCCTTCTGTTACGGAGGGGTTCTCCTGAAGGCCCGCTTGGGGTATGATGACGCACTGGATGTAGTAGGAGTCCATGGTGTAGGAGGAACCTGGGGCGCTCTGGCCACCGGCTTGTTCGCTTGCACGGAGATCAACCCTGCCGGCGCCAACGGACTGTTTTTCGGAAATCCCGCACAACTATGGATACAATTCATCTCTGTTGCGGCAACCATGGTCTTTGCTTTTGTCATGACCTGCATTATCCTGAAGTTTGTTGATGCGGTGATGGGCTTGAGGATTTCGGACGAAGAAGAAATACGGGGGATGGACATTACGGTTCACAATGAAACCGGTTACAGCTATTAAATGAGGAGTGAAAAGGGACCACAACTGAAGAGGAGGAGACTGATGAAAAAAATAGAAGCGATCATTAAACCATTCAAACTGGATGATGTGAAAGACGGCCTCTCTCTCCTGGGGGTGAAAGGATTGACCGTCAGCGAGGTCAAGGGATTCGGACGTCAGCGGGGGCACAAGGAGGTCTACCGGGGGGCCGAATACCAGGTGGATTTTGTGTCAAAGATCAAGATTGAAGTGGTCATGGACTCCGATATGATTCCTGAAGCGGTAAAGATTATTCAGGAAAAAGGGAGAACCGGTCAGATCGGAGACGGCAAAATATTTATCCTGCCCGTGGAAGAAGTGATCCGGATACGTACCGGAGAAATGGGGAAGGAGGCCATCTAATGGCGACACCGGCGCACTCCGGCGACCGCACCCTGACAAGGACACCCGCTTCCGAAGAACTGGAGGCATCCAAATGGCGTCTGCTTTCCCGATTTGATGAAGGAAAAGTCTCCCGAACGTTTCAGGAAGACCATTGTGAGAGTTTTGACGCCTACTTCAGGAGATGCCATCAGGATACGAAAGTGGGGCACCTTCTGTTCAAGAAAAAGATGAATTTTGCGGTTCTTGCCGTGGGAGGCTACGGGAGAAAGGAGTTGAATCTCCATTCGGACATCGATGTCCTTATCCTTTTCAAATCAAAGATTCCGGCCTTGGCCAAGGATTTGTCGACGGATTTCTTCTATCCACTCTGGGATCTGGGCGTTGATCTGGGGTACGGGGTGCGCAGTCTGCGGGACTGCCTCTCCCTTTGCCGGGATGATTTTGAAGTGCTTACCTCCTTGATGGATGCCCGGTTTCTGTGTGGAGATTCACCCACCTATCTGACCCTCATGGAAAACCTTTATAAGAAGGTCATCACGAAAAGGGCGGTGGCGTTTATCCGGTGGCTGGAAGACAATCACCAGGTTCGCAAGGAGACCTTTGGAGACGCCAGTTATCTCCTCGAGCCCAATCTCAAGGATGGAATCGGAGGCTTGCGGGACTACCACCAGATCCTCTGGTCGGCAGGCGCCTCTTTCGGTCTGCGGTCGCCCAGGGATCTGGAATACCAGGGAAAGCTTTCCCACAACGAATACCGGGAACTGCGGGAGAGCCTTCATTTTATCTGGCTCGTTCGAAACACCCTCCACCATCTGGCCGGCAGGAAGAACGACCGGCTGGGCTTTGAATTTCAAAAGAAAATGGCGGAAAAACTGGGGTTTCAAGACAAGGGTTCTTTTTTGGCCGTGGAACAGTTCATGGGCAAGCTGCACAGCGCCATGGCCACGATCAAATCGCTGAACCGCTCATTCATGACTTCCTATTTCTCCGACAAAACCGTGTCCGGAAAAGAGTTGGAGACCACCCAAGTGAACGGTCTTCATGTTCACATGGGCGAAATCGGGTTTGATTCGGCGACAGCCATCCTTTCAAACCCCTCCCTTCTTCTGGCCGTTTTCGAGGAATCGGCCCGTTCCGGACGCCCTTTGTCCATGGAAGCAGGGAGGTTGATCCGCGAATTTCTCTTTCTTGTGGACGATGCCTTCAGGGAGTTCCCTGAAAATGTGAAACTTTTCCGGTCCATTCTAAACAGTACACGTGCTTTCGAGTCTCTGGATAAGATGTTTGAAGTGGGATTTCTGGAGGCCTTCATCCCTGAATTCCAGCATATCAGAGACCGCGTTCAATTCGATGCTTACCACATCTATCCCGTGGGAAGACATTCCCTGGAGACGGTCCGTTATCTGAAGTCTCCGGGCAACGAAAAGGATATGTTGCTTCTGGACATCTTTTCAGAACTTCTTGATCCGGAACCCCTTTTCCTGGCCGGTTTACTCCACGATCTGGGCAAGATCGCAAATGACCATGCGCGAAAGGGGGTGACCATAGCGAGGGGCATTCTCAAAAGGATGCATTACGAAGAGATGGCCTCTGAAAAGATCCTGTTTCTGATCGAAAACCATCTTCTTCTCAAGGAAACCGCCACCCGGAGGGACCTGGGAGATGAAAAAGTGGTGGTCCAGTGCGCCAGAACCGTTGGGGATCCGGAACGGCTGAAAATGCTCTATCTGTTAACCTGGGCCGATTCCAGGGCTACCGGGCCAAGGGCCTGGAACACCTGGATAGAGAACCTTGTTCAGGAGCTCTTTTTCAAGGTGCTGAATATGCTTGAAAGGGGGGAACTGGCCACCGAAGATGCCTCCCGAAAGGTGGAAAAGACCCTTGCGGCGGTGCGGAAGCAAATGCCCGAACTTGAAGGAGACGTCGATCCGGAAGCGTTTTTGTCCATCCTGTCGCCAAGATACCTCCTGAACTGCAAACCCTCCGAAATCACCAAACATATCGAGATGGCCGACCATCTCGGAAAAGAAAGACGGCAAGACAAAGAACGCTCATTTCTTATGGAGATCCAGGAAAATGAGATGGAAAGCTGTTTTGAAATCACCTTCGTTTCCCAGGACAGGCCGGGACTTTTCTCCGCGTTTGCAGGCGTGCTGGCGCTCCACAACATCAATATTTTCTCCGCCAACATTTATACCTGGCAGGATGGGACCGCCGTGGACATCTTCAAGGTCACGGCCCCTCCCGATCGTTATCGGTCAAAGGAAATCTGGGAGAGGGTGAAGCGCGATTTCAAGGAAATCGCAGAGGGAAAACTCTCTCTCGAAGCCAGAATTAAGGAGAAGGCAACCCCTTCCATCCTGACCGTCGTGAACACCAAGCCTTCTCTTCCGCCAAAGGTGGTCGTGGATAACCGATCTTCCGATTTTTTCACGCTGATCGAGGTCTTCGCGGATGATCGCGTGGGCCTGCTCTACAGGATCACGAAGGCCCTTTTCGATTTCGAACTGGATATCCGGATCGCGAAAATCGCCACAAAAGGGGATCAGGTCGCGGATGTCTTCTACGTTCGGGATCTGTTGGGACGGAAAGTGGAAAATGAGGAACGGTTACAGCGGATTGAGGAAACGCTCGAGTCTAAACTGCGGGAAAAATAAGGGCTCGATCTCGGAGAGCCAAGCAATGCGAATCGTCAACGGCGCATCCTGCCGGATGTCCTCGATGCCCTGCAGGCCATGATTGGAACGGGGAGAGATCCGAAAACTGCCCCACCATTGGAAGCGCCCGGATTCGGCCTGAGATGCCGGACTTTCCATGACTTACCTACCTTATTTCACATGCAAAATGGTGCTTTTCGAACCTCCATGAAATCATAGGATATCACTATAAACCCTCCTCCTGTAAGTTCCGGCCATCTTTCCGTCTCAACCCCTTTCGCTATATTGCACCAAGAATTCTGATGAAACGCGTGCGCAAAAGGCGCATTTCCCATGTCCATTCCTTGGATTTTCAGGATAAGAAATGAAACATGGATACGCCAACCTTGACAGCATGCGCGGATATGATACAGAATTATGTTGGCGCTTCTTATCAACTTGTTATCAAAAGGAGGCGGCAATGCATCTAAGAACATCTTCTGACAAATGAGGCAAGCAAATGAAAAGGATAGCTTCCAAGTTAACGCTTTCGATTGGAATCGTAACCCTTCTTTTTACCGCTTTCCTTCTCTATCAAGCCTATACATTGACCAACAGGCGCATCAGAGAAGTCGTGGAGCAGCAAACGTCGATGGCGCTGAAATTTGATCTCGCCATTCGCAAATATGTGGGCCACAAAATCCGGCCCTTGATGTACAAAATTTTGGGTGAAAATGAGTTCATTCCGGAAGTCATGTCCACATCGTATGTGGCTCGTTCCATATTTGAGGATGTAAGGGGTTCGTTTCCCGCCTATATCCTGAAATTTTCATCGGATAATCCCAGAAATCCTCTCAACCAGGCCGGTCCCGAAGAGCTCAAGGTGATTGAATATTTGAATAAGCATCCTCATGTGGAAAAATGGGAAGGAGAAATCATTATTGATGGAAAGCCCTACATGGCCAAATTCAGCGCACGGCGAATGAAACAAGAGTGTCTTCGTTGTCATGGGGATCCCAAGGATGCCCCCGCCTCTCTGTTGGAAAGATACGGAGCCACTGCCGGGTTTCACAGGCCCATGAACGAAATTATCGGCTCTGATACCGTCGCCATCCCAACGGAGAAGATTTCTCAAAAATTGTGGTCGGAATCCATTCCGATTTTTCTCGTCGGGGGTTTGATGCTGCTCCTTTTCTTCTTTGCCGTTCTTTTTACCATCAGGTTCACCATAACCAATCGACTGACCATGATATCAAGGCATTTTGCAAACGCGGCCCGGCAGGAAGACTACTCCAATATTGAACCTATCCGGATTAAAGGCAGGGATGAGATTTCCGATCTGGTTTTCAGCTTCAATACCCTCTCCGATAAATTGAAGAAGAATTACGCGTCCCTTGACCAACAAGTCAAAGAAAGAACCGGAGAGCTTGAGAACAAGAACCGGTTGCTGGAGCTTGAGATACTGGAACGTACACGGGCGGAGGGGGCACTCAGAGAGAGCGAAAAACAATACCGGCTTCTGGTGGAACAATCCTACCAGGGATTGGTGATTACCCAGGACAATCCAATAAGATTACGCTTTGTCAGCAAGCCGATGGAAGCCATTACCGGATACACGCGGAAGGAGATGGAAGGTTTTGAGGGGAAACAACTCTCGGCGCTGATACATCCCGAAGACCGGGATCGATGTTTTCGAAATTTCAGGGATCGTCTTGAAGGAAAAGAACTTCCAGCCACAGTCGAGTATCGGATTTTGCATAAGACCAAAGGCATCAGATGGGTTGAAATCCACTCCTCAGCTATCGACTATAACGATGCGCCCGCCACCCACTCCGTCATTTTGGACATCACGGACAAGAAACGGGCCGAAGAAGCGTTGCGGCGGAGCGAAGAAAAACTTGCCAGATCCAAAAAGATGGAATCTCTCGGACTGCTGGCGGGGGGAGTGGCCCATGATCTGAATAACGTTCTGTCCGGAATCGTCAGTTATCCGGAATTGATTCTGATGGATTTGCCCGAAGACAGTAAACTCATAAAACCGATCAGGACCATGGAGGCGTCCGGAAAACGCGCGGTTGCGATCGTTCAGGATCTATTGACGGTGGCAAGAGGCGTGGCCACTCCCAAAGAACCCCTGAATCTGAACGATCTGATCAATGATTATTTGGATTCGCCCGAATTTAAGCAGCTCGTGCGGTTTCATCAAACCGTTGGAATTAACATGGACCTTGAAAAGGACCTGTTTCATGTTAACGGAAGCGATGTGCATATAAGAAAGGCCATCATGAACCTGGTTTCAAATGCGTGCGAGGCCGTCAAGGGAACCGGGAACGTCGCCATATCGACCAAGAATTGTTATGTGGACCGACCCTTTAAGAGGTATGATGACGTGAAAATGGGTGAATACGTTGTCCTCGGGGTGTCGGATGACGGCTCTGGCATCTCTCCGGATGACCTCGAAAGGATATTCGAGCCGTTTTATACCAAGAAGGTCATGGGCAGAAGCGGTACCGGTTTAGGGTTGGCCGTGGTCTGGAACGTGGTACAGGATCATCAAGGCTATATCGACGTAAAGAGCAGCGAAAGCGGAACAACATTCGAGCTGTACTTTCCCATAACGAGGATGGAAATATCCAGCAAGGATCTTTCCACGCCCACGAAGAACCTTGAAGGAAAAGGCGAAACGATCTTGATCGTTGATGATGAGGATAACCAAAGAGAGATATCTTCCAAAATGTTGGATGTACTGGGGTATAAGCCAAAGGCCGTTTCCAGTGGAGAGGAAGCCGTTGAATATCTGAAAGACAATTCCGTGGATTTGGTATTGCTGGACATGATTATGGATCCAGGCATCAACGGACTCGAAACCTATGAGAGGATCAAAAAGATCCGTCCCCATCAAAAGGCGATCGTTGTCAGCGGATTTGCCGAAACAAGCAAAGTGAAAAAAGTCCAGATGCTGGGCGCCGGTAAATACCTGAAAAAACCGCTTACCCTGGAAAAACTGGCACGGGCCGTCAGGGAAGAATTGGAGAGATAGCCGTTTTGCGTCTTTATTGAGGTGTGTAATGGAAAGATGTCCAAAGGCGAGAAACGACCTGGAGTTTTTCCCGGTACGTGATGGCGGGCAGGAGTTTGTCCTGGTGAGGGACCACCTGGGGCTGTCTCCGGAAGGTACCGCATTGGGGATCCCTTTGTACCAATTCATGACGCTTCTGGACGGGAGCCGTACCATAAGGGATTTGCAGGCGGTTTTCATGCAGCAGCAGGGCGGTGTTCTTGTGGGTTCCGACGAAATTTCAGGTTTGTTGAACAACCTGGACGTCGCATATCTTCTGGATTCGGAAGCGTTTCGGTCGGCGCGGGATCAAATCGTTTCCGATTTTGCGAAAAAGCGGATCAGGCCCGCTTCCCACAGCGGAAAAAGTTATCCGGACCGGCCCGCGAAATTAAGGGATCACCTAAAAGACATTATGGCCGAATCGCCGATTTCATTGACAGACGCTTTAGTCCCTTCGGGGAAAGTCCGGGCATTGGTGGCCCCTCACATCGATCTTCATGTGGGGCACAAACCCTATGCACAGTCCTATGGCATGCTGCGGGATGCGACACCCACACGGGTGGTGGTCTTGGGGACGGGACATCAGCTTCAGGAGGGCCTTTTTTCCCTGACGGACAAGGATTTCGAAACCCCTTTAGGCGTTATCAAGAGCGACGTAGAGGCCGTCACATGCCTGAAGAGAGCCGGGGAAGGGATGGTGGCTCCCAATGATTTTATTCACCGGTCGGAGCATTCCATCGAGTTTCAAGTCATCTTTTTGCAGTACGTCTTGAAAGAGATGGATTTTACCTTGATTCCCATCCTCTGTGGCTCCCTTCGGGATCTTGTCGCTTACAATCGACAGGCCTTTCTGGAACGGGCGAGACCTTTTCTGAAAACCCTTGAGGAGATCCTTGAGGAACCGGGCCAGGACACACTCCTGGTGGCAGGCGTCGATTTTTCCCATACCGGACCCAAGTTCGGCCATGAAAGGACGGCCAGGGCCATGGAAGACCAATCCCGGGAACACGACCAGCTATTGCTGAAACATCTATCCGAGATGGATGCGGGCCAATTCTGGAAGGAGTCGGAAAGGGTCGGGGACCGATACCACGTCTGCGGATTTTCCGCCCTGGCCTGCCTGCTGGAGGTATTGCCAGGATGCCGGGGCACGGTATTGGGCTACGAGATCTGGCATGAAGCGCCCACCCAATCCGCCGTCGGTTTTGCCTCCGTTGTTTTTACGGATGCGTCTTCCGGGTCGGATTAAATTAAATCAAGGTTTGATCGTCAGCATCTTCAAAGAAGACGTCGCCCACGCGTTTGCGGCTCCCGGCTTTTCAGGTCCGCTCGAAGGCCTTTTTGAGATGGGAACCCACATCCGAAATGGCCTTTTTGGCCATGGGGACATCGGCCAGGAAGTTCAGGAAGGCATGGATCATTTGATCATAGAAAAGACAGGCGACCGGCACACCGGCCTCTTTCAGCCTTTCGGCGTAGGCCGTTCCCTCATCGGCGAGGACATCCAGCCGGGGGATAACCACGGTGGCCGAGGGGAGACGGCTCAGATCTTTCTCAAATAGTGGCGAGGCATAAGAATTTCTCCGCGCCTCCTCGTTTGGCAGATAGTGATCCCGATAATAGAACATTCCCGCGGCCGTCAGCAGATACCCTTCCCCGTGATCGCAATAAGAAGCGGTATTCATAGTATAAAGGTCTACGACCGGATAGATAAGCAACTGGTGCAGGAGGGAAGCCCCTCCCTTTTCCCTGGCCATGAGGCACACCGCCGTTGCCATGTTTCCTCCTGCGCTGTCTCCTCCCACGGCAATGCGGGTGCTGTCTCCGCAGAATTCTCCGGCATGCCCGGCCACCCATCTGGTCGCTGCATAGCAATCTTCCAAAGGGGCCGGGAACTTGTTTTCGGGCGACAATCGGTAGTCCACCGCCACCACGATACAGGAGACCGCATTGGCAAGTGCCCGGCAAAGACTATCGTGGGTATCCAGATTCCCGATGACCCAGCCTCCGCCGTGAAAATAAACGAGGACAGGAAATTCGCCGGCACCTTCGGGCGTGTAGATGCGAATGGGAATTTCACCCTTCGGGCCAGGAATGCGTCGGTCCCGCGCATCGGCTACGTCTTCCCCCGGACCACCCAGTTCCACAAAGAGGGGATTTCGTGCTGTCCTGGCTTCCTCGGGGGTGAGTTCCGTGATCGGGGGAGCGCCCCTTTCGGCCAGGCGTTTTAAGAGCGCTTCGGTTTGTGCATCGGGTCTCTTATTTTTCATGCATCCACTCCTTCTTTTTGATAATCCAATACCGCCGCGTTCAGGTTTCAGGCGGGCGTGCGGGATAGAGCCCTTTGTCGCTGCAAATTACCAGCGGCTTCTTTTTAAGAGTGCTCAGTGTACTTTATCGAATTCGGCTTGACAACCTCCGTCAGAATATATTTGATTGAGAGGGTGTTAATGTTTATTTAATAAAAGGAGGACGTACATTTTGAATAATTCGCCATGGAAATCAGATAATTGGTTTGTCAGCCCCTGGAATTACCTCGATGAAGTCAGGAAGGATTTCATTGTCCCCGAGAAGGTAAAGATCCATGATGTCACCCTTCGGGACGGAGAACAGCAGGCGGGAGTGATCTTTTCTAAAGACGATAAGATTCGAATCGCTGAAAAGTTGTCGGAAGTGGGCGTTCATCGCATCGAAGCCGGGATGCCGGCGGTATCGCCCCGAGATGAGGAGGCCATTCGGGAAATCGTAAAGCGGAACCTAAACTCGGAGATCTTCTGCTTTTGCCGTTGCATGGTGCAGGATGTGAAGTTGGCGGCGGACTGCGGAGTGGATGGCATTGTCATTGAAATCCCTTCCAGTGAGCATCTTATTGAAAAGGGGTACAAATGGCCCATGGAAAAGGCCATCGACCTTTCCATAAAGGCCACGAGCTTTGCCAAGGCGCAGGGACTCTATACGGTGTTCTTCACCATTGACGCCACCAGATCCGATATGAACTGGCTGCTCAATCTGGTGGAAAAAGTGGCCGCCGAAGGACATATGGATGCTTTTACCCTGGTGGATACCTTCGGCGCCCTCAACCCCCAGGCCGCAACCTACTTCACTAAAAGAGTGAAGGAAAGGATATCCAAACCCCTCGAGATCCACTTTCATTCTGATTTCGGTCTGGGAGTGGCCAATACCATCAATGCTCTCCTGGCGGGTGGCGAAGTGATTCATTCTACTGTTCTCGGTATCGGAGAACGTGCCGGGAATACACCCATGGAAGAGACGGTCATGGCGCTTTTGACCATGTACGGCATTGATGTGGGCATTGATTTTTCCAAGATGAATGAGCTTTCCCAACTGGTTCGGAAGCTTTCCGGAACCGATATCCCCTCCTCCAGACCTTTCATCGGGGATGGCGCCTACAGCGTTGAATCGGGGATTGTTACCGGATGGTTCCGAAACGCATACGGCGATGACCCCACTATTATGTATCCAGTGAACCCTGCCTTTGTGGGTCGTGAAAATCCGAAAATCCTCATGGGAAAAAAAAGCGGCCTGGACAATGTCTGGATATGGTGCGAAAAACTGGGGCTGGAATTAGGCGAAGAGGAAGCCCTCAAAGTCCTTGCGAGCAGTGAAACTCAGATCTCACGACCTGAAAAGGGTCCTTACCGAAGGGGAGTTCATGGAGATTGCCGAAAGTGTGAGAGGCAACGACTGAGTCTTAGGCGAGATGAGAAGATCAGACGTATCCTATTCAAATTCTCTGGCAGCAAAATACAGGCTCAGGAAGCCATTCCGGCCATTGTTTTTGAATAAGATACGATAAGACTGATTTTGGCATAAAAGAAGGCAAAGAACACGACGGAATACAGTGGTTTTAATTCCTCGTGTTCTTTGTGGTTTCGGTACGGATCTTCACCTTTCAAGAACCGGAATACTGTGAGTACTGGATAAAAGAACAGGTTTGTGATATGTAGCCTCTGAGTGAAAGCTCAGATACCCGGAAAGAAAATTTCATTCGAGACATTAATGGAGAGATCCATGGACACGGCAATTAAACAATCTCTGAAGGATATTGTGGGCGAGGAGAATTTCACCGATTCGCTCATCGACCTCATCGCCTATTCAAAAGATGCATCGGAGCATTGGCACAGACCTGAAGCGGCCGTGTGGCCGGTCACAACGGAACAGGTATCCGCCATCATGAAACTGGCGACACATGAAAAATTCCCAGTTGTTCCAAGGGGGGCCGGCACTTCTCTCGCTGGTCTGGCAGTGCCGGAACAGGGCGGAGTCATACTTGATCTGGGGCGTATGGACAAAATCATCGGCATCCACATCGAAGACCGCCTGGCCGTGGTTCAGCCGGGGGTCGTTTATGCCGACCTGGACCGAGCCCTGGCCCCCTACGGTTTCTTTTTTCCCCCTGATCCGGCCAGCGGTTCCGTCTGCACCCTGGGAGGCAATGTGGCCACGAACGCCGGCGGCATCAAAGGCGCCAAATACGGCACCACAAAAGACTACGTACTGGCCTTGGAGGTGGTTCTTCCCGATGGTCGCATTCTGCATACCGGCTCCAAGTGTATGAAGAGTGTTTCCGGTTACGATTTAACCAGACTTTTTGTGGGTTCCGAAGGGACCCTTGGCGTAATTACCGAAATCACTTTTAAGGTGAACCCGAAGCCGCCCATGACGTCCACGGCCATGGCCACCTTTAAAATCCTTGAGGATGCGGGACGGGCCATCAGTGAGATCATGCATTCGGGCATCATCCCCAGCGCCCTTGAGATTGTTGATAAGCAGTCTCTGGTTGCCATCAATGAAAATACGGACATGGGACTGCCCGTGGTGGAGGCGATGCTGGTAGCCGAAACGGACGGTCACACCAAAGAGGAAACCGAGTTTCAGATGAAACAAATTGTTGACATCTTTCATAAAAACCATGCCGACTCCATCAAGCATGCGGATCAGAGCGGAGGAGCCGCGGCCCTGTGGGCGGCCCGAAAATCGGCTTATGGGGTCATGGCCCGCATCAGCAACAATCTCGTTGTAGAAGACTTGGCGGTTCCCATGAGCAAGGTGCCGGAAATGCTCCGGGCCATTGCCGACCTTGCGAAAAAATATGATCTTAAAATTCCGACCGTGGGACATGCCGGCGACGGAAATCTCCACCCGGTAGTCAGTTTTGACGGCACCAACCCCGACGAGGTCAAACGGGTTGAAGAAGCATCCAGGGAACTGTTTGAAAAGGTCATCGAGCTGGGTGGTACGCTGACGGGAGAACATGGCATCGGCTTGGCCAAGATACCGTTTATGGGCATGGAGCACGATGCAATCAGTATGGATGTCATGCGTTCCATAAAGAGGGTGTTCGATCCAAGTAATATTCTCAACCCCGGAAAAATGGGTCTGGAGGCGTAATGAAAGAGAAGTACGAATTTGAAGAAAAGTTCCGGGACCAAGTCCTCAAGTGTTCAAGCTGTGGATTTTGCCGGGCCGTTTGCCCGGTTTTCGGGCTCACCAAACGGCCGGCCTTGAATGCCAGGGGAAAGATGTTGATTCTAAAAGAGGTTATGGACGGAAACATCCCATTAAACGATGAGCTGATAGAAAGCCTTTTTCAGTGCACGACCTGCGCCAGTTGCGCCAATCAGTGCCCGTCGGGCGTGAACCCGCCGGAGATCATAAAGGCGGTGCGAAGAGACATGGTTCACAGGGGAACCTGTCACCCCGCTTTCGAGGGAATGCACCGGGTTCTACAGGAGCATACCAATATCTACGGAGAAGACGAACCGGAGGATTTTGAAAGGGAGCGGAACAAGAAGGCCGAAATCGTCTTCTTTATCGGATGCGTGGGTTCCTACCGGGAAGATGAAGCCACCTTGGCGACCCTGGATGTTCTGGATCATCTGAAAGTCGACTACACCCTCATCGATGAAGTCTGCTGCAGCGGCGCACTGGAGGATGTGGGATTCCAGATCAATGAAACGCTGGCCCGGAAGAATATAGATCTTATTCTTGCCACGGGGGCAAAAACGGTGATTACCGGATGCCCCTACTGTTCAAGGACCTTCAACAACAAGCCCCAATACAGAGCTCTGAAAGATGCGGGGCTCAATATCATCCACGTGAGCCAGTTCCTCAAGGATTTTGATCTGGGCGTCAAAACGGACAAGGTGGTCACCTACCACGATCCCTGCGATCTGGGAAGACATTGCGGTATTTATAACGAACCGCGGGAAATCATCGGCAAAATTGCGCCTAACTTCAGGGAAATGCGGCATAACCGGGCCAATGCCCTCTGTTGCGGCGCCGGTGGCGGCGTACGGGGCGCCTTTGCCAAAAATTCCATTGAAATGGCTCGCAGACGTCTGGAGGAAGTGGAAGAGATCGGCGCCGAGATCGTACTGACGGAATGCAATTCCTGCGTGCACAATCTCAATAATGCGAAACTGAGGGCGCAGAAATTCAGGATCCTCACAACAACACAGTTCTTAAACGAGCTCTTGGAAGAGGCGGAATAGGCGCTTGGAAAAGAATGTACCGGGAGGAAGCCATATGAATTATTATTCCGGAACTGAATTGAAACTCCCCGGGATGCGGATGGTTCGGCAGCAATTCGACAGTGCCCCCGCTGTGGATGCATTAGCCGAAATAGAGCGGGAATGGATCCGAATCAAAGGTCGCCTGGACCTGTCTCCGGGATCGAAGGTGGCCATAGGCGTAGGCAGCCGGGGAATCTCCAATCTGGCCATCGTCGTCCGGGCTGTTGCCGCCAGACTGAAAGAGGCCGGTTACGATCCATTTGTTACACCGGCCATGGGTTCCCACGGCGGGGCCACGGCCACGGGGCAGACGGAAGTGCTGCGTCTGCGGGGAATTACAGAGGAGAGTGTGGGCGTTCCGGTAAGGGCTACCATGGAAGTTACTCCCATGGGGGAAGTAAACGGCATCCCTTTGTTTCTTGACAGGCTTGCCTGTGAAGCCGACGGGATCGTCCTCATCAACCGGGTCAAACCCCACACCAATTTCATTGGTCCCACGGAAAGCGGCATCGTCAAGATGATGGCTATCGGTCTGGGCAACCAGATTGGGGCGGAACACTATCATCGCCTCGCGGTTATCCGATCGCAATACGAAATTATCAGCTCCGCCGGCAAGGCGTTATTAGAAAGGAGCCCGATGCTTTTCGGGGTTTGTCTGCTTGAAAATCAGGCCCACGAAACAGCCCGGGTAAAGATAGCCCTTCCCGCGGAAATTGAGTCTGTTGAAAGCGAGCTCCTTAAGACCGCGCGAGCGTGGCTGCCCACCCTGCCCGTCGATGAAATCGACCTGCTCATCGTGGACGAAATGGGGAAAGACATCAGCGGCGAAGGAATTGATCCCTGTGTGGTGGGCCGCGATGTATGCGCCTACGGGGCGGAGCGTCCATGGCCGAAGGTGACCCGGATTTTTGTCAGGGATTTGACCGACGGAAGCGAAGGCAGCGCGCTGGGTATCGGCCAGGCGGACTTCACGACCAAACGCTTGGTGGATAAAATTGACTTTCAGGCAACTCTCGTGAACTGCCTGACGGCCTGCTGCCCGGAATCCGGAAAAATACCTTTCGCATTCAAGACGGATCGAGAGGCCCTCTCCGCTGCCTTAAGCACATTGAGACCCTGCAATCTGGAAGATATGCGGATCGTCCACATCAAAAACACCTTGGAATTAACAACCCTTATGGTCTCCATAGGGTGTCTTGATTTTCTTAAAGACAAAACAGACCAAATCATCAGCGAGGACGATGAGCAACTGGAATTCGACAGCATGGGTAATCTGATTTCCAGGGTGGGGGAAACAAATGGGTCGTAATCCGGATGTGGGCCCGGATGTAGAATCAGATGTTGGAATAAAACATGTAAGGAAAGAGGAAGGACTGGTTTCCCTGCCCCTATCCGAATCATTCGAATAGGCTTGGATAAAGTATTCCTCATTTTAATGGCAGGAGAAAACAGTTCGTGGCAGGTCAACCCCTCATAACGCTGGATAAGATCTCGGTCCGGCTCTACGACGCGCTCTATCTTCAGAATATCACCTGGCAGATAAAAACCGATGAACAGTGGGCCATCGTGGGTCCCAATGGATCTGGAAAGACCACCCTGGCGAAAGCCCTCTTCGGCGGGGTCCCCGTAGTCAGGGGATCGGTTATCCATCATTTTCCTCCCGCCAAAGGAAACAGACCCTCCTCTGGAAGACATTCCGTCGGGTATGTCTCTCCGGAATTGTTTCGCGAACTCTTTGAAAGGGAGGAACTGGAAGCCGGTTTTCGGGACTTCAGCGGCAGAATCCATGAAATAACCACTGCAAGGGATGTTATCGCCCGGGGCTTGAAAAAGAGCGATCATCCCGAAAAGGAGATGCAAGAACGCCTTCAGCATCTGGCGAACAAGACGGGAATCGGGAATATTTTAGACCGGGACATTTGCGGCCTCTCCACGGGGGAATTGTGCAAGGTCCTTATCGCCAAATCCTTGATGGACGATCCGGAACTCCTTATTCTGGATGAACCCTTTAACGGATTGGATGATTCCTCCCGGAAAGTTTTCGCCGAAAATTTGGATCGTCTCATACAAGGCGGGATGAATGTGGTCTTGATTACCCATCGTTTCGAGGAGATTTTGCCCCGGATGACGCATATCCTGTATGTGAAAAACGGGAAAATCCGTGCCGCGGGGAACAAGGAGGATGTCTTGCGTTTTGCGGCAAGAAAGAATAACGGACAGGACGGACTCGGATCTCTTCTCTCTGCTGAAGGATATATTTCCCCGGCATCAGGCAAAGAGGACGTTCAGAAGTCGGATAACCTGTCTCCGGAAACGGGAGACGTCTTGATTGACATGCGGGATGTGACCGTGTGCTACGGCGATACGGTAGTGCTGGATGCCTTCAACTGGCGTGTTAGAGATGGCCAAAACTGGGCGATTTTGGGGGAGAACGGAGCTGGCAAGTCCACGGTATTGAAGGTCCTCCTGGGAGACAACCTACAATCCTATTCCAACGACGTCAGTATCTTCGGCCGAAAGAAAGGCGATGGGGTCAGTATCTGGGAGATCAAGAAGCAGATAGGCGTGGTATCCACGGAATTTCAGGCCAAATACCGTAAAGAGGTTCAGGCTTTTGATGTGGTCTGTTCGGGATTTCATGACTCGATCGGTCTGTATCGCTCCTGCAGCGAGGATCAGAAGAAGACGGCCATGCACTGGATGAAGACCCTCGGGATAGAGAAACTGCGGGAGAATTCCTTTGATCGGCTTTCCTACGGTCAGCGGAAACTAACCCTTATCGCCCGTGCCATGGTAAAATCCCCGCTGTTGCTTTTTCTGGATGAGCCCTGCGACGGCCTGGATAGGGCCAACAGAGACAAGATCCTTGAAATCATAGAATATATCGGCCGGAATACCCGTACGAATCTGATCTACGTGACCCATCATGAAGACGAAATGCTGCCCTGCATCACCCATAGATTGACCCTTCGGGCCGGAAAGATCATAAATCAGAAAGAGGTTTCAAATCCTCTCCTCGATCCATTTGCGAATATCTGAAAGGACTTCGTCTTTCTCCGCTTCGTTCAAAATTTCATGGTAGAGGTCCTTGTAGATCTTCAGAGTTTTGTCCTTGGAGGAGATATTTTCGTAAAGATACTCCGAAGAGGCCTTGTCCACAATCTGATCGCCTCCCCCATGCAGGATGAGACAGGGATAGGTATAGTTTTTCAGATGCTCTTGCAGCCAGGCCACACCATCCAAGAGTATGGTAACGAGCAGTTTGAGCGTGGTTTCTTTCAGCACCAGCGGATCATTTTCATAGTCCTTAACCACCCCCTGGTCCCGGCAGATGAGACTGGAATGGGTGTTGGGAATGGGCATTTCCGGCGCGTTCTTTACATCCAGCCCTTTCAGCGCATCAGCCATGGGCAGTTCGATAACCACGGGTCCTGAGAGGATCTGCCCGGTAAGCTTTCCGGGATACTTTGCCCCATATCCGGCCGCAATGAATCCCCCCATGCTATGTCCCAGGATGAAAAGGGGGAGGCTCGGAGCTTCCTTTCGGGCCAGCTCCACGAACAGATCCGCATCATCGATGAATGGTTGAAAATCTTCCAGATGCCCTCTTTTCCCCCCGGATCGGCCATGCCCGCGGTTGTCGAACCGGTATACCCCATAACCAAAGTCGATCAGTTTCCTGACCACGTAGTCATATCTTCCGCAGTGTTCCGCAAGTCCATGGACAAGAACGATGATCGCCTTGGGGTCTTGAGGGAGATCTTTGATGTGAAACAATTCCATGCCGTCCGGGGCCACAACCGTCTTTTCTTCGTGCATTTTCATTCTCTCCCTGAATCAGTCCTGACAGCCCGGCCTTTCGATGACAGGATTAACGCTTGGCACTTCTCTTCTACCTTTTTTCCCTGAGCCCATTGACCAGATATTGCTGCTTTCTCTCGAGTATAGAATAGCAACAAATGGCAGGTCAAGATTTCCCTTAAAGGCGTGATCTCCAACTTTCATCGTTTCGCACGAACGAGCCCTTTATCCACCAAACAATTTCCGAAATAAAATCCGTTTATTGCATGAAATTGATTGAATAAACAGATTATTTTGTTTATATGAACAGAGGAAATTGATTCTCCTTTTCACTGATGGAAGCAAGCTATGATAGCAAACTGTCACATTTCAAGTATACCTGAACTGTTTTTTGGTTGTGGCGGTGTCAGTGCCATCCCTGAACTGGCCGCCAGGTATACCGGGCCTGTTTTGCTGATCACCGGCAAAAGGACTTTGGATAATATTTCTTCCGCCAGCCGATTGGTTGAGACGTTGAAGTCGAAAAACCGGCTTTCAGGGGTATTGAAGATCGGCCATGAGCCATCTCCCAAAGATATTGATGATGCGGTAGATCTTTATCGTGAGCAAGAAGTGGGCTGTGTCGTCTCCATTGGCGGCGGGAGTGTTATGGATGCGGGAAAAGCCATTTCCGGCATGCTCAAACAGAGTGGGAGCATCCGGAATTACCTTGAGGGGGTTGGAGACCGCAGTCCTGACGGCGGTAAAATCCCATTTATTGCCGTTCCCACCACGGCCGGTACCGGCAGTGAAGCGACACGGAATGCCGTTATCACCGAGAAAGGGCCCAAAGGGTTTAAGAAATCCCTTCGCCACGCCAATTACGTGCCCAATATTGCCGTCGTTGATCCGGAATTGACCATGAGTTGTTCTCCTCCCACGACAGCTGCCAGCGGAATGGATGCGTTCACCCAGCTCGTTGAGTCTTTTCTCTCAACCCAGACGAATCCTTTTACTGATGTGCTAGCCTTTGAAGCCATTGGAAGGATCCATAATTTCCTGGAAATTGCCTACCAAAATGGTCAGAACCTTGAAGCACGGTCAGAGATTGCCTACGCGGCCTACATTTCCGGTATCACTCTGGCCAGTGCGGGCCTGGGGCTGATACACGGTTTTGCCCAACCATTAGGCAGCATTTTCGGAATTCCCCACGGCGTGGTGTGCGGTACGCTCATGGCGGCGACCAACAGGCGGACAGCGGACAGACTTTTGGCTGAAGGGTTGACGCACAACCCGGCCTATCAAAAATATGTACGCATGGGAAAATTATTTGCCGGGTCTCATACCCGCGATGACGCTTATTATATCCATTTTTGCATTCAGGAGTTTGAAAGGTTGACAAGGAGCCTGGCGTTGCCCTCCCTGTCCGCCTATGGTGTACAGGAAGGGCACTTTGACGCCATTTGTGCCGGCACGGGATTAAAAAACCACCCCCTGAAAATGGATCAAGAGGATATCAAAGAGATTTTGACGCAGCGACTGTAGGTTCGCGTTGTCCAATAAATATAGGGAGGGAATCATGACCGATAAAGATGAACTCTTAAAGAAGGCGTATGAACGGGGTTTTGAGTTTGAGAAACAGTATCACGGCTGCGCACAATGTGCTGTGGGGGCACTATACGAAGTGTTCCCGGACTTGAGAAATGACCATGTGTTCCGTGCCGCCGGCGGCCTTGGTGGCGGAGTCGGTCTCACCTGCAAAGGACACTGCGGGGCGCTTACCGGGGGCGTGATGGTCCTCAGCCAGCTCTATGGCCGGGAATTAAACGAAATCGCCGATCCTGCGAGAAAAAGGGCACTTGCATTTCGTCTCGGCGAAAAAATGGCGCGGAAGTTCATCGAAAAATACGGGACACTCATCTGCGAACAGATTCATGAAAAGGTCATGGGGAGACCCTTCAGTCTTCTGGATTCCGCCGACAAGCAGGCCTTTGAGGAAGCGGGAGGGCACAGCACCGCGTGCCCCTCGGTAGTTGGGAATGGCGTGCGATGGGCGGCGGAACTCCTCATGGAGCAGGAATCGTTCAGTTCGAAAAATATGCTATCAGCTGGTCCACATGAACAACGCCATTAAATTGCAGCTTTGCGTTATCCCCTTTCTTGAGAACACCTTTTTCGCCGGCCGGATCGCCAAGGGAAGTCACAATAATGTCGGCATCGCTCAAATCTTCATTTTCCGTATAGACATTGGTGGTGGCCACCACGTACAAGCCTGCCGTCTTTGCGGCAAGGATACCGTTTCTGGAATCTTCAATGACCACACATTCCCGCGGGCGAAGGCCTGATTTTTCCAGACCTAATAGATAAATCTCCGGATTCGGCTTTTTCTTGCTTACCACATCTCCCGCAAGCACAAATGCGAAATCAATTTCCTTCAGAATTCCCTTGGTGATGGCATTTGCGGACCGCTCGTTGGCTGTTGTGCAGACCCCCAGGGTAAGGTTTTGCTCCATCCCTTCCTTCATTAGCCTTCGAATTCCCGCTCTCAAAGGAAGCTTTCCGGTTTCAATAAGAGAGATGAATATCTCGGTTTTCTTTTTGTGGAGATCCTTGATGAATCCGTCCTCCTCTTCCTTGCTCAGATCCTGGAAAAGCCCTTCCTCATGAAAATAGTGCCGCATCCTCTCTTTGCCGCCGGCGACCTGGAGGAGTTTATGGTACCGGTCCACATCCCACTGAAAATCATATCCAAACGCTTTGAACGCCGCATTAAAAGCGACTCGGTGACCGTCTTTTTCCGTATCAATGATAACCCCGTCCTGATCGAAGAAAATGGCTTTCAACGTTTCCATAGCGATGCTCTCCCGGTAGAAGAATTGCCGCTGCTATGCCTTTCCGGCACAACCCAACAAGTCGATCCAGTAGTTAATTCTACCTTTAATAGCTTCCTTAACGGCCATGTCGATTTTTCCGGGATTGTACTCCTCTCGATGGGATGACATGTAGGAATAAGAGGTATCAATCAGACTGTGCTTCAAGTCGGTGGAGACATTGAATTTCGAACCTCCGAGAGAGACCAGTTTCTTTACCACATCTGGCTGCAGGCCGGTACCCCCGTGAATGACCAGAGGGACCCTGGGCTCCTTGCCGTTGATGATCTCTGCGATGACTTTCAGCCTGTCAAAATCGAGCTTCGGATTTTTGGCCTTATACACCCCGTGAGCGGTTCCGATGGCAGGGGCAAAGATATCGATCCCGGTCTGTTCTACGAACTCAACGGCCTGCTCCGGATCACACAAGGCCGCCTCATCTTCCGCTACCTTCACCTGATCCTCAATCCCGGAGACCGTACCCAACTCTCCCTCCACGGATATGTTTCCCAGGGCATGGCAGTAATCGCTCACTTCTTTGGTTTGCCGTATGTTTTCCCGGTAATCGTTCTTTGACGCATCAATCATGATGTTCGTGTAGCCTGCGTCTGCGCAGGTCTTACAATAGGTCACCTCCGTACAGTGATCCAGGTGAAGACAGATGGGAATGGGAGCAGCGTTTGCCAGGGTTCTGAAGATCGCGGAGATCACTTCAGGCTTGAGAAATTGAGAAGGCCCAACCGATGTCTGGATGATCAGGGGAGCTTTTCTTTCCGTGGCGGCTTCTATAACAGCTTCCAGTTGAATAAGATTGGTAACATTGAAAGCACCCACCGCATACTTTTCTTTAGTTGCTTTCAGGAGCATTTCTTTTGCATTTACTGACGGCATTTCTATTCACCCCCGCATGTATATTCGTTTTAAGGGTCAGTCAGGTTCCACATTTGTAAACCTGCTCAGAAAAATTTTCACAGCGTTCTGAACAGCAGTTCCGGTTTCACGCGGGACTTCTCCACATGCCCCTCACGGGTGAGCCCGGAGAGCAACAGGGCTGAACGGTAGCCGAAGTCCTTGGCCCCCTGAATATCCGAGTCTAGATGGTCTCCTATCATAAGCACACTGTTACGGTCAATGGGTTCACAGAGTCTTTTTTCAAGCTGAAGATGATTGTGTAAAAAGATGGAAGGATAGGGTTTGCCAAGGTACACGGGATTCAATTGCACACCGTAAGCCTTCAGAACCCTCTGCATAAATCTGGCAACCCCTCCCGCCCCTATTTGAATCCTCGCATTGTTTTTTGGATAATATTCATCCGGGTTTGGCACGATAAACAGCTTTTCCGGATTTTGAATGAAATGATTTACGACACCGTTGATCACCGATTCCCAGTCATAGTTCTCTTCGCTGACAATAATACCAGCGCAGGAAGGAAGTTGATCGAGCTTTCGCGTAATCACAAGCCCGGCCTTTTCGCCGAAACAAGGAGAGCCGAAGTCCCCCATCACGAAGAAAAGCTGACCCGCGAGCTGGTTCTTCTCTACAAAGTCCGCCAGACCATCGCCGCTGGAAACAATCTCTTCAGGGGAGATCCGGAGCCCGCACTTTTGAAGCAACAGGGCTTTCTCTTCGACGGAATGATTCGCGTCGTTGGTCAAAAAGGAGATCACGACCTGTTTCCCTCTTAGCATGTCCAACAGGTCCCTGCTCCCGGGCGTGGGACGATTTTCCACAAGCAATACACCGTCGATATCAAAAATAACGGCTTTCAGTCCATTCAGGTGGCCTTCGAGCCACTCATGAAGTGAGACATGAATCTTTAGCGTAAGAGCGGAAGTTGAAAGCATTTCGTTTGGAAGTCAGCTCCCGGTTGCCATGAGGCGGTAGGGGTTTTCGATATAGCTTTTCACCCTCTTGAGGAAACGCCCCCCATCCGCACCGTCGACGATCCTGTGATCGAAAGTCAGGCTCAGAACCATTCTCTTCCCTGCCTTGAGCTCGCCGTTTTCCACCACAGGTTTTTCGGCGATTCTCCCCACGCCCAAAATTCCCGTCTCCGGGGGATTGAGAATCGGTGTAAAGGCGTCCACGTCTAAAAAGCCAAGGTTAGACACCGTAAAGGTTCCTCCCTGAAGATCACCGGGCACAAGCTTTTTGGCGCGAGCCCTCGATGCGAGATCATCCAGCTCTTTTTGGATGATGACCACGCTTTTCCTGTTGGCATCACGAATCACCGGAACAACCAGACCCTGTTCCACGTCCACAGCCACTCCCAGGTTTACCGACTCCCACATATAAATCTCATCGCCAACCACGCTGGCATTCATCATGGGGTACTCTTCCAGAACCCGCGCCAATACCTTCAACAAGATAGCGTTGTAAGAAACCCGGATGCGCTCCTCTTCAGGGCCTTCCCCCAAAACCTTCCGGCAGTGAACCAGTTCCTGGGCGTCCACCTCCATGGTGATGGTAAGCTGTGCAGCCTGTTGCAGACTCTGATGCATCCTTTCAAAGATCACCTGTCGGATTCCGCGAATGGGAACAACCTCTTTGACCTCTTTGGGGCCCATTGCAGCAGGTTTTTCAGCGACCGCTTTTTCACCACTCTTTTTCGCGATGGCCTGCTGTATATCTTCTTTCATAATGCGGCCACCGGGTCCTGAGCCTTTCAGTTGGTTGACTTCAATACCTTGGTCATCCGCCATTTTCCTTGCAACGGGCGAAATCGTCACTCGAATATCCGCTCCTGCTTCAGCAGCCTCCAGGATGTCCTTTTCCACGATGCGGCCACCGGGTCCTGAGCCTTCCAACATATTGATATCTAGTCCTTTTTCCTCCGCAAGCTTTCTGGCTCTTCCGGAAATCTTGACCTTGCCGCCGCCGGCCTCATCTTTCTTGCCAAGACGTTTCCGAATTTCAGAGATATCCAAGCCTCTCTCTTCGGGTTTTTCTTCCCCTAACAATGCATCCAGATCCACCTTTTCCCCCGGGGCCCCTAGGACCCCGATGACGGAAAATATTTCAGCCTTTTCTCCACCCGGTACAAGAATCTTCAAAAGAACGCCGTCTTCCGGCGCTTCCACCTCGAAGACGACTTTTTCGGTTTCCACCTCGCACACGGGCTCGCCTTTCTTGACGGTATCCCCTTCAGCCTTCATCCACTTGACGACTCGGCCTTCCGTAATATCCTGCCCTCCCTGGGGCATTATAATTTTTGTTGCCATGGTAAACGCTCATCCTCATCTGAATATTTGGAGTCAAAAAGCCTTCAAAGCCACAGACCTATGCGATTTTGAGAATTGCTTCAACAATATCTTCCACGTTGGGGACACACACTTTTTCCAGCTCAAGATTGTATGGAATGCTCGTGTCCAGCCCGCAAACACGCGTGACGGGTCCATCCAGATCGTCATAAGCGTTTTCCATAATCATTGCGGCAATGTCTCCTCCGACGCCACCCCGTTTACAGGCTTCGTGCACGATAATAACCTTTCCCGTCTTTCTTGCGGATTCCAGAATTGCTTCTTCGTCCAAAGGCTTAAGCGTTCTGAGATCAACAACTTCGACACTGATGCCTTCCTTCTCGAGAAGTGCAGCCGCCTCCAGGCACTTGAGAGTCATGTACGAATAGGTGATCAGGGTTACATCGTCGCCCTCTTTCTTCACATCCGCTTTCCCCAATGGAATCGAGAATTCCTCATCCGGAACATCTCCCTTGGTCATGTACAACAGCTTATGCTCCAAAAATATGGTAGGCTGATTATCCCGTATGGAGGACACCAGCAGGCCATAGGCATCGTATGGTGTGGAGGGCATGACGAGCTTTAACCCCGGAATATGATAAAATAGGGCCTCCAGGCTCTGGGAGTGCTGAGCGGCAAGGCCGTTTCCTGCGCCACCCTGAGTCCTCAAGACCATGGGGACTTGTCCCTGGCCGCCCGACATGAATTCATACTTTGCAGCCTGATTGACAATGGCGTCCATCGGAAGAGTGGTAAAATCAACAAACAGAATATCCACCACCGGCCTGGTTCCGGCAAGGGCCGCTCCCACGGCAGCCCCGGTAAAGGTGGCTTCGGCAAGCGGGGTATCAATCACCCGATCGGGGCCGAATTCATTCAGGAGCCCCACTGTAACCTGATAGCTCCCCCCCTCGTGGCAATGTTCTCTCCCAAAACAAAAACCGTGGGATCTCTCCTCATTTCTTCAAAAAGGGCCCGGTTCAAGGCCTCCCTGTACATCATCTCAGCCATGGTAAACCTCCTCCATTGGTGGTTTTCATCAGTAATTGGGTATGCTTGCCAAAAACTCATCCACCGATGGCTGTGGGCTATTTTTGGCGAATTCAACTGCCTCGTCCAGTTCCTGGTCTACTTTTTCCTCTATACTTTTCAGGGCCTTTTTATCCTTGATCTTCTTTTTCAGGTTATCAAGAGGATCCCGTGCCTTCCACGAGGCAAGCACTTCTTGATCCATATAGAGCCCCGGGTCGTTGACATGGTGACCACCGTGTCGGTAGGTCTTGGCTTCAATGAGGGTGGGTCCTTCTCCATTTCGTGCACGCTCTGCCGCACTCTTGGTTGCCTCGTATACCTCTACGGCGTCGTTTCCATCAACATAGATACCGGGCATACCGAAGGCAGGCCCCTTACAGGCCAGGTCGCAGTTGCCAAAAGAGCATTCGACCGCTGTGGAAACCGCATAATGGTTGTTCTCAAGCATGAAAATAACCGGCAGATTGAAAGTGGCCGCAAAGTTCATTGATTCGCCGAAAACTCCCTGGTTGGCCGCACCATCACCAAAAAACCCCACGACCACTTTCTTTTCCTTCTTTACCTTAATACCCATGGCCGCCCCTGTTGCAAGGGGAATTCCGGCGCCTACGATGCCGTTGGCGCCAAGATTGTTGTCTTCTTTACTGAAAATGTGCATCGATCCGCCGCGGCCCTTGCAATATCCCGTTGCCCGTCCCATGATCTCGGCTACCATCCGCTTGAAATCGCCGCCTTTACTGATGCAATGACCGTGTCCACGGTGCGTGCTCACAATGAAGTCGTCCTGATTTAAGGCTGCGCAGGCGCCGGCTGCAATAGCTTCCTCACCCAGATAAGGATGAAGATAGCCCCGTATGAAACCCTGCCGATACAGGTCGCTACATTTGAGTTCAAACTGACGCGTCGCATACGCGTTACGATACATCTGCAAAAGAATATCCAGGCCCACACTTTTGGTAGAGTCTTTTCCTCTTGCAGCCTCTTTTTGTGGCGATTTCTTACTCATTATTCTCCTCCTCACGAATTAGGTTCCGTCCACCCAGACCTCAAAGAGACTTTTTCAAGGAGCTTATCTCTAAGGTTCTATTTCCCACTTTCCATAGTGCGCGGAAATGGACGCTTGGCTACAATCTTAGTACAATATTACAATGTTTCGTTGCGGGTCAAGAAAAAAATCGGCAAATTTTTCCTCTTGCGGTTCTTAAGCGAAAAGCATTTCTCCGGATCGTTTTGTTTTACCTTGACAAATTTAGCTTGTGGTAATATTACACCATCAAAAATACATTAAGCGATGGGTAACGGATGAACGATCTTATCGATCTTATCCGATCCCAAACCGGGTGAAGCGAATGCTAATAGACCAAGAATCAAAAGTTCCCCTTTACTACCAGTTGAAGGAAGAACTCAAAAAAAGGATACTGAGAGGGGAATTCAAGGAAGGCGATCTTCTGCCCTCAGAGCGCGAGTTAAGTGAACAACACGACATCTCATCCACCACCATACGCCGGGCCCTCAATGACCTTGTCCATGAGAATTTTCTCGAAAGGAAGGCGGGAAGGGGCACTTTTGTACGGATGGGCAAGGTAAAGCGAGACTTGAGAAAAGTCCTCGGATTTACCCAAAACATGAAAGAGATGGGCCTTGTCCCCTCAACGCAGGTCCTGAACAAAAAAGTGATCCCGGCCAATGCGTTCGCCATGGAACGGATGGGCCTGAAAAAGGGGGACAAAATCGTAAAGCTCGAGCGGTTGCGCTTGGCCAATGATGTTCCCATGATGTTGGAAACCAGGTATATCCGTTCGGATCTCTGCCCTGGAATTCAGAAAAAGGAACTCTCCTCTTCCCTATGGAAGGTCTTTGAAACCGAGTACGGATGCAAACCGTTCAGACACTCCCAGAACCTCCGGATTGCCAAAATAGAAGGGAATCCAGCCTCTTTGCTGGAGCTTGAAGATGGGGCGTTGGTCTTTCTCATCAAAGGAAGCACCTACCTGGAAAATGGCCAGGCCATAGAATGCGAGGAGTCTCTGTACCGAACGGATAAATACGACTTGGCTTTTGAGGCTATTATCAATTAGGCCGGCGACCTTGACGACTCCTTTTCTTTACGTGCATCCGATAAAGGGCATGGTTTTGCCCGCCGGGGCGCTAACCCATCTTCCGAAGAATCACGTTGAGCTTATAAACAACCCCCAAAATAAAAAAACGGGCCGCAACGCGTTGCGACCCTGAGCCCGAAGGAGTGGATGAAATGAAGAAGGTAGCCATCGGATGCGATCCGAACGCGTCGGCGTTAAAGGAAGTGATCAAGGCGCATTTAACTGAACTGGGGCATGAATATGAAGATTACGGAAGCGATGACCCAATATACGCAAACGTGGCCATCGCTCTGGCCGAGGCTGTGGCGAACGGAAAGCACGACCGGGGCATTTTAATGTGTGGCACCGGCATTGGCGTTTGCCTTGCGGCCAACAAGGTTCCTGGGGCGTATGCCGCAAATTGCAGTGACCCCTATTCTACCGAGCGTTCCATCAAAAGCAACAACACCAATATCCTGACGTTAGGCTCCCAGGTGATCGGTGAGGAACTGGCGAAGACCCTTGTGACCATCTGGATGGAAGCCGAGTACACTCCCGGTGGTCGTTCTGAACCCAAAATCCAGAGGATACACGACTATGCCAAAGAGCGTCATACGTAAGAATTGAGTGGCGTAAAAGCACCAACTCCGCGGAGGGAGGTTGCCGGTTAAATAACCCTCGGGGCCTTGTTCAAAAGCAAGCGCTCCGCTTCCGAATTCCACAGGCCGTTATGTTTGTCACAGAGTTGGGCAAGTTCGGCAAACAGGGCGGAATTTTCCCCCAATTTCGGAAAATCCTCCAAAGAAATAAGCGGAAAATCGAGATGGGTATATATTATTTTCTTTCCCCCACCCAATTCGGGTAGCCTCATGGTGGTATCCCTGGCTGCGGTTATGCCTCCGATATGCGTGATCATAGAAGAGGGGTTTGATCTTCCCGCAAGCCATCAAGTCGAGTGCTTCCAGAGAGTCTCGATGTTACCACCGCTGGTGCCGACCACATGGGTA
>CAVVEP010000041.1:0-74453 GCA_963747015.1 uncultured delta proteobacterium
GGAAATATGTCAGAACCTGCGAAAGGGTATAAAGGAAGGGGCCTATGACCAACGGATATCTTACGCAATATAAGCAGTCCATTGAAGATCCCAATGGCTTCTGGAGCGTACCGGCAGAGGATTGCCATTGGTATAAAAAATGGGACAAGGTTTTAGACGATACCAACAAGCCATTTTACAGATGGTTTACAGGGGGCATGGTCAATACCTGCTACAATGCCCTCGACCTACATGTGGAAAACGGCATCGGGGATCAGACCGCCCTGATCTATGACAGCCCGGTTACCGACACCATAAAAAAATTCACGTACCTTCAACTTCGAGAGGAGGTTGCCCGATTCGCCGGGGTTCTTTCGTCAAAAGGCGTTCAAAAGGGAGATCGCGTCCTTCTCTATATGCCCATGGTGCCCGAGGCGGCTATTGCCATGCTGGCCTGTGCCCGGCTTGGTGCGGTCCATTCGGTGGTTTTCGGTGGATTTGCCCCAAAGGAACTGGCCATCCGGATCAATGACGCAAAACCGAAAGTGATTGTTTCCGCTTCATGCGGAATAGAAGTGAAAAGGGTTATCCCCTACAAACCGCTCCTTGAAGAGGCCCTGAATATTGCGGCGGCCAAACCGGAGGCCTGTATTATCCTGCAGAGGCCCCAGGAGACCGCCTCCATGACAGCGGGGATGGACTACGATTGGCACGAGGAGATGAAAAAGGCAACACCCGCGGATTGCGTTCCCGTCGCGGCCACGGACCCCTTGTACATTCTGTACACATCGGGGACCACCGGCATTCCCAAGGGCGTTGTCCGGGATAACGGCGGGCACATGGTTGCCTTGAAATGGACCATGGGCGCTATTTACAACCTGCGGCAGGGCGACGTTTTCTGGACCGCCTCGGATGTGGGCTGGGTCGTCGGGCACTCCTACATCGTTTACGGTCCACTGCTCAAAGGATGCACAACCATCCTTTTTGAAGGCAAACCCGTGGGCACTCCCGATGCGGGCGTGTTCTGGCGCGTGATACACGAACACAAGGTCAGGACCATGTTTACGGCCCCCACCGCCTTTCGCGCCATCAAACGGGAGGACCCTGAGGGCCGGTTTGTGGGGAAGTATGACTTGACCCGC
The DNA here is from genome assembly GCA_963747015.1 of uncultured delta proteobacterium. Lineage (GTDB taxonomy): Bacteria > Desulfobacterota > DSM-4660 > Desulfatiglandales > Desulfatiglandaceae > DUZB01. Next base: position 1,122 of record CAVVEP010000041.1, read on the forward strand.
TTCGAAGCCCTCTTCATGGCTGGGGAAAGGCTGGATCCCGATACGTTGCATTGGGCCGAAAAGAAGCTGAAAGTCCCGGTCATTGATCATTGGTGGCAGACGGAAACCGGTTGGGCTATCGCCGCCAACTGCCTCGGCATCGAACAGTTTCCCATAAAGCAGGGGTCCCCGACAAAAGCGGCGCCCGGCTGGAATGTTCAAGCGGTCGACCCCAACTGTGAACAGGTGGAACCGGGGAAGATTGGCGCCCTGGTGGTAAAACTGCCCTTGCCTCCTGGCACATTGCCAACCCTCTGGAACAACGACAAAGGATTTATCCAGTCCTATCTTGAAGAATTTCCCGGTTACTATAAAACAGCGGATGCCGGATATATCGACGAGGATGGCTACGTGTTTGTCATGTCGCGAACAGACGACATCATCAACGTGGCCGGTCATCGTTTGTCCACGGGCGGTATGGAGGAGGTCCTTGCCGACCATCCGGACGTGGCTGAATGCGCGGTGCTGGGAGTCGGGGACAAACTCAAAGGGCAGATCCCCATCGGTTTCCTGGTTCTCAATGCCGGCGTAACGCGCGATCCGGCGGAAATAGAAAAGGAAGTCGTTCAGATGGTCCGCCAGCGCATAGGCCCCGTGGCATCATTTAAGATAGCCACCATCGTAAAACGCCTGCCCAAAACGAGATCCGGAAAAATATTAAGAGGGACGATACGAAAAATCGCGGATAATGAAGTCTTCAATATCCCGGCAACCATTGATGATCCGGCCATTTTGAAGGAAATTGAAGAGGCGCTTGTTCATAAAGGATTCGCAGGAGCAAAAATAGAACAATAAAACCGATTGAAGCAGAGGATTCCTTTGTATAAAAAACTGCACGGTAATCTTTTTCTTTCCATTCAACGGGCAATCCTGTATCTGGTTTCGGTCCCGCCGAAAGGCGGGATCAAATGTCCGGTTCTCCGCAGAGCCAAGCGACCCTTCTGGCTCCGGACACCTGAAACCTGACGTCGTTTTCTTCCATGGAAACCTGCCATTCGGCAACCTTTAAGGAAAATCATTATAACATATTGAAAGGGGGGATGCATCCAAACACAAATCCGGCAAGATGTCTAAGAAATCCAATTAAAACACATTTTTAATTAGGAGGATAGATTATGACTAACGGTGAAGCTTACTGGAAAAAAAATCTCAAGCTTATGGTATGGTGTTTAATCGTTTGGTTCATTGTTTCTTTTGGGTTTGGCATCTTGCTCGTTCATCCGCTTAACCACTTCCATCTGGGCGGCTATCCGCTGGGATTCTGGTTTGCGCAACAGGGGTCCATGTACATCTTCGTAATTCTGATTTTTGTTTACGCGAATACGATGACAAAATATGACCGTGAATTCGATGTAGAGGAGGAATAATCATGACCCTGCAAGCTACCACGTATCTCGTCGTCGGATTGACCTTCGCCATCTATATCGCCATCGCCGTCATGGCCCGCGCAAGAAGCACGTCGGATTTCTATGTCGCCGGAAAGGGCGTTCACCCGGTGCTCAATGGAATGGCCACCGGAGCGGACTGGATGTCGGCGGCATCCTTCATCTCCATGGCCGGTCTGATCGCTTTCATGGGATATGATGCCTGTGTGTACCTCATGGGCTGGACAGGGGGTTACGTACTCCTGGCCATGATGCTGGCGCCCTACCTGCGTAAATTCGGAAAATTCACCGTGCCGGAGTTTATCGGGGATCGGTACTATTCCCACGCGGCCCGCATCACGGCGGTTATCTGCCTGATTATCTGCTCTATCACCTACGTTATCGGGCAGATGAAAGGAATCGGCGTGGCCTTTTCCCGGTTTCTGGAGGTGGATTTTTCAACCGGTCTTTACTGCGGCATGGGAATCGTCTTTGTCTATGCCGTCCTTGGCGGAATGAAAGGCATCACCTATACCCAGATCGCCCAGTACTGCGTGCTGATATTCGCCTACACGGTTCCCGCGGTCTTTATCGCCATCCAGTTGACGGGAAATCCCATCCCCCAGCTTGCCCTGGGCAGTCACCTTACGGAGGCAAGCGGAAGCGGGATGTATCTGTTGGCGAAGTTGAATCTAATATGCACTGATCTTGGTTTTGCCGAATACACGGCCCAGAAATGGTCAACAATGAACATATTCCTGCTGACCCTCTCTCTAATGATCGGTACGGCGGGACTCCCCCATGTGATCATCCGGTTCTTTACGGTCCCGAAAGTGCGGGATGCCCGTTTTTCAACCGGCTGGGCACTGGTATTTATCTCCCTTCTGTACACCACCGCCCCGGCGGTAGGCGCCATGGCGCGCTCCAATCTGATGCATACCATTCAGATAGGACCGGTAGGCTCCCCCACGGGCAATCTGGCCTATGCGGACAGACCGAGTTGGTTTACCAACTGGGAAAAGACCGGGCTGCTCAAGTGGGTGGACAAGAATGGGGACGGAAGGATTCAGTATTACAACGATAAGAACGCGGTTTTTGCCAAAAAGGCCGAAGGCTTTGGCTGGAAAGGAAACGAGATGGTAAAGGTCGACCGCGATATCATGGTGTTGGCCAATCCGGAAATCGCCAATTTGCCCTTTCTGGGTCATTGCCCTCGTTGCGGCAGGCGGTATCGCGGCCGCCCTTTCAACGGCCGCCGGCCTCTTGCTGGCCATCGCCTCCTCCATTTCACACGACCTGTTCAAGACCATTTTCATGAAAAATATCAACGAGAAACAGGAGCTGCTCACAAGCCGCATCGCCATGGCCGTCGCGATCGTCGTGGCCGGGATACTGGGCTTGCACCCTCCCGGATTCGCAGCCCAGGTGGTGGCCTTGGCCTTCGGTCTTGCCGCCTCGTCCATCTTTCCTGCATTGATGATGGGAATCTTCTCCAAGAAGGTCAACCGAGCCGGGGCCATCGCCGGGATGCTCACCGGTATCGGCTCCACCCTCCTGTACATCTTTCTGTATAAGGGGTGGTTTTTCATCCAGGGCACCAACCCGTTACCGGATAATGTGGATCACTGGCTATTCGGTATCAACACCCAGTCCTTTGGTGCGGTGGGCGCGCTCTTGAATTTCGTGGTGGCCTTCGCGGTATCCAGTGCAACAAAACCGGTACCTGAAAATATCCAGGAAATCGTGGAAAATATCCGCATCCCGAGAGGTGCGGGTACTGCTGTAAGCCACTGATTCTGTAAATCTTCTTAAATAACATCGGCGCGCCTGCCCGGCAGGCGCACCGATTGTACGTCGACATTTGCAGCGCTTAAATCTTCAAAAGCCCAAGCATAAATTGACGATTATCATGATTCACGGTATCCTTACATTTGTATTGCAGATGGCTTCCAGGCGTGAAGCCAACAGGGAAATGACTCACATAGCTTGACATGGAATACGTCTATCGTGTGAATGGCTTCAGGAAAAAGTTCTTCGATATAAGAATCGAGATCGTTATCCCCGTCAGTAAGAATTTGTATTATCATCTTTTTTTTGGCGGAGTGGTTGATTTGATCGACAGGATTCTTATTTTTTAAATAAAGAGTAAACGATATGGAATACAGATGCTTCTCGGATGTGCGTGCATCTTTTTCCATGGCAATCTATGATAACGGGTTCTCAGGAATTGCATCAGGAAAAATAACGGCATTTCGGGAAGCGATGATGGCAGGTGCCCCGTTGACTCGTTAACGAACAGACAAAACCTACTTCTGTTTTGTTTTGCAACCTTTTAATTCCCTTATTCAAGGCAGGGCCTTTACGGGCTCTGCCTTTTTTGATTCTCTCCGGCTACCCCGCATCCTTTATTTATTCACATCCCGTTCATTGTACGGCCCGCCACAAAACCCTTGACAGGGTAAAAATAAAACTATAAATAAAACTGTAAGTAATTAATCGGAATCATTGCCGCGGATCCTGTTCGGGAGGAAGAAGACCTTATGAAATTGACCCATAAGCAAAAAAAAATCTTGGGATATCTGTCCCGATATGAACAGGAGTGGGGCATGTCTCCATCCTTTGATGAGATATGTTCTTATTTCGGTTTCAGTTCCTACAACACCGTTACAACGTACCTCAAAATTCTGGAAAGAAAGGGTTATATACGCCTTCCGGTTCAAAAGAACCGAAAACGCGCCATTGAAGTGGTCAGCCCGGTGGAGACGCGGCGTTTTGAACTCCCCTTGTTGGGGAATGTGGCCGCCGGAAAGCCCATTGAGGTCGTAGAAGATACGAGCGCCATTGAAGTTCCCCCTGCCATGGCCGATAAAGGAGACTGTTTCGTGCTGAAAGTAAAAGGAGTATCCATGGAGGAGGATGGCATTCTGGATGGCGATTTTGTGGTTGTCAGAAAGCAGCCGACGGCCGAAAACGGGGATACTGTGGTGGCTCTCATTGAGAATGAAGCCACGGTAAAAAGGTATTATAAAAAAAATGAGCGAGTGGAACTCCGTCCCGCCCACGCCGGGATGGATCCGATTTTGGTCAAAGACGGGGATTTTCGTATCGCCGGAAAAGTTGTAGGGGTTTTGAGATACTACACATAGCCCTTTTCATACAGGCTCTTCAGAATGAACAGGGCAGGTCCCTCCGGATTCCTGCCCTGCGCAATAGAAAATGCGGATTTCTCATCGCCATATCATTCATTTTCATGTTCCTGCCCTGCCCATTGCCCTGGCTCGCATATCGTCCCCGGGATTGCGGAACAGGCCTGTTGTTGCCGCCCGGGTGCAATCTGCAAGGGCCGTTGTCCTTTGTGCCTCTCAAGAGGCCGGGCGTTGCGGAATCTTTAAAGGGATGTCCATCGAAAATGCGGAAAAACGCTGTCCCGATCTGTCTGTTCTCCCCTATGATCCGGGAGGGGTGGAGAAGGCATGTCAGCGACTTGCCAGGGCAGCCATGCAGTATACACCGGTATGGGAGCTTTCTCGACCCGGACATCTCTATCTGGATCTGACCGGCACAAAACGGCTCTGGGGACATGTGAAGGATGCGGCCTGTCGCCTGAAAAAGCAGGTCAGAGAAGATCTGGCTCTCCGCGGGACCGTAGGCGTGGCAAGCAACAAAATGGTGTCCCACATCGCCTCCCGTATGATCCCGCCGGATGGCGTGCTTGATGTGAATCATGGCAGGGAGGCAAGCTTTATGGCGCCCTTGAAAGTGCATGTGTTGCCCGGTATCGGGCGTGCCCGCAGGAAAATTCTTATGGAGGAACTGGACATTGTATACATCCGTCAGCTGGCCGCCCTGGATCTGTCTTGTTTGCGACTTGTGTTCGGGGGGCAGGCCGGGCTGATTCATGAGAGGGCCCATGGCATTGATCCTACCCCGGTGTATTCGTCTCCCAAAAAGCCGATGATCAGCGAAGAAATGATCCTTTCGCGGGATGAAAACGATGATGCAAGGCTCCTGGGGTATCTGTACTTTATGGTTGAAAAATGTTCCCGCCTGATGCGTAAGATGGAAGTCGTTTCCCGAAAGGCCGGATTGCAGATCCGGTATTCCGATCAGGTGGACCTGAAAAGACAGATTGCGTTGTCTCCTTTGCAATCGGGGGATCTCGATCTCTGCCATTCTCTTGAACTCCTTTTTTTCAAAACATGTCTCCGCAGGACCCGCATTCGATATATGAAGGTGTGGTTTTGGGATTTTTCTCCGGTCGATCGACAGCTTTCCCTCTTTTCCGTTCCATCCTTTCAGGATAAACAGCGAACCGTGATAACCCGGGCCCTGGATCTGATCCGGGATCAATACGGCGATGCATCCATCCAGTATGGGCGAACGTTGGGGATTGAAGATTGGCGATACCCACGGTGAAACCATGGAGTCATTTATCCACCTGAATGTCCATTCCGATTATTCCAGAGGCTGGGGGGTCGCCTCCGTGGAGGGGCTGTGCCTGGCTGCCAGAAGTATAGGGATCAAAAAGCTCGCTCTGACCGATACCAACGGGCTTTACGGGATGATGTTTTTTCTCGAAAACGCCAGGGAAGCGGGATTGACGCCGATCCTGGGCAGCGAAATCCTGTTTGATGGGCAGCGGGCGGTCCTGATCGTAAAAAACCGGGATGGGTATGCAAATCTTTGCCGCATCCTTTCCGATCGTCACTGCAGACGCGATTTTGACCTGGTTCAAGCAATTCGAGAACGCCGGCATGGGCTGGTGATATTTTCCGATGATTTCAGTCTGCTAAAGGTCCTCAAACAGGATTCGACAGAAGATCTTTATGTGGAAATGTCTCCGGGTTTTCAAATGGCCCGGTGTTACGCTTTTTCCCGCCACTCAGGGATTCCTCCCCTGGCCACCAACCGTGTGTATCTTCTGGCAAAAGATCAGTTCCGACTCCACCGTATCCTGCGGTCGGCGTCTCTCAATACAAAACCGTCCCGGCTTACCGACGACGACCTGTGCCGGGTGCACAATTTTTTAAATCCCCCTCAAGACATGGTGGATCAGTTTCCCCATGCTCCTGAAGCCATTGCAAATACCATCCGGGTGGCGGAATCGTCTTTCACCGATTGGAATTTCGACGAAGCTCTTTTTCCTCCCTTTGAAGAGATGGATGGAGAAACCGCTTTTCACCGCCTTTACGCGGCCACCATGGACGGATGCCGAAAACGCTATGGCCAAATCACCCCTGAAGTGAGAGAGCGGGTGGAGCATGAAATGCAAATCATCAAGGAAAAAAAATTTGCCCATTATTTTCTGGTGGTTGCGGACATCACCGGAAATGCGGCGCGTTCCTGCGGAAGAGGAAGCGCTGCCGCTTCCATCGTTGCCTACGCCCTTGGAATTACCCATGTGGACCCCATCAGACACCATCTTTTTTTCGAACGATTCCTGAATTCAGCCCGCGTTGACCCTCCGGACATCGATGTGGATTTTGCGTGGGATGAGAGGGACCGGGTGATCGATTATGCCTTTGCAAAATACGGAAACAGGCGCACGGCCATGGTTGCAAATCATAATGGATTCGGTCTTCGGTCTGCCATACGGGAGGTGGCGAAGGTTTTCGGCCTCACGGATGGTGAGATCGGCCAGGTTACGAAAAAGATCGGATTCGGCCTGCGTCTGAAAGATTCGTGGCGGGAATTGACCCGGGAACCGAGATTGAAAGGGACGCAATTTAAAAAGCCCTGGGACGATATTCTTTCCACGGCTTTCAAGCTTCGGGGTCATTTCAACCATCTCTCCATGCACTGTGGAGGACTGGTCATTGTGCCTGACGAGATACGAAAATATTGTCCCGTGGAAATATCCAATAAGGGCCTGCAGGTCCTCCAGTGGGAAAAGGATTCGGTGGAGGAAGCGGGACTTGTCAAGATCGATATCCTGGGAAACCGGAGCCTGGCCGTTATTCGGGACGCTCTGGAGATGGTTGAAACAAACTATGGAATATCCATCGATTATGCCCATTTCAATCCTGTTGATGACCTGGATACCGTAAAAATTTTTCATGAAGGAAATACCTTCGGGGTTTTCTATTTTGAAAGCCCCGCTACCAGGCAGGTGTTGACCAAGTTGAAGAGCCTCTTTTCTTTTGAGAAATATCTTGCCTTGGATCATTTTCATCTCAACGTGGTGGTAACATCGATTATAAGGCCGGCTTCCAATCAGAGTATTCAAACCTGGTTGTCCAGATTGAAAGGGGAACCGTGGTCGCCGCCCCATCCGCTCCTGGAACCGGTATTGCGGGAGACACTGGGAGTCATGGTGTTTCAGGAACAGTTAAGTCAGGCAGCCATTTATCTGGCCGGATTTGATGCCGGCGAAGCGGATACACTCAGGAAAACGGTCAGCAAAAAGCATGCGTGGAAAAAACTGCGGGATTTTCATGCCCGGTTTGTTCAGGGCGCTCTGGAAAATGGCGTGACTTTGGAAACCGCCGAAGAGGTATGGCAGATGATGCTTGGTTTTGACGGGTACAGTTTCTGCAAGCCCCATTCTGCAAGTTACACCATGGTGGCCTACAAATCCGCCTATTTGAGGGCCCACTACCCCGCCGAATTCATGGCTTCCGTTCTTTCAAACGGGGGGGATATTATTCGACCCTCAGTTATATCTGGGAGGCAAGGCGAATGGGGTTGAAAGTTCTGCTTCCGGATATTAACATGAGTAAAATAAAGTATATCGGAAGGGACGGAAAAATAAGAACAGGCCTGATGCAGTTGAAAGATCTTCCTGAAGAGGCGGGGAAAAAGATCGTTCGTGAACGGGTTGAAAACGGTTTTTTTTCATCCCTGGGCGATTTTCTTCACCGAGTCGGATCACGGCTGCACCTTCAGGATGTCAAAATCGTGATTCATGGTGGCTGTTTTGACCGGATCAGTCCCGGTCTTTCCAGATCGGAACTCCTCTGGGAGGCACTTCATTTTTTCGCGGTAAAAGAAGGGAAAAGCAATCCCGGTCTTTTTGACTCCCTTGATAAACCCTTTTCTGCTCTCGATTTCAAGAACCGGCCGACGGAGCATTCCGGTTATGACGTGCTGCGGCATGAATCCACCGTTTTTGGTTTCATTTTTTCGGTTCATCCGCTGGATATTTGCTGTAATATTTTGAAAAGCATTCAGTATATTCAGGCAAAAGAACTCTGTTTGCATGTGGGGGAAAAGGTCACGGTTGTCGGGAGGCTCGTAACGGGAAAGACAGTGCATACGAAACATAACGACCCGATGAAGTTTATTACGTTCGAGGATACCACGGGCCTTTATGAAACGGTTTTTTTCCCGAAAATATATGGTAAATTCTGCCATATGTTGAATGCGGAACGTCCCTACATTCTAAAAGGACGGGTCGCGGAAAGCTATGGCGCCGTTCATGTGGTGGTTGACCATGTGGGATTTTTGAATTGAGCCGTTCTTATCATTTTACTTGAATTTTTATAAGTATTCAGATATAGCAGAAAAATTATTCTGGTTGTAATGTTTGTTTTCTTGTGAGTATGGGATTTTTGAACTGCGAGCGCCTGTAAAAACAGACAGGAGGTCCCCATTCAGGGGAAACCTGAATTCTGATTTTCCATCCGGGCGGCTGATTGGCCCGGGGACATTCTTTTGTATTTGGGATAAATTTGAATCTTTCCGGTTTTTGCAGGAATCGAGGATGTCGATGAGACAAAACACGCGAAAAGCGATTAACGTTTTAAAGAAACCAAAAGACAGCTCAGATTCTTCTCGACGAAAAGAAGGCGCTCAACCACAAGGAGAAACCACTCTTTTCAGCATCAAGCAACTGAACAAAGTGATCAAGAGAAGTGTGGACCGTTTTTTGTCCATTCAGAATGCTGAAGGATACTGGGTTTTTGATCTGGAGGCAGACACGACCATTCCGTCGGAATACGTACTGCTTCAGAGGTTCCTGGGCATCCAGATGGCGCCGGATCTCAAGAATCGGCTATCAAATTATATTCGTGGCAGGCAGCTCGATAACGGGGGTTGGCCGCTCTTTTATGATGGGGATGAGGATCTGAGTTGTACCGTAAAGGCCTACTTCGCCCTCAAAATTCTGGGTGACAGGATGGATGCTCCACATATGACCAGGGCTCGAAATCTTATCCTGAGCCATGGCGGCGCCTCCAGGGTCAATGTTTTTACGCGAATCACCATGGCGCTTTTTGGTCAGATTCCGTGGCGGACGGCCCCGGCTATGCCTGTTGAGATCATGCTTCTGCCAAGATGGTTCTTTTTTCATCTGCACAAGATTTCTTACTGGTCCCGCACGGTGATTGTTCCTCTTCTTATTCTCTATGCCAGACAGCCTGTCTGCAGTCTGGGCTCCGAGGAAAGTATTCCGGAGCTTTTTCTGGAACCGGCTCACAAACTTCGCAATGTTGATCGTTACCAGTCCGGAGATCTGGCGAGGAGCCTTTTAATCCTTCTGGACAGAGCATTGAAGGTTGTTCAGCCCTTTATGCCCAAGAGACCGGCCCGAAAAGCGGTGAAGATTGCCGAACGCTGGACGCTGAAAAGGATGGGGGAAGGGGGGCTGGGGGCAATCTTTCCAGCCATGGCAAATGCGGTCATGGCCCTGAAAGAGCTTGGATATCCCAGCGACCATCCCGATTTTGTGCGTGGTTTGAAATCGATTGAAGACCTGCTGGTTACCCATGGGGAAGAAACCTTCTGCCAGCCCTGCGTTTCTCCCATATGGGATACATGCCTCAGTTTGTCCGCACTGCGGGAGGCAGGGATCCCCGCTGATCATGAAGCGGTTAAAGATTCGGTGGACTGGCTTTTCAAAAAGCTCATAACGTCGCGGGGCGACTGGGCCTACCGGGCGTCTGACCTGGAACCCGCCGGCTGGGCTTTTCAGTTTGAGAATACCTATTATCCCGATGTGGATGACACCCCCATGGTCCTCATGGCTCTTCTGCGTGCCGGCGCCATGGACAGGGTGGAATATCGAAATAAGATGGAAAAGGCCGTAAACTGGCTGGTGGGCATGCAGAGTTCGGACGGAGGCTGGGGGTCCTTCGATATTGACAACAACTACCTGTATCTGAATAAAATCCCTTTTGCCGATCATGGGGCCCTGCTTGATCCAAGTACATCCGATCTCACCGGTCGATGCCTTGAGCTCTTGAGCATGCTTGGTTATGGCCTTGAATTTCCGCCTGTTTCAAAGGCCTTGGAATTTCTCAAAAAAGAACAGGAAGAATGCGGTGCCTGGTTCGGCCGATGGGGGGTTAATTACGTTTACGGGACCTGGTCCGTGCTGAAGGGGCTTAAACAGGTGGGGGAGGATATGTCGCAGCCTTATATCCGAAAGGCCGTAGCGTGGTTAAAGTCCTGCCAGAATCCGGACAACGGATGGGGAGAAAGCTGTAACTCCTATGCAGGCGTTTCCTTCGCCGGCAAAGGAAAGAGTACGGTTTCACAAACTGCTTGGGCGTTGCTGGGACTCATGGCTGCAGGGGAAGTGAAAAGTTCCGCAGTGCAGCGGGGCATCTACTATCTGCTCAATGCCCAGAAGCGCCAGGGGGATTGGGAGGAAAAACTTTACACCGGAACCGGATTTCCCATGGTTTTCTATCTGCGATATCATGGGTACTGCCAGTATTTCTCTCTTTGGGCTCTCGGCGAATATCGCAGGCTCCGAACCGGTGATAAGACCTGTCAGGACAAGGTCGCTCTTACGTGAACCTGCTCCCTTTTGTCTTACCGCACTTAAAAAGAAGGGATGAATCCAGCTATCGGACTTGTTGTAGCGTTGCCGGTCGAAGCGCGTGCCCTTCTGGGGCGGGGCGCTTGGGAGCGGGCAGACGGAAATCTGTATCGCCGGATCGATTTTAAGGAAGGGATGCCCTTGGTTGCCGTCCTCAGCGGGGTCGGCCGGAAAAATGCCGCGATGGCAACAAAATGGCTTATAGCCAAAAAAGTGAGGGCACTGGTATCTCTTGGTGTGGCCGGCGGTTTGGACCCAACTCTTCAGGCTGGGGATACGGTTTTTGGGGAAGTTATTTATCAAGATCAGGGGGGACATTATCAGAAGGTCTGGGAGGGGATGCCTGACCTCATGGGCGTTATCCGGGAAAGGTTTCGGAATCGAGGGATAAGAGGCTGCGGTGGTGGTATCGTATCGGTGAAAAGCCCGGCCCTTTCAGGCAGTGCTAAAAAGAAACTTCATGTGGAGACCGGCGCCCTTGCGACGGACATGGAGACGGGATCAGTGGCCATGGCTGCCGCTGAATCATTTGTTCCGTTTTTTGCTTTTCGAACCATATGTGACCCTGCGGATCGAGAGGTCGGTGCCCTTTTTTTCGCTGCCTTGATGCCGACGGGCGGATCAAGGCGTCTCGAATTGTTCCGGCTCTATTGCGAAATCCTTTACTGATTTCTGATCTGCTGATCTTGAAAAAAGACTTCCAATCGGCCTTGACAGGTCTCCACCACGCGTGGCGGAAGGCAATCAGAGAGATGATCCCCCTTCTCATTGATAGAGAAGACGGGTAACGCTAAAGAGGAGAAAATTGCATGCTGAAATTGAAAATAGTGATGGTTTTTTTCCTGATGCTCCTCGCCGCCAATCTGACGGCATGCGGTTGTCTTGGCGGAGGCAGCGGCGGAGATGCAGAAATCCATACCACCACCAAGACTACGACAATGGGGCAGGATCTGATAGATCTCAAGAAGGCCCACGATGACGGGATAATCTCTGATAAGGAGTATGAAAAGGCCAAAGACAAAATTCTGAAAGACGCGGACTAATTGTCTTTGACGATGTGCCTGAAATTTTTGCGATAACTTTAACTACTGGTGGAATACTGTTCTATGCGAAAGGAAGATCTTTTGGGGATTCTGTGCAAACTGTTGCAGACCGATATGGAACTTGATTTTCTCGGCAAACTGGAGCCGGAAGATCTGGAGAAGTTAATTGCCTGTGTACGGGACAAGGTAGATCAGAAATAATGGCAAGGAATGAAGAATGGAATGTCGGCGCATTGCTGCGTTGTCAGGCAGCTATTGGGAGACATGCACGCTGCACGCCGCCGTTAAACTGGATCTGTTTTCCGCTATCGAGGAAGGCAATTCCCGGTCCTGAGCAGATCGCGGAGAGATCCGGCCTTCATTTGAGAGGCGTTACGACTCTTCTGAATGCCCTTGCGGCCATGGGGCTTCTTGTAAAGTCTGGGGGAGGTCTATGCCAATGTGGAGGCTTCCCGTTCACTGCTTGTGAAATCCTCTCCCCAGTATCTGGGCCACATGATCATGCATCACCACCACTTGGTGGAGGCGTGGTCTCGGCTTGACCAGTCGGTTCGCAGTGGGAACCCTGTCGGTAAAAATGTCATCTGAGCAGGAAGCGGGGAGGGAAAGCTTCCTGATGGGAATGTTTACTCTGGCCATGGGGATTGCTCCCCGGATCGCAAAGGAGATAGACCTGTCCGGCAGGAAGCATCTCCTGGACCTGGGTGGTGGCCCGGGGACCTATGCCATACATTTCTGTCTTGAAAATCCAACCTTGAAGGCGACTATTGCCGATCTTTCGACCACAAGACCGTTTGCAGAGAAGACGATAGAGCGTTTTAATTTATCGGATAGAATCGATTTTGTTCCAAACAATTATCTGGAAGATGATCTGGAACGGTCGGTATGATGTTGCATGGCTTTCTCATATTCTCCATGGAGAGGGTCCGGATGGATGTCGGGTGATTATTGAGAAGGCGGTTTCCGTTCTCCAAAAAGGAGGCAGCCTGTTCGTCCATGATTTCATCTTGGACGACAATTCCGACGGTCCTCTTTTTCCGGCCATCTTTTCTCTGAACATGCTGGTAAATACAAAAGAGGGGCGGTCGTACACGGAGAGTCAGATCAGAACCATGCTGAGTGAGGCGGGACTGCACGATATCATACGACTTCCTTACCGCGGTCCTAACGAGTCGAGCGTTCTTGTTGCTCGTAATCCGGTTTGATCCGTTTCCTTTAAAACATCTTCCCTATAAAAGTCTCTCCCGGGATTCCGATCCCGCTTTTTCAAACATCTCTATCCAGCCATCAACGCGTTTCTCCCCATAGGCATCCCTCCATGCTTTCAGGATGCGATCGAGCGGAATGTCGGAGAAGGTTCCATGATCCGCCACGTATTCCATGAATTGCTGCCTCTCGGCGTTGTAGGGCTGAAAAACCGAATCCTCCAAGCCGTTGAATTCAAGGGGCGCCACGTTGTGTTTGTCACACAGTTCCCGATTGAAGGCAGGGGTTGCCTTTACCCACTGCCCTTTCAGGTAAAATTCGGTGAATCCATGAAATACAAAAAGGTTTGACCCGATATATTCAATGAGTTGCCGGGTCGCCAGGTGATTGATCACATCGGCAAATCCTACTCTGGAAGGGATGCCGCATGCCCTGCCAAGGGCACAAAGGAGCGAAGCCTTGCAGACGCAGTAACCTCTTTTACTCTTCAGCACATTGCTGGCGCGATAATGCTCAGGGAGGTAAAAGGGATAATAAGGATCGTACCGGATGCCGTCTCTCACGGCATAATAGAGTTTGATGGCCTGTTCAACCTTATCGGTGGTTGCCTCGCCGATAATGCTCATGGCGTGCTGCACAATCAGGGAATGGTCGCTGTCGATCACAGGGGTAGGTCTGAGATATTTCTGATCAACCTGGTTCATTTACAAAACCTTTCGTTTTTTGACGGATTGCTTGATACGTATCGATTTTTCCCTTGACACATAGTTACTTTGTAGCCAAAATGTAACCATAATAAAGCTTTTGAACGATTGTATCGTTTTCTCCGTCAACGATCAATTGAAAAAGATATACAGAATGTAACCGATGCTTTTCAGTCAAAGGGTGGTTTTGCGTAAAATGTCCGATGAGAATGAATCAAAAATACCGCACAAGCCTTCTTCCGAAGAGACAAGGGGGAGGGTCAAATTTGAAGTGTACGGTGAAGAAATGGTGGAGAAAACGGTCAAATTAAGTGGAAACAGCGGCAGGGTCTATTTGCCGCCGGACTGGGTTGGATGTCAAGTGAAAATTATCAGAGTTGATTAAAGCTTTTGAGCAACGAACCGACAAATGAAAAATTTGAAGATACGGAAAATTAAACTGGAAGATGCCGCTGCTATCAGCAGCATTCAGGCTTCTATTACAAAGACATCGGCATTCATTGATTTCGAGCAGGTGCTTGAAAGGCAGGCCCACGAAGAAGATGCCAGCCTGGTGGCTGAGATGGACGGCGAGATTGCGGGTTACATGATCAGCTATATCGTTTTTGGTGGGTTTGGGCTTGAAAAGAGCGCATGGATTGCAACCCTCGGAGTTGATCCCAAATTCATGGGACAGGGAATTGGGAAGAAGCTGGCGGAAGAAATCCTCGATATCTATCGAAGGAAAGGGATCAGGGATATCTTTACCTCCGTTCAGTGGGATTCCGTGGATCTTCTCTCTTTTTTTAAGACCCTGGGTTTTGATCGGAGTAATTTTATCAACCTGAAAAAGGAACTGGATACTTGATTGCCTTTCCTATGTGGAATCCTGTGAATCATGGGCTATTTCCCATTTGTGCGGTGGTTCAGCCGTCTTTTTCCCACCTGACTTTCCATGTTTTGACCGGTTCATGGATCCCGCGCACCTTAATATCTCCACGCTCCTCAAGATCCACGGGTTCCGTGACATGGCTCGCGGTTCTCTGGCTGATCAATATCTCCCCGGCGTCGGCCAGTGACTCCAGCCGCTCGGCCATGTTTACCTGATTTCCTATGACGGTATAGTCCCGGTGTATATCAGACCCTATGTTCCCGACAGTCATATATCCCGTGTTTATGCCGATTCCCATACTGACCGGATGTCCATAGCGCAACCATTCTTTCCGTAGCCCACTATTTTTTTCTGCATCTCGATAGCCATTTTCAACGCCCGGTTTGCATGATCCTCCATGGGTACGGGATCGCCAAAAAAGATGAGCAGACCATCCCCTATGATCTTGTTCAAGGTGCCGTCGTATTTGTGTACGATTTTGATCATTTCGCACATGTATTGACCCAGAAGCTGGAAGATTTCTTCCGGTTCAAGGCTGTCCGTCAAGTGTGAAAAACCTTTGATATCGGTGAAAACCACGGTCATGAATTTCCTTGTGGGTTTTGTTCCAAAGGCGGCGCCGCTGACGAGGATTTCTTCTGCTATTTTGGGTGAGAGATATCTTCTGAGATGGTTGTACCTTTCCAACTCGATGACCTGTGAGTGGACTTTGTCCTCAAGGTTTCTGTTCATTTGGAGCAGGTCTTCCTGAGCCATTTGAAGCTCCCCGGTTCTTTCTTCCACCTTTTTTTCCAGTTCGAGATTGTATTCCGCCAATTGGATCTTGGCGGTCCGCAGTTCCTCATTGGTCTTTTTCAGGACCCTGTAAGCGTCGTTCCTCTCAATGATGGTTCCTCGCAGTTGGTCAATGGTATCTACCAGTCCTTTTCCTGAATCGTTTCGACTTGTTTTGATCGTGAAAATTTCGGCAAACCTTCGTTTCCAGGAAAGCCTGTCGTAGGAGATATTGATGATAATGTAGGGGGCCGAGTAGATATCCCCTTTTTGCAAGAGAATTTCTTCACCTGTGCGTACAGTCTCGGTGATAAGAATAGCCGTTCCTGTCTTTTATGTTTTCCTGGTTCTGGTTTTCCTCTAATGGAGTATATTTCCCCAAAAATAGCTCCTTCTTTTCTATCTTTTCGGGGATAAGGATGACACGCCTCCCTACTTCCCTGCGCTGCCCGGTTTCCGGATCAGCCATGGTCATGCTGTTCCCTTCCATTCTCACATTCAGATGGTAATGAGAAAACTCAGGATCGGTGTTAAATAGGATTTCAGGATCATAGGGTACCAGCGGTTGTTCCGTTGAGGCTGGCGGCAGTCCCCATATGGTGGGAATGGAGGCGACAATGCCACGCAGGTAGGCATCGCCGATGTAGTCTTTGTTGCAGTCGAAGTCATCATGGAAGGTTATTTTGAGGGCCGTCCTGATCTTTTTCAGTTTTCTGTCATATTCGGGTTTTTTGATAACCTCTATATCTTTTGTGTCCTCAGAGTTCCTGCAGAAAAAGGGCAGCCTTTTGTATCCGTCGCTGGGGGTTGCAAAAACCCTTGCAAAGTACTCAAATCTTCCCCACGAACCAAACTTTGCCGAAGAGGCGCCGCATTGAAAAAAAAAGTCTTTTTCCCCTACCATTTCCTTTGCTTTTCGAAAAATTGCGTCAAAGTTTTCAAATGTTGTCCACTCGTCTTCATTCAAGAAGAAATGCTTTGCCGTCGGATATTTGTCCTTGGGAAAAGGGACGCTATCGAAGAGAGCTCCAATGCTGCCGAGCCTGTACCTGACATAGGTCGCGATGATCTTGGTATTTCTGTTGCTGACACAGTCTTTGCGGCTCATATGCTTCATCCGGAGGAAAGAAGGAAAAATGAAAGCATTTCGCTGGAATAGATCTCAAGCAAACTGATGAAAAGAAGTGATTTAAAAATAATACCATCGTTGAATGGTTGCTTCAAGCAATCTTTTCAAAAATTCTCATTTGCGTTCGGTCAGTGTCGCAAATAATGGACATATATCCATTTTAACCCTTGACAATGAAATGGTTTTATATAATATGTGCATAACAAATCGGGACGTAGCGCAGCCTGGAAGCGCACCTGAATGGGGTTCAGGGGGCCCGGGGTTCAAATCCCCGCGTCCCGACCATGAAAGCATAAATAGGGAGCAGGTTGGCAAATCGCTGACCTGCTCTTTTTTTGTTGTGCGTGAGACTACTTCCTGTATTCTGAAAATCGGCTCATAAACCGGAGTGGGGGGGGAGCTATTGGGCATGTAAAAAGGCCCGTAAGTAGTACCGTTACTTACGGGCCTGATTGTTTTGCTCATGGAGGCGGCAACCGGATTTGAACCGGTGAATAACGGTTTTGCAGACCGCTGCCTTAGCCACTTGGCTATGCCGCCTAAATACAAAATTATGGAGCGGGAAACGGGACTTGAACCCGCGACAATCACGTTGGCAACGTGAGGCTCTACCACTGAGCTATTCCCGCTCAATGTTATGGCATATTACAACATCCGGAGAATTTGTCAATAAAAAATTGTTCTTTTCAGGAATTCCGAATCATTGCTCTGCTTGCTTCAGGCACAGCTCAAAAACACCTTCTCTCATTAAGAAAAGCCTGTGCGGGGGAGCTGATTTGCCATGATATCCGGCAGATGGTCGTCATTGCGAAAGCCTCTATAGATATTCCCCGCGGGGAGGGGAGAAGACTTCCACTACTACGGAATCCTCCAAGACCTCCACTGCATGTTCCATGCCCCCCGGTACATTCCAGCTGTCTCCATTTGTCGCATCAAATGCCTCATCGCCGATTCTGAATTTCAAGCGGCCTGAGATAAGGTAGCCTGTTTGTTCATGGGGATGGCTGTGTGCAGGCAACATGGATCCCTTCTCTAATTTGAACTCACAAAGATGTGTTTTCTCTCCGTGAACGAGCGACTTCAGCTGAACGCCTTTTGCCGGCGCCAGATAACCTGAATCGGTTTTCTTTTCAAACATCTTTTTCGCCTCCATTTATTTCAGGAACAGAAGGATTCACAAAGATTCCGTCCGTTCAAAAGAGTTGCTGTTGGTTGCCCTACGCTGTATCAGTTGTACCACCTGGAGGTCAGGGGGTGGAAATTGGAAAGTTGAGATGCAAGCGGGCGTTATCCATCTGAACTCTTCGCAGCCCAAGGCCCTGGGGTTTCCGCCTTTCCAGAGACAATCAAAAAAGTACAGGGATACTGTTTTTTGGCTGTATTCATGATTCACGGACAAGACTGCCGCGCCCACATGAATGCTCAGTCCCAGCTCCTCCAGAATCTCTCGTTTGAGGCACTCTTCAAGGGATTCACCCCGCTTCAGTTTGCCCCCGGGGAATTCCCATAGACCCCCAAGATGGCTTTCTTGTGGTCGCTTTGAGATAAGAAGCTCAGCCCCTTTCCATATGATTCCTGCCGCAACGTCTACATGGGGTTTATCTTTGATTCCCGCATCCTCCAAAAATATCTGTTTTCAAACTTCTCCAGGCTGCCGATCTACTGACTTCCGACCCCTTCCAGTCTCAATCTCAGATAGGCATCTGAAGCCTCTTCATTGTTCGGGGCTATGTCCAGGACCCGCTTATAAGCACTTACCGCTCTTTTTATGTCATTGTTCTTTTCACTAAGCTTTGCCAACTGCAACAGAAGCGTTACGTCATCAGGTTTCAATGAAAGGACCTTTTCCATCTCAAGGATGGCCGCTTTTTCGTTGGAGGTTTTGAGGTAAGCAACAATAAGATACTCTTTTAGTTCCACCTTTTTGGGATAAACATGGGCCGCCTTTTCCATGATATGTATGATATCGGCATAGAGACCCTTTTTGTTGAGTTGATCAAACATATCCTGCAGCAGAGGCGAAATATCCCCGGGAGTTTTGACAAGCAGTTTTTCCATTTCCTCTATGGCGAGCCTCTCTCTGTCTGTCTTTAAGCAGGCCGTGATCAGATATGTCATGAGATCCGTGCTGTCGGGCGTTGATTTAAGGCCTTGCTCAAAAAGAGGAATGGCATTTTCAAAATCCGACTTTTGTTTCAGATGATCGAAAATATATTGGTACACATCCATTTCACCGGGGTCGATAGCTTGAATGATATGTGCCTCCTTCAAAGCCATGTCTGTATTTTTCTGTTGTTTGTAGATGTCAAACAGAATGCCGTGGGCTGTTGCGTCTCCCGGTTGTAGCGCAATGTATTTATTGAAATAAAAAAGGCTTTTTTTCAGGTCCCCTGTTTCATATTCCAACACCCCCAGGTTATACAGTATGGTTTGGTTGTCTTCCTGGAGGGACAGCATCCTTTGGTATACGGACTTGAGCGCACTTTTGTCCCCGGTTTTTTCAAGCAGACGGGCCATCAAGGTCAGCGCCTCCAAGTTGTTGACGTCTTTCTTCAGTATCTGGGAAAGATAAACCCGGGCCTTTTCATCTTCACCGTTTTCAAAAAGATTACGAGCGAGTTTTAACTTGCCCGCCAGATCATCCGATTTGATGGTGATGGCGTTTTCGAGATAGAAATCAGCATGTTCCTTGTCATTTATCTTTTCGTACAGGTAGGAAAGGTTATAGTAGATATTGGGGTCTTTTTGGTCTAATTCAGCGGCTTTCAGGTAACAGGCAATAGCCTCTTTCCATTTCTCGGTTTCCGTGTAAAGATATCCCAGGTTCTTGTATATCAGCAGTCGGTCCTGCTCATTCGTTTTGGCAATCAGCGTTTTATATTCCTGAATGGCCTGATCGAAGGCGCCGTTTTTCTCAAAAGCTCGCGGCAAGTTGGAATCCGGCTTGAACATTTTCGGGCTCAATCTTTACGAGATCTTTCAGTACCTGAATGACGCGTTCTTTGTTGCCCGTTTTGCCGTATACGTCCAGTAATTCTTTTAATACATTCGGTTCCTTTCCCTTTCCTTCCATCTTTTCAAGAAGCCTTGCAGCCTTTTCCCACTTTTTCTGTTTCTTATACTCGTCAAGGAGACGGCGTTTGAGTTCTTCCTGGTCGGGGAGAAGGGCAACCCCCCGTTCAAGGAGTTCCAAACGGAGCTTATCGTCTATGATTCGGTTGGCTTTATCCAGCCAGTCTTCAGCAAAAGGGCGTATATTCCAGATCATGAACCCCATGTTTTCGTTGTAGTGTTTTACCTGGATGCGGAACGTGTAATGATTGAAAATTTCGTGCTCCGGCAAGAGTTGCGCAACAGGCATTTCTTCAAATCGCAGCGCGTTTACGTCGAAGTTTTCGGCTACCAGCCGGATATTCAGGTTCAACGGAATGCTGGTTGAAATTTCAGATATTTTGACCTTGTCGTTGGGATGGAGGAGGATGCTTTCGCCGGACAAAATCTTTCTGGGTTCACCGTTTATGGTAAGGACAATAAAGTTAAGATGGGGGGAAGGCGAGGTCATGTGGTTCCAAAACCACCAACCGACGGCCGCAAGGGCCAAGATGAACAGGCACGCAAGCAAAAAACCCAGACTGCTGCGTGCCTTATTTTCCTTGCATTTTTTCAACACAGGTGGATCTCACTCGATCGGAACCTTTTCCTTTGTGCTGCCGTCGATTTTGTCTTCCCAGACCAGGAGAATGGGGCTTGCCACAAATATGGAAGAGTACGTCCCCACGATGATACCCACCATAAGGGCGAAGGCAAAATCATGGATAACACCGCCGCCCAGGAAAAAGAGAGCCAGAACAACAACCAGGGTGGTGGAGGAAGTCAGAATTGTCCGGCTTAGAGTTTCATTTATGCTGATATTCATAGTCTGTTCAAAAGAGCGCCTTTTAAACCGCCGCGAATTCTCCCGTATCCTGTCAAATACAATAATCGTATCATTGAGGGAATACCCCACGATGGTCAAAAGTGCGGCAATAACGGTAAGAGAGATTTCTCTCTGAAAAAAGGCGAAAAAACCGATCGTAATCGTTACATCATGCACGAGAGCGATAATCGCTCCCAGGGCGTATTTCAAATTCAAAAAGTAACACAGACCAAGGGTCACAATCAGGGCGATGACGATCAACCAACTTACACTCATCCCGAGGCTGGACGTAATGTAGACTACAAAGGCCAGGGCCAGGGCCATGATAATGCTCATCAGCCATTTGAGCTCAAATCGTCCTGATATGTAAATGGCGATGAAGAGAATCGCATAGAAAATGGCGAACAGGGCTTTTTGTCTCAAGTCTGAGCCGACTTTCGGTCCTACCATCTCTACCCGCCTCACATCAACACCTTTTCCCATTTCACTTTTCAGGGACTGTTCCACACGGCTGCTGAGGGTAGGCAGGTCGATATCGGTTTTATTGATTCGTATCAGATATTCCGATCCTCCTTCTCCAAATCCCTGCACAATGCTGTCCTGCAATCCAATGGGCTTCAGGGCCTTTTTGATATCCGCCGTATTTGTTTTGCCTTCAAACTTGACCTGGATCAGTACGCCTCCGGTGAAATCGACGCCATAATCGGGGCCTCCTCTCCAGATAAGAAGAAAAATGGTTGCGAGGATAAGTAGGCCGGAAACGCCGAAGGCGATACGACGGTTTCCGATGAAGTTGATATTGGTTCCCGGTTTAATAAATTCCATCTAAGCGCTCCATATTATGTCTATAATTAGATGCTGATCTTTTTCACTTTTCGTTTTACATACATGTAATCGAAAATGATTCTTGTAACGAAAATCGCGGTAAAGAGACTGGCAATAATGCCGATGCTGAGTGTCACGGCAAACCCTTTTACCGGTCCCGTTCCGAATTGAAAAAGAACCAGGGCAGCGATAAGTGTGGTGACTTGTGCATCCAAAATGGTGACCAAGGCTTTGCCATATCCCGCTTCAATGGAGGCTCTTGCGGTTTTTCCGAGTCTTAGTTCTTCCCGTATTCGTTCAAAAACCAACACATTGGCATCTACCGACATGCCGATGGTGAGAATGATCCCGGCAATGCCCGGCAAGGTCAGAGTAGCTCCGAAAAACGCGAGCCCCGCCATGATAAAAAGGATGTTCAGTAAAAGAGCGAAGTCCGCGATGATTCCCGAAAAGCCGTAATAGATGGCCATAAACAAAATAACGATGGCCCCTCCGATGAGCATGGACTTGAATCCCTTTTCGATGGAGTCTTTTCCCAGAGATGGCCCTACGGTTCTTTCTTCAATGATCTTAACGGGGGCGGGCAGGGCGCCCGCTCTTAGCACGATCGCCAGATCGCGGGCTTCATCCGTGGTGTATCTTCCGGTGATCTGGGCATTGCCTCCCGAGATCTTGTCCTGGATAACCGGAGCGGAGTTCACCTTGTTGTCCAGCACAATCGCAAGCCTTTTTTTGATGTTTTGTCCCGTTACCTGTTCAAACAGTCTGGCGCCTCTCGCATCAAAAGAAAGGGATACATAAGGTTCGTTATACCGGTTGTTGATCTGCACCCTTGCATCGGTGATATATTCTCCCGTGAGAGCGGTTCTTTTCTTGAGAAGCCAGGGTATTTTTTTCTGCCGACCGGTTTTTGGATCCACGGAAATTTGATAGAGAATTTCATCACCGGGAGGGATGTTTCCCTTGAGCGCTTCTTCGACACTGTGATCTTCGTCCACAAGCTTGAATTCCAGGAGCGCTGTTTTTCCGATAAGGGCGATGGCCCTTTGCGGATCTTTGATTCCGGGTAGTTGAATCAAGAGCCGGTTTTCACCCTGCGGTCTGATGTCGGGTTCACTGACGCCGAACTGGTCAACCCTGTTTCGAATGGTCTCAAGCGCCTGATCAACGGCCATCTGCTTTACGCGTTTGATGGCTTTTGGATTCAGGACAATCCGTAAATTCGGTCTTCCCTCACTTTGCCCAAGAGATTCAAAGGTGAAATCCGGATATTGTGCTGCAACGATATCCTTGAATACCTTTTCATCCTCCGAGCGCATGAGCGTGATCAGGATTCCGTCCGTACCATCTCTTTTCAGCTCGGTGTATCTGATCTTGTCCTTACGCAGGTCCCTTTTCAGTTCTTCCACGACCCTTTCCAGATGACTCTCCACCGCCTTGCTCGATTCCACCTCAAGAACAAGGTGCATGCCGCCCTGAAGGTCAAGCCCTAAATGGATTTTGTCTCTGGGCAGGATGTTTGACCACCAGCCCGGGACTTCGCTCGTGAGCGAAGGAATGAGATAAATAAACGCAGCAAGAATAGCAAACGATACAATCGCAGTACGCCAGGTTAGGCTCTTTGACACTTGTTACTCCCCACCATTGAATTCATGAGTTTTAACGGCGCTTACTGTGCTCTGTTCAAAACGCCTGAAATGGAACCTCGTGACACTTTTACCCTGATTTTCGGGGCGATTTCCATGGTGACCACATCTTCCGCGATTCCCGTAACCACGCCATGAAGTCCTCCCGAACTGACCACCCTGTCTCCTTTTTTCAGAGACGACAGCAGTTGTTTGTGTTGCTTGGCCTTTTTTTGCTGTGGGCGTATGAGCAAAAAATAAAAAATACCGAACATCAGAATGAGGGGAACAAAGGCGCCGAATCCGCCGCCTCCTTCGGCCCCGGTTCCTCCGCCTCCCCAATCCGCCCATGGCATAAGCAAGAAAATTCATCTTAAAACCTCCTTTTGGTCTAATTAGCGTTTAAAGTTTTCAATTACAATCAGATTTTTGCTGTTCATAAAAATCGGATCTGAACGGAACAAATCTATCCTCTAAAATGGCGCTTCTTATATCCGCCATCAGACGACAATAATAGGCCAGATTATGAATGGTGTTTAACCTGTAACACAGGATTTCCCTTGCCTGATAAAGATGTCTGAGATAGGCCCTGGAATAGTTGGCGCAGGTATAACAGCCGCAGTTTTCATCAATCGGCCTTTGGTCATCAGCATAGGCGGCGTTTTTGATATTCAAGTTTCCATGAGAGGTAAACAGAGATCCGTTTCTTGCATTCCTCGTGGGCATCACGCAGTCAAACATGTCCACGCCCTGCATAACCGCTTCCACGATATCTTCCGGTTTGCCCACACCCATGAGGTAGACCGGTTTATCTTCAGGAAGAAAGGGAACCGTTTCCTGAATGACGCGACCCCTTGTTTCTTTATCCTCCCCTACGGAGAGCCCTCCCAAAGCGTATCCGTCAAAACCGATGTCAACCAGTTGGCGGGCGCTCATCTCTCTCAATTCTTTAAATGTTCCTCCCTGAACGATGCCAAAGAGCGATTGCTTGTTATTGCTTTTTCTTTCCAGCGATCTGGCAGCCCATGAGGTTGTCAGTTTCACGGATTGAAGGACCGTCTCATAATCGGACGGGTAGGGCACAACATGGTCAAAGGTCATGATAATGTCGGCGCCTAAAGAACTCTGAATATCGATAGCTTCCTCGGGACCTATAAAGTGCCTGGATCCATCGATATGAGATTGAAATATCACCCCTCTTTCCGATACGGTCCGCAGTTTGGCCAGGCTGTAGACCTGGAAGCCTCCACTGTCGGTAAGTATAGACCTCCCCCAGTTCATGAAGGGATGCAAACCGCCAAGCTGTTTAATAATATCATGTCCCGGTCTTAGATAAAGATGATAGGTGTTGGCCAAGATGATGGACGAACCTATTTCGTAAAGATCCTCCGGCGATACCGCCTTGACGCTGGCTTGTGTGCCGACAGGCATGAAAACAGGAGTGCGGATGCCGCCATGGGGCGTTTCGATTTCTCCCGCCCTTGCTTTGCAATCCCTGGCCTTATGGGTGATGCTGAATTTCAAGTTCGATCTTTTTTCCCAACCGAAGTTTCGGGTTTTAGTAAATTATAAATTAGAGGATCAGCATGCTGTCCCCATAGCTGTAAAATCTGTATCGAAGCTGCACCGCCCTCTGATAGGCCGCCATGATCAAGTCATGTCCTGCAAACGCGGAGACCAGAAAGAGAAGAGAGCTTTTCGGCAAATGGAAATTCGTAATCAGCCCGTCGACTATGCTGAAAGAAAATCCCGGTGTAATCAGAAGGTCGGTTCTGTCTTCTTCAGGATTTATCGCATTTAAACCACGTGCCGCTGTTTCAAGTGCCCTCACAACAGTGGTCCCGACGGCAATGACCCTTTGCCCGTTTCTTTTCGCAAGGGTAATCTGTTCGGCCGCGCCCGCATCAATATGGAAATATTCTTTTCCCAGTTCGTGCTTTCTGATGTCTTGCGTCCTGACCGGCTGGAACGTGCCATATCCTACGTGGAGTGTCAAGGATACAATGGAGATTCCTTGTCTTTTAAGGTCTTCGATCAGGGTGTCCGTAAAATGCAGCCCCGCGGTAGGAGCTGCAACAGCCCCATCCTCTTGGGCATACACTGTCTGGTATCTTTCTCTGTCCAGCTCTTCGAGAAGACTGTCCTCTTGCCGATGTATATAGGGCGGCAAGGGGACACAGCCCTTCTCAGACAGCAGGAGATCTATATTCGTTTCCCCGGAAAACCGTATTCTTACAAGGCCATTATCGAGGATTTCTTCCACTGTTCCGAAAACAGAAGAGTCAAAAAACAAAGAGGTCCCCGGTTTTGGGCGCTTGGAGGATTTCATGAGGCACAGCCTGGTCGCGGTTTCCTCCTTCAACGTGCCCGGATGCTCCAGGACAAGGACCTCAACGACTCCACCGGTTTCCTTTTTGCCGAAAATTCTTGCCGGGACAACACGGGTATTATTCACCACCAGAAGATCGTCCGGCAGAAGCAGCCGCGGTAAATCCAGGAAAGTCCTGTCGGTAAATTTCCTCCTCGTTCGGTCAACTGTCATCAACCGGGATCTATCCCTTTTGGAAGCGGGAGTTTGGGCGATCAGTTCCTGCGGGAGATCGTAATCATAATCCTCTATCGAAAACACTCTGGAAATTTAAACCTCTAAAAATACAAAACAAAATATGGAAAGTCAAACAACTTTTTCAACCGGGCATTATATCCCCTCAGTTCCTGAAAATATAGGCGATCAGGAGTCCGACCGCCATTGCAGCGAATCCCATGATCCTCAAATGGGAGTCAGGCATTTCCCGCATGGCAGCTGACCACTTCTTCATTTTGTCTGGAAATGCGAAATAGGGGAGACCTTCGAGTATGAGTACAAGCCCGAGCAGACACAGCAGTAGTTTCATATTTCCATCACGAATATGGTGAATGTCTGCGCCAATCGATCAATGAAAGGTTTTAGCGTAAAAACATTGGTGTATATATAGTATCGGAGCGTGTTCGTGTCAACCTGATCGTTTCGCCCTTCAACATATTGCTTGATATATCCCCTCAGATCAGTTACCAATGTGGCAAAATTACAGCTATAATTTTTTAAAGGAAAAAGTAACCCTATGAAAACAAAATTAAGGAAAATGCTCCTGTTTACATTGAAGCATTGTTTTGAAAACGGTATTCTTGTAAAAACAGACTTGCCCGACTTCACCCTGGAAGTTCCCAACAACCCGGAACATGGCCATTTCGCCTCCAACCTTGCCATGCTACTTGCTTCCAGCCAGCGAAAAAGTCCGGTAGTGATTGCCCGAATCCTTCTTGAGAACCTGAAAGATACGGAAAACATGCTGGAATCTTCCGAAATTGCGGGACCAGGATTCATGAATTTCAAGATCAGGTCCCGGGAGTGGTGCCGGATACTCTCTTCCGTTGTAGAGTCCGGAGAACATTATGGTCGGAATAACGCCGGGGAAGGGAAGGAAGTTCTGGTGGAATTTGTCAGTGCAAATCCTACCGGACCTCTTCATCTGGGCCACGGTCGAGGTGCGGCGCTTGGGGATACGCTGTGCAGGATTCTTACTTTTTGCGGTTACCATGTAGTCAGGGAATTTTACATTAATGACGCCGGACAGCAGATCAGGATGTTGGGAGAATCGATATTTGCAAGGCTCAGACAGAAGGGGAATCCTGAATATCCTTTTCCGGAGAATGGTTACAGGGGAGAATATATCGTTGATCTTGCAGAGATGATATCAAAAGAAATAGACCTTTGACGGGTTTGCCAGAGGAGGAAGCGGTTTCTATCTGTTCGCAGATGGGAAAAGAGATCATGCTCAAGGAGATAAAGGAAGTCCTTGAGCATTTCAGGGTTTCTTTTGATGTCTGGTTCAGTGAGACTGATCTCTACGAATCCGGTTTGATTGAGAGTGCTCTTCAATCGCTGCGCGAAAAGGGGCAGCTTTACGAAGAAAATGGCGCAACATGGATAAAGACCTCTCTGTTCGGGGATGACAAGGACCGTGTAATCAGGAAAGGCGATGGACAGTTTACCTATTTTGCGGCAGATATCGCCTACCACCTTCAAAAGTTTCGGAAAGGCTATTTTAAGGCCATAAACATTTGGGGGGCGGATCATCACGGGTATATCCCCAGGGTAAAGGCAGCCCTGTCTTCTCATGGTGTTTCTCCCGATTGGTTGTCCGTTGTACTGATCCAGCTTGTTAAGTTGTGGAAGGGGGGCGAAGAAGTCCGGATGTCGAAACGGGCCGGGAATTTTGTGACCCTCCAGGAACTGATGGAAGACGTGGGCGTTGATGCCGTCCGATTTGTTTTCCTAATGAAAAGCCATGAATCACCCCTTGATTTCGATATGGACCTTGTGAAAAAAAAGGATAGCGATAACCCGGTTTATTACGTACAGTATGCACATGCCAGAATCTGCAGTATTTTCAGGAAGGCAATCAGTGAAGGCATCGACCTTTCTTCTCCTATGGAGCGCCTTTCCGATCTACTTGTCCTGGAGGAAGAGATGGCGTTGATCCGGTCTATTGCCGGATTTTCATCGTTGCTCAATGAGATCAGCGGATCCCTCGAACCCCATCGTTTGACTTACTACCTGACCGATCTTGCGGCCTCCTTTCATAAGTATTTCAATATGGGCTCCAGGACCCATGAGCTTCGGATTATTACAGAAAATACTGATTTGACAAGGGCGAGGCTGTGCCTGGCGGATGGGATCAGGACCGTTTTGGCCAATGGGCTGGGCCTCTTGGGCATAAGTGCCCCTGAAAAGATGTAACTTAAAAGAATCAATTTCCTGCCGCCTGTTAGGCGTCGGCGTTAGAAATTAAAAAGATTGTTGGAAGACAGGGTCGCATCAAAGATTTGCACACTGAAGTGGCGAGATGGCTGAAGAAGAGAAAACAATTGAAAAGAAGCGAAAAACGGTACATATAGAACTTTCGTTTATGTCGCTTTTTTTTTGGGGGATCGGGCTTGTCTTTTGTCTGGCCTGGATATTTGCTCTGGGAGTATTGGCCGGCAAAGGGCTTCTTCCCGATGGGGCGGAAACCCTCGGTGAGATCAAATCGCAGATTGCACGAATACAGGAAATGATTATAACAAAGAATTCTTCTGATGTGGTACAGGTCAATGATGCAGGGAAGGACCCGAATCTGGTATTTTATCATGAGCTTTCCAAAGGAGGGGAGAACCCCGTAAGTCGATCCGCGCCTCCCAACGTCACGCCGAAAATGCCGGAGGAAAAAAAGGCTTCTCTAAAATCGAAGCCAGAGGAAAAAAAGACTCCTCTAAAACCGGCGTCTGAGGGCCGCTTTGTTGTACAGGTTGCGTCCCTTGATGCCGAGAAAATGGCCTCGGCAATGGTGGAAAGATTGACGTCACGGGGTTATAAGGCGTATTCTTATAAGGTTTTTGTGAAAGGGAGGCCTTTTTACCGGGTAAGGTGTGGCCTTTTCAGCAGCAAGAAAGAGGCCGAGGCTGTCCAGGGGCAACTTGCTGAAAAGGAGGGACTCAAGGGATTTGTCAAGAAGGTGTTGAAGGAAGATGGATGAAAGGTTTATGGGATCAATGAATGATGATGAAAAATACCCTTTGATAAGGAAGGCCGTTTTAGCGGATGTGAAACCCATCCATGAACTTCTGACGAGTTATGCGGGGAAGGGCCTCTTGCTGCCGAGGTCTCTGAGTGAACTTTACGAGCATTTGAGAGACTATTTAATTCTTGATGGCGGACCACAGGACCATTTCTTGGGGGTTTGCGGTCTTGGGATATGTTGGGACAACCTGGCGGAGATCGAGTCTCTGGCGATTGTAGAAAATCGTCAAAAGGTCGGTTTTGGTCGGAAGTTGGTGGAAGCGTGCCTTGAAGAAGCGCGACTTCTGGGTCTGAGGAGAGTCTTTACTTTGACTTACGTCCCCGGTTTTTTCGCGAAAATCGGGTTTCATGAGGTAGAGAAATCGACCTTGCCCCACAAGATATGGGCGGATTGTCTAAAATGCCCTAAATTTCCGGATTGCGACGAGACCGCGATGATGCTTGACTTGTAAAATGAATGGGAGGGTGACATGTTTGGCATGGGGATGCCTGAAATCATTGTAATACTGGTAATTGCTCTGATCGTAATAGGCCCGAAAAAGCTTCCTGAACTTGCCAAGGCTCTTGGTAAAGGGATGTCGGAATTCAAGAAGGCTACCCAGGAAATAAAGGGAAGCCTGAATGTGGAGGAGGATTTCAAGGAGGCAAAAAAGGATCTGGTGGACTCTGTTACTGGATTGGAAAAATCCGATGTTTCGGAGGGATCTGGATTAAACGGGGAAAAGCCGCCCAAATACAAAGATTTTGACGAAATGATTGAGGATTACAGCAAAGATGACCATTCCAAAGAAGAGGGGCCATTGAAAAACCAGCAGGAGAAGGCGCCGGAGAAGAATGCGGATGGACAGTGATGATAAGCAGCCGTTTTTGGGCCATCTTGAAGAACTGCGCAAGAGACTGATTGCCTGTGCCATTGCCATTGGAGTAGGATTTGTCATCTCGTACATTTTTGCCGAAAAACTATTTCAGATCCTCATTGCCCCCTTGAAGGCCGTTCTGCCGGCGGGAGACAGGCTTATATTCACCGCTCTCCCGGAGATGTTTTTCACCTATCTCAAGGTGGCCTTCATTTCGGGGATCATGCTGGTGGCGCCCTTTATATTCTATCAACTCTGGCTCTTTATCGCACCCGGGCTTTATAAGAATGAAAAAAGGTATGTGATACCCTTTGTTATTGCTTCCACCATTCTTTTTGTTGGAGGCGCCCTGTTCGGTTATTTTGTGGTATTTCCTTTCGGATTCAAATTTTTTATCAGTTTTACCAATGAATATGTGAAGGCACTGCCATCGGTAAAGCAATACTTTGGCTTTGCGGTCAAGCTTCTATTTGCCTTTGGAATTGTTTTTGAACTTCCCGTGGTCATTTTCTTCCTGACAAAAATGGGGGTCGTAACCCCAGCCCTTCTCAGGAAAGAACCGTAAGTATGCTATTTTACTTTCTTTTATTGTCGCCGCCATTCTTACCCCGCCGGATGTGATTACCCAGTGCATGATGGCCGGACCGCTCATCATCCTTTATGAGATAGGGATTTTGGTTTCCGTCAGCGCATGGAAGAAGAAGCAGAAAAAGAAGGAGGATGACTCTGAAGCGGCGACTGAGGAGTAATCTTTCGGTGCGGTCAGGGGAGTGGAATCATTTTTCGGCCGGAAATAGTCAAAAGCAACGGTCTTTTCAGAGATTCCCCTTCAGCATCAAAGGCCATCGTGCCGGTCAATCCGTCCAGGCCTTCGCATTGTCAACAGCGCCTTCGCAAGATCTGCTCTTGTCCTTATCTTTTCGTCTGAAAGCAGTTTTTTAAGGAGACTCATGGTGTCGTAGCCGCTGGCGGCAAGAATGCCCGGCTCTTGGCCGAAATTGTCCTCATATTGTTGAAGGAAGGCCAACCCTTGCGGTCTTTCCGGGGTTGGAAAGAAACCGGAAGAAAAGATGGCCCCCTGCACATAATCCATGGCCAGTTCGGGCAACTTGGGAGATTGCCAGAGTCTTGTTCCCAACAACGGCACACCAATGACATCGTAGTAGGCCAATTGTGGCGCGATCATGACAATCCGTTCAAAGCTGTCAGGAATAAATATGGCATCGAAATCTATGATCGGCTGCACTCTTTCAGGGAAGGTGGCGCTTTCTTCATCCCGGGGAGTTCTCTTCTTTTCCAACTTCCTTGTTACGGATTCGGGACGCGGATAATAAAGCCCCACCAGTTTCTTTATGGACGCCGCGAAGTCTGTAAGCGCGGGATTATACGATTCAACAGCGGTCACCGAGCCACCTATCTTGTCGACTCCATCCCAGAAGAGATTCATGCAAAATTGGCCGTAACTATTGTCGGGATACAATATGGCAAAATTCTTGAATCCCATCTTTTGCGAGGTTTCATATAGGAGACCTTCAATTTCCTGCTGGGGTGTCAAAAGGTTTCTAAAGATCATATCCCCTTCTTTTGTAACATCCTTTTTTTGTGTCAGCGTGATAAGGGGGACATGGTTCTCCTGGGCTTTTCTGGCAGTTTCCAGTGCTGTTTTACTCGAAAGGGGTCCTATGACCGCAATAACCTTCTCATTATTGATCAGGTCCTCCAGTCCCGCCAGTGCCTCTTCCGGTTTTCCGCCGGTATCTTTGATGATCAGTTCCAGTCCGGTATGTCCTCCGGCGTCTTCCTGAAGACCCATGGCCAGTTCAATGCCGTGAAGCACTTCTTCGCCGTAAATGGAAAATTCTCCAGTCAGGGGCAAAAGACACCCTATTGCGGAACGTTTGACCGATGCCTCGCCTTCTATGCGCGCCAACAGTTCATTTCCGGCAGAAATCCAATGTTCATCCGCTGAGGATTGAATCAATGCCGTTGCGGCTGATTTTGCTAAGTTCAATTCCCCTTGATCGCTATAGAGGGAAGCCATTCTGAAATAGATGATGGGGGCAAAAGGCGTTCCCGCGGCAGTGAGGGCCATGGGTTCAAGCAATGAAGGAGCGCTTTCCGATACGAGCTGGTTCAATTTATTATCAAGCACGGCCAAT
This sequence comes from uncultured delta proteobacterium, assembly GCA_963747015.1. GTDB lineage: Bacteria > Desulfobacterota > DSM-4660 > Desulfatiglandales > Desulfatiglandaceae > DUZB01. Next base: position 32,996 of record CAVVEP010000041.1, read on the forward strand.
TCATCCGGATGACCAGCACACTGTTTTCTTGCTTCCATCCACCACGCAAAGGCTTCAAGCTTATCCTTGAGTTCCAAGTAATTGTTCCCCAATAAAACCTTTACGTTACACTGCAGGGGATCTTGTGGATATGCCCCGATCCATTCCATCAATCTGTCCACCGATTGTCGATAATTTCCCAAAGTGAAAAGGATGCTCGCAATCTGGTATTTGACCTGGGCCATCCAGGTGTAGTCCGGGTATTGTTGCTCGATTTTCTCAAGCGCAGTCAGGGCTTCTTTTTCCTGGTGCAGCTTCGTGTGGATTTCCGCGATTCGCTGGAATGCAAAGGCCTGTTTCCGATTCCCTGGATTTTTTTTGATGAAAGCCTCATAATTCATGAGAGCTTTTTCCAATTCACCCCTTTCCAATTGCGATTCGGCGGTAATGAAAAGGTCTGCCGTCATCGGTTCAACCTGCCTGGGAGCCGTGACTTTTGGTTGGCATCCGAATAGAAAAAAGGCCATCCCCGCCAGGATGGCGGGGACAACCTTTGGGAACGGGGGCATTCTGCCGATCACTTCTTGACTTCCTCGAAATCAGCATCGACAACATCGTCGTCTTTTGCGGAACCCTCCGAGGCATCAGCCTGTGGGCCACCTCCCTGCGACTGATCCTGGGCTGCATTGGCATACATGATTTCCGCCAGTTTATGGGATGCTTGGGTCAGTTCTTCCGTCAGCCGTTTTATTTCATCGAGATTGTCTCCGGAAATGGCCGCCCTGAGCTTTTCTATGGCACTGTTGACGTTTTCCTTGGTTGCGGCATCAATTTTATCTCCTACCTCTTTTACGGATTTTTCGGTGGAGTAGACGAGGGCATCCGCTGAGTTCCGGGCATCTATCAGCTCACGTTTCTTCTTGTCTTCTTCGGCATGAAGTTCCGCATCCTTGACAAGTTTTTCAATCTCCTGTTCACTGAGGCCGCTGGACGCGGTGATCTTGATGGACTGTTCCTTACCGGTTCCCATATCTTTTGCGGACACATTTACGATTCCATTGGCGTCAATGTCAAAGGTAACCTCGATCTGGGGGACGCCTCTTGGGGCGGGGGGAATGCCCACCAGTTGAAATCGGCCCAATGTCTTATTGTTTGAGGCCATTTCCCTTTCACCCTGCAGCACATGTATTTCCACCGCCGGCTGACTGTCCGCCGCGGTGGAAAAGATCTGGCTTTTTTTGGTGGGGATCGTCGTATTCTTTTCAATGAGTTTCGTGAAGACGCCTCCAAGGGTTTCGATGCCCAGGGAGAGTGGCGTTACGTCAAGCAGCAGCACATCTTTGACATCACCCTTCAGTACCCCGCCCTGAATAGCCGCACCTACAGCGACCACTTCGTCGGGGTTCACCCCCTTGTTCGGCTCTTTTCCAAAGATCTCCTTTACTTTTGCCTGTACCTTCGGCATTCTGGTCATGCCCCCTACGAGAATAACCTCATCAAGATCTTTTGCGCTCATGCCCGCATCTCTCAAGGCGGTATTGCAGGGGCCGGTAATCTTGTTGATGAGGTCTTCAATCAACCCCTCCAGCTTGGCGCGGTTCAGCTTGATATTGAGATGTTTGGGACCGCTGGCGTCTGCTGTGATGAAAGGCAGGTTGACATCCGTCTCCATGGAGCCGGACAATTCAATCTTGGCCTTTTCCGCTCCTTCCTTCAACCGCTGAAGGGCCATTTTATCTTTTCTCAGATCAATTCCCTGATCTTTCCTGAACTCGTCCGCCAGGTATTCGATAATTCTCAGATCAAAGTCTTCTCCCCCCAGGTGGGTATCTCCATTGGTGGATTTGACTTCAAAGACCCCTTCTCCAATTTCGAGGATAGAGATATCGAATGTGCCGCCTCCCAGGTCAAACACCGCAATTTTCTTGTCGCCTTTTTTGTCCACGCCGAAGGCCAGGGATGCCGCCGTGGGCTCATTAATGATTCTCTCCACATTAAGCCCTGCGATACGTCCCGCATCCTTGGTAGCCTGTCGCTGGCTGTCGTTAAAATAGGCGGGTACGGTAATGACTGCATCCGTGACCGTTTCTCCAAGATAGTCTTCCGCGGTTTCCTTCATTTTTTTGAGGATCATGGCCGAGATTTCAGCCGGGCTGTAGTTTTTTCCGTTTATGATGACATCCGCGTCACCATTTGCAGCCTTCCCGATTTTGTAGGGCAGCACTTTGATATCTCTCGTGACTTCATCCGAAGTGAATTTCCTTCCAATGAGTCTCTTGACGGCAAAGACCGTATTTTCAGGGTTGGTAACCGCTTGCCTCTTGGCCGTCTGTCCTACAAGCCTTTCTCCGCTGTCCGTAAAAGCCACAATAGAAGGCGTTGTTCTGCTCCCTTCCGCATTGGCGATTACCACAGGTTCTCCGCCTTCCATCACGGCGACACAAGAATTGGTTGTTCCGAGATCGATCCCTATCGTTTTTCCCATTTTTCCTTGCCTCCTAATATGCAAAATTTATTAGTCAATTATCGTCATTTTATCCGTATTATCTCTTTGGGTATTGCATGAGGGCACAGCGCGAGCCTCAGGAATTTTTCCTGCTCACGACGACCATTGCCGGTCGAATGAGCCTTTTGTTCAGCGTGTACCCCTTCTGGAATTCATTCAGCACGGTGCCTGGTTCCACCGCATTGTTTTCAGCTTCTGAAACCGCCTCATGGAAATTGGGGTCAAATGGCTGGTTTAATGCTTCGACTCGTTCGACCCCATTTTTTTCCAGGGTATCCAGGAGGCCTTTAAGGGTCAGGTTGATCCCTTCTCTCAAAGCATCCAGAGAATTTGCATCCATGGCGTGTGCGATGGCCTTTTCAAGATTGTCGGCCACGGGGAGCAACTGTTTAATGATCGTATCGTTTGCGAACTTGGCCAGGTCTTGTTTGTCTTTCTGAAACCTTTTCCTCATATTTTCGATCTCAGCCTGGGACCTCACATAGAGTTCATAATTTTTATCGGCCAGTTCTTGGATTGCTCCAATCCTGTCGATCAGTTCCTCTTTTGTCATCTTTTCCAGAGGGATCAATTTTTCCACTTCATCTTCAGGTACGGAATTTTCACCATTTTTTTCCTGCTCCTCTTCCGCAGGATTCTTCAACGTTTCGTCCACTGTTTCGCTTCCCTCAAAAACCTTGTTGTTTCCCACACTTCATGCCCCAGCAAAGAGAAAATTTTGTCATGAATTACGCCTCATAATCGTGGGGAATGTTAAGCATCGTAAAAACTTTTGTCAAGCAAACCAACGTGTAGGCGGCCATCACAGAACACGCTGTTTCATAAACAGAATATCTGCTCGGATATACTAAATACTCAGAGGCGGAATTCAATGATTTACTTGATCGGGAAAAACGGATGGGGGCAGGCTGTCGATCAGGACTGCGCAGACAAGATGGTTCTTTTCAGGTCGTCGAGAAGTTGCGGGGCATACTTTCTGGTAAGTTTTTTCGTTTCTTCGTCATTGCCGCCCGTGGGCTTGATAAAGAGCCCATCGGCTCGGGCGTGAAACATGGCAACAGCATCGCTGATGAGTGATTTTCTGGTGTAAAATACAGCGGGAACGCCCGGATAGAAAAGCCGTGCCTGCGCTAGATTGTAAAGTCCATACTTCCTGTTCTGGCCCGCGCGGCCGCAGACTTCTTCAAAAAGGTTTCTCCAGCTGTTTACAATGGAAAAAAGCCTTTTTAAATATACGTTCGTCTTATCTCCCTCCATGCCTTCCAAGCCTTGGTACACCTCATCCAGGGTTGGAAAACCCTCCAATCTGGAAAGGAGTTCTTCCTTTTTCGTGATGCAGGGCACCGGGATTTCAGCGTCCTGCCCCCAGAGGTCCAAAAGGAAAAGTGCCGGACCTTTTGAACCAAGCAACCGGCGTGCTTCTTCGAAATCATAGGCTGAAACGAAGTCGAATTCAGCGGAGCAGGGCGCAATTTCAGTGTGAATGAGATCGTGCTCGAAATCGGAATCGTCAATAAAACAGATAATGGTTTTCATAAGCCTTTTCCGGTGAGCCTTTCCAGTGCCTCCAAATATTTCCCCCTGGTTTTTGTGATGATTTCCTCCGGGAGTTTCGGTGGCGGTGGCTTTTTCGGCCATTTAATTCCGATGAGGTAGTCCCTCAAGAATTGTTTATCAAAACTCTTTTGGGGACCGCCCGGGCGATATTCATTTTCAGGCCAAAATCTGGAGGAATCCGGTGTCAATACTTCATCGATGAGTATGATTTTGCCGTCCTTCATCCCAAATTCAAATTTGGTATCCGCAACAATAATTCCTTTTTTCGCGGCAAGAGCCCTTCCCATAGTATAAATGTCGAGGCTGATTCTGCGGACTTCCCTGGCTGTCTTCTCCCCCAATATCTTAGATGCCTCTTCAAATGGTATGTTTTCATCATGCATCCCGTCCGCGGCTTTTGTGGAAGGAGTAAAGAGAGGTTCGGGAAGCATCTGGGATTCCTGGAGTCCTTCAATCAGGGGGATGCCGCAGACTTTTCCCGTGGAAAGATAATCCTTCCAACCTGAACCGGATAGATATCCTCTGACGATACATTCCACCTGGAGCGGTTCCGCCCTTTGCACAAGCATGCTCCTTCCTTCGAGTTCAGATGCATACCGGCGGCAGATTTCCGGGTATTCGGAAGGTTTACTGGCGATCAGGTGGTTCGCGATGACATTTTCCAGCTTTTTGAACCAGAACAGGGAGATCCCCGTCAGGATTCTTCCTTTATCGGGAATGGGATCGTCCATAACCACGTCAAAGGCGGACATGCGGTCCGTGGCTACAATTAACAGCTTGTCTTCCACTTCATAAATATCTCTTACTTTGCCTCGTTTCAGTAGCCTAAGATCTTTGAAATTGCTTTCTTTCATTACGGTCGAATGCATTAAAAGCCTCCCATCTCCTATTGTTCTCTCTCTGTTTTATAATTTTCCGACAATCGTGCGGCGGGGCCCGCCATCACCGCCCTTTCAATTCCTGAAGATACTCCCGGTAAAAACCAAGCACTTTATTTCTGAAGGTCACCGTTTCACCGTATGGAGGAATTCCGTCATACTGGTTCACCCTGTGCGGACCGGCGTTGTAAGAGGCCAGGGCGAGGCTGATATCCCCCTTATTTTTCTCCATCATTTTTGAGAAATATTGGTATCCGAATGCAATGGACTTGGCGGCATCCAAACGGTCGTCTTGGCCTTTTTCCAACAATTCTTTCCGGTAACGGGCGAAAAGCGCCGTACTTTTCTTTTTATATTCATATGATTGCCGCATCCAATTCATAGCGATGGCGGCCTTTTCCAATCTATTGGTTTCAGTGATGTCGGGAATAATGGATATGGCGTTCTGCCTGGCTTTGCGATCCAGTTGCAGGAGGTTCATGGCCTCCTCAAAATAGTCAGGGATGTAAATGGTCTTCATCCCCAGCCCAATACCGGTTTGAGGCATGATCTGGGTAAGACCGGCGGCGCCTACATAAGAAACGGCCTGTGGATTGAAATTCGACTCCCTTCTGCATCAGGGCCATGAAAAGGAGGGGGTCGGTTGGACAGGGCCTTTCTTTTTGTTTTTCAAACAGCGTAGCCAAGAGCTTCATATAGGGAGATAGAGCATCTTTTTTTTCAAGATTCCTGTAGGTTTGCCAGTTCGTTTCGGCTTTGTCACTTTGCGTATCCAGGTCGAATTTTTTCTTAAGTTTTTCCGGGGCGTTCTCAATAAAACGGTTGAATACGGAGTTGACGAACCGGATATTTTCAGGGGTCAATGCCGGGGTGTTTTCAGGAAGCCCCTTACAGATGTTGTAGTATCGCCCGAGACCTTCTCTGAGATTGTAGGATACTTCCTCGAAACTCTTTTTCAAGAGTTTTTCCATTGCGCCGAGAGCAATGGTTCGATTCATCCTCTCATCGGGCTTTGCCGCGAGGTCTTGTTTATATTTCAAGAAAAATTCTCTGGCGGACTTCAATGCAACATTGTAATTGTTGGCAAACGTTCCAATTTTATCTATTTGTTCCTCTTTTGCTGAACCATTTTCCTCCGGCGCCATGGCCGCAACGGCTTTTGCATAAAAAAGATCGGCCTGCGCTTCCTGCTCCACGCCGTTTACATAGTTGTCGTTGATATAGGCTTTTATACCTAAAAAAATAGCTGCTTCCGGGCCTATGTTCAGTATTCCCGCCTCTCCCCGGTAAGTTCCGTCGGTGACGCTCTGTTTATGTTCTTTCAGATTGTAATCCAGGATGCTTTTTTGGAGAATGGAGAATTCGGAAGAATCAGCTCTGGAGATTGCCTGAGGACAGATTCCCAAAAAAAACAAAAGCCAAAGGAAACAGACTGTTTTCCGTAGTCTTTTTCGAAAATTCATGAGATGCATATTACAAGGCTGCAACCTTGCTCCGGAAATAATTTAATGAAAGGGAGGTGTGAATACTTTTTTTATTCTGTTCTTTACATATATAGTATTCCCATTAATAATGCAAGCTGAAGAATTATTCAGTACGCTTTTGGTCGGTTCCCCGGATATGGAACCTGCGTCTGATACGAGGTATCCCGGAATCTGGCATTTTTTGCCGAGGTCATGACACAAAGATGGAAGCTTTTTGCGGCCAACCGCCGAAGTTCTTTCTGGATGACATGTTGGGACGGTTGAATAAGTGGCTCAGGGTCCTCGGATACGATGCCATCTGCCGACAAATTCTCGACCAGGACCCGGCGCCCCCTCACTGCAAGGACGGCAGGATACTGCTGACACGCCACAGGAAGCGTGCCGAGAGGTTTGAGAGGGTACTTTTCCTGCACGAAAATCACGTCGGAGACCAGCTTGCCGAACTGCGAAGTAAACTGGGGATAGATCCTGATCGGTCGCAATGGTTTTCAAGATGTCTTATATGCAATACGCTTCTGGTCAAAGCTCCTGAAGAAGTGATTAAAGAAAATGTTCCGGATCATGTTCGCCACGAAAATATTTTCAATATCCATTTCTGCCGTTCCTGCGACCGCTGCTACTGGCCGGGGACTCACAGAAACCGGATGGTGAAACAATTAGAGGAATGGGGCTTTTGAAATGGCTCATCAAGACTACTTTTGAAGGAGAGTTATCATGAATATCGCCATTGTCGGCGGGGGTACCCGCTGTAGCATCCTGCTGGATTTTTTGGAAGCCTATACTTTTCATACCATTCAGCCAAAGATCGTGGCGCTTGTGGACGAACGAGAGGACGCTCCATGTGTTGCAAAGGCGAAAGAAAAAGGGGTGTTCTTTTCCAAGGACTACAACGACCTTTTTGATCGCGATGACATAGACCTCATCATTGAGATGACGGGGAGCGAAAACGTTTTTTACGATATCCTGCGCAAGAAGAAAAGGGAGGTCCGCGCCTTTGACCATCGCACGGCACAGCTTTTCTGGGAGGTGAGCCGTGTTTCGCAGATGCAGGAGGAAACGGCAAAAGAACTGAACAAAGCAAAAAATGCCTTCAGTGTAATCATGAACGAACTCATCCAGGAAGACGTGATGATCATAGGGGCCGACTATAAGATTATAGACGCCAACGAGACACTGCTGAAAAAAGTCGGGCTGAAAAGGGATGCAATCATTGGCATGCATTGTTATGAAGTTTCTCACCACCAGGCCGCCCCTTGTGAGGGGGAACATCATCCGTGCCCGCTACGGGAGGCCCTTGAGACTGGAAAACCCTCTCTTGCGACCCATGTGCACCTGGACAGGAAAGGGGCCGAGAGCTTCTATTCCATATCCTGCTATCCCATATACGAAAATGGGGAAGTGGTAGCCGTGGTGGAACTGTCCAAAGATATTACGAAAGATATCAATATCCAGAAGACCATGATGCAGCAGGAAAAACTTGCATCCATCGGACGGCTTGCGGCGGGAGTCGCCCACGAGATCAACAACCCCATGACGACCATCCTGACGACAGCCATGTTGATTCAAGAAGATATGGAACCGGAAAACCCCGTGTATGATGAATTGCAGACGATTTCAGACGAAACCCTTCGGTGCAGAAAGATCGTGAGCAGCCTTCTTGATTTTGCCCGACAGAGCAATCCCGTAAAGAAATTTCAGGATATCAATGACATTATTTTGGAGAGCGTAACCCTGACTCGGAAGCAGGCTGCTTTTCAGGATGTGCACATCAAGAAAAATCTTTCAGCGGAACTGCCGCTGATTAATGTGGATAGGGATCAGATTCAGCAGGCGCTTATCAATCTGTCACTGAACGCCATAGAAGCCATCGAAGGGGGTGGCGAGATCACCTTCACGACCCGGTATTCTTCCGGAAAAAATGCCGTGGATATCCTGGTGCGTGATAATGGAAAAGGGATTTCCAAAGACGATATGCCCAGAGTGTTCGAGCCGTTTTTTACCACCAAGGAAACAGGTACCGGCCTGGGAATGTCCGTGACCTACGGCCTGATCCAGCAACACGGGGGCGCTATCAGCGTGGAGAGTGAAATCGGCAAGGGAACCACCTTTACCATCACGCTGCCGGTGAATGGAGATGGAAAGGAGAGGCATGTCCACTGAAGATCACCGGATACTGGTTATCGACGACGAGGTGAATATCTGCACCCGTTGCATCAAGATCCTGGCCAAAACAGGATACGACGCAAAATATGCCCTCGATGGCTATGGCGCCCTGAAAATGGTCGAAGAAAGTCCCTTTGATGTGATCATTACGGATCTGAAAATGAGCAGCATGGGCGGCATGGAAGTTCTCCGCCGGGTCAAGGACGTGCACCCGGATACGATGGTTATTGTGATTACCGGCTATGCTACCGTTTCTTCCGCTGTAGAAGTCATGAAGATGGGGGCTTTTGACTACCTGCCGAAACCGTTTACGCCCGATGAACTGCGGGCCGTGGTGCGGAATGCATTGGACGCGCGGGAAGCGCAGGTTCGGAATCGAATCTTCAAGGAGAAAAAGGCGCCTTCCAAGCCGGTAACCCATCAGCTGGTCGGCTCCAGCCCCAGAATCAAAACGGTGATCAATATGGTTCAGAAGGTGGCGCCCACCGATTCCACGGTGCTTATTTATGGTGAAAGTGGAACAGGAAAGGAACTCATCGCCAGGGCGCTTCATGCCAACAGCCGCCGGAAAGAGGAAGTCTTTTTTGCCGTCGATTGCGGGACCCTTTCTGCCGAACCTTATAGAAAGCGAACTGTTCGGCTACGAAAAGGGGGCTTTTACCGGCGCTAATAAAAACAAGGATGGTATCTTTACACTGGCCCATCGCGGCACCGTTTTTCTTGATGAGATAAGCAATGTGAGTCTCGAAATTCAAGGGAAGCTGCTTCGGTTTCTGGAAACCCGCGAATTTCTTCCCCTCGGCGCCTCCAAAGTCCGGAAAGTGGATATTCGTATTATACTTGCGACGAATCGGGATCTGAAGGAAATGGTGGAAGAAGGAATTTTTCGAGAAGATTTCTATTATCGAATTTATGTCTATCCCATAAGCCTTCCTCCCTTGAGAGAGAGAAAATCGGACATCCTCCCTATCGCCTATCATTTTCTTGATCAGTTTAACCGGTCCATGGGAAAAGAAGTGAAAGGATTTGACCAGGAGGCCGTAAGGCAGTTGTCGGAATATGCCTGGCCGGGGAATGTGCGGCAACTGAGAAACATTGTTGAAAGAGCGGTTATCCTGTGTGAGGCGGAACTGATCGGCCCGGGTGAATTGAACCTTGCAGGCAAGGTGGACAACCTCGCGGAAACGGTTCCCTCTACAAATGAGGAGTTGAAAGAGCTTAAAAAGGAAGTCAAAAAAAGGGCGGGAGATCGCGTGGAGAAAAATTTTTTGCTTCATGCCCTTGCCCGGAACGATTGGAACGTCACCCGCGCCGCAAAAAATGTTGGAATCCAACGGACAAATTTTCAAAATCTCTTAAAAAAACACTCCGTTACAAGGCCACGCCAGATTATATCCCAAGAGGAAGAATCGCTCTGAACGCGATGCGGAATTCCAAGGAGATGAATACATGCGGGCAGGCGGTTCTCCGCTTCACGTCCGAATCCTTTTAATAAAGCCTTTCTCCCCGGTTCCATACACTGTATAATATATTCATACACTTAAAAAACGCCCATCGTGAACGGAGTCATCGTTGTCGCCGCTTCTTGTGAGAGTTCGGGAATGAAATTTATTATAAGTTTAATCAATTAGTTATGTTTTATTGTTACACCTATCGACGGTTGCTTTGCGTCATTGGCGCAACCCTTATAACGGGCTGGAATATGTATGTGTTTTTTATACAGACTGGGATTGTCGGACGGATGTTTCCGTAAATACGCTTATAAATCATTAAGTTATGTGATTGTTTCGTTTCCGGCACAGATCCTGCTTTGAATTAAAGACAAACGCCAAAGACCCACAACGTCACAATCCGGGAGGAAAGAAAATGGAACAATCTACCAAGGTACTCGTCATCGATGATGAAAGCAGAATCTGCGACAACGTGGAAAAGATTCTGACAAAAGGCAATTTTGAGGTATCCAAAGCTGTAAGCGCAAAGCAGGCCCTGGAAAAAATGGCAAAAGAAGCCTTTTCTCTTCTCATATCGGATATTGTGATGCCTGAAACCGATGGATTGGAATTGCTCAGGATGGTCAAGGAACAGTGGCCGTTAACCAAAGTGATCATGATGACCGCTTATGCCTCAACGGATACGGCTATGAAGGCGATACGGATGGGGGCTCTGGACTATGTCCCCAAGCCATTTACCCCGGATGAATTGAGAACGACTGTTATGAAAGCCATTTCGGGAGAGTTGGTTGAAGCGCCTCAAACCGGCAGAGAAAAGAAGAGGGGGAGGATGATTGACAGAGATATCCCCTTCGACGAGGAAGAAGTGGCCAAGTATACGGGGGAGGCCTATGTGGACACGTTGGGGCCGTCGGACATCCCCGTTGTGGGGGTGTCTTCGGAGGAAACCCTCCCCAATTATTGCCTTGTCGGAGAAATGGCTTGTGATATCTTTGGAAAACTGGGAAAAACCTGCAAGGCCGGGCTTAAGGCCTCGGCATGCCCACAAAAAAAGGCAAGGAAAAAGGCCGCTGGAAAAAGGAACCGATTCGATGCGAAAAAACTGATCGGAATCGACCAACCCTTCGATTATGAATCGGTAATTGCCGTTACCGGTCCTGAATATGTGACGAATCTGCATCAAGACGGGATTGTCTTTGTACCCTATGAGCAGTTGAAGAAAAACTTTGCGGTTGTGACGGAAGCAGAAATGGCCGAAAGTCAAGCTGTTTCCCGGACGCTTATGGAGGAGCCGGCCCACAAGAACATTCTGGTCATAGACGACGAAGTGGCGGTAAATAACAATATCAGGAAAATCCTCAATAAAAAAGGGTATCATGTGGACCAGGCGGTTTCAAAAGCCGAGGCCTTGGAGAGAATCGATAAGCAATCTTACAAGCTTGTTCTTCTGGACCTGAAGATTCCGGGTGTTACAGGTCTCGAACTGCTGCAAGCCATTCGAGAAAAGAGGCCGGAAACCATGGTGATCATTGTCACAGGGTACGCCAGTATAGAAACGGCTGTAGAAACCGCAAGAATCGGGGCCGTGGATTATCTTGCAAAGCCCTTCACCCCTGACGAGATTCGTGACGTCACGGAAAAGGCATTTCGCCTGGCGGCCTGACAACCCCCCGCAGCCCTCCGGTTCGAAAAATGCGCCGGAGGGTTTTCCATCGCCCCCCTTCTTCTTTTCTGCTTTAAATCCTTTCCAGGGTATGTAACACTACAGTTTGTCAAGAACTCTCCGGCCGCTCCGGAAAAAACTGTTGACAATGTGTAGCCTATTCAGATAAAAATTCAGGGCTTTTAGGTCCAACTATAACTATGTTTCATTTGAGGAGTCAATTCTATGTCTAATGAGATTAGGGGATCCGTACTGGTTGTAGGCGGCGGGATTGCAGGCATGCAATCTGCTCTGGATCTGGCCGATTCCGGATATTACGTTTACCTGCTGGAGAAGAGCCCTTCCATTGGCGGGGTTATGTCCCAGTTGGATAAGACTTTCCCTACCAACGACTGTGCCATGTGAATTATCTCACCTAAACTGGTCGAGGTCGGCCGGCACCTGAACATCGAGCTTATCACCTATTCCGATCTGGAATCCGTAGAAGGTTCTCCCGGTAATTTCAAAGTAAAGATCAAGAAACGGGCACGCAGCATCAATATGGACCTGTGTACGGGGTGTGGTTTGTGCGTGGAGAACTGCCCTGTAACAAATCAGACGGGATCCGTGGCGCAGGCGTAGGCGTTTCATGTTTGCTTTTTTTCTTGATGAACCGAAAGATAGTCAGGGGGTTTTCAGTAATGGACGCGACAAAACCTGGTAAGAATGCTGTGCCAACAGAGATTGAGATAGATTTTATGGAACTCGACGGGATCATTGATGATGAGTATCATTGCGACAAGGAAAACCTGATCATGATACTCCAGGCGATTCAGCGTCGTTACAACTATGTCCCCAAGGCAGCCATGAAATATCTTTCCGAGAAAATCGATGTTCCCTACAGCAAGATTTACGGGGTCGGGACCTTTTACAGCACGTTCAGTCTTGAGCCGCGAGGCAGAAATATCATTTCCATGTGCCTGGGAACCGCTTGCCACGTGCGAGGAGGCGAGAGGGTGAAGGAAAGAATTGAAGACGCCCTTGGTCTCCATGATGGAGGAACAACGGATGATATGCGGTTTACCCTTGAATCCGTTCGTTGTATCGGTTGCTGCAGCCTTGGTCCGGTGGTAAAGATCAACGAAGACATCCATGGCCGAATAACCGCTGATGCCGTTGCGGAAACCCTGGAAAAGTATGAATAATACAGAAATGAGGCAGCCATCATGGAAATCCAGTCGAGAGCGGACATAGAAGAAATCAGCCGGGAATATATCAACGAAATCTATTGCCCGGATTACGTCAAGGTGAATATCGGCATGGCTTCATGCGGCATTGCGGCCGGCGCCAAGGCGTCCTACGATAAGGGGATGAAAGGTTTTGAAGGTTCAAAAGATGTGAAAATATGCCAGACGGGATGCATCGGCTTTTGTGAAGAAGAGCCGCTCGTGGAAATATTTGGAAAAGGAAGTCCCAGAATTATTTACAAAAGAATTACGGAAGACAAGATCGAGGCGGTTATTCAAAACCATCTGGAGAAAAATTTTAAAAAGGAATGGATACTGGGACAGGTGAGAGACCCGCTGTCCATTATGGAAGAACAGAGGGAAAACCCTCAGTCCGGGGTTGCCGGTTTGGAGGGTGTTCCGTATCTGGAAGATATCCCCTTTTACAACCCCCAGTTCAAGATTGCCCTACGAAACTGCGGGTATGTGGATCCGGATCGCATAGAAGAATATATGGTCAGGGGCGGCTATCTTGCCCTTTTCAAGTGTCTCCGGGAACTGACACCTGCTGAAATTATCAAGATCGTAAAGGAATCCGGGCTGAGGGGACGAGGCGGCGGCGGATTCCCCACCGGAATCAAGTGGGAGACCTGTGCCAAGCACGAAGGGGAGAGATTCATCATCTGTAACGCGGATGAAGGAGACCCCGGCGCCTACATGGACCGAAGCATACTGGAAGGGGATCCCCACAGCGTGATCGAGGGGATGCTCATTGCGGGTCTGGCCATCGGCGCCAGCCAGGGCTTCATTTATGTGAGAAACGAGTATCCTCTCGCTGTCAAGCGTCTGGTAGCCGCCATCAGGCAGGCCCGGGAATACGGTCTTATTGGAAACAACATAGGAGGTACCGGCTACCACTTCGATATCCGTCTTTCCACGGGGGCAGGGGCCTTTGTCTGCGGTGAATCAACGGCCCTGATGGCCTCACTGGAAGGGACTGTAGGAAGGCCAAGGGCAAAATACATCCATACGGTGGAAAAAGGGTTTCGCGGAGGTCCTTCAAACCTGAACAACGTGGAAACGTATGCCAATGTTCCGGTGATCCTGCAAAAAGGTTCCGAGTGGTTTGCCTCCATGGGTACGAAGCACAGCAAAGGGACGAAAGTATTCAGCCTGGTGGGAAAAGTGAAGAACACCGGCTTGGTGGAAGTCCCCATGGGGATCTCTCTAAGAGAGATTGTTTTCGATATGGGAGGAGGTGTTCCGAAGAAGAAGGCATTCAAAGCGGTGCAGACGGGGGGGCCTTCAGGAGGATGTATTCCTGAGAGATATCTCGATCTGCCGGTGGATTTCCAGAAGCTGGCGGAAGTGGGTTCCATTATGGGTTCAGGCGGCATGATCGTCATGGATCAAGATACCTGCATGGTGGATGTTGCCCGATATTTTCTCGATTTTCTCAAGGAGGAATCGTGTGGTCAGTGCACTCCTTGCCGGGAGGGCGTTACACAGATGCTGACCATATTGAACGACATCTGTGAGGGGGCGGGGAAAGAGGGGGACATCGAACTCCTTGAAGAACTGGGGGCCATGGTTCAAAAAGCATCCCTCTGCGGATTGGGAACGTCCGCGCCAAACCCGGTACTCACGACCATCCTCTATTTCCGTGATGAATATGAAGCACATATTCGAGAAAAGAGATGTCCAGCCGGAGTTTGCAAGAACCTTTTCCATTATGAAATCGATCCAAAGGCCTGTACCGGATGCGGGGTTTGCGCCCGCAAATGCCCTCAGGAGGCCATAACCGGAGAAAAAAAGAGGTTGCACTTTCTGGACCGGAACAAGTGCATCAAATGTGGCATCTGTTACGATGTTTGTAAGTTCAATGCCATTGCCATTCAATAGCAGGGAACAGAAGAAGGATGGGACCTATGATTACTTTCAAACTCAACGGGAAAGAAATTAAGGCGGAAGAAGGAGAATATATCCTCCAGGTTGCCCAAAGAAACGGGGTAGATATCCCATCCCTGTGTTTCCACAAGGCCACCGAGCCTGCCGGAATGTGTCGATTGTGCACCGTAGAAGTTTTTGATGGCCGGAGAACGCGCTTCGTTACGTCGTGCAATTATCCTGTGTGGGAAGGCATGGAAGTGAAGACCGATACGAAGGACGTTCATGAGGTCAGGAAACTGCTCCTGGAGCTGCTTCTTGCGCGCTGCCCCGAGTCTTCGGTTATCAAGAATCTTGCGGCGAAATACGGCGTACAGGAATCCCGTTTCAAGAAAAAGGACGATGATTGCATCCTTTGCGGCCTCTGTGTGCGTATTTGCGAAAAGGTGGGCAACAGTGCCATATCTCTCACGGGAAGAGGTGCGGACATGCAAGTGGACACCCCGTTTCATGAGCAGACGGATTTCTGTATGGGGTGCGGCGCCTGTGCCTCTGTTTGCCCAACCGGGCACATCAAGCTTGAAGATATTACGAAACACGCTGTAAAACCAATCCCATCGGAATATGATATGGGCCTGAAAGGAAGAAAACCGATCTATGTCCCCTACGCTCAGGCCATCCCGAACATCCCCGCCATCGACCGCAATACATGCATGCATTTCAAGACAGGGGCGTGCAAGATATGCACGGAATTCTGCGGTGTGAACGCCATCGATCATTCGCAGGAAGATGAAATTGTCGAACTCAATGTGGGGTCTATCATTCTTGCATCGGGTTTCCGGCCTTTTGATCCTTCCCGGTTTGATACCTACAATTATGCCAAACTCCCGAATGTGATTACCTCCATGGAGTTTGAGAGAATATTGTCAGCCTCCGGTCCGACCCTGGGGCACCTGGTTCGCCCGTCCGATCACGAGGAGCCCAAGAAAATCGCCTGGCTGCAGTGTGTGGGTTCAAGGGATATCAACCGTTGTGATCATGGGTTCTGTTCATCCGTGTGTTGCATGTACGCCATCAAGGAGGCGGTGATTGCAAAGGAACATTCCGGAAGCGATCTGGACTGTTCCATCTTCTACATGGACATGCGGACCCATGGCAAGGATTTTGAAAAATATTACGATGATGCGCGAGAAAAACATGGTGTGCGGTTTATCCGCTCGAGAGTTCACACCGTTGATTCCGTTGAAGAGGGCGATGAATTGATCGTGAAGTATGCCACGGAATCGGGAGAATTCGTAGAAGAGCTTTTTGACATGGTGATTCTCTCCGTGGGCATGGAAACGCCTCCCGAGCTTTCCAAATTGGTCTCCAAACTCAATATAGAGCTCACTGAAGGAGAGTTCTGTCAAACCGGTTCCTTTCGCCCCGTTGCCACGTCTCGCGAAGGGATCTATGTATGCGGCGCACTTGCGGGACCAAAGGATATCCCCCAGTCGGTCATAGAAGCCAGTTCCGCCGCGGCTGAGGCGGGAGCGCTGTTGAGCGAGGCAAGAAATACGCTCACCAAAATCAGCGAGATTCCGGAAGAGCGCAATGTCACCGGAGAACGGCCTCGGATCGGGGTTTTCGTTTGCCAGTGCGGCATAAACATCGGGGGGATCGTGGACGTACCCGCCGTGCGCGATTATGCCAATTCTCTGCCTTATGTGGAATATGTGGCGGATAATCTCTATACCTGCTCGCAGGATTCCCAGGAATCCATTTCCCAGGTCATCCAGACAAACAACCTGAATCGCATTGTGGTGGCTGCCTGCACACCCAAAACCCATGAGCCTCTTTTTCAGCAAACCCTGACCAGTGCGGGCTTGAATAAATACCTCTTCGAGATGACCAACATCCGAAACCAGGACTCGTGGGTCCATAAAGATGACCCGGAAAAAGCTACTGAAAAGGCGAAGGATCTGGTTCGCATGGCGGTGACCAAGGCGGCCTTGGTGGAACCATTGCGGGAAGCGGAAGCGGCCGTCGACCAGAGAGCCCTCGTGATCGGAGGCGGAATCTCCGGCATGGCGGCGGCAAAGAGCCTTTCGGCGCAAGGCTATGAAGTGTATCTCGTGGAAAGGTCTCCGGATCTTGGAGGACAGGCCCTTTCTCTCCATAAGACCTGGAAGGGAGAAGACGTTCAGGAAAACCTGGCCGGCTTGATCGCTTCGGTGGAGGCGGATAATCATATCCGACTTCGTCTTGAGACCGAGCTGAGCAGTGTGGACGGATTTGTCGGAAATTTCAAGACAACGCTTGCTTCGGGTGGAAAAGAAGAGCTCATTGAACATGGCGTAGCGTTTGTTGCCACGGGGGCGAGCGAATTCAAGCCCCGTGAATACCTCCATGGGGAAGATCCCCGTGTCATCACCCACCAGGAACTGGACAAGAGATTTATAAAGAATGATCCTTCCCTCAAGGAGATGAAGGCTGCTGTATTTATTCAATGTGTGGGTTCCAGGGAGCCGGAAAGGCCCTACTGTTCGAGGGTGTGCTGCACCCATTCCATGGAGAGTGCCCTTCACCTGAAAGAGATCAACCCGGAGATGGACGTATATATTCTGTACAGGGATATTCGGACCTACGGGGAGAGGGAAACCCTCTATCGAAAGGCACGGGCTGCCGGAGTCCTGTTTTTCAGATATTCGATGGATCGAAAGCCCCGCGTTCGTTCCGGTCGGGACTGTCTTGAAATTGAAGTGATGGATCTTATTCTTGAAAGGCCCGTACTTCTGAGGGCCGATCTGGTCGCCCTTGCCTCGGCCATTGTTCCGTACAAGGACGAAAAACTTGCCCAGTTTTTCAAGATCCCCATGAATGATAACGGTTTTTTTGTGGAAGCCCATGCCAAGTTAGGGCCCTCTCAGTTTGCGACGGATGGTGTTTTCCTTTGTGGGATGGCGCATTATCCAAAACCCATAGACGAATCGGTTGCGCAGGCGCAGGCAGCCGCTTCCCGGGCGATCACCCTGTTGGCCAGGAAAAAGATCCAGGTGAGCGGCGCCATCGCGCGCGTGAATCCTGATTTATGCAGCAGTTGCGGCGTTTGCATCGATGTGTGTCCCTATTCGGCTCCGTCTTTTATAAAGGAAGGACGCTTTGCCGGCAAGGCGGAAATCAATCCGGTCCTTTGCAAAGGTTGCGGGCTGTGTGTGGCCTCCTGCAGATCCGGAGCTTTGAATCTGAAGGGATTTGGTGAAGACCAGATTCTCGCCATGATAAACGAAATATAGTTTTACGATTACGATTCTGAAAAGGATCAAACCCATAGGAGATGAAGGAATGAGTGACTGGGAACCTAAAATTACGACGTTTCTCTGTAACTGGTGCAGTTACGGCGCCGCTGATCTGGCTGGAGTCAGTCGTTTTCAGTATCCGCCCAATTTCAGAATTATTCGCGTTCCGTGCTCGGCCAGGGTAAGCCCTAAATTTGTTCTGGCCGCCTTTCGGCATGGATCTGATGGCGTATGGGTTTCCGGCTGACACCCCGGCGACTGCCATTACCTGGAAGGTAATTACTACGCAAGACGAAAATTTGCTATGTTGAAGGGTTTGCTGGAACATATAGGCGTTGAACAAGGGAGGCTGCATTTTTCCTGGATCTCCTCCGCGGAGGCCACCAAATTTGTTGAAGTGGCGAAAAATGTGGCGGAAGAGGTAAAAGGGCTGGGCCCTGCCCGATATTTCATCAAGAAAAGAGCTGAGGTGGCATAATGCTCAAATATACCGAAAAAATAAGAGAAACTGCTGCAAGGTTGCTGAAGGACAAAACGGTTGACGTATTTATCGGGTACAGGAAAGGCAGCGTTCCCATGATGAACGAACCGGTTCTGGTCAGTGATCCGGAAAAAGCGGACCAGCTCTACTGGGACAATTTCTGCGGCCTGAACCTGTGCAATTATCTGACGAAACGGACCGGAAAAATCGGCATTGTGGCAAATGGCTGTAATTCACGCAACATCGTCACCCATATCATTGAAAATCAGATCAAACGAGAACAGCTCTACATTGTGGGAATCCCCTGTGAAGGAATGATCGATCACAGGGCGGTATCGCGGACGGTGAAACAGGAAGAAATTCTGGAGATCGAACAGAATGATTCGACATTCACCGTAAAAGCGGCGACCTTTGAGAAAGCCTTGGAAAAGGCGAAGTATCTGCAAAGGAACTGCACTACCTGCACCCATCATAATCCGGTTATTTATGACGAAATGTTGGGAGAGCCGGTGGAAGAACCATCCGGTATCGACCCCTATGAAGATGTGAAAAAGATAGAGCAGATGAGTTCTGAACAGAAGCAGACCTTTTTCACCAATCTTATATCTCGATGTGTCCGGTGTTATGCCTGCCGGAATGTTTGTCCTTTGTGTTACTGTCCCACCTGTTTTGTGGATGAATCCGCGCCGCAATGGGTAGGAAAGAGTATCGACCCGACGGATACCATGACCTTTCATTTTCTGAGGGCCTATCATTGCGCCGGGAGGTGTACGGACTGCGGGGCCTGTGAAAGGGTCTGCCCCATGGGAATTTCCATGCGACAGTTTACGAAGAAACTCAATAAAGACGCACTGGAACTTTTCTCGTGGGAGGCTGGGCTTACCTTGGAAAAGAGGCCTCCACTGGATGTTTACAGACCGGATGACTATAACGACTTCATAAAATAAGGCGAAAGAGGTTCATACCATGACAGACAAGATATTCACCAGGGAAGAGTGGGTGAAAGGCCTTGAATCATTGAAAGGCAAGTACAGGGTGTTTGTCCCCGCAAAAGATGGCGATTTTCACAACTTTTTCTCCCTGGAGGATGGAAAGCAGCCTGATTTTGATTATCAAAATACCAGGAAGTCTCCCAAATCCGTTGTTTATCCCCAATCGGAAAGGATGTTTGAATACAGTCTGGATGAGACGGACCCTGATGTGAACATAATGAAAGAATCTCCCAAAGACTATTCACCGCAGGCGATTGTCGGGATAAGACCCTGCGACGTGCAGGCCTTTCAGATTGTAAAACGCAATTTCGACAACCCTGAATTTCGGGATCCCTGGTGGGTGCAGCACTTTGAGTCCACCACCCTGATAGGTCTTGGCTGCAACGAGCCCTGTGCCACGTGTTTTTGCACGGAAGTGGGGGGAGGGCCTTTTCATGAGAGCGGGCTTGATGCGCTCATGGTTGATCTGGGCGATAAATTTCTGATTCGAACCCTGACCGAAAAAGGGGAACGTTTCTTAGGAGAAATCACCGGAGGAATTCCAGCGGACGATGCGGCAATAAAATCGGCGGAAGCCCTGGCTTCAGAAGCAACCGGAAAAATCAAGGCCGATGTTCCTACGGATAAACTGAGGGACAAGGTGATCAATGAGCTCTTTGACGCCCCTTTCTGGGAAGATACCGCCTTTGCCTGTCTGAATTGCGGTACATGCACATACCTTTGTCCCACCTGCTGGTGTTTCGACATTCAGGACGAAATTCAAGGCAAAGAGGGGGATAGAATAAGAAATTGGGACTCCTGCATGTTCCCTCTTTTTACCCTGCACGGTTCAGGGCATAATCCCAGAAACAACAAGCTCCAGCGTGTAAGGCAGCGCTTTATGCACAAGTTGAAATATTATGTGGACAAGTATGAGAGCGGAATTCAATGTTCCGGATGCGGGCGTTGCGTGCGGTACTGTCCGGTCAATATCGATATTCGGCGCGTAGCCAAGTTAATGAATGATTTCGCGTAGCGCAGAAAGTAGGGCGCATGGCGCGAAGAAAATGAAATTCAACGCCGGGCGGAGGTGGCCTGGCACAGATATTTGAAACTGCGAGCTTTGCGCCCGGCATGATGCGCTTTGCACAAAAATGAGGGGGTGTTCCATTGGAAAATCCATATTTACCCTATCCCGTAAAAATAGACAAAATTACCACGGAGACAGAAGATAGAAATTTAAAAACCTTCCGGTTTGTATTTCTTGATCCGGAGGATGAGAAGAAATTTGCGTATACTCCCGGACAGTTTGCAGAGCTGTCTATTGCCGGAAAAGGGGAAATTCCCATCGGTATTGCCTCCTCGCCGACGGAGAAGGGATTTGTTACATTCACCGTGAACAAGACCGGGTTGGTTACCAAGCATCTGCATAATATGAAAGAAGGGGACATCATGGGGATTCGTGGCCCTCTGGGCAACTGGTATCCCTGGGATGAAATGGAAGGGAAAAATGTGGTGATTATCGGCGGTGGATTCGCCTTCACCACTTTGAGATCAAGCATCATCTATATGCTGCATCCTGAAAACAGACCCAAGTTTCAGGACATTACCGTGGTGTATGGGGCCAGGGCGCCGGGAATGTTGCTCTATAAAGATGAACTGGCGGAATGGGAGCAGCGGGATGATATTCACATGCACATTACCGTGGATGGAACCGATGACCCTGGCTGGAAATACAATGTAGGTTTTGTTCCTACCGTAACGGAACAGAAAATCACCAGTGCGAAAAATGCCATCGCTATCGTTTGCGGGCCGCCGATCATGATAAAATTCACCCAGCCCGTCCTGGAAAAGCTGGGATTCCCTCCGGAGAGAATCATTCTTTCTCTCGAGATGCGCATGAAGTGCGGCATTGGTATTTGTGGACGCTGCAATATCGGGGATCAGTATGTGTGTAAGGATGGGCCTGTGTTTCCTTTGGCTCAATTGAAGAAAATGCCCTCCGAATATTGATTTACGAGGGGATCCTTATTACGAAATCCTCAAGTTTCGACATTCGATGGCCGGTTTCGAAATCCGACTTTCAACCGGATAATGCACCCATCTGTGAAAAAAATGCAATTTGATGATGCAGGATGCCCTTTTGATCTTATATTCTCACACAAACACATGGATCCACAAAGAAATGGCGCGCTCTATTTTCGCGCTTTTATGACTTTCTATGGAATTCACCCATCTCTCTTTTCCGTCATTACAATCTGCTTTTTTCGGAACTATCCGTTCCGATGGACATAAAAAAAGGAATCCTGAGTTCTTTTTGGTTGAAGTGCTTTGAAATCAAATAGTTACACGCTTTTTTTTCAGAGGCGGCAGGCAGATGGGAAAACCGGGAACTTCTCCTTCAGAATTTTCAGTTCCGGGAAGGATTGCCATGAAGAAATAAGGTGAATAATATCTGGTTGTTATCTATTGGTTATCTGTTTGGTACGTTTATTGCTTAACTGCCCCTTTTTGGAGACGGGCGCCTATCGCATCTGTCCTGAATGTGGAAGAAAAATTGGTCTCTCTGATCCTATGAAAAATTTACGCGAAAGGAATGGACTGCATGGAATTTAATGACAATTCGGCCGAAATGACCTTTTCGGGCTCAGTCATGGCAACTGAATGGGATGACGATGACAACATTACAGCTCTGGAGATTCTATCCGAGGACGAATATTACTTTGTGGAAAAAAATGCACTGTGGGATGAACTGGTTGATCTCTGGCAGGAGGATGTTGAAATTACGGGAATTGTGACGGAAGAACGAGATGGAAGCAAGAGAGTCCTCATCACGAGTTATGAAATCTTAGATGAGATAAATTACGATGAGGATGAGATTTTGGGATATGATGAAATAGATGATGGGATCCATGACGACATGTATTTTGATGAGGAAGAGGCTGAAGGCCAATATCTTACCTATTGAAATGAGGTGTTTTCGCCATGGAAAAAATGGACACAGCGATTGACGGCTCCATTCGGAGTTCTCTGCAAAATGCTCTGGAAGATGTGCGGGATATATATATTCCCTCCGATGGCGAACCGTATATGAGTGAGCAACAGCTCGCCTATTTCAAAGAAAAACTGGTTCGCTGGCGTGATCAACTCTTGGAGGAATCCAGGTCCACTTTGAATATGATGAAGGAGGAACCCGTAAAAGAGGTGGACCTGTTGGACCAGGGGGCCTTCGAATCCTACATGAATGTTAAGCTCAGAACAAGCACTCGTTATTATAAATTGATTCAGAAAATTGACGCTGCTCTGGAAAGGATAAAATCCGGAGAATACGGATACTGCGAAGAAACCGGCGAAGCCATCGGTTTACCGCGGCTTGAGGCGCGTCCCATTGCAACCCTTTCTCTGGCGGCCCAGGAATGGCACGAGAAAAGGGAACAGCGGGTTCGGATGCGGCGTTAGACGGAATCTACAGCAACCTGTGCGACAAAAATCGGGCAGTGGAGAGAAGGAGATATTCTTTTTTAATTGTCGATTCGCGTGGATAACCTTTAGTCGGGAAAGAAAACGATGCGGGATATGATCATTTCATGTGTTCAATGTGACGGTACTTTCGTTTTTTCAGTTGCGGAACAACAACGCCTGGATGCGTTGGGGTTTGATGCCCCCACGCGCTGCCCGGAATGCAGAAAAAGGAAGCAGCGGGCGTTAAACAAAGGGGAGAAGAAAACAAACAGACGTAAGAAACAAAGTGAGCCTTGGAACAATGATGTTTATGAGGAAGAATACTGACCGACGGGAGTGTCTTGGTTCTGTTTTGAGTTCTCCCCTTTTTCAATGGTGGTTTCAAACCCTGAAGTCGAAAACAATCTATTTCTGAACCAGCGGTCCGGGGAGTGTGTTTCCCGGACCGCCAACCCACCTGAATGATAAGAGCATAAATAACAAGACTCCCGAGCGGCAGTAAGCCGTCGGGAGCCTATTCAATTCAGCAAGAGCGGTTTTGTTCCCAGGCCTTGACTGACGGTAGGTGGATTACTTGCCGCTTTCAGACTGGTAATATCCCATGAGGATCTTGGCAACTTCGGGTCGTGCGAACTCGGGCGGCAGAGCCTTTCCCGCGGCCAGCATCTCCCTGACCTTGGTTCCGGAGAGCATTACCCAGTCGTCTTTGGTGTGGTCTTTCACACTGCCCATCATGATTACCTTTCCAAGCTTCTTGGAGTAAGCGGTGTGATCGCCGCGGAAGATGTCGATGAGAAGATCGTCTTTGGTGATATCATCAAAGATCGTTTGGGCGTCGAATCCGCCGTAGTAATCACCAACGCCTGCATGGTCTCGCCCGACGATGAGATGCGTACAGCCCATATTCTGACGGAAAACGGCGTGCAGTACCGCTTCGCGAGGACCGGCATAGAGCATGTCGAATCCGTAACCGGTAATGAGGCATGTGTTCGGTTTGAAATAGAGCTCAACCATCTTTCGAATGGCTGCGTCGCGTATATCAGCAGGAATGTCGCCCTTTTTCAGCTTGCCAAGCAACATATGGATGACTGCGCCATCGGCTTTTACAGTTTCCATCGCCATTTTGACAAGACCTTCGTGGGCGCGATGCATGGGATTTCGGGTCTGGAAGGCAACAACGGTTTCCCATCCGAGTTTCTTGATTTCATCGCGGATCTGCATGGCGGTTCGGAATGTTTCGGGAAAATCTTTCGCGAAGTAGGAATAGTTCAATACCTGGATGGGGCCGGAGATACAGGTCTTGCCGACCGTATTGAAGGCATTTACTCCGGGATGGTTCATGTCATCGGTGCGAAAAATTTTCTCGGTCATCATTTTCATTTCGTCGTCGGTGAATTCTTCGATGGCTTTTACATCCTGGATGGCCAGCACCGGATTTCCCTTTACGTTGGGGTCTAGCAAGGCAATACGTTTGGCGCCTTTAATGGCCGAAGCATCCTCGACCATGTTCAGAACGGGGGTTGGCCAGAAAAGGCCGCTTGTGGTATGCATTTTCTCAGCGACTGCCAGGGCATCGGCTTTGTTCATGAAACCGGTCAGGGGATTAAAGTAGCCGCTGCCGAGCATGACGGCATTGCCTGCCGCTGCCGAACAGATCGTGATGGAGGGAAGACCTGCCGCTTCTTTGATGAGCTTGGCTCGTTTCGCGTCATCTTCAACATATAACGGGTTGAGAGTTTCTGAACCATGAGGTTTAATCATTGTCATTCTCCTTTTTATCCAAATTAATAAGGTAATTAGAACAATCCACTTTCAAATAGCAAATAATAGATTAATTTTCATTGACAGTCAAGAAAAAAGGGCCAATTGGATGCCCAATTATCAGGGAAGTCCCGCTGCTGTCGGAAGATTTTCCTACGCCTTGGTAAATCTTCAGCCGCTGTCCAATGACGCCGGGTTTTTTCTTCTACTCTTTTTTCAGGATTCCCTTGAGTGCGGCAAAGGGATTGTGCGTGAGCCCTTCGTTCATCTCTTTTCCGGCTGAAACATCTCCGCCTTCCACATGATCAAGGTATCTCCGGTGTTCATTATCGTGGCAATAGATGCACATATTTTCCCAATTGCTGCCATCGGAGGGGTTGTTTTCGTGATTATGGTCCTTGTGATGCACCGTCAGGAGGTGAATGTTCCTGTTGGAAAATTCGCGACCGCATCGGGAGCATAGCCAGGGATGAATTTTTAAAGATTTTTCGCGATAACCCTGTTCGCGTTTCGCCTGCGCATCACGGGCTTTCGCCACCACCTTGTCCATGGTTTCCCGTCCGCTTTTCCCTCTTATTGATGTGACCGACCCGGAGTCCTTTTGTTTCATTCTGCGAACCTCCTTCATTGTAAATGTTATGAAGGGATGGTATGATTCAATCAAAATCCCTCCCGAAGAGTTGATTTCCTGCAAACTATTGTTTTCCTGCGTTTCGATTGAGGCAGGGTAATGTTCTGCCCTCCTTGCAGGGTTTGCCCGAATGGTCCGACAGTTTTTTGCGCCGTGGAAGAACAGCGAAAGGCAATTATGTCAAAAAAATATCCTGAATGTCCATTATACAATCATTCAAGCTGCAAGGATTGCTGTAACCCCGAGGTCTGTGCCATTGTGAGAAACGACAAGATCTGCCTCAAGAAAAAGAACAAGTAAGGCAATCGGCTTTATGATAAAATAAAAAGCCTTGTTGAGAAAAGAATATTTTTTGCGGAAGCAGTCCTATGGCGATCTCAAAAAGTGCCGAAAGTAAAAAAATCCCGGGGCGGATTGCTTCGGTACGGGGGAGTGTGGTGGATATCGATTTCCCCGAAGAATTGCCTCCCATCAATGCCTTGCTCCGCTCGGGCGAAGACTCCCGCGCTTTTATTGAGACCACCGTGCATCTGGATATTATTTCCGGCTTCGAGGCCTTGAATGAGGAAGGCGTATCCGTTTGATCCGGTTTTTTAAGGCTGCAGGTATACAAAGGTTGAAAGCTGGAAGGGCGAAAGACAATGACCAACCAGATCAGGGTGAACAAAACGATGGGGGCAATTGGCATTCTCGATAGGTCTTTGTCCTTATATCAACAGGAGGAAATCATTAGCAAGCCGAGCCATCGCCCTAATCGTGAAGCTATTAAGGAACGATTCAAGGAGAGGAAAAGACTGTTCAAGAAATTGAGAGAGCAACAGGAGGATGAGGGAATAGAGCCTTTACGTGTTCCCTCAATGCCTAATCGCAAAAGTCCATTCAAAACAGAGGCCGAAGAACGAATGGCACGTAATGTGGCTGTCACAGATAGCATGAGGGTTATGCTGGCCAAATTACCCGTGTTATTAAAGCGACTTGGAAAAATTCCCGATCCGAGAAATCCTAAAAAGCTCAAGCATAAATTGACGGTTATCATGATTTACGGCATCCTTACATTTGTATTGCAGATGGCTTCCAGGCGTGAAGCCAACAGGGAAATGACTCACCCTGTATTTATGAATAATTTAAAGCTTTTCTTTCCTGAGCTTGAAGACCTGCCACACAATGATACCCTTATGCGTTTATTGGCCAGAATAGATGTTCATGAGATCGAGAATGCCCAAGTAGATTTAGTCAATAAGCTGATCCACAACAAGAAGTTTAACCGTTATCTGATCAATAACTGTTACCCTGTTGCTTTCGACGGCTCGCAGAAATTTGCCAGGGATTGGTTGTGGAGCGAGGAATGTTTGGAGCGTAATTTGAGAGTCAAAGAGGGGGAAGATACCAAGAAGCAGTATTATGTGTACATTCTGGAAGCCAGTCTTGCATTTCAAAATGGCATGACAATTCCTCTGATGAGCGAGTTTTTAAGCTATACGGAAGGCGATTCGGGTAGAGGCAAACAGGATTGTGAACAGAAGGCATTCAAGCGTTTGGCGGAGCGGTTGAAAGCTAAATTCCCGAAACTTCGGATTATGGTCCTGTTGGACGGGCTATACCCGAACGGACCCATGATGGAATTGATTCGGAAGAAAAAATGGGGATTCATGATCGTATTGCAGGACAATTCTCTCCCGAGCGTTTGGGAGGAATATGAGGGATTAGGGAAACTTTCCCCTCAGAACCGCTTTTATCAAACCTGGGGCGGTCGCAAACAGCATTTCCGCTGGGTAAACGGCATCGAGTATTATTTTGGCCCAAAGGAGAGTAAAAAGGAAATTGTACATGTGGTTGTTTGCAGCGAAAGCTGGAAAGATCTGGATCAGAAGTCAAACGAGATTATTTCCAAGAATTCTCGCCACGCCTGGATTTCAAGCGAGCCCATCAATAGACGCAATATACACGAGCGCTGCAACCTTGGTGCACGCCACCGTTGGGGTATAGAGGCCGGATTTCTGGTAGAAAAGCGCCATGGCTACCAGTATGAACACTGTTTTTCTTATAATTGGAATGCCATGATGGGATATCATTACCTGATGCGTCTTGGGCATACGTTCAATATCTTGGCCCAATATTCCGAAGCTCTTTGCAAAACGGTTCGTGATCTGGGGGCGCGCGGTTTCATTCGTTTTATACGTCAAACTCTTGTAGGTCCATGGTTTAACCGATCCTGGGTTGCAGAACGACTTAACGCGCCTTTTCAGTTGCGGCTGTTGTAAACCGCAAAAAGCTCAGTGAGTTCATAACATCACCGAAATATCGCCGGTCACCGGACAGTTGTCCTCAGCCATCTTGTCCGGTTGAGAAAGCACACCGGAAACCATAATCAGAGCCACGTTTCCGTGATAATATGAGTCCAACAATAGGAAAAGTAACTCGGATGGGGTCGAATCCACCCAGTGAAATACAGCCACTCTATTCGTGCTTCAGGGCTGGATAGGTTCATTTTCTCTTGATTTGCATTCGCAATGGCTCTATAGTTCTGCCCGAAATCACTTATTCCAGTTCGAATCGACGATTCTTTTTAAGGAAGGAGATGGTATGGATCCAGATAAAATCATGGATGGTCTGTTTAAGGAATTGACCGTAAGTCTGAAGGCCATGTCGAAAGTCAAGACCCTTGATGAAAAGCTCTCTTACAGCAAAATTGTGAAAAATCTTTGTGAATCCTTGGGCGTCTTTCTCAATCTGGCTACGGAAATGATGGATTATGACGAGTTAGACGAGCTTGAGGAGTAAAAATATAACTGCTGAGGCATTTCAGTAGTTTACATATGTCTAGTGCTTTGTGGGAGCCATGAAGAATGGAAACGTATTCTCAATTTGGTGAAGACCGTATTATCTTCGATTTTTTCAAAAGAAAAACGGATGGATATTTCGTCGAAATTGGGGCCAATCATCCGTATGACCTGAGCCAGACATGGCTTCTGGAAAAAAATGGCTGGAGAGGTATCCTTATCGAGCCCATTCCACACCTGGCAAAGGAATTAAGGGAAAAGCGCAAAAACAGCAAGGTATTTGAATGCGGCGTTTCCTCACCCGATAAAACGGGCGTCGGATTTGTTGTCATAAGAGAGCCTCTGGCGGAAAGTGACGTTGTCTTTGAGGAACCGTCTGCAGGAGAATATAGGACCATTGGCATACGTTCACTCGATGATATCCTAAAGGAGTCGGGATGCACCGGGATTGATTTTTTGTCCATTGACATTGAAGGCATGGAGATCCCTGCTCTCAGTGGGATGGATTTTTCTATCTATCGTCCCAAACTGATTCTCATTGAAGACCACTGTGACAATTTGATAAAGCATAACTTTCTGCGGCATAAAGGGTATAAAATTGTAAATCGTTGCGGCTGCAATAACTGGTATGTTCCGTTAGAGTCCCGATATACGGGAGAAATGACGGTAACGAAGTTTGAACTGTTCAGGAAAATTTATCTCGGCCTTCCTTTCAGAAAGTTCAAAAGAAAATACCGTTCAACAAAGATGAAGCCACTTCACGCATAATCCCCCACCCTGAAAAAGGAGCGATGCCTATGAACGTATCCCGGATGATTCAACGTCACGTCATGGAGCGCCCTGATAAAACCGCCATTATCTTTGAGGATCAGCGTATTTCCTATCTGGAATTGGACAGACTCATCGACAGGGCCGCTTTCGGTTTCATCGAGGTGGGATTAGAGCGGGGAGACGTCCTTTCCCTGTTTCTTCCGAGTCTTCCCGAGCTCATTATCGCCTATCTGGGCGCCGTCCGTGCCGGGATCACTCTGAACCTGGTCAATGCCATGCTGCAGAAAACCGAAGTGGCTTACATCCTGAATGACTGCAAATCCAGAGCAGTCCTCGCGGACAAGGCGAGACTGCCGATCATCGAAACAGTGAAGCCCCAGGTTCCTAACCTGTCCAAGGTCATCCTGCTGGAAGAGGGAGAGGATGTCCCTTCCTTCAGGTCCATGCTTGCACGTGAGGCACCGCCTTTCAGCGGCCCGGAGACCAAGGGGAGCGATCTCTGCCACCTCATGTATACTTCGGGAACGACCGGCTGGCCCAAGGGGGTCATGGCTACACACCTTAACGTATGGCATAATGCCAGGGAGTTCGGGAAGGTCCACTTTACGCCTGAAGACATTATCATGGTGGCTACCCCCATATTCCACTGCTGGGGCCTGCTCAACGGGACCTTCGGCATGCTGTCCAGGGGCGGGACCGTCATTACGGTGGAACGCTTCTATCCGGAGCCGGTTCTGCGGGACATTGAAAGGCTGAAACCTACCGTATTCATCGGGGTGCCCCCCATGTACAACCTGTTCCTCAAACAGCCTGACCTGGATGCAAGAGATGTCTCCTCCGTGGTTTTTTGCCTTTCCGCCGCCACGAAAATGCCAGAAAACCTCATCAGGGAAATCGAGAAGAGACTGGGATGGCGGTATGCCGAGGCATGGGGCTTGACGGAGGTGTCCTGCGTGGGCGCCACTTCCCCTTATACGGAAACCCGTATCGGTTCCTGCGGAAGGGGGATGGACGATGCCGTCATGAAGGTGATTGATGAGGAAGGTCGCACCCTTCCTCCGGGTCGGCAGGGAGAATTGTGCGTAAAAGGGACCTGCGTGACAAAAGGATATCTGAACAAACCGGACGTGACCGCCAAGGTTTTTGACGGGGAGGGCTGGTTCCATTCCGGGGACATCGCCTACATGGACGAAGACGGATATGCCTTTATCGTGGATCGAAAGAAAGACATGATCAATGTGGGTGGAGAAAAAGTATTCCCTTCGGAGGTGGAGGATATGATGATCAACCACCCGAAAATCAAGGACCTGGTGATCGTGGGGGTTCCGGATGATCTCAGAGGGGAGGCGCCGAAGGCGTTTATTGCTCTCAAAGAAGGAGAAAGCATGACGCTGGAGGAGCTGCGAGGCTACTGCAAGCCATTGATGGCGCCGTACAAGATCCCTGTGGCCGTGGCGTTTCTTGATGAAATTCCCCGCTCCGCGGCCGGCAAGGCCCAGAGAAAACAATTGAAGGATAAGGAATGGGGCCTTTAAAAAAAGGAGAAGAAATGGGTTACAAATATATTCTATATGAAGAAAGAGAACGCATCGGCATCATGACGTTGAATCGGCCGGAAAAGCGCAACGCAATGGGGAAGGAGTTTGAACTGGAGATTGCTTCCTGCCTTCGGGAGGCCAGGGATAGGAGGACTGCGAGGGTCATTATCGTCAAAGCGGCGGGTCCCGTGTTCTGCTCAGGCCATGACAAGGCGGAAATTCTGCACCAGCCCATCAATGACGTGCGGGCTTTCTTTCAGACCTGCATCGACCTTTTTGATCTGATGCGCTCCATTCCTCAACCGATTATTGCGCAGGTCCACGGGATTGCCATGGCGGGAGGATGCCATTTTGTCGCGGGTTGCGACCTGGCGGTTGCGGCTGAAAAGAATGCGCAATTCGCCATGACCGGCATGAAGATAGGGTACAACTGTTCCACGCCCACAGTGGCGGTAAGTCGTGCCATCGGCAGCAAGAAATGTCTGGAAATGCTTTTTACCGGAAATTTTATCAGCGCCAGGGAGGCCATGGAAAACGGGCTCGTCAATCGCGTTGTCCCGGATGACAAGCTTGAGGAGGAGACATGGGCCCTTGCCAAGGAGATCGCGCAGCACAGCCTTATGGTCCTGGGCATCTCCAAGCAACATTTTTACCAGCAGATCGACATGCCCGAAAGGCAGGCCTACCACTACGCCAAGGAACTCATGGCCTCCCAGTCCGTCTGGCCGGACGGAGTGGAGGGGATGGTCGCGTTCAATGAAAAGCGGCAGCCGGTATGGCCTGAAAATTAGGTCCCGTTCTTAAACGTTGTGTGAAAGTTTTGTCTGTATTGATAAAAGGAAAGCCATTACGTGGCGAAATCCCACCTGGTTGCAAAAATGGCCAAAGATGCAGGTATTAGCAGATCTGTTGCCAATCCTGCGCTGAATGCAATTATCGACGGGATCACGAAAGATCTGAAGAAAAAGGACGGGAAGGGCACACTGGTTGGATTCGGCACCTTCTCAAAAGTCCGTTGCAAAGCCAGCAAAGGCCGGAAACCCCATAGACCGGCGAGGAAATCAAAATCAAGGCATCCGATGCTGTTAGGCATTATGAAAAAGTGCCCATTGCACAATCTCTATGTCCAACATCTCTTTGATTTCATAGGAAAATGGTGTGAGATTGATCTGCCAGTATTGCACGATTTTCCGCTGTTTAGGGTGCAAGATATGCAGCATCATTCTCCGAGGACCGAATGAGCGGCAAATCAACCGACCCCCATATATTGTGGCCGCTAAGAAATCTTCGATATAACTTCCAAGGCTTGAACACATTTTTAGATACCCAAAAGCATATTCCCAGGTTTTGAAACCACAAAATCAATTTGATATTGTCAAGGTATTCTAATATTTCTGTGAATACCGACCACCAAAATATATAGCCTCTTGCATCAACGGTGGAAGAGAACAAAATATTACGGCCAGCTTGAACTGGTAACTGACTCCGGACACCCGACTTATGTTCAAATGCATTAAGGCCGAGGTGACGGATTGTGATACGCCCCCTTCTGTTGACAATGCCCTTTCACATATTTTTCAAATGCACTTTCAGATGTGCTTCTAACCAGCCATTGCTTGTGGGACGGATAGTGACATACAATATTTTGTCGTTTGCTGATTTGGAGTGAATGTGGTAGAAAATTACCACGCTATCAAAGATGAGGATAGATGCTGCAAGTGCATCCAAATTGCGTGTTCGGGTGTGGAATCGCCTGGGAAAGAGACCTTCTTGGCGATGTGGACCTGAACGATTTCCGAATCGGCTCGTGACTGTTTGTTGTGCGACCAAGACTACTTAAGGAAAACTCAGATGGATAAGTCACCTCCCCGTGGGGAAAAGGACAGCGTTCTTACCGTAGAGGACGATTTGTCAGCAAAACAGGCCATGGAGGACCTTGAGCGTTCCCGCGATGGATTGGAGGAATCCCTGCGGACGAAGAAACGCAGACCTGGAAAGAGCAGACGGAGAGATGGGTACATCAGAAAAGTCTCTGAAAGAAGGGCTGAAGTTTGAGACGCTCCTGGCCGAACTTTCCGCGCATTTTATCAATCTGCCGGCTGACCGGATAGACAGCGAAATCGAAGACGCCCAGCGCCGCATCTGCGAATTCCTCGCCCTTGACCGTTCCACACTTTGGCAAGTCCCTGAACAAGAGTCCGATACGATGCTGCTGACACATATTCACCAGCCTCCGGGAAGCCGTCCACCTGCTGAGCGAATGAATGTGAGGGATTTCTTTCCATGGGCGGCAGAGAAGATCCTGAACGGGGAAACGATTACCATTTCGAAAATGCCGACCTTCCATTGGAAGCAGACCGCGACAGGGAGAATTTTGGTCTCATACGGCACCGTTTCCACTGTG
Organism: uncultured delta proteobacterium; assembly: GCA_963747015.1. Classification (GTDB taxonomy): domain Bacteria; phylum Desulfobacterota; class DSM-4660; order Desulfatiglandales; family Desulfatiglandaceae; genus DUZB01. Next base: position 65,846 of record CAVVEP010000041.1, read on the forward strand.
GTCGTTCCGTTGTCAACTGGGAAGAAGGACCGGTATTTGGCCTGTTGACCTTTGCTGTCATGGGCGAAGAGAGAGACTGGCCGGAGACGGTGGTGACGGGGTTCAAGCTTATCGCGCAGGTGTTTGCCAACGCCCTCGCCCGCAGGCAGGCCGAACAGGCCTTGCGCGAAAGCGAGGCAAAGCTCAGCGTGGCGACAAATGCCGCGGGAGCGGGTCTGTGGATCATGGAGATTGAAACCGGCGAGGTCTGGGGTTCGGAAAAAACCCGGGAGCTATTTCATTTCGCCCCGGATGAAAAGCTGAATTATGAACGGTTTTTAAAGGTAATCCATCCGGAGGATCGTGAGCGGGTCCACCAGGAGGTACGGCAGGCACTTGAGTCAGGAGAAAACCTCCTGTGCGATTACCGGATCGTACTCCCGGACGGAAGCATCCGTTGGATCGTCGCTCGCGGGCAATCGGGCATCTTGGATCAGCGGGAAAACCGGATCGTTTGATGGGCGTGTCCGTTGACATCACCGAGAGGAAGCAGGCGGAGGAGGCCCTGAAAGAGCGCCTGCAGTTCGAGCATTTGCTGTCGGGTCTCTCCCGCAGGTTCGTGAACATGCCTCCTGATCAGGTGGACGCCGGGATTGAGGACGGACTGAGACAGGTTCTCGAATTCTTCCAGGTCGACCGCTGCGGGTTGCTTCGGTTATTGCTGGATAAGACCTCATGGCAGATCACCCACATTGCCTCCTCGGGTAATGTTCCGCCCGTTCCCGAAGGGGTCGAACTGCCCATATCCCTTTACCCGTGGGTCTACGAAAAACTGGCCGAAAAGCACGAAGTGGTGTCTATTTCGAGGCTGGATGATCTGCCGGCCGAGGCGAACGTAGACAGGCAAACATGCATGGAATGGGGCATTCAATCCTTTGTGGACATCCCCATCCTGATGGGCGAGTCCGTTGACTATATTATTAATGTCAATTCCCTGAAGAGAGAGAGGGGCTGGCCGGAGGAACTTTTTCCGCGGCTGCGCCTGCTGGGGGAGATCTTTGTAAATGCCCTGCTGCGCAAGCAGGCGGAGGAGAAATCTCAAGAAGGGGAGAGGATACTGAGAGAAAATGAAAGGGATCTCCGAGGGCTTGCGGGGAGACTGATTCACGCTCAGGAGGAGGAGCGGAGACGCCTGGCCCGTGAGCTCCATGATGATTTGGCGCAACGTTTGGCGGTTTTTGCCATCGATATCGGACGATTAGATCTGCAGTTGACGGATCCACCGGCCTCTGTTCGGGAAGCGCTTCGTGAGATGAAAAACGCTATTGTTAACATTTCTCAAGACGTCCACACCCTCTCGCGCCAGCTTCACCCGTCCATCCTGGATGATCTGGGGTTAATCAAGGCGGTGGAATCGGAATGCGCCGGCTTTTCCAAGAGGGAAGGGATTGAAGTCGTTTTTAACCATGAGAATATTCCAAGGCGCATCCCGAAGGATGTTTCCCTCTCCCTGTATCGGATTATCCAGGAGGGGCTGAGGAACATTTCCAAGCATGCCTGTGCGGAGCACATAGTTGTTTCTTTAAAGGGCATTGATCATAACGTCTTTCTATCCGTTCAGGATGACGGCATCGGATTTGATTGGGCGGAAGTAAAGGAAAACCCGGGTCTGGGATTATCGAGTATGCGCGAACGGGCGAAACTTATCCATGGAGATTTTTCCATTCAATCCCAGCCGGAAAAGGGAACGGTGATCACTCTTAGGGTGCCTTTACCAGGGAGGGAAAATGAAAAAACCGCGCGTTCTATTGGCGGATGATCATCACATCGTGCTCCATGGCTTGAAGAGCCTTCTGGCGGACGAGTTTGATGTTGTAGGAAGCGTGGAGGATGGACGGGCCCTCGTGGATCAGGCTGCCATGCTTCATCCTGACGTGATTGTGGCGGATATCTCCATGCCCGAGCTCAACGGCATTGAAGCGGCCCGACAGATAAAAAAAGCCGATGAAAATATTAAAATCGTGTTTTTGACCATGCACCCGGACGCCACCTATGCGGCGAATGCCTTTGAGGCCGGTGCTTCGGGCTTCGTCTTGAAGCACTCGGCGCCATCCGAATTGATCACAGCCATCCATGAAGCAATGAAAGGACGAACCTACGTGACCCCCCTGATCGCGGGAGACCTTATCCGCACCTATCAGAAAGGGGATTCGCCGGAAAAGGATTTATTTCGGAAAATCAGCCCCCGGCAGCGGGAGATTCTGCAACTCCTGGCCGAAGGGAAGTCCGGCAAAGAAATCGCATCCATTCTGGATATCTCAACAAGGACCGTTGAATTCCACAAGTACCGGATGATGCAACAGCTCAACATTAAAACCAGCGCCGAATTGGTCCAGTATGCCGTGAGACACGGCATCATCTCGGTGTAACCCTCGTAAAATTACCAGGTAACAGACTGGTAAATTTTCTTTCCCATATTAGGGCTATTCTCAATTGATTTGTGTAGCATATTCCAAGCCGATCTGTTTAGTTTTGCTATTTGGGTGCATGCAAAATGCTTGCGTATTAATTATTTTTGCGTTAATGTGAAGAGAATAAACCATGCACTCGCAAATCTTGCCGCAAAACAGAGGAGGAAAAGATGCCGTCACTTCAGGTCAGAAACTTGCCGGAAGGGTTGTACTACAGGCTCCAGGAAAATGCGCGAAAAGAGTTCCGAAGCCTATCCAACCAGGCAATCATGGAGTTGAAAAGGGCTCTCGATATTGAGCAGGATACCCGCGAACGCCGTCGTAATATCGTTGAAACAGTATTATCAAGTCCCCCTTTGGGTGGAACGGATCAACTTCCCGATCCTGCAACGATGGTCAGGGAAGACAGGGAGCAGAGATGATTCTGGTACTGGACACAAGCGCCGGTGCGGAAATCGTTCTGGCACGAGGTCGCGCCGCGGAAATGGGGAGCTGGGTAGCTGAAGCGGAATGGGTGATTGCTCCTACTCTGTATATTTCCGAGATAACGAATGTTTTCTGGAAATACCACCAGTTTTCGAATGTTCCGATTGAACAATGTGAGACTGGACTGGATCGGGCTATACAGTTGATCGACGATTTTGTTCATGAACGCGAGATGTACCGAGAAGCCTTCGCCTTGGCCTGCCTTGTTAAAAAACCTGTTTACGACATGTTTTTTCTGGTTCTGGCGCGGCGCACCAGCGGCGCTATCCTTACACTGGATGAAGGCCTTCAACGGTTGGCCCGGGAAAATGCCATTCGCATTTTAACAACCCAGACCTAAAATTGGAAAAAATACTTTCAGTTTTATTGGCTTTCAGGTGTCAGTGTTCAGGTTTCAGGAATACATCACCTCCATGTATTGAACCCCGCTATAATATCTTATACCACTGACACCCGACACCTGATACCTATGGGCGTATGAAACCCGATTCTTACGCAAAGAAATCTTTGATTATAGCCTGATTTCAATAAGCAGCTTGAAAGGGCAGACCTCGTAAAATTACCAGGTAACAGACTGGTAAATTTTCTTTCCAAAACCAGTAATTTCCCGAGTTGTCCCATAACCCGCCTTCCGCTACGCTAATCCCAGAAAGATCCAGAGTCCTTAAGAACCCTCATCAAGGGAAGACCCGGAAGGGAATAACCATGCGACAAGGATGCATCATTTTAGCCGATAAACATTCCAATATGCTGGCGGGGATTCGTCGTCTTCTTGAAGATGAGATCGAGACTGTTCTGATGGTATCCGACGAGATTTCGCTCAATCATGCCTTGCAAAATGTCAGCCCCGATGTGGTAGTGGCGGATCTCTCACTCCCCACTTTATCCGAAACAAACATTGCGTGGGCGCTCAAAACGAATTTTCCAGAAATAAAAGTAATTATTCTGAGCTTTCAGGATGAAAAAACAGTGCTGGATGATGTGATGGCCGCAGGCGTTGAAGGCTTTGTTTTGAAGCCCAGAGCGGTGATCGATTTGATTCCGGCCATTCGCGAAGTGCTGCAGGGCTGCAAATATGTTTCTCCGATGTGTGTCGATTTCAATCTGCTGTCCTGAAACAGAAAACCAATTCAATGAGGAGGGGATACGAATGAAAGTCATCATCGTTGGCGGAGTGGCGGGAGGCGCATCGTGTGCGGCGCGTCTGCGCAGGTTGGATGAAAAGGCGGAAATCCTCATGGTGGAGCGCGGTCCCTATGTCTCGTACGCGAACTGCGGGTTGCCGTACCATGTGGGGGGCGTGATCGTGAAAGAATCGAGCCTCCTGGTAGCGAGCGAGCAGTTGTTCCGCGAGCACTTCGCGATCAACGTGCGGACCAACTGCGAGGCGGTTTCCATTTCACCGAAGGATAAGACCGTGGACCTGCGTAATGTTACGACCGGTGAGGTCGCGACCGAGTCCTACGACAAACTGGTGCTGTCGCCCGGAGCGCCCTCGTTCCATCCGCCCCTGCCCGGGATCGATCTGCCGGGGATCTTTCATGTGCGGACCGTGCCGGACGCGCGAACGATCCGTGAATGGATCGAACGCGGCACGACGTTTCTTACGGGAATGTACAACTACTCCGGAATCCAGATGGTGAAGCCGGTGCGGCGCGCGGTGGTGGTGGGCGGCGGATTCATCGGTCTCGAGACCGCGGAAAATCTGATCCATGCCGGATTCGACGTGACCCTCATCCAGAAGCCGGATCATGTTCTGGGTCCCATGGATCCGGAGATGGCGCGCCTTGTGGAAGGCCACATGGAGAGACACGGCGTCCACCTGGCACTCAAGGACGGCGTGATCGGATTCGAGCAGTTGGAAGGGGGATCCATCGAGGTCAAGACGATCTCCGGCAATACGTACCGGGGAGAAATCGTTATCCTTGCCATCGGTGTGCGGCCGGATACGACGCTTGCGAGGACGGCCGGCCTCGAGATCGGCCAGTGCGGAGGAATTCGTGTGGACGACCGGATGCGCACGAGCGACCCGGATATTTTTGCCGTGGGCGATGCCATCGAAGTCAGGGACTTCGTGACCGGGCAGTGGAGTCTCGTGGCGTTAGCAGGACCCGCCAATCGGCAGGGCCGGATCGCCGCCGATGTGATCGCCGGGCGTGATTCCCGTTATCGCGGCACCCAGGGAACCGCCATCATCGGCCTGTTCGGGGGCGCCGCCGCCTGGACCGGCGTCAGTGAGAAAACCCTCAAGGAATTAGGCGACCAAGACTTCGAGAAGGTCTACCTGTTCCCCAATTCCCACGCGGGATACTACCCGGGCGCCAAGATGTTAGGGTTGAAGCTCATTTTCCGGAAATCCGACGGACGCGTCTTAGGGGCTCAGGCCCTGGGCGAGGACGGACCGGCGGTGGACAAGCGGATCAGCGCCCTGGCCATGGCCATCCAGATGAATGCTACGATCTACGACCTGGAAGAAACCGAGCTGTGCTATGCGCCCCAGTTCGGCAGTGCAAAGGATCCTGTCAACTTTGCTGGAATGGTCGCCGGGAATGTTTTGCGTGACGACATGCCGCTTTGTCACTGGGATTGCGTCGAGAATGCCTTCCTCCTGGACGTGCGCGAGCCGGTGGAGTTGGCGGTGGAGAGTGTGCCGGGTGCGGTGAACATTCCCTTGGGGCAGCTCCGCTCGCGCCTGAGCGAACTCCCACCTGACCGGGACATCCTCGTCATCTGCCGTTCCGCCCAGCGAGCCTATTACGCGACGCGCATCCTTTTGCAGAACGGATTCAAGGCCCGGAATATCTCGGGCGGCATGCTGTCGCGCGCAATGTACTCTCTGGCTGAATTGATATACTGAAAACCAAGCGCGCGCTCACCGCGCTAGTATTTTTCTTTAGGCTGGCGGATACCGGCAGCACGGAGCCGCTGCCATTGATTACCATCCCGGCACAATAGGTATGTGACCCAAGAAAGGATACGCAAATGAAAACTACTGAACAGATCAGACTTGAAGAGGATCGCGAGCAAAAGGTCCCCTGGAAAAAATGGGGACCCTACCTGAGCGAGCGGCAATGGGGAACCGTCCGGGAGGATTACAGTGAAAGCGGAGACGCCTGGAATTACTTCACCCATGACCAGGCCCGTTCGCGGGCCTACCGATGGGGCGAAGACGGCCTCGCCGGTATTTCCGATGACCGTCAGCGTCTCTGCTTCGGCCTGGCGCTGTGGAACGGAAAAGATCCCATACTGAAAGAACGTCTGTTCGGGCTGAGCAATAGCGAGGGGAATCACGGCGAGGATGTGAAGGAATACTATTTTTATCTTGATTCGACGCCAACCCACTCCTACATGAAGTACCTCTACAAATACCCGCAGGCGGCTTTCCCCTATGACGACCTGGTCGCGACGAACCGTGACCGCGGCCGGGGCAAACCGGAATATGAGCTGCTGGACACGGGAGTGTTTGATCAGGACCGCTATTTCGATGTCTTTGTGGAATACGCCAAAGCGTCCCCCGAGGAGTTGCTTATTCAAATCACCATTCATAACCGGGGTCCGGAACCGGCGACGCTCCAGCTCCTGCCCACCCTCTGGTTTCGCAATGACTGGTCGTGGGGGGAGGCAGTTGCCCGCCCCACCCTGCGCCAGGCGGCCCAGGATAAAACCGGAGGGATCGTCGCGCTCTCGCATAGAGATCTCGGCGAGCGCTTTTTTTACGCCCAAGGCGCGTCGGACCTCCTCTTCACGGAGAATGAAACCAATACGGAGCGGCTGGTCGGCACGCCCAATCCATGCCCCTACGTGAAAGATGGCATCAACAACTATCTCCTTCACGGTAAAAAAGAGGCGGTCAATCCCGAAAAGCAGGGGACCAAAGTCTCGGCCCATTACCAGCTCACGCTGGAGGCCGGAGAATCCCGCACCATTCGCCTGCGACTGAGTGATCAGCCTATGAAGACCTCAAGGAAGGCGCTTGAGGAACTTTTCGGAAAGACGTTTGAATCGGTTTTCAAGACCCGGATCCGGGAAGCCGATGATTTCTATGGCTCGATCATTCCTCCCTCCCTTACCCCCGACGCGGCCGGCGTCATGCGTCAGGCCCTGGCCGGGATGCTCTGGTCCAAGCAGTTCTTTTTCTATGATGTGGGCAGGTGGCTCAAACAGCACGGCGTTCAGCCCTATAAAACCAATCAACGTTCCGTCCGCAACGACCGCTGGGGACACATGGTCAACGCGGATGTCATTTCCATGCCGGACAAGTGGGAATACCCGTGGTACGCGGCCTGGGATCTCGCCTTTCATGTCACGGCCCTGACGCTGGTGGATGAGGACTTCGGCAAGGAACAGTTGGAGCTCTTTCTGAGGTCCCGTTATCTGCATCCCAGCGGACAGATACCGGCCTATGAGTGGAACTTCGGAGACGTGAATCCGCCGGTCCATGCCTGGTCAACCATATACACGTACTTGCTGGAGAAAGGGCATCGCGGGGAAGGGGATCTTGCCTGGTTAGAGCGTTGTTTCCACAAACTGCTGTTTAACTTTAACTGGTGGGTGAACCGAAAAGATCGTTCCGGAAACAATGCCTTCGAAGGAGGATTCCTGGGGCTGGACAATATCGGGGTCTTCGACCGATCCGCGCCTTTGCCCACCGGCGGGCATCTGGAACAGGCCGACGGCACGGCCTGGATGGCCCTCTTCTGCCAGAACATGGTCGAGATCGGCGCCGAGCTGGCCATGGCCAATCCGGCCTATGTCAATCTCACGATGAAATTCTTAGAACATTTCCTCATGATCGCTTCGGGGATGATTCGGCCCAGTGAGGAAGGCGGGATGTGGGATGAGGAAGACGGCTTCTTTTACGACGTGCTTCGCCTGCCGGACGGGCGGGCCGAACGGCTGAAAGTCCGCTCCATGGTGGGGCTCCTTCCCTTTTGCGCGGTCACCATTTTCGAAGGAAAGATATCGACGAAATACCCCGAGATCGGCAGGACCGCGGGAAAGTATCTCCAGGCGCGTCCGGAATTGATGGCTTTCATTCATGACCCGCTCAAGCCCGGCTACAAGGGGCGATCCCTGGGGTCGATCTTAAATGAAACCAATCTCCGCCGGGTGCTCAAGATCATGCTGGATGAGAAGGAATTCCTGAGCCCGTTCGGAATTCGCGCCCTCTCACGCATTCACCGGGACCACCCCTACACCTATCGGATCGGTGATCAGGAGTATGGGGTGTCGTATGTCCCGGGGGAGGGGGACAGCGGCATGTTCGGCGGCAATTCCAACTGGCGCGGTCCCATCTGGATGCCGGTCAACATGCTGATTCTCCGCGCGCTGCTCCAGTACTATTTGTATTACGGGGATTCATTCACCATCGAGTGCCCGACGGGATCGGGGAACCGGATGAACCTCCATGAAGTGGCGGCGGAAATCGGACGTCGACTGACCGCCATCTTCCTGAAGGACGAGCAGGGGAATCGGCCCGTGCACGGGACCACCCGAAAATTTCAGGAAGATCCCCACTGGAGAGAGTATCCCCTGTTCTATGAGTACTTCCATGGGGACACCGGCGCTGGGGTCGGCGCGAGCCACCAGACGGGATGGTCCGGGGTCATTGCGCGTATCATGCATCTATTTGCGTCTTTTGAGGCGGATCAGATCCTTGAGGGGGGCAAAGA
>CAVVEP010000042.1:0-39742 GCA_963747015.1 uncultured delta proteobacterium
AGCCTACAGCGTCAGAATACGGTTGGATTCTGTAAGTACCTGTAATCAATGTTGTTCCTCTGGAATGTTTGTCATAATTGTATCACACAGGTGTGGGAAAAGAAAAGTTATATTTTCATAACCAGTTGAATTTATTGAACCAGGGGGTTGACAAACTTCGGGCGATTTGATACATTTATTTGTAAATATTGGCAGTAAACAAATAAATGTATCAGAGGTCCCATGTTATCGCCTAAAGAATCCAAAGAAGCCCTGTATAAATGGTTCCGGAAGAGATACATCGCAGATCTCGAACAACTCTTCCGGGTACTGGAAACGAATTCTCGAATGAGTGTATTCCGGAGGCTTAAACTCATCGGGTACTTGACAAGTTTTACGGATGCCGGCCGTTACTACACCCTTGGGGATATTCCTGCGTTTGATTCCTGGGGATTGTGGTTCTATAAGGGGATTGGCTTTTCAAAAGCAGGCACACTGAAAGCCACCGTGGTCGACATCGTGCATTCATCAAATGCCGGAATGACGCCGAAGGAACTGTTGCATCTGTTGAAAATACGGATTCCCAACACGTTGTACAATGCGCTTCGTGGACTGGTTCAATCCAGCCAGCTACGTCGGCATCGATCCGAAGGGCTTTTCCTGTATACCCATGCAGATCCGGATAAAGGACACATGCAGATAGAGGCGCGTCGCGTACAGAGACAAAGAGGCATTCAACTTGCCGGGCCGCTTCCAATCGAAACGACCATTGCTGTTCTTGTGGAAACCCTGAAGGCGGGCCAAGTCATCGTGCCTCCATCTGAGATAGCGGGTCGCCTCGCGGTCCGGGGATTGGCCGTCACAGTGGCTCAGGTGAACCGAATCTTTTCCGAATACGGGATTGAGGCAGAAAAAAAAACGTCAAGGTCCCGCTGAAAACGCTGGCATACCTAAGGCAGCAGGCCCATCGTCTGAATGATCGTTGTTTTAAGCAAGTGGTCGGTTTGGTGGATATCGTTGTATCTGCTAAGGATGATGGTGGATTGTGTGATCTCTGCAAGGGTCCTATGCGTGTACAAAAGACGTTTGTGCATCAAGGGAGAACCATCGAGTACGGCACATTTAATGTTCGGGAGACGGTATATGTGTGCGGAGACCGGTGCCGTAATGATGGCAGAACGTTGTTTACCAAGAGGGCGCAGTCGGTCGTTCGGGCCATTATGCCAAACAGTATCGTCGGTTATGATCTAATGGTTAGTGTGGGTCTTAAGCGCCTGCTTGAACATAAACAGCGAGAGGAAATAAAAGCAGAAGTGAAGAAAATGGGCTCATCGTGGATTAACGTGAAAACGCGAATTGTCCGAGCGCTCGAAGTTTAAAATTGACGAAATTCCTGTAACCGTAAGCCGTGCGTGTCATCGTTCTCAATCCGTTATTGAGCCCCTCGACGAATCCGTTGGTGATTCGTTCCATGAAATAATTAAGGATTTCCTCTCTCCAGTTTTTGAATGTGGCAACAAATTTGGACAAGTATTTGTTGCCTGTTAGTTTTGCTTTTAGAATCCATGCATCAAGAAATCGGGCTGCCTTTTCCCTGCATCGGATTTTCTCGAATATGGTGCGAAATTCTTCCTTGAGCAGATACAAGGTGCGAAGGTCCGGACACATTTTCAATATCTTATCTAAATGGTCCGCCTGTGCTGCAGATAATTCAGTCCGATTGCGTACAAGTATCCACCGGCTGCCTTTGAGCACTTTCTGCAATTCGGGGGTGCTTTCCTTCTGATATTTGGTGCGCAGCTGGGTCAGGCGAGTGTTCAATTGCTTCATGACATGGAATCGGTCAACCACCACCTTGGCATGGGGCAGCTTTTTTAGGGCTGCTTGATAATAGGGGGCCCACATGTCAATGGAAACAAAACGGATAGACCTTTTCTCCTGAGAACTCAAGGCTTCTATCCAATTTTCCAGTGTCTTTTTCTCCCTGTCAGCCAAAACAGCGAGGATGCATTTTCTATCAATATCGGAAAGCACGAGAACGAATTGCTTGTGGCGCTTTTTGATAGAAAGCTCATCAATTCCCAACACCCTGATGCTATGGGAAAGAATAGATGTAACAGATGTGTTTTTCATTGCTGCATAAAAATTGAATATCTCTTTGACGGTGGATTGACTTAATCCTTCAGCAATTGCAACAGCCTTGCGGGTGCTTGTAAGGCACGCCTGATAAACATGCATCTCAAAGTCTGTGGATTGCCTGCGATGGGCATCTACGAAAGGCAATTCTTCAGCAAAAGTGCGACCACAATCTTCGCATTTCAAACGGCGAGAGAGAAAATGTAAAAAGGTCTTCTTGCCCCATACATCCAAATGCCGGATACACCGATGTTCTTCTTGATGAACTTCGGTTGAAAGTGAGCCACAGTGTGTACACAAGGCAATCTCCTCGCGATGAGCACACCAAAGATGCAAGACTTCATGTTCTCCTTCGCGACGAATTACATACATTTTCACCACTATGCTTGCAATGCCCAACAATTCGGTCAGGGTTTCATCCGCAACTTCTTTGAATTCTTGCAGGCTGATTCGCTTCACGGACTTGGCAGCGTCCTTCATAAAGGATGTAAAACGAGGTAGCAGTTTCATGGAAAATCCTCCTAATGAGTTTTTTCCATCTTTATTTATACCCATCGGGGGAAAATGTCCCGCAAAAAAAATGCACCCTCAACAATTTTTCACGTTAATCCGCGTTGAGCCAGAAAATGCATGGCATCAAACTATCTTCCGGTGAGGTCAGCAATCTGACAGGGAACTTTTTAGATTACTTACTCAGACTCCATCACGCACGGGCTGACCAGTTAGGGGAGTCCTGGAAGCTGATGGAGGTTGGCCGATGCAAGTGGATGCCACTGGAGAAAGTGGCCGGGGAACCCTCTTTGTTGTGATGGCCGGTTGGAGGAAGTGGGTGCTTGGCGCCTGGAAGATTGCAACCGAAAGAGCGGACCTCCTGTTGCCCTGCATGCGGGATACCGTCGGGCGATTCGGCCCGCCTTGCGGAGCCATGCGTGATTTAGGACGCGCGGTATCGCCGGCCATTGACGATCTTGTATCTGAGATGCAATTGGATATTCACGTGTTGGCTTGCCATCAACACTTTCTTGCCGACATCGGTAAAGACCTTTTGGAACCTGACCATTCCGCGCTGCGAGAGCTTTTTCGGCGTACAAAGGTGCGCCCTGAGATCAACAATCTGGTCCGGGAGATTGGACGCGAGGTAGGCTTTCAGATCAATGATGCACGCCAAGCGGTACTGGATTGGCAAGCGATGGACGACTATCGTCTCCCCACAGGCCCAGATGGTCTTTCCGTTGTACGAAACATAGCTCAGTGGATACTCGACTATAAGGCGGATCTGTCAGGACTCGATTTTCCTTTTGACAGGCCGTATTTGAGTTTTTACAACAGGTGCATGGTTGCTCTGCGAGCGATTGATGCCTTTCTTCGGATTCCTCCGGATGATGGAAAGGTTGTTCGTAAGATTCGTCGTCTCAGGCGGATTGCTTCGAAGGTTTTTGGTGAAGTGCCTTTTCGTCAAACCGTCAAACGGTTGCACCGCCGTGCTGTTTTGTTCGATGAGCTGCGAGATAATTTGCGGTTGGCAAAAGAACTCCCGAAGAAGGAATCGATTGAAGACCTTGATGGGATGCGCCATCAGTTTGAAGCATGGACGGCTGCCCTTGAAGATCGCCGTCCAAAACGAGGTCCGGGGAAAGATATTCGGGATGCTATTGATGTTATCCTAAAACATATCGACACGCATGGTGATAATCTTTGGGGGCACGCCATAAGCTTACCGGAAAGAGCAGGGGGCGGCATACGGCTTATGAATCGAACCAACGAACTGCTCGAAAATTTCTTTGGAACAATGAAGCATGGAGAACGACGGCGCAGTGGACGAAAAAATCTTGGGCAGGACCTGGAACATCTACCGGCAGAGGCGGCTCTGGCATATAACCTGGAACATGCTGACTACGTCAAGATAGTCTGTGGATCACTCGAACAGCTCCCTCTTGCATTTGCGCAATTGGATATGGAAAACCGGAACAGGAGGAAAAAATGGCGACCTTCGCAAGAAGTTGTGAATCTTGAACAGGAGCTTCAGCTTTCTACAGCATCTTTGTCACCAGCAGATAGACGTCTGGTTAGGACGGATCTGATGAATCAACGCATCAAGAAGGCAGCCAGTAGCCGTGCTCCACGCACATTGCGCTGAGGTCCAAACTGGAAAATCCAACCGTAAAATGACGCTTTAGCAAAAAGCATTACCTGGTCACGGAAAAAGGCCAAAAAAACAAGCGGCGTCTACTGCCTGAGAACAAATCGCAATGATCTGGATGAACAACAAACCTGGGATATTTATACCATGCTCACGGACATTGAAGATGCGTTTCGCTGCATGAAATCCGAATTAGGTCTCAGGCCAATTTACCATCACATAGAGCGGCGATGCGATGGTCATATTTTCATAACTCTGCTTGCCTATCATGTCATGCATACCATACGTTGCAAGCTGCGGCAGAAAGGAATCCGGTTTTGTTGGGCAACGATTCGCACTGAACTTTCATCACAGGTCCGAATATCTACAACCATGAAGCGAAAAGATGGCAAGGCTGTCCATCTTCGAAAATCATCGAGAGCCGAGTTGTCCCATCGAACAATTTATGAAGCGCTGAAGTTATCAACCCAACCGGGACGACTCATAAAAACAATTCTGTAGGCAATCAAAATGTGTAGTGCCAAAAAAGAGAAATTTAAAACTTTAACCAACTGATATTGCAGAAGTATTTCCTATTCGCCATGAATTTGGGCTACGAAAAAGAGACAAGAATGAATATTCATTCCTTTCTTGTCAAAAAAATATCAGGCCCGAATGGCCTCCCAGCAAATTTCTTCCGCCCGGGCAATGTTTTCGGGGGTTATGTCCAGATATCCGGCCCAAGAGGTCTTCATCATTTGGGTGACCATTCCGGATACCACCGCCATCAGCAATTGAGGGTCCACCTGTTTGACAATCTGGTCCCTTTGGCCCTGTTCAAAGATCCGCAGATAATCGTTGTGGATACGGTCGGTCAGTCGGATGCTCTCTTCATCCAGATAGCAACCATGGTGGTGTGACTCCAGGAAAACAAAGGCATCACAGTTGGTTATGGCAAACCTTATCCAGCTCTTCAGGATTTCACGAAAGAGGGACCGCAAGGGAAGGTCTTCAGGCTACCCTTCCGTGAGTGCCTGGCTCAGGGCCGATTTCCAATGGCGGTAAAGCTCATTGACCAGGCTGTTTTTGTTTGAAAAATAGCGGTATATGGTTCCGGCGCCCACTTGTGCCCCTTGGGCGATCAAAGGCACGGGAGTCCCGTAAAACCCCCTTTCCGCAAACAGCTTGAGGGCCGCCGCCAGAATGGCTTCCCGCTTGTCCACCTGTTTCATTCTTCATCCAGCTACAGAATGAATGTTCATTCCAAAAATATCGGTAATTGAGCCTCGTGTCAACAAAAAAACGGAAGCCCCGAAAAATTAATAGTGCTTTTCAATGCCTTCTGTTTGTGTTAGCAATTTTCTTTAATAAAGTTACAGACGATTCCCCCGACGTAAATCGGACAGTTTTTGAGCTAAATAGGAAACAATAAAATACGCATTGTCACCGGTCTCTGCTGGCTCTCGAAAAAAGCCGATTGCCATGCACGGTATGAAAATCATGAGAGTCCCCTTTTCCATTACACAGAAACTACTGGTGTTCGTCCTACCGCTGATTTGTTTTCCCGCGGCTATTGTCGGTTTTTTCTCCTACAATGACTCGGTAGAAAGTGTGACCCGTCTCTCCCGGGAACAGCAGCTCATGCAGGCAAAATCCGTCGCCTCTCAGGTGAATTACATCTTTCAGAATTGCATGATGGACCTGGAAACCATTTGTGGTCTGCCTGTTATACAAGATTATGCCTGTGCTGTTTATGCGTCTCCCGGGGAAGGGGCAGGGATGATCAGAATGCAGGCTGAGGAAATTTTTAAAAAATTCATCACCCATTCTTCCTTTTACACCCAGATCAGCATGATTGACAGGGAAGGTGGAACCATGGCCCGCGTTTTAACTCGTCAACCGGGAGAATGCCCAAGCGGCGAACCCGATTTGTTCCTTTCCGGCGATCATCGTGAGAACATAGATGATATACAAATATCGGACATTATTACTTATTCGTCACGCTCATGTTATATCCTCTATTTTTCCAAAGACCTGCTTAATTCCAATAAAGAATACCTCGGTAAAGTAGTCATAGCTCTTAATTACAACAAAGTGATAGATCTGGTGCGAAACGTTAAAATCGGAGAGGCCGGATATGCTTTTATTGTGGACGCGTTGGGACGCAGTGTGGCGCACCCCCGGTTTCGCCCTTATGAATACAACCTTTCAAAATACGCTGATCCACGACTTCGGGAATTCGTTGTGAATATGATCGCCGGGGAAACCGGTTGGAAAAACTATTATTATCTGGGGGAAAAAGTTGCGGCCTACACTCCGATTCCTTCCATAGGCTGGTCTGTCGCCGTATGCATTCCTATTGAAGAATTCAAGAAGGAAGCAAACGTCCTTCGCAAGAGAATGATCGAGGCGGTGACGATCACCGTTCTGGTGGCTATTCTTGGAGTTATTGTGCTGTCGTACAACCTTTTGAAACCAATCAAGAACCTGGTTGCGGCAACGGAACAGATCGCCAGAGGGGATTTAAATCAGGAAATTCCCGTGAAATCAGGGGACGAACTGGGCATTTTGACCCATTCTTTCAACCGGATGGTCAGCAACCTCAAAGAAATCCAGGGCGAACTCGTACGTTCGGAAAAACTGATTTCCATGGGAAAACTTTCCGCAGGCGTAGCCCACGAAATCAGGAACCCGTTAAACGCCATGAAAGGGGCCATTGTTTATCTTCTGAGACGGAGGCCGGATGATCCGCTAATTCAGGAATACGCCCGGCTCGTGCTGGAGGAGGTGGATCGGCTGAATCAGTTTGTAACGGAATTCCTTTATTTTGCAAGGCAATCGGTTCCAAATCCCGTGCCGATCAATGTCAACGAACTGCTCGACAACACGCTGTTCCTGTTCGATGAAAAGCTGAAAGAAAAGACGGTAACCGTTGTGAAGCGTCTTGACGGTTCTCTCCCTCTCATTCAAATTGATCCCTACCAGATCGAGCAGGTGATCATAAACCTTCTGATGAACGCCCTCGATGCCATGTCGAAAAATGGAAAGCTGGAAATCTCAACCGCACTCCAAACCGGTCATGAGAAAGCGATGTCCACGGCAACAGCGGTCATTGCCATCATGGATAACGGGGTCGGCATTCCAGAAGAAGAAATGAACAGTATTTTTGATCCTTTCTTCAGCACCAAAGAGTCCGGTACGGGGCTCGGTCTTCCCATAAGCCTGGGAATTGTGGAAAACCATGGAGGATCACTCCTGATCAAGAGCAGGAAGGACGAGGGAACAATGGCTATCATTGAACTGCCTGTTCATGTTGATTACCCGGATGCGGGGAAACAAGATGCAAAGAAAAATCCTGATTGTTGACGACCAGATTAACACCCTGAAAGTGATGAAAGCCATTCTCAGTGATGAAGGCTACGAGGTTTTTTCCGCCGGGAGTGCCATGGAAGCTCTGAATACTCTTGGAAAGCAGGGCGACATGGATGCTATTCTGGCCGACCTTAAGATGCCTGGAAAGAGTGGCCTGGATCTCTATCGGAAAATACGTGCCATGGAAACCGGCATTCCATTCATCATTATGACCGCTCACGGGACGATTGAATCCGCGGTTCAGGCTATGAAGGAAGGCGTTACCAATTACCTGATCAAGCCGATCAACTACGAAGAACTCAGCATTGTGCTGGAAAAGGCTATTCGAGAAAAAGAGATGACCCGCGAGTTGGCCGACCTGCGCAAAGAGATAAAAGGGCAGTATTCTTTTCAAAACATTATTGGCAGCAGCAAGAAAATGACACAGATTTTCAACATGCTGCGCACCGTGGCGCCGACCGATGCACCTGTTTTGATACTGGGAGAAACCGGAACGGGAAAGGAGCTCCTCGCAAAAGCTATCCATGCATTAAGTCGACGGCAGGACAGAAACATGGTGTGCATCAACTCCGCGGCACTCACCGAGACGCTGCTTGAAGCAGAGCTTTTCGGATATGTCAAAGGAGCATTCACCGGTGCAATAGCAAACAAAAAGGGTCGATTCGAATCCGCCGACAAGGGTACGCTTTTTCTGGATGAAATCGGGCAGATGAGTCTCAAACTACAATCCAAGCTCCTCCGCTTCCTACAGGAAGGAACATTTGAGCCTGTCGGAAGCGTGGAAACCCGGAAAGTGGATGTTCGCGTCATTTCAGCGAGTAATCGGGACCTCGAGGACGAAATCAAGGCGGGTCGGTTCCTTAGCGACCTCTTTTATCGCCTTGAAGTGATTTCCATTACTCTCCCGCCATTACGGGAGAGGGTAGAGGATATCCCTCTTATAGCCAACCACTTCATCAAGCGCTACGCCAAGCAGTACGAGAAAAATGTGGAGGGCATCTCTACGGAGGCCGTGGATGGATTGATGAAGCATGACTGGCCCGGTAATGTGAGGGAACTGGAAAACTGTATTGCCAGGGCCATCATTCTCTGCGGGAAACCTCGAATCGAACTCGAAGATTTTTCGATGAAAATAAGATCTCTTCGAGATCATTCCACTGAGAAAAATTCAAAGAGCTTCATTCGCGATATTCCGGAAAAGGGATTGAAGGTCAAAGAGATGGAGCAAGAACTGATTGTGAAGACCTTGGAAAAATGCCAAGGAAATAAGAGCCTTGCTGCCGAATTCCTTGGTATATCGAGAAAGGCCCTATACGAAAAAATGGAACGATATGGCCTTCGTGTCTGAATTTATATTTTTCTGATTCTTGCTGACCGCCTGCCACAAACGAAAAAAGAAGTGTTACTTTTCGTTACACAGATCTAATCTTTTATTTTTATTACTATTATTCTCAGTAATTTAAAATCGGCCACCGAGTTTCCTTATGATACTGTCTCAAAAAGTAACAATCAAAATAAGTCTCTTCCGCGAATCCATTGCGCCGCTTGCAGATTTTTAAGCCCATGTTTTCTTATTTTTGATATGGCATTTCAGTCTTTTCTCCTTGCATTTTGTGGCTTAGCCAGGAATTGACTGACCCGGGAGAACCTTCCTTACGCCTTTATGATCAGCAAAGAGGCACGGCTCTTGCTTTTAACGAGACAGAGAAGATAAACATGGGAAGAGGAGACAGAGTTTGACCACGGAGATCCCGCTTTTTTGTCTGGACAGGATACGAAAAAATTTCGGAGGGCTTTTGGCCCTCGACGATGTGAATCTGTCACTGGGAAAAAATGAAATCGTAGGCATCCTTGGACCCAACGGAGCCGGAAAATCAACCCTCTTCAACGTAATTTCATCCATATACAAACCGGATGCGGGAGACGTGTATCTTCAGGGGAAAAGGATTACCGGAAAGTCGCCCCATGTCCTCTGCCGACTGGGAATTTCGCGCACTTTTCAACTGGTCAAAACTTTCCTGAGCATGACTGCACTTGAAAATGTTATGGTGGGATCGGTCTACGGTGGCGGCCTCCGGGGAAAAAAAGCCTACAAAATGTCGATCGAGGCATTGGAACTGGTCCAACTGGCTGATAAGAAAGAAATGGTCACGGCGCATATGACCCTATCCGACAGGCGTCTTCTTGAAGTGGCCAGAGCACTGGCCTCTGGACCCCTGGTCACGTTGCTCGATGAACCGATGGCAGGCCTCAACCCTTCCGAGATCATGAAGATGTTACAGGTGATTAACAAGGCCCGGGAGGAAAAAAATGTATCCATCCTGTGGGTCGAACACAAGGTGGAAGCCATTTTTCATCTCTGCGACAGGGTGGTGGTCTTAGACTACGGGCGTAAAATTGCGGATGGGAGCCCTGAGGAAATAGCAGCAAATTCGACAGTCATCGAGGCCTACCTTGGCAAAGCACCTGCTTGAAGTCATTGGAATAGATTTATTTCACGGTGATGCCCAGGCGATCTGGGATGTCTCCTTTTATGTGGATGCAAACAGGATTGTAGCGCTCGTCGGCTCCAATGGCGCAGGAAAAAGCACACTCCTGGACGCCGTTTCAGGATTTATAACACCGAAAAATGGAGACATCCTCTTTTCCGGAAATCGATTGAGCGGGCACTAAACCCGAAGACGTCGTGACCATGGGCATTTCCCATGTCCCCGAAGGGAAGAAGGCTTTTCGCAAGGCTTACGGTGCTGGAAAATCTGGAGCTGGGTGCATTTCCGCCCAGGACAAGACCCTATATGGACCAATCCCTGGAAAGGGTATTCGGTCTTTTCCCCGTCCTTAAGAAACGTATTCATCAGCATGCCGGCTCCCTTAGCGGGGGAGAACAGCAGATGCTGGCTATTGCAAGGGCGATTATGGCGAAACCGACTGCTTCTAATGCTTGATGAACCTTCCCTTGGCCTGGCGCCTGTAATCGTTAAGCTCATGTTTGAAATCGTGCAGACCCTTAATAGGGAGGGCGTGACAATTCTGCTGGTCGAGCAAAACGTACACCAGACGCTGGAAATTGCAGACCATGTCTATGTATTAAAGTCGGGCAGGTTGGAGTTGAGCGGCACAGGAGAAAATCTTCTGAGAAATCCCGATTTTCAACAGGCCTACCTGGGAATGAAAGGATAGATTCATGACAGGGTTTTCTTCTTTCGGTCCTTTTTTTCAGTTACTGATCAACGGGATTCTTTTTGGAAGCATGTATGGCGTCGCCGCCATCGGCCTGAGCCTTATTTTCGGCTCCATGCAGATCATTTTTATTGCCCAGGGGGCCATGATGATCCTTGCGGCCTATATAACATACTGGTTTTTTACCCTGACATCCATAAACCCCTTTTTCTGTTTTTTGCTTATCGTTCCTATTTTTCTGGGTGTTGGGTGGCTTATCTATACGGGTCTTTTTCATCGAATAGCCGCAGCCGGGAAGAACCCTTCCCTGCTCCTGGCTTTTGGGCTGATGGTTCTCCTTGAGAATCTCATGTCTCTTGCATGGACCGCCAACACGCGTGCCGTTACAACAAGCTATACGGGACTGGGTCTCAGTATCGGCGCAATTCAGATCTCTTTTACAAGGCTTGTTTCTTTTGTGATCAGTATTTCAGCGACAGTTCTGGTTTTTGTTTTTATGAAGAAAACCATGTGGGGGAAAGCTGTTCGAGGGGCTTCGGAGGACATGAAGGCGGCAGCTTTACTGGGCATCAGCCCACGCAAGGTCAGCGGTCTTACTTTTGCTATCGGCATTGCCCTTGCCGGCATTGCAGGTGTGGCGACGGCGACCACATATCCCTTTGATCCCTATTTTGGCTTCATTTTCAGCCTGAAGGCACTTATCGCCGTTGCTTTCGGGGGTATAGGAAGCGTCGGCGGGGCAATGCTGGGCGGCATCCTACTGGGGGTTATAGAAAGCATGAGTTCCTTTATCATCAGCGGCGGCTGGGCCGATGCTGTTTCTTACGGAGCATTTCTCCTGGTTCTTATGTTTCGGCCTCAAGGACTGTTTGGTCGTTATGCGGAATAGGTCAGGCCATACTAAAATTCGCCCACAAGGAGGGGCTCTCACGTGTACAGCCGTGCCGGCGAGGAAAAACCCATGATAAAAAGAGATCAACACCACTGGAAGGCGATCCTTTTCAGCGGCGTGCCGGTAATATGTTTCTTTTTTTTGTTCCCTTTTATGGTGGATACTGAAGAATCGTACCTGGTCTACTTTCTCTTTCTGACTTTCATCTATATTTCGATGGCCCAGGGATGGAACCTGGTAGCGGGATACGCCGGACAGGCCTCTTTGGGTCAGCATGCCTTTTTCGGGTTGGGTGCTTATGTAACCGCCATCGCCTGGAACCTTGGATGGATTGGTTATATGGACCCTGTGGGTATGCTGATGAGCGGCGCGGGCGCTGCCCTGCTTGCCGTACTTATCGGGATTCCGCTCCTGGCCAAACTGCGAGGCGATTATTTCGCGCTGGGCACACTGGGGCTCGGGGAAATTCTGCGGGTAATCTTTACGCAGGGCGGTTCGCTTACCGGCGGCCCGGTGGGGCTCATGCTCCCTTCTTCTGAATACCAATCCATGATGCCGTATTATTTAATATCGCTGACCATAGCCATTCTCACACTCCTGTGTATGACAATTCTCACTAAATCGAGAATAGGACTTGCCTTTGTTGCGATTCGGGAAGATGAACAGGCCGCCGCCGCCAACGGCATCCATGTCTTGAAATTTAAAATTATCGCATTTGCCGTGGGGGCCTTTTTCACGGGGTTGTGCGGAAGTCTCCTCGGCTACTATTCATTCCACGTCCATCCATCGGGTGTTTTCAGCCTAAACTGGGCTCTGCTCCCCGTTCTCATGACTATCTTTGGCGGGATCGGGACGCTCATGGGACCCGTACTCGGGGCTTTCATTCTGGCATCGGTGTTTGAGTTGGCCAATATCTGGCTCCCGGAGATTCATCCTCTATTTTCGGGGGCGTTTATCATTTTCGTCATGCTCTTCCTGCCCAAAGGAGTCATGAGTGTTGGGGAAACAAACGGTACGTTGAGTCTTTTGAAAGGAGTGCTTCCCTTTAAGATAAAAGGGCCTCTTCAGAACAAATAGACTGAATGGGAAGGAGGTGTGCTTTTGACTTGAAAACGAGTTCGCGTACGATAAACCATACAGAATGAAAGGAGAGATTCATGGGGAAAAGAATCAATACAGAAAGCTCGAAACGTATAGGGTTTGTGGTCCTTTTTATATTCGCCGTTCTTCTTTGGACCATTTTGCCGGCAAGCGCAAAAAAAGTGAAGGAGGAAATTCTTATCGGGAGTAACCTGCCCCTTTCCGGAATTCTGGCGGGAGCGGGAATTGAGCAGCGATGGGCCTACCAGACGGCCGTAGACGACATCAACAAGGCTGGGGGCATTTTTGTAAAAGAATATGGGAAAAAACTTCCGGTCCGTTTAATTGTGGCGGATGACGAGAGTGATCCGGGAAAAGCCGCATCAGCGGTTGAACGACTTATCAAACAAAAAAAAGTGGATCTTCTCCTTGGAGGCTTCGCCGCCCCCTTTGGAGTTATACCCGGTTGTATCACTGCGGAAAAATATCACAGATAC
Organism: uncultured delta proteobacterium; assembly: GCA_963747015.1. Classification (GTDB taxonomy): domain Bacteria; phylum Desulfobacterota; class DSM-4660; order Desulfatiglandales; family Desulfatiglandaceae; genus DUZB01. The sequence goes on from CAVVEP010000042.1 coordinate 13,256, forward strand.
TACCATACCTCCATCTGTTTGATCCCCCCCTGGCTTGAACACCATTTCAAGTGGTCGACCCTCTTCTTCTTTGATCTGGAGCAGGCATGCAGCGTACCCTACGAAATATGGAACAGCCTCCCCGAAACGGAAAGGCCGAAAAAACCGGCGCTCATCATGGAAGACACCTTTGATGGAAGAGCCTTCGCGGGGCTTTTTAGAGATTTGGCAAAAAAATATGGATATCAGTTCGTTCTGGACGAACCGTGGGCGGTGGGCGCTAAAGACTATTCAGCACAAATTATTAAAGCAAAATCTCTCGGTGTGGACTCCATCTTGATTTTTGGCGCCGATACTGACATTATTACGTTCGTACGACAAATGAAAGAAAACAACCTCAATGTCAAATACTTTCACGGATGGAAAGGCACATGGGCAGGAGAATTCTGGAAAGCCCTGGGAAAAGATGCGCAATACATTCTCTGCGATGGGTTCTGGTCCATGGATTTTCCTTTTCCGGGCGCTAAAGAACTGGGTGAGCGTTATTACGACCATTTCAAGAAATACTCCGTAAGCGTTGGAGCACTTTATGGTCTCTGCCAGATCCTGTGGCAAGCGATTGAAAAGGCCGGGACTCTCGATTCGGCCAAGGTCAGGCAGGCAGTACTTGACAATCAATTTGAAACGGTCATGGGAAAGGTAAAATACAACAAGGATGGCGTAGCCGTCTTTACGAGCACGGCCAGTCAATGGTGGAACGGCAAACAAATGACCGTCTATCCTTTTGAATGGACCGATTACAAGATCAAACTGGCGCCTCCCTGGAATGAACGTTAGAAATTTATGAAATATCAGAGAATGCCTTCAGGAGATTTAGAGATAGGATTGTTTTGTCCTATCCCTAAATCGTCAGCAACAAAAAAACCCCAATGTTAGGAAAGGAGAATCATCATGAAAACCAGAGCAGCCGTCCTGAGAGAACCAAACAAACCGATGACTATCGAGGAGCTGGAGCTGGCGCCCCCGAAAGCAGGAGAAGTTTTGATCAAAATGGCCTACACGGGTTGGTGCCACTCGGACCTCCACCTCTGTCTGGGTGAAATCCCCATCGAACTGCCCCTCGCTATCGGGCATGAGGCATCCGGCATCGTGCAGGAGGTGGGTGCGGGCGTTACCAAATTGAAACCCGGCGATCATGTGGTGGGAACCTGGATGATACCCTGCGGAAAGTGCCCCCAGTGCCTGCGGGGGATGGGCAATATCTGCAGCGGAAATTTCGAGGCCTTCTTGGGTGGCATGTTGCTGGATGGAACCTCAAGGCTCACTGACGCGAACGGCGATATGGTGCGCCATGGCAACTTCGTCTCCGGCTTTTCCGAATACAGCGTTATTCCGGTTGACGGGGCAATCAAAGTTCGGGAAGATATGCCCATGGATCAGGCCTGTTTCATGGGTTGCTGTGTCCCTACGGGCTGGGGTTCCGTCTGCAATACGGCGAAAGTGCAACCGGGAGAATCAGTGGTGGTCTTCGGGTTGGGAGGCGTTGGTTTAAATACCCTTCGTGCCGCGGTCCTCAGACAGGCAAATCCTGTGATAGCGGTGGATATGGAAGGGAGTAAGAAGGAGCTGGCGATGGAATTCGGCGCTACCCATTTCATCGACAATTCCAAAGATGATCCGGTTCCCATCGTGCAGGAATTGACCGGCGGAGGAGCAGACGTCGTCTTTGAGTGTATCGGCGATCCCGGAGCTATTGTACAGGCATACTGGTGTACCGGCATGGGTTCGAAGCTGGTTATCCCGGGGATCACCCCCCACGACCAGCCGACCAGTCTGCCTCTTATGCTTCTGCCGCTCCATCAAAAATCGATTCTCGGAAATCTCTATGGAAGCATCTCCACGCACATCGACATTCCGCGACTGGTGGATCTGGCCATGACGCGTGATCTCAAACTGGATAAACTGATCACCAACTATTTCACATTGGATGAGATCAATGATGTGGCGGATAAAATGTTGAAAAGGGAGATTAAAGGTCGGTGGGTTTGTAAGTGGGATGAATAGATTGCAGTGATTTTTCTGGATGCAAGAAGAAAAACGTGGTAACAGAAACAGGGGGCATCCTGAAGATCGGGATGACCCCCGATCCATGTTCACCCTGCGTGAAAGCCGGAAATTCTCGGCCGTCCTTTGACAAAATTGCTTAACTATTTAACACCATTTAATAAGATCTATAGAAGGGGGAAATCATGAAGTTTATACGAATCAACATGGGCACGAAGCAGATCAGCGTGGAAGAGGTCCCACCGGCCTACATGGGGCTTGGCGGCAGAGGCCTTACTTCTATTATGATTAATGCGGAAGTTCCACCTAAGTGTGATGCGCTCGGACCGGAAAATAAACTCATTTTTGCCCCCGGCGTCCTGAGCGGAACCAGTCTGGTAAATACAAGCCGGTTATCCGTCGGCGCAAAAAGTCCGCTTACCGGGACTATCAAGGAGAGCAACGCCGGAGGGACCGTGGCTGCGGCTCTCGGGCATCTTGGAATTACCGCGGTAATCTTTGAGGGAAACGCGCCTGAAGGCGAGCTGTACAATCTCAGGATCGATGCAAACGGCGATGCCAGTCTTCTTCCGGCCGATGAATACAGAGGAATGCGCACTTATGCCCTTGCGGAGAAATTGCTGGGCGCCTATGGAGAAAAAACATCCGTTCTTTGTATTGGACCAGCCGGCGAACAAAAGCTTTCTGGGGCTTCCATTCAGACTACCGACGTGGACGGACGTCCCTGCAGGGCCGCGGGACGCGGAGGGCTTGGCGCGGTTATGGGCGCCAAAGGTCTTAAGGCAATTCTTGTTGACCAGAGAGGGAAGAATACAGACGCAATCGCCGATCCTGAAGGCTTCAAGGACAGCTGCCAAAGCCTTTGCCCAGGCCGTTAAAAATCATCCTTTCAGCGGCCAGCTGATGCCGGCTCTTGGGACGGCCGGCCTGGTGGGTCCTATCAATTCCATGGGCGCATTTCCCAGCCTCAATGCCACAAACGGGGTAATGGAAGGATGGGATAAGGTCAGTGGTGAAGCCATGGCCCAGATGATCCAGGAGCGCGGGGGAAAGACAACCCACATGGGCTGTTCCCAATGCATTGTTCATTGTTCTAACGAATTCGTTGACAAGGCCGGCCAGTATGTTACCTCCTCCCTGGAGTATGAGACTATATGGGCTACCGGCGGAATGACAGGAATCGCGGATCTGGACATCATTGCGCAACTGGACCGTCTTTGCGATGATATCGGTGTAGACACCATGAGCACCGGAGTGGCCATTGCTGTGGCTATGGATGCAGGATACAAATCTTTCGGGGATGCTGAAGCAGCTATTCGGATGCTGGAAGAGATTGCCGAAGGGACCCCATTCGGTAAAATAATTGGGAATGGTCCCGCGGCCGTTGGGAAACATTTTAACCATCATCGGGTTCCCGTGGCAAAAGGTCAGAGTATTGCAGCCTATGACCCAAGAGCCATGCAGGGCAACGCGGTGACCTACGCCACCTCGCCCATGGGAGCGGATCACACTGCGGGAAACGTGGTTGGAGAGTACATGAGCGGAGCACTTAATCCATTGGAAACGGTAGGGCAGGTGGAGGCCTCTCGAAATACACAGATTGCCATGGCCGCCGTGGATTGTACGGGACTTTGTCTCCTGGCAAGCTTTGCCTTGACAACCCCTGAAGGCGGAGAAGCGTTTGTCAAGGTCATGAGCGCCAAGTTCGGCGTCGCTCTCGGCCCCGACGACGTGCCTGCCATGGGGATTCGGGTTTTGCAGGCTGAGCGTGAATTTAACCGAAAGGCCGGTTTTACCAATGAAGATGATCGGCTGGCTCGTTTTTTCTATGAGGAACCGCTGCCGCCTCATAACAAAGTCGTGATGATCACTGACGAAATGATGGACAGCACTTTTGACTTCTGATCCCACGAATCTATCAGATTTCATGGATTGTTGTAGATGAAATGGAAAAAGTTGATATGCTATCGGACCTTATGAAATGAATGTCGCCGTCAAACTTTTCGGAACCTTGGGACAACATATTCCCGAATATGATCGTGACTCGTGGCATAAACATTGAAATTTCGGATGGCGCGAAGGTAAAGGATCTTCTCGACCATATCAAGATTCATGGAACCAAAGGAATTATCGTTGTGGCAGAGGGCAAGCTCCTGAAACCGGAGGATAAACTGGGGGATAGCTGTTCGGTACAGATCTTTCAGTCTGTTTTCGGGGGTTGATTTATCAGCTATTCACTATGAAAAACTGTTGATTAAGAATAAGGCTAAGCTAAGAGGAGATTTGCAGAGAGATGGAAGATAAGGCGAAAGATATAACAAAAGAGAATTTTGAAAGTAAGAACGAGGACGTCTTTTTGACACAGGAAATCGAGATTGAAGAGATGGCCATAGACGGAATATGCGGTGTATATTAGGCGCTTTCCATCTACTGAATCATGAATTCATCAGATAATGCCAGATACATTCTGGCTTCAGGCACACAAGTTCGAAATGAGGATTTCGGGCTGCTTTTCTATACCATGAAGGGCCCCCGTCTCTACTTCCTGGCCTCCGGAGGATTGCTGTCTCCTTCCTTTTTTGAAGGAAAAATGACACTGGATCAGTGGATCAGAATGGAAGGGGGAGGGGCTCCATCTGAAGGAGGCATGAAAAGGATGGAGAAGGTTCTTGGAACAGCTTGTGGAAAAAGGAGTCATTATTGAGCGCTAAGATGGCCAGGATGGGGCTTCGGGCGCCGGTAAATGTCACCTGGGAAGTCACCCTGAAATGCAATCTTCATTGTGTCCACTGTCTTTCAGACGCGGGAATTCCTTCGAAAAATGAATTGACTGATCTGGAATGCCGCGCTCTGGTGGAACAATTAACATCACTGCGAGTATTTCAAGTCAATATCGGCGGAGGAGAGCCCTTTATTCGACCCGATTTTCCGGATCTTCTCGCCTATTGCCATGAAAAAGGGCTTGGTCACGTGTGTCAGTACCAACGGCATGCTCATTGACGACGCTATGGCCAGGCGGTTGTCCCGGTTGAAAATGCTCTATCTGCAGGTGAGCCTGGACGGGGCCACGGCTGACGTGAATGATCCCATACGGGGTGAAGGGACTTATGCGAAGATTCTTCATGCTGCCGATTGTCTGGCGCGCCATGGGGTAAAGTTCAGCATCAATGCGGTTTTGACCCGAACCAATTATCCACAACTGGACGAGCTGAGAAAACTTGCCGAACGGGTTATGGGCCGGAACTGCGGGTTTCCCGGTTTCGGACCTTCGGGCCGGGCCAAAGGGAGCCGGGAATCCCTGGGGCCGGAAAAATGGCAGCTGGAGTCCTTTGCCGAATGGTTGGAAGGGCACGATCTGGTGCGGACAGGAGATTCCTTTTTCTGTCTCACTTCCGAGCATCGGCGTCGAAAGGGCCTTGACATGTGCGGGGCCGCCAAGATGACCTGCTGCATCTCACCGAGAGGTGATGTTTATCCCTGTGCTTTTCTGCAGGAACCTCCTTTTCTGGCAGGGAATGTAAGGGATGCGTCCTTTAAGAGCATGTGGGATCAGGCGCCTGTCTTCAATGATCTTCGCAATCTGAACGTGGAGACATGCGCGACCTGCGAACGATTTGAGTCCTGCCGGGGAGGATGTCCGGCCATGGCCTATCACACCTACCACGACATCAACATGCCGGACCCGGAATGCCTCGTGAATCTCAAATCCGATTTCGGTGAACGGGTCTCCGATGTTTGAATGTCTATTCAGCCCCGTCAGCTTTGGCGCGAAAACGCTTGCCAATCGCATCTGCTTTCTGGCGCATCGCACAAATTTTGCCCGCAATGGTCAGTTGAACGATCGCCACGTGGCCTACTACCGGCGCCGGGCCGAGGGCGGGTGCGGCCTGATAGTTGTCGGGGAACTGGCCATTCATGAAAATGATCGTCCGTGGGAGGCCATGATCGAAATGTACGGTTCCCACCCGGTCAAAAAGTTTCAAGAACTCACCAGATCCATTCACGATTTCGATACGTCTGTGTTTGCCCAGTTGAATCATCACGGCTTCCAGGGGAGCGGCGCCATCACGCGGCATGCGGTGTGGGGTCCCTCGGCGTTGTCGGACATCGCTTTCGGCGAAACAGCCAAACCCATGGAACCGGAAGACATCGCCTCGGTTATCGAAAACTTCGGGCGGGCCGCGGTTCTGGCTCGTGAAGGCGGATTTGACGGTCTGGAAATCGATATGGGGCCCGAATCCCTGCTGCGGCAGTTTCTGAGTCCCTTGAGCAACCATCGGCAGGACGCGTACGGGGGAAATCTGGACAATAGAATGCGGCTGCCCCTGGAGGTTCTGGAAGCCGTGCGGAAAAGTGTGGGGGATGATTTCACCATCGGCATCCGCCTGTGCGCCGACGAAAAATTCTGGGGCGCCATCGCCCCGCAGGAATCCCTTGAAATGGCACGGGTATTCGAGGTGCAGGGCGGAGCTCAATTCATCAATGTGGCAGTGGGAACCTACTACAACCTTCACCTCTTAATGCCGTCCATGCATACTCCATTCGGTTTCACTATCGAGACGGCGGAGCAGATCAAATCGGCTGTGACTATTCCCGTGATCGCCAGTCATCAGATCCATACGCCCCGGATGGCGGAAGACATTTTGAAAAACGGGCGAGGCGATGCTGTCGGCCTTATTCGTAATCTGATTTGTGATCCGGATTGGCCCAAAAAGGCCATGGAAGGACGAACCCGAAGATATTCACTATTGCGTGCGGGACAACCAGGGCTGCATCGGTCGCATAAACCAGGCCAAAACCTTGGCCTGCGTCCAAAACCCGGAAGTCGGTTTTGAAGAACATGGAATCGATGAAATCCGAAATGTTTCTCCCAAACGCGTCATGGTCGTTGGAGCCGGTCCCGGAGGGCTTTCGGCCGCTTTGAGCGCCCGCAAAAGAGGTCATGAGGTGACGGTCTGCGAAAAGGCGGACCATCCGGGAGGACAGATAAACCTGCTGGTAAAGGGAGCGGGACGAGAAGGTATGGGGGAAATAATCCGCTATTTGACCCATCGACTGAAACAGATGGAAGTTCCCATCATCACCGGGGTGAAGGCAACGGCTTCATGTGATCCAGGAAAAGAATCCGGATGCGGTGATCGTGGCCACAGGATCCAGGCCCGTCAAGAGACCCGTGTCCGGAGATTATGGCCCGCCGTTGGTGCAGAATGTGTGGGATGTGATGGAAGAAAGGTACCCCGTGGGCGAAAAGATCCTCTTTGTTGATGAAAACGGCGGGCACCACGCGACGGCAACCGTGGAGCTGCTGGCGGATCAGGGGAAAAGGGTGGATATGGTCACGAGCGACCTGTTTATCGGCATTGAACTTGCGCCCATCGGAGATCTCTACCTGACCCGTCAGCGCCTGCTGCAAAAAGGGGTCACCTTTACCACCGACGTGCGGGTGGAAGAGATTCAAGGGACCGTTGTAAAAGCAAGAGATATCTATACCAACCAACCGATTGTGTATGAAGGATACGATACCATTGTCCTCGATATGGGAAATGAAGGTGGAGGATCTGCTCTACCGGCAACTCAAGGGCCGCGTCAAGGAACTCCTCAGGGTCGGGGACTGCGTGGCGCCCAGGGGAATCGGCATGGCCGTCTTTGAAGGCAGGAAAGCGGGAGAAAGCCTGTGAGTGAATATCGCTACCTCTTTTCACCCATAAAGATCGGCTCCGTTGTGGTCCCGAACCGAATCAACTTTGCCGCCCACCTGACAAACCTTTCCGAGAACCACCAGATAAGCGATCGCCACATCTTTTACTACCGGGAAAGGGCGAAAGGAGGTTGCGGCCTCATCACCACGGAAGAGTTGACGGTACACCCTTCGGATCTGGCCTACGAAAAACTGGTGGACGCCTTTGTTCCGGAAGTGATCCCCGGTTTTCAAAAACTCACCCGCGCCATTCATGAATACGACACGCGGATTTTTGCCCAGCTCAACCACAACGGCATGCAGGCGGACGGCAAAATTTCACGACTTCCCGTATGGGGTCCCTCTCCCGGTAAAGATCCCCTGTTTCGGGAAACCTGCAAGGAAATGGAGATTGAAGATATCCGGGAATGTATCGAGTATTTCGCAAAAAGCGCCGTTCATGTGGTGGAAGGGGGCTTTGACGGGATCGAACTTCAGTTGGGACACAGCTCTCTGATCCGGCAGTTTCTCTCTCCCGCGAGCAATTATCGGACGGATGACCTATGGCGGCAGCTTCGAAAACCGTCTTCGCTTCTGTCTGGAGGTGATTGACGGCATACGAAAAGCAATAGGAAACGCGTTTACCGTTGGGAATCCGGCTAAATGCCGACGAGATGCACCCGAAGGGCGGGCTGACCCTGGAAGACGCAAAGCGGATTGCCGTACGCCTGGAAGCCACCGGACAGATCGATTTTCTGGACCTGAGTCTGGGAACCTTTTACAATCTCTATCTGGTGGAAGGTTCCATGCATACGCCCTTAGCCTACACGATTCCCCTTTCCGCCGGAATCCGATCGGTTGTGAAGCTTCCGGTTTACTGCAGCAACCGGATCAACGATCCCCATCTGGCGGAGAAAATTCTTGAAGACGGTCAGGGAGATATGATCAACATGGTGCGCGCCCTCATCGCCGATCCCGAACTGCCCAACAAGGCCAGGGAGGGCAGGGAAGACGATATCCGGCAATGCATTGCCTGCAACCAGGGCTGTATCGGAAGAATGGGACTGGGGTACACCATCGGCTGCATGCAAACGCCGGCCGCGGGAAATGAGAAGGAACTGGGCGTCGGTACGCTCACTCCTTGCGACATTCCCAAAAAGGTCGTTATCGTGGGAGCGGGACCGGCCGGTCTGGAAGCGGCCAGGGTCGCCGCGCTGAGAAAACATCGGGTGATTCTGTTTGAAAAAGAATAAAAGGTAGGGGGACAAAATATCCTTGCGGGCAAGGTGGCAGGGCGACAGGAGATCCAGGGAGTCACCCGATGGCTGATCGGGCAGGTTAATAAGCTGGATATTGATCTCAGAACGGGGGTTGAAGCGGATGAAGCGACCATCCTTCAGGAAAACCCGGATGCGGTGGTGATCGCCACCGGCTCCATACCAAAAGAAAAACCGTTTCCCGGAGAATATGCTTTCCCGGATGTGGTGAACACGCAACAGGTCCTGAAGGGAGAGGTGGAAACCGGCCAAAAGGTGCTGTTCATCGACCTTGACGGTCACCATCAGGGAACCGGTACGGCCGAATTCCTGGCCGATCGAGGGAAAAAAGTCCATGTGCTGGTTCCGGCCCTTTTCCAGGGCTCGCAGTTGGGTCCTCTCCAGGATCTTTTCCTGGCAAGACAGCGGTTGGCAAGAAAAGGAGTGACCTGCACCCCGGATATCGCCGTCCTTGAAATTCAGGGCACCGTAGCCAAGGGGCTCAACGTCTACTCCAACGAAATGATCGATTTTGAAGGATACGACACCATCGTTCTTGCGGCCGGAAATGTTTCGGATGACGCCCTCTACTTTGCCCTCAAAGGGAAGGTGAAGGAACTGTATCGAATCGGCGATTGCGTTGCGCCCAGGAAAACGGACATGGCCATCGTGGAAGGCCATCGGGTGGGCAGGAAACTATAATGAACGAATATAAACGTCTGCGATATCTGGATACTGGCTGAGCACAGGGACGGGAAGATGGAGGATGCCACCTTCGGTCTGTTAAAGGAAGCCCGTGGCCTCCTATCCCGATCCGGAACAGCGGGCAGCGTCACGGCCGTGGTCCTGGGTTCCGGGTTGGAAAAGGAACTGGAGAAACCTGGCCGCTACGGAGCGGATCGGGTGTTATATGTGGACAGCGAGTTTTTTTCTCATTACCAGGGTGAACTGTTCGCCAGGGTTCTGTGCCGTCTTATCAGGCGAGATAAGCCGCACTGCCTCCTTGCCGTACAGACGGAGGAGACCTCGGATCTCTGCGCCAGGGTAGCCGCATGGTTGGAGACAGGCCTTGTCACGTGCGCCATGGATCTTGCCATGGACGCGAACAAGAGACTTGTTGCCACCCGACCTGTAGCCAACGGCTATATCTTCGAGACGGTTCAACTCACATGTGATACCACTCCCATCATATCCTTTTTGCCTTCCGTCCTGACAACATCCCCCGTAAAGGAATCCGGAAAAGGGGAGATTGTAATAGAATCGCTGGAAGAAGATCCGCACGATTGCAAAACCCCCGTGGTCAAGACGATCGAAGCGGACCCGGAGACGCTGGATATTGAAGAAGCCGGCATCATCGTGGCGGGGGGACGTGGAGCGGGAAAGGGAGAGGATTTCGACGTCATCCATGAACTGGCCCATTCGATCGGAGCATCCATTGCCGCCACCAGGCCGGTCATCGACTGGCAGATCCTTCCCTATGAGCGGCAGATCGGACAGACAGGCAAAACCGTGAAGCCGCAACTCATCATAAACTGCGGAATCTCCGGGGCCAACGAATATACCGCCGGCATGGAAAAATCCCAGCTGGTCATTGCGATCAACACGGACCCGACCGCCAGGATCTTTCGTTTTGCCGATCTGGGGGTGGTTGCGGATCTGCATGCCCTGCTGCCCCTTCTGATTGAACGTATCCGGAAAGAAAAGGCATCCGTTAATCCGGCAGAGGCGGGGGGACAGGTAAACCCATGAAGAACATCGTCCCCTGCATCCTTGTCTGTTTCCTGTTGCTTTCGGTCCCGGCATCTTTATGCATATACTACCGAAGACTGCATTGAGTGTCACCGAACAGGCTCGGGGAAAAGCACGCTTCAGATCAATCTGGATGAATACAACCGTTCCGTTCACGCGGGAGAAATTACCTGCCGGGATTGCCATAAGAGTGTGATCGACAAGAGGCATATCACCATGAAGGGATCCGGCAGTGTGGATTGCGGCCAGTGCCACGATCAACAAAACAGACATGGCCAGGGGTCCGAAAGCGGGACCCGGCCGCGGTGTTATTCGTGCCATACCCGGCATGATATTTTGAAAGGGGATCACACCGCGTCCTCGGTCCACCCGGAGCAGCTAAAAAAAACCTGCGGCGCCTGTCATCCGGCACAGGTAGGGAAAGCGGGGTTCCTGCCATGGCTGACATCCCTGAAGGTGAGATCCCACGGCAAAGAGGATCTGGGCTGCAGTTACGATGAAAAAGATTGCCTGGGTTGCCATCAGGGAAAGGCTGCTCACGGCGAAACCACTGTCATCAATGACAGATCGTGCCCCAAATGCCATTTTCCGTCCCATGGCCGATCTCCCCTGATGGGCGCCATTCATCCGTCCCCAGGATCCGGGTCGGATCCCTGGAATGAATTTGCAAAAGGAATATACGGGTTGGCGGCTATTCTGTTGTTAGTCGGTGGATTCGGGTTTTATATTCGAAAACTAACCCACAAAACACCGAAAGGGAAGAGGTGATAAGATGCTGTTGACCTCTTTTGATCTGCTGCTTACGGGAATCGCCATCACTGTCTTCCTTATCGGGATTGCAAGGCTCCGGTCCACCTGGCGCATCGGTCGCGAAGCGGATTGCTCCGGTGACTGGAAAGGTGTTTTCTCCTATCTTTTCGGGCACAAAAGGATTTTGCGAAACCGCCTCGCCGGGATCGCCCATCTAATGGTCTTCTGGGGCGTGATCTTTCCCCTTTTCATCGCCATCCTTGCCCAATTCGGGGTTTTGCTCCCCACGTCTCTTGCGAGGATTTTCTCATTTCTGGGCGATGCCCTGGGGATCATCCTGCTGGCGGGAATCGTTTTCTTTTTGGTAAAGCGCATCAAGTCCCATGGCCCTGAAGCGCCGAAAGAGTCTTTTTTCCTCTTGGGCTCCTCCTCCTGATCGTTCTGAGCGGATTATTTGCGGAAGGAACGCGTCTTCATATCCTTGGTTCCCCTTTCCGTTGGTATACGCCCGTGGGATCGGCCTTTGCGGGGATTTTTCCGTCTTCCCCGCTCTTCATGCAGATAATGATCCGTATCCATTTCTTCGCTGTTCTGCTGTTTATAGCCGTCCTTCCTTTTACCTTCATGCGCCACCTGATCACCGGTTCCCTGAATGTCTTTTACCGAAACAGGGGGCCTCTCGGGGGGGTATTTGGCGACGGGGACCCCGAAAAGGCGTTATTGCAGGGAAATATCGGCGCAAACGAAGTGGCCGATTTTACCTGGAAACAGCTCCTGGACGCCCAGAGTTGCGTTTCCTGCGGCAGGTGCGACGACCACTGTCCTGCCCTGATCTCGGGCAAACCGCTTTCTCCTCGGAAAATCGTTCAAACCATTCGGGAACAGGTGGCAAATCCCTCTCTTCCCCCTTTCGAAGAGACCGTATCCCCCGAGGAGATATGGGCCTGCACCACCTGCATGGCCTGCGTGGAGCAGTGTCCCGTTTATATCGTGCCCGTGGATAAAATAGCGGACATGAGGAAATACCGCGTCATGGGGAGGGGGCTTCTGCCTGAAGAGGCCGGGGGAATGATCCGGGACCTTGAAATATTCGGGGATGTAAACGGAAAAGGCATTGCCCACAAGACGGATTGGGCTTTGAATGCGGGTATCCCGCAAACGCCTCCCGCCGGAGGACAAGGGGAAATTCTCCTCTGGGTAGGATGTTCCGGCGCCTTTCATCCCGGGTATCAGGAAATTACCCGCGGCATGGTCAGGATTCTTCAGGCCGGACAGGTCCCTTTCTCCATCCTCGGTCACGAGGAGCTCTGCTGTGGAGATCCCGCAAGAAAACTGGGAGATGAAGAGCTGTTCCTGGCCCTTGCAAAAAAAAACATCGACACGCTGAACAAATATAACTTAAAAAAAGTAGTCTGCCTCTGCCCCCATTGTTTCAACGTGCTCAAGAACGAATATCCGGCTCTCGGGGGACAAGTTTTGAGGTCGTTCATGCCGTGCAACTGGTTATGGAAATGCTTGAAAAGAAGAAGATCACCCTGAAATATCCCCTGGAAAAGACATTGGCGATCCATGATCCTTGTTATCTGGGGCGGGGAAACGGAATCTTCGAACCCTTTCGGGCCGTTGCCGGGTCTGTTCCCGGTATCCAGGTCAAGGAACTGGAACGGAACAGGGCAAAGGGCTTTTGTTGCGGAGGGGGAGGGGGAAGGATGTGGCTTCACGAAAACCAGGGGAAAAATATCAACCGGATCCGCGCCGAAGAGGTATCCCTGTGCGGAGTGCAGATGGTGGGTACCGCGTGTCCCTACTGCCTGACCATGCTGGAAGACGGAATCAGCTCCCTGGAACTGGAAAACCCGCCACAGGTCATGGACCTCATCGAAATCGTTGACGGCGCTCTTGGAAGAACGTATTAGAAGAATTGAGGAGCCCATGCGGATCGTTGTCTGCGTAAAACAGGTCGCCCACACCTATGCAAGAACGGGGATGGATCCCGAACAATACTATCTATCGCCGCAAGACCAGGTATACAGGGTCAATCCCTGCGATGAACTGGCTGTGGGGATGGCCCTGAAGGCAAAGAAACTTGCGGGGGAAGGAGAAATCTGTTCTGCTCACCCTGGGGCCTATCGTTGCATGGGAAGCGCTTTTACGATGCATGGCCCGGGGAGCTGATCGCCTCTGCCATGTGGAAATGGAAGGCAGGATGGACCCGTGGCAAAAGTCTATGTTTCTTTCCCGGGCCATCGGGCATATGGATGCGGGTCTTGTCCTTTGCGGCAAGGAATCACTGGATACCCGAAATGGTCAGGTGGGGGCATTTTTGGCCCACCATCTGGATGTTCCTTTTGTCTCCTGCATCAGAAAGATGACTCGGCTGAGACAGAGCGAAACGATCCCTCGTGGAAAGAAACGCCGGACGCGGAGAGCGTGAAATCGTCGAATGTCCACTTCCGGCAGTCTTCAGCGTGGATCCCGGCGCCGGCAATCCGCCCATGCCCTACTTGGAAAGAAAAACAACGATCAGGATCTCTCCCTGTGCAGAAGTACCTGTACGACAAAGACTCGGTTGTACCGAAGGTCGTCGTTAAAAGGAGTTTTTCCACCCCGTCCAAGGCCGAAACCGGTAGCGCCTCCGGACAGTCGGCTTCAGGCCTTTGACCGGGTCCAACAGCTTCTTGCCGGAAGCCTGGTGGAGAAAAAAGGGGAGATGCTCACTGGGGATCTGCCGTCGCAGGTGGAGGGTATTGTGGAATTCCTCCGGAAAAATAAACGCTTTCTGCATCCGAAAAATGAAAAAGACAAGGAGTAGAGCGTTTGGGAAAAAGGAGGCTTCATAATTCGGCAGAGCTCTCTTTCCGCATGCCGAAAGGCGTTGTTTCCCATGAGAGCGGAAACGTCCTTTCAGCTGGTGCGTCACTTCCCTCTAAAACTGTCCTTCCTTCACAAAAGATGGGTCTCCGTAATAACCGCCTTTCCGGAGGGGAATTTGTTCTCCTGAAAGAAATCCTTCGCCGTCATGAAGGATTTTGATCCGAAAAAGATCGAGTTTCTGCTGAGCGACCTGGTCCGAAAAGGGTTTCTGGAGCAGGAAGGACTTTCCTCACCTCCGATTATCCATCCGTTTCCATGATTATCCCTGTGAGAAACAGGCCTCGTGAGATCGAAGACTGTCTTTTTTCTCTCGGCAAGTTGGACTACCCTGAATCAAAGATTGAAATCATCGTGGTGGACGACGCATCCACGGACCACACGCCTCAGGTTGCCTCGGAGTTTCCCGTCAGGCTTATTTCCCTCAGGGATAACAGGCAGGCTCCCTACTGCCGCAACCTTGCGGCAAAGAACGCCATAGGGGAAATCCTGGCCTTTATCGATTCCGACTGCCTGGCGGATCCCTTCTGGCTGAAGGAACTGATCTCCGCATTCAAGGATGCCCGCGTGGCCGCCGTGGGGGGGAGAGTTGCCTCCTGGTTTCAATGAGAGTCCTCTTGATCGGTATGAGGAAGTGAAATCGTCACTTATCATGGGAAAACGGTTTGCCAGATCGCAGGAAAACGAAAAATTCTTCTACGTACCATCCTGCAATCTTCTGGTGAGAAAAAGTCTGTTTCTGGACCTGGGCGGATTCAGGGAGGAACTGATCGTGGGAGAGGATGTGGATCTTTGCTGGCGGATGCAGGATGCAGGATATTTTGTGGAATTCAGGCCAACTGGAACCATTTTTCATAAACATCGGAACAGGATCAGGCCGTTCTGTCTGAGACGGTTTGACTATGGGACATCGGAACCCCTGCTTCAGCGGCTTCACAGGAGCAGAGGCAAAAAAATGATGTTTCCGCTCGGCTCTTCCTTGTTCTGGAGCGCGGGATTCTTGCCCTGCTTCTCAAATTTCCCATCGCGCTTTCCCTGTGCGTCGTCATGGTTATTGCAGATACCCTGAAAAGGAGGTCTCTTGTGAGGCGAAAACATATCCCCGTCAAGGAAGGCTACCTTTTCCTTTCGGTTATCCGGGGCTATTTTGCCCATTTCTATCATTTCTGCGCATTCTTATCGCGGTACTACCTCATCTGGTCCGTACCGGCGTTTTTTGTTTTTCCGCCCGCTTTTGCAACGATCTGTTTCGCCCATCTTCTCACCGGCGTCATGGACTACACGATCAAAAAACCACGAATGAATCTTTTTTCCTTTTTCTTCTATTTCTCCCTGGAGCAACTCTTCTATCAACTGGGGGTGTGGCGGGGCTGCGTGAGAAATCTTTCCTTTCAGGCGGTAAACCCTCACATTACATGGAAGATGCCCACGAAGGGGTTCTGATACGGGAACAATCTCGGAACGGCGCCATGGACAAAACCACAGCGGAACAGCTACGAGCGCTCATCACAGGTTCTGGTCTCAATCTTCCCGGGATCCTCACCCTGATGATTACCAACGATTGCAACCTCCACTGCGCGCACTGCTGGCCGGAGAGCGGCAGCGCCGGAAAAACCCTTCCGGTCCCCGCGGAAAAGCTTTTGACCATGATTGGGAATTTTGTTCAACTTGGAGCGGAAGAGATCTGTTTAACCGGGGGAGAGCCGCTGACTCACCCTCAGTGGGTGGATATCCTGAGGGCTTCCTGTGCGGTCTCCGGGTTGAAAAAAATCTGTATTCAGACAAACGGTACACTGCTGACTGAAGAAATTGTCAATGCCCTGACCTTAATAGAATTCAAGGGGCTGACCATCCAGGTGAGTCTTGAGGGCGCCACGGCACGAACACATGACCGCTTGCGTGGACAAGGAACCTTTGAAAGGACATTCCGAGGTATCAGGTTGCTGGTGGAGGCCGGACTGGGTGGAAAGACCGTCATTGCATTCACGGAAACAACGGATAATTTTCTGGAACTTCCCGAATTGCTTAATACCCTGGATTACATGGGAATCGGGCGCCTCGCAAGCGGTACACTGGTCCGGGCCGGCCGGGCCGCCCAAGTCCCCGGATTGTTCCCTCCGACGCCTTTGCAGGTGAGAGAGCTGTTGGATCGCTTTCAGGGGAACAAAGCGTTCAGGGAGAGATATCAAAGGATCGGGAATTTTGCGTGCCTTGAATGGCTGAAAGGAAGAAAAAACCCATCTGCGCAGAGTTGCAGCTGCATCGAAACTCCCTATGTCAAGGCGGACGGCTCAATGTACCCCTGTACCATGCTCCCGGTGGAAAGTTTTGCTATTCGGGATGTGTACAGTCGTTCAGCAGAAGAAATCTTTTTTGAAGCCCTGCCCCTTTGGGCGGAGTTGCCGGAAATACATCGCCGTCGGGGTGAGGCCCTCAAAGAATGCAAAAACTGTCCGGGAGGTTCCCATTGCGCCGGGGGTTGTATGGGGCGTGCTTATGCCGTCAACGGTAGTCCCATGACAGTGGAAGACCGGTGTGCTTTAAGAAAATCGGTTTACCTGTGGGAATCCCGGGATGATGTTTTGTAATGCACCTGAAAGGAAGATGCCATGAGTGATTCGCTGCTCAAATTAATCCCCCGACTTTTTCTCAATGGTCTTCGTTTTCAATATCTGAAAACGACCGGAACTCCAGGTCGGCCCCAGGCGCTCAGCTTGGAGATTACCCATCACTGCATCGCAAAATGCATCATGTGCAACATCTGGAAAATTCCTCGTGAAGTGAAAGATCTGCCTATGGATCATTGGATTCATCTCCTCTCTTCAGACTTCTTTTCCGATCTCCGGGAACTTGATATCACGGGTGGTGAGCCCTTTTTGCGAGATGATCTTGGCCAGCTTTTTTCAGGTATTTGCAGCCTGAAACAGAAAAATCTTAAATCCCTTCATTCCATTGCTGTAACCACCAACGGTTTTTTGACCGGGCGTGTTATAGGCTGCCTTCAGGAGATTCTTCCAAAGTTGAGGGATAGAAATATTGATCTGGTCATGGTTTGCGCTATGGATGCCATAGGAGATATCCACGATAAGATAAGAAACTATCCGGACGCTTGGTCGAAGGTGAATGAAACCATACAGAGACTAAGAAAGCTAAGAGAACTATTTCCAAATCTCGTAATCGGTTTAAAGACAACCATATTGCCGATAAATGCCAGAAAGTTGCAAGAGATTGCCCTTTATGCCCAAACAAATGGTCTTTTTACCATTATCTCTCCTTGTATTATTACGAACGCGCGCTATCTAAATCCGGATAGAGCCCATGATCTCCTCTTCAGCCAGGAGGATATCCAAGAGATGGTAAAATTTTACGAGAGTGATGTCTTTCTCTGGACTTGTCACGGGGAGACCGTTATTCAGTTCTTTAAAGAGGGGATGACAAGGAAGCCTTGTTCGTGTGGTTTTAACTACCTTTTTGTTCGAAGCACCGGTCAGTTGCTTTTGTGTCCTCTCGTCGACATCAGCCCGGGCAACATAATAGAGCACCCTATTCGAGATCTCTTTCACTCAAACGAGGCCTCCAAATTCCGTCGAAATATTGGCAAATTCCCGGAATGCCAACGCTGCACAGAACCGGGTCTGGAACGTTACTCCCTTCCATATGAAGGCTTTTCCTATCTCTCCTTGCTGCGGAAAAAAGGCAGACAGGAATTCCTCCGATTGCACCAGCATATGGGGCTCGACAAATATTTTTCCTGAGTTTCTTGAGGAACCTCTATTACATTCATTTCAATCTATAAAGTGACTCACTTGAATAACGTATTAGAAATACAATAAGTTGGAACCCATCTTAAAACCAAATGGCTTGCATGTAAGATTTCGACCAGGTCCAAAGGAGCACCCGAAATGCTCCATTTCATTATCTCTTTTGGATCATCCGCATCGCGAAGAGTTATGTCTTTAACTGAACGACCACGTCTATAAGACGGTGGGTTCGTTGATCGGCTGAAGCCAACTAAAGGTTAAAAGAAGGTTTTCATTTTTAAAGGCTCATAACCTTTCGGCATATCGCCAACCACTTATCTTCTCTGAAGGCGAGGGGTTCAACCATCCCCGGTGGGGACACTAATTGAATCTTTTGGTATTGTATTAGCGTTTTATCCATAGTCCCGCCGAAAGAATAGCTGAATCTCTGGAATCAAGCACTGGCCTTCTTAAAAATGGGATTGTGTTAAATGGAAGCGGGATTATTGATAAAACAGTATGAACGAAGTCGCGATTTTGGCATGAAAGATGCAATTGGGCAAAGTATCCAAATCCTTCTTTTCATTTCAGGTACGGCGACAAGTATCCCATAATTTTAAAAATACATCAAAGGAAAAATCAAAGTGGTAAATCTGTTAGACGGAGCAGTTCGAAAGCTACCGCGTAGCGGTTTCGTTCATTGTTTAACATATCACAAGAATTTATCCCACCGAAAACCTGCAATATGCCTTACGTATTCAAATGCTCGGTTTTCTTCCTGATGTCAACCTGAAATTCTCGGGACTACTACATATGGTAGTCGATGAAACTCGCAACCGATCCAGTTACGTGAAAGGAATTGTCGAGTAGACTGGGGCCTCCCATGGCTGTAGGCTGAGGTTTGTTTTCTCCGTTTGCCGCCTGGTTTCCCGGCGGTGCCACCATATTTCAGCCATACCTGCGGTTGTTCCCCAGTCCCTCACGGAACCGGACAAGCGGATTTCCCATACATCCGGCTCTTCGGCTAACCATTCAGATCGCCTGTAATCTACGAAATGGATTCAGGTCTTTGCGGATAAACGGTTTTGGCCATCCTACGTGGTTGAGTGCTTGTAGGAAGCCTTCCCATGTGTAACTTGGTCGCTGACTCTTGCGATTGATCCATTTAAATAGAGTCTGCGTCGCATGGTAGACGTAGCTGCTGCATCTCTCCGAATTATCCGTTATGGCGTAATAGTTCAGATGGCCAGTCACTCGTATCGCGGCGTTCCGCAACATCTGGCCTTTGGTCAGTCGACTCCTGCTCTTTTGTGCCCAGCCGGTAAACCTATTCAGGCTTAATCCGAACTTCTTACGGCTGGTGCGCCTTTTAAGTTTGAAATGTCCATTCCGAGTCTTGCCGCAATAGTGCGTAAAGCCCAGAAAGTCAAACTCCTCGGGTTTTTGACCCTTCTTCCGCGCATCTCCCCGTGCAAACCGGCCAAATTCAATACAGCGTGTCTTTTCCAGAGCCAATTCCAGGTTAAACCCTTGCAGTCGTTCCTCCAATTGTTCCCGGAACGCCACTGCATCAGATTCGTATTGAAAGCAGGCCAGAAAATCATCGGCAAAGCGGAAATAGTAGACTTCACCTTTACAGCGCTTTTTGAACCGACGGTTAAACCACAGGTCCAGCGTATAGTGCAGGTAAATATTCGACAACAGCGGCGATAGTATCGAACCTTGCGGAGTGCCTTCCTCACTGGCTCGAACCAGCCCGTCTTCCATGATTCCAGCTTTTAACATTCGGCTGATCAGCCTGAGTATGCGCGGATCACCTATCCGATGTTCAAGGAATTTGAGCATCCATTCGTGACAAACTTTGTCGAAAAAGCTTCTTATGTCCGCTTCAACAACATAATTCACGCGTTTTTGCTGGATCGTCTGCCCCAAATCATCCAAACACTCGTGGGGGCTGCGGTTGGGCCGATACCCATAACTGCTGTCTTCAAAGGCTTGCTCATAGATCGGTTCCAGAACCCGCTTTACCGACAACTCCACCAGCTTATCTTCAAGGCTGCTGATCCCCAGCGGGCGGCCTTTGGCACTCCCCGGTTTGGGTACATAACTTCGTCGTTTCGGGTCAGGTCGGTATCTCATATCCTTCAGCCTACCAGACAGGTCTTCAAGATTTTGAGCAAGATCTTTGCCATAATCCTTTTTACTTACGCCATCCACCCCCCGAGCTTTGTCGCCTGGAAGGGCTTCGTAGCAGGCCCGCAAGTTATCCAGATCCGTCACATGATGATACAGCGTCGTGAACACCAGATTAGGCTCTTTGCGCGCCTTTTCTCCTATCCGCATCAGATTTGTGCTCATCGATACTCACTCCTTGCATAGTGTCGATGTTTCCTCTTTTACGGCCGATTAGCCGTGGGGACCTTCGCTCAACGGGGATTAGCCGTCTCATCGCTAAACCATTGCGGCCTCACCGGTCCCCATCCCTCGCATCGGCGTCGTCTGAATGGACTCCTTTTATGTCGACCAATCATACCCGGCTACTATCCACTTGATCCGGGATGCTTCACCAGGAACCTTTGAGATTTTCCGATGCTTGCCTGGTTACTTCGATGTCGTTGTTTAACTCGATACTGTCTGAGACCCCGGGAGGATGAAATGGCACTCGTCTTTAACGCACCAATCATATTGCCTGCGCCCTGCAAGAAAGGATCGGCACCCTCCAAAATTCGAATTTCTCGGGGCTAAGGGGCAGATTCAGGGCATTCACCCTTTACCTCGTTAAACTCGCAAACCTCCATAAATCATGAAAGTATACTTCCGGGCGGTTGACTAAACCTTACCCGAGAGGGCTTCTATTCCCTCACAACATCGAACCATTGCCAGGTTCGAACCTTGCATAAGTCTTGCACGTCACTTGATCCAATTTAGACCGATTTTCAAGCAGATCAAAGGCCAAAAACTGAAGATCAGCTAACGCAACAATGGATATACCAGTCTTGAAACCATTGTTTTCATTCCCTTGGTCCAATTTTATTGTATCCTAACAGGAAATGAGAAAAGTCTTCAACAAAAATAACAATTTGGAAAAATCCACACAGGTACAAAATGTAGTGGTCCTAAACTCTCATTCTGGAAAAATAATTTTGGAATCTGAAGGTGCTGTTTAATTACACCCAAAGACAGGAGGACAAAAAATAAAAATCACACAAACGGGAAAATTCTGGTTGGATTACCAGATGTCCAATTCAGAAAAAAGAACTGCGATTAGAAACATATGAAGTAATCACTTTCCCGCATTATCATTGTCCTAAAACAACCGTCATTCCAGATTCCTTGCCGTTAGTTATCTTATAAGTATCAAATATTCTTGACAAAAAAACAAGGATATATTAGCCTTCGGCAAAAAAAATAAAGAGAATCTAAATCAATCTCAAGGAGATGCGCCCGCATGAGCATCACCAAAGCCGACATAATCGACTCAATCTACAAAAACTCAGATCTCAAAAAAGAAGACTCCACATTCGCCGTTGAATCTCTGCTTGAAATCATCAAACAAACCCTGGAATCAGGAGAAGACCTTTTGATCTCCGGATTCGGAAAATTCTCCGTGAAAGGCAAAAAGAAGCGAAGAGGAAGAAACCCTCAGACTGGGAACGGCCTGATCCTGGATGCGAGAAGGGTTGTGACGTTTAAATGTTCAGGGGTGTTGAGGGAGAAGATGAACGGGAAAGGGTAAGCCGCACATCCCAAATCCCGCTTTTTCTTGAACGATAAAAAAGAAGGTTTCCCACCACGATGCAATAGATCCCACCGTCCCCTTCAAATAAAAATTGACAACGAGAACCAGGACCATCTAACGACTAACCTTTGACAGTAAACATCAGATGATGACACAGTCAGGGATCATTCAAGAATCAATCCGGGGAATCGTTGACCGGGTCACTTATCACAACCCAGACAACGGGTGGTCTGTCCTGCGAGTTACCCCTTTTGATAACCCCCACCAACAAGACACCGTCATTGTCCACCAAACCAAAGTTTTTGCCGGCGCGACCATGGAATTCCAGGGGGCCTGGATTGTCCATTCCAAATTCGGCCGCCAATTCAAAGCCACAAAAGCCCTTGAGAAAAAGCCCGCAACAACAGCCGCCATTGAAAAATATTTGGGGTCAGGCCTCATCAGGGGCGTGGGCCCAAAAACCGCAAAAAAAATCGTTAATCATTTTGCAAAACAAACCCTTGAAATCTTCGAAACACAGATCGAGAAACTCACTGAGGTCCCGGGAATCGCTCAAAAAAAGCTGGAAATGATCAGTTCCGCATGGACTGAGCACCGAGCCATAAGGGAAGTCATGATGTTTCTCCAAACCCACGGAATAAGCACCCTCTTCGCTGTAAGAATCTACAAGGAATACGGCGACAACGCTATTTCCTATGTAACCGAAGACCCGTACCGATTAGCCGGCGATTTCTATGGAATAGGATTTTTTTCAGCGGACAAGGTTGCGTTGAGCATAGGCCTTGACCGGGAAAGCCCCCAACGAATAATGGCCGGAATAAAGCATGTTCTGGCGGCAAGCAGGGAGTTTGGCCACTGTTATTTGACGCAATCACAAATAAACGCCCAGGTTGAAGAACTGCTGGAACTGGATCTTGGTGATCATTTGCCCGGGTTTCTCAAAGAAATGGAGGAGAGAGGGCTCGTCATGGTTCGCCAAATCCTTCTTCCCGAACGGAAAAATCGAGCCATCCTATTATTCCAAGTCCCTCTATTTTGATGAGCTGTATGTTGCCAAGAGAGTTCCCATGTCAACAAGTCCCCCGAAGGTTGATCGGAAGCGGGTGGATGTCTGGATTGATCGCTACTGTAAGGCCAACAACATTTCCTTGAGCGACGAACAGGCAGCCGCCGTAAAAGGGATTGTCTGCGAAAAATTCTCGGTCCTGACCGGTGGCCCCGGTGTCGGAAAAACGACAACAACGTTGGTCCTTGTCAAGTTGCTGGAAGCCATGAAACGTAACGTCATGCTTGCCGCCCCGACAGGTCGGGCGGCCCAAAGAATGATGGATGTGGTTGGCAGGGAATCCAAAACAATCCATCGACTCCTGGGGTGGCAACTCGGAAAATTCAAAAAAGACGAAGAAAGCCCCCTGGATGTTGATTTCCTCATAGTCGATGAGTGTTCCATGCTGGATATCACGTTGACCGCTTCTTTGTTGAAGGCGGTGCCTCTCGAAAGCCAAATTCTCTTTATCGGAGACGCAGACCAGCTTCCCTCAGTAGGCGCTGGAAACGTCCTCAAGGATATCATTGCCTCCGGAAGGGTCCCATGTTTCAGGCTCACCAAAGTCTTCAGGCAGGCACAGAAATCGTTGATCATCAAATACGCCCATCAAATCAACCGCGGCACCATGCCACACATCGATTCCCCCTTCAAAAAACCCGAAATCTGGACAGAGGAATCCGACTGCCTCTTCATGGATTCAGACGAAGCAACCAAGGAACAACTCGGTTTCATTGCCAAAGTCAAAAGAGTCTATTCAAAAAATGTTGAGGAGCCAAAAGAAGAAGATCCGCATGTGGCCCCTTACGAATTCAGAATCAATGAGCCTGTGGCCCCATACGAAACCGAATTAAGCATCCCAAAGAAATTTCAGCACGTCAACATCGAGGAGGTGTACAATGCAGAAACCAAAATTGACGAGTTATTGTCGGTTCTAAAGAAAGTTCATCCGTGGTCGTCCCTGCATTACGGTCTTATAGCCTCTGAAGTGATCAAAAAGCTCTACGTGGAATGGATACCCAAATACTGCGGAAAACAAACCGAGATCCAGATTTTGTCCCCCATGACAAGAGGCAGCATAGGCACATTGAGCCTCAACAAGACGATCCAGGCAGCCGTCAACCCGCCAAAGAAAGGGCGGGGCCAACTCATTGTCGGGGAAAGAATATTCAGGGTGGGGGACCGGGTCATCCACCGAAAAAACAACTATGAACTGGAGGTCTTCAACGGAGATATCGGGGTCATCAAGGAAATCGACAATGAAGAATTAACCTGCCAAGTCTCATTTTTTCCGGACGGCCGACAAGTTTCTTATCAACGGGAAGATATCCCCCAATTGGACCTGTCCTACGCCATAACGATACATAAATCCCAGGGAAGCGAGTTCCAGACAGTCATCATACCGGTACTCACACAACACTACAAAATGCTGTTTCGCAATCTTATTTACACCGGCTTAACGAGGGCCAAAGACCTGGCTGTGTTCGTCGGCACCCGAAAGGGCTGTGTTTGTCGGCACCGCAAAGCACTTGCGATGGCTGTCAAAAACCAGGACACCAGTCGGAGGCAAACCCATCTGAAAGAGCTTTTAGAATCAGTCCTGTAACGGCAAAAATGACCTGGAAAAGTCCGCTATGAAAAGGATTGGTCAGCTTTTCACCAAGGAAGGGATAGAGTGGAACATTAAAATCAGCGAATATGAATTCGTGTCGGATGAATCTTAAAAGGGAAAATTTATGCACAGAATATGGTCTTATCAGGACTATGTAAGCCACCTCTCTCACTCAAGCAGCCTGGTTCGTACATGGGCATTTAAAAAGATCAGCGAACAATACCCACGGCGTTTCGCGCAAGAAGTCGGCATGCTCATAGGGGACCAGGATGAATTCCTGGCCTGCCGGGCACCCAAATATCTTGCAGAACACGGAGCAGAAGAATTTGCTCCAGCCATCCTGGAAAGCTTCTTGAACAGTAATGGCATGGTTGCAAGCAACTGCGCCGTTGCCTTGGGAATGCTGAAATATGAACCCGCATTTGATGCTTTGACAGAACGTTTCAGGAATGTGGAAGACATCGAAATCTTTCTGGGAATTATCCCTACAACGATATTTATATTTGAAGTACCAACTTCTTTCTACGATGTGAAAGGTAAGCCCGATGATTTCTCTCTTGGATCCACCTTACCACATCAAGCGAGGTTTGGATATCGTACTGCCTGAGAGGCAGGACAACTTCAATCAATGTTCTAAGCTGCGAGAGCGTAATAGATGGTGCTTTTTTTTCCCAACCTGATTTTCAGGTGCCAGAGGAAGAAGTGAGCCAGCATACACGTTAGGATATGGTGCTGCCAGCCCCTATATTTCCGAATCTCGTAGTGATCCATGCCCAGTTCGGTTTTCGTTTCTTCAAAACACTGCTCTATTGGCCAACGAAGGCCACTGAGCCAAACGAATGTGGGAAGCCTGGTACTGACGGGCGCATTACTCAAAAAATAGCTGTATGTAGGCTGTTTCTCAATTGTGCGTTTTATTACGAGCCAAACCTCCTTATCCGGGGTGCCGTTTTTTGAAAGAATCACCCGTCTCTTCGTAAACTCGTACTCAATAGGGCCCTTTGTCCCTTCGGAGACCTTGCGGCGGTACCAGAAGAAATTATTTATGCTTTTGGCCAAAGAAACCACAGTGATGGGCTTTTTTTCAGTACTATCCAAAACCGTTTTTTCACGTAGTTGGCCTTTATACTTGTATTTCCTTTTTCTTGTAATAGGTGTGTTCAGCCAGCAATATGTGTCCGATGGGATGGAAACAAAGTAACGGAGATCGGAATACTCTTCCACGGTCTCAATAAACTCAGGGCTGTTGCCATATATTGAGTCCGCAAGGATCCACTTGAAAGGAATCAGATTCTTTTCTGCAATCTCTTTAAGCATTTGGATTGCCAGCTGGGGTTTGGTCTTGAATGTGATATCTTCTGGCAACTCACATTTGTATCTTCTGAGGGTATAGTCTTCAGAAAACCATTTTTCGGGGATAAATAGCCGCTTATCAAGCAGAGCATAGCCGTGGGGTGACGCATATGCAGCGAAAACACCCAACCTGGCAGTTTTCGACTTTGCCGATAGTGCCACAATACTGTTTTCCAACGCCAATAGAGTCATCCCCCTTTTTTTGAAAACCTGTTTCATCAAAAATAAGGACGCCGTCAGGGTCACCAAGGTCTTCATTTACCATATTACGATATTTGTACACGATTTTATCGTCATCCCATAAGACCTTGCTTATGAAATGCTGCATGGGGCGTATATTGCCACCTTCTACCGCTAAAGCAATAGGTTCAATGGACTTTCGTTCCAACGTGCTAAATTGTCCGACCATATAGTTGTAAAAATGGTTTCTTGACTCGCTTCTAGTGAAGCAGTCTCGGAAATTCTCATGAAAGCCTTTGAGTTCACGGTCAAATTCTTCAATGTCTTCTTTGTTAATGTCAAATTTTGGCACAGCAAAAAGGTGTTCTTCGCTTCGAATTTGGGGTAGCATAATCTGCCTCCTTTCGTTAAAGTTGGCAGATTATATTGCGTTGTATGTAAGAAGTCAACTAAATAATCTATTCAAGTATCG
>CAVVEP010000043.1:0-68327 GCA_963747015.1 uncultured delta proteobacterium
TTGCCGGGCAGGAAGCCCGCGGCCTCGATCGCCTCGATGATCACCTTCAGCGCCTCCTCGTCGTTCGCGAGGTTCGGCGCGAACCCCCCCTCGTCGCCGACGCCGGTAGCGAGCCCGCGCTTGATGAGGACCTTCTTGAGCGCATGGAAGACCTCGGCGCCCATGCGCAGCGCGTCGTGAAAACGATCGGCGCCAACGGGGACAATCATGAATTCCTGGAAGTCCACCGGGTTGGTCAGCGTGCGCGCCGCCGTTGAGGATGTTCATCATCGGCACCGGCAGCGAAGGCAGAGCCGGCTCGCCGAGATAACGGAATAGCGGGGGCTCTGCTTCACGGCCGCCGCCCGCGCCAGGGCCATCGAGACCCCAAGGATCGCATTCGCACCGAGCTTTCCCTTGTTCGGGGTGCCGTCGAGGTCGATGAGCGTGTGATCGATCTCCATCTGCTCCGACGGATCCATGCCGCGAACCGCCGGCGCGATGCTCTCGATCACGTGCTGCACGGCATCGCGGACGCCCTTGCCGCCATATCGACCGGCGTCACCGTCGCGCAGCTCGTGCGCCTCGTGTTCACCGGTCGAGGCACCGCCGGGTACAGCGGCGCGTCCTGCCACGCCGCTGTCGAGAAACCACGTCGACCTCGATCGTGGGGTTGCCGCGACTGTCGAGGATCTCTGGGGGGGTGACGCCTGTATGGAAGACATGGCTCTGTGGGAAGTGGATGAAGACGGAGGTGGCTGTGCCGGGAGCGTGCCGGCAGGCGTCTGCCCGGCGCGGCCCCGGCATGAAACTAAGGAGATCCGTCGCGGTCCGCGCGTCTGTCGGGCGTTTGGCGGACGGCCGCCGCGTGTCGCTCCTGCCGATCTCGCCACGCGCCGTCGTCCCGCCGCTTGCCGCCCCCGCCGCTTGCGGCCATCCCGCCGCGTGCTGCCATCCCGCCGCCTGCTGCTACGCCGCCGCCTGCTGCTACGCCGCCGCTCTCCCGCCGAAGCGCCGCTGCCGTGCTTCCGGAACTTCATCCCGCCGCGCCCGACCGCCCAGCCTCGACGGGCGGTCCCGTTTCGTCCTGGGCCGCGAGACCTCTGGCGGGCTCTCCACACCGTACTCGCGGTGCATCGCCTCTGCCATGCGGCTTCTGCAGAGCGCGGAGATGCTCTCCCGGTCCTCGTACGTGGTCCCCAGCGTCGGGATCGGATCGAGGAAGTGCACGTCGACGCGGCCGGACCTGACGCGCCACGATCCTCGGGGCTGCACCCGGACGGTGCCATGGATCAGCGTCGGAACAATCTCGACTTGTGCGGTGGCGGCCAGCACGAAGGGCCCCTTCGGACGGGCGCACGACGTAGCTCTCGCCCCGGGTCCCCTCGGAAAGACAACCACCGATGCGCCAGCACTGATGTCGTCGCCACCTCGTACGACTGGAACGCCGCCTTCCGGTTCTCGCGTTCGATCGGGATCATGCCCGCGGCGCGCGCCGCCGCGCCGAACAGCGGGATGCGAAAGACCTCCACCTTGCCGACGAACTTGTAGCGCGGCAGGAGCGCCGCGAGCGTGAAGACGTCGAACCAGCTGACGTGGTTGCTGACGAAGATGTGCGGCTCGCCCCCCTTGATCCGTTCTCGCCCGTGCACCACCAGCCTCACGCCGGCGGCGCGAAGGATGGCCCGCGCCCAGAGGCGGGGCGCCCAGTCGAAGATGCTCCCGGCCCGATCGGTCACGCCGAAGAGCCCGGCCACGATCACCATCGGCCCCAGGATGGGTGTCAGGACCAGCAGCGTGAGGGCAACGAGGACGGTACGCATCAGCGCGAAAAGTGGTTGTAGCCGGTACCCGGGTCAACGCGCATGCCGTGCAGCGTGAACGACACGTCAGTCGCGCCCGCTTCGTTGACCTCGCCGATGGACGTGAGCGGAATGCCGAACGCGAGTGCGAACGCATCGGTGTCGAGCAGGCCGGGCGCGGTGAGGAGCAGCTCGTACTCCTCCCCGCTCACGACCGCGTCGAGCGGCGCGACGTCACTCGGCACACGGCCAGCGCATCGAGCACCAGGGCAAGTGAGACGCCACTCTGGCCGATGCGAGGCTGGCGGGCCTCGGGAGCGAGCCCGTCGGAGATGTCGATCATCGCATGCGCCCCACGCTCGGCCAGCCAGCGCGCCTCGCGCAGTCGCGCCAGTTGGGGGTGTGCGAACCGCTCGCGGATCGCCGGCGCCGGACGCTCACCGTTCCGCAGGGCCGAAAGCGCCGCGGCCGGCGCTCCCAGCCGGCCGGTGACGTAGACCTTGTCAGCGGCGCGGGCACCGCTCCGGCGCACCGGCGCCGCCGCGTGGCCCAGCACCGTCAACGAGAGCGAGAGTCGCTCGCCCGCCTTTTTTCACGTTACCCCCGACGATGGCGCACCGCGCATCTCCGGCTGCCTCGCCGACTCCGTCGCCAAGTTCGTCGACCCAGGCCGCAAGCTCGGCAGGAAGCGTGAGGGACAGCAGGAGGCCGAGTGGACGCGCCGCCATGGCGGCGAGGTCACTCAGCGCCGCGGCGGTGGCACGATAGCCGATCTCGCGGGGAGTGAGCCATTCACGGCGGAAGTGGACTGACTCGAGATCGCGGTGTCCACGCTTGCCACCAGCTGCTCGCCGTGTGGCACGTCGAGCACGGCAGCGTCATCGCCGATGCCGGCGGCACGATCGCCCCAGCGGGCGACGAGGCGCCGGACCAGGTCGAACTCACCGCCGGGACCGAGCGCCGTATGCCATGCCTGGGTCATGGCGCATCGCCGACGTGCGGAAGCTGCACGAGCACCGGCGGCACCGGCGGGTCCCCGTCCAGGCGCCAGGCGTCGCCGAGGTGTGCGAGGACGTCGTCGGCTACGACGCCGCGCACGGGGCGGCCGGTGTTCGCGATCTCGGCGGCGCGCCCATGGATCCAGGCGGCGACCGCGGCGCTGTGGAACGGGTCGCCGGTCTGCGCCAGCAGGGTCACGGCGATGCCCCCGAGCAGGTCGCCGCTGCCGGCCGCGGCCAGCACCGGCGTGCCGGCCGCCGAGACCAGTCGGTCGCCGTTAGGCGCGGTGACGACGGTGGGAACGCCCTTGAGAAGCACCACCGCGCGCAGCGCGCGCGCGAGGTCGCGGGCCGCCTCGAAGCGCGACGCCACGACGTCGTCGGGCGTGCTGTCGATGAGTCGCGCCAGCTCGCCGGCGTGCGGCGTGAGCAGCGCCGGACGCCCCGCCAGCAGTCCACCGAGCGCCTCGAGGTCGCCGGCGAAGACGTTCAGGGCGTCGATCTGGAGCACGACCGGGCCGCGCCAGGCGCGCAGGAGCTGCTCCACGACGCCACGCTCGATGGGGCCGTGCCCGAGGCCCGGCCCCACCAGCACCGCATGTGCGTAACCGGTGACCTGCTGCTCGAGCATCGCGTCAGCGGCCGGCCACGTGGACGCCGTGGCCTCGATCACGGCGCCCTGCACCGCGGCGAGGCTCGCCTCATGCACGAGGAGGCGCACCATCCCGACCCCACTGCGCATCGCGGCGCGCGCCGCCAGCATCGGGGCGCCGGCCATTCCCCGCCCCCCGCCGGCGATGACCACGCGCCGCCGGATCCCCTTGTGCGATTCGGCCCCGATGGGCGGCACCTGCGGCGCGACCCAGCATTCGTCGACGAGCCGTGGAGCGCCCCGTCCTCGAGTTCAGCGCTGTCGCCGAGCCCGATGTCCAGCACCACGATGGTGCCGCAGCGACCCCGCGCCACCAGGTGTCCGCGCTTGAGCGTCCCGAAGGTGACCGTCAGGTCGGCGGTGACGCAGCGGATGGCGGTCCCGGTGGTGGCGTCGACCCCGGTGGGGACGTCCAGGGCGACGACGACGGCTCCGCCACGCCGCAGCGCCACGGCGTGGTCGACGGCGTCGCCGATTGCCCCTTGGGGGACGCCGCGCGCCCCGGTGCCGAGCAGCGCGTCGACGACCACGGCCTCCCCGCCACCCGGGACGCCTAACGACACGCCGGGCAGGGCGGCGTCGCGGGCCGCGCGGGCGTCGGGAGTGCGGCTCTCGCCGTACTCCGCCACCCGCACCGGCACGCCGGCGGCAGTGAGGTGCCGGGCCACGACCCAGCCGTCGCCCCCGTTGTTGCCCGGGCCGGCAAGGATGGCGACGCCGCGCGACAGCCGGTCGCCGTACGTCTTGCGGATCACCGCCGCCGCACCACGCCCCGCCGCCTCCATCAGGGCCGGCGACGGCGTTCCCGCCGCGATCGCCGCCACATCGCGCGCCGCCGCCTCCGCGGCGGTGACCACGCGCACCGTCATCGCCGCCTCATCCCGGCCCCTTCACGCCTGCCGCCGCGACCGCGGCGCGTTCGGGCCGGGACCATTGCCACAAGGATGGCGGACAGGTCTGCCACGTCTTGCCCGACAGCAAGGAATGCAGCGCTTCCTGTCAATCCGACGGCGCGGTCATGCTGTCCGCCCTTGGGGCCCAGGTTGTCCTCAGGAGCGTGTCGGGGGAAAGGGTTATCAAGATATCCGAACTTTTCTCCGGCCTGGGGGACGCGCCTTTCACCCTCGCGCCGGAAGAGATTCTCACCGAAATAAGAATTTTTCTGCCCGCCCCGGGGACGGGCACGAGCTACCGGAAACTGCGCTGGCGCTCCAGCATCGACTATCCGTTGATTTCCGCCGGGGCCATGGTCACCTTGAGCAAAGGCAGGTTTGACAGGGTCCGGCTGGTCCTGGGAGCTGTCGGTCCGGCGCCCTTGATGGTCGGCGAGGCGGAGAAAGCCTTGCGGGGCCGTCCGCCCGAGGCTGAAGCCATAAACGAGGCCGCGGATCTTGCCGGAAAAAAGGCGGAGGGATCGATCGTTGAAAACACCGTGGCTCCAGCGGAATATCGCCGCAAGATGGTGGCTGTTTTGGCTCGCAGGGCCCTGAGTGCGGCGGTTGAACAGGCTCGTAAGAGTCCCCAAAACATTTTGGTTGAAAGTTTTGAGTGTTAGATTCTAATCTAAGTGAGGAAAACACGGAGATGAACTATGTCCGATAAGGCCCCCAAAGTAGTGATCGAACTTACGGTGAATGGCGAGGAGTACGATGTACTGGTCCCGCCTCACCTGACATTGCTTGAGGTATTGAGAGAAAAACTGGAGTTGACAGGGACCAAGGAGGGCTGCGGAGAGGGCGTTTGCGGTTCCTGCACCGTACTCATGGACGGACAGCCGGTCCGCTCGTGCCTGACCCTGGCCGTGGAGGCCGCGGGGCATGAGATAACAACCATCGAGGGGTTGACCGGACCGGAAGGGCTGGACAGACTTCAGGAATCGTTCATCAACCATGGCGCCATCCAGTGCGGATTCTGCACGCCTGGCATGATTCTAACGGCCAAGGCGTTGTTGAACGAAAATCCTCGTCCCGAACACGGAACAGGCCAAAGAAGCCATCGCGGCCAATATTTGCCGATGCACCGGTTACACCAAGATTGTCGAGGCCATTGTGGCGGCCGGGGAGGATGATGATGCCTGATTACAAACATATCGGTCAACGGACGCCCAGGGTTGATTCACGGGTGAGAGCCACGGGCGAGGTGAAATTCGCCGGTGATCTGATTTTTCCGAGAATGCTGGTGGGCAAGGTCCTTCGAAGTCCTTATGCCCACGCGCGCATCTTGAACATAGACACCTCCCGAGCCGAAAAGCTGCCCGGCGTTAAGACGATAGTCACGGGTCGGGACACGGCCGGCGTCAAGTGGGGCGTCTTTCCCTACACGCGCGACATGCAGATGCTTCAGACCGATAAGGTGCGGTATATGGGCGATGAAGTGGCGGCTGTAGCCGCCGTGGACGAAGACACCGCCCTCGAAGCCTTGCGGCTGATAGACGTGGATTATGAAATCCTGCCGGGCGTCTTCACCATCGACCAAGCCCTGGCGGACGGAGCGCCCCTGGTTCACGAGGATTACCCCGGCAACCGCAATGTGGAAGTAAATATCGACGTAGGCAATGTGGACGCGGTCCTGCAAAAAAGCCATCTGGTTCGGACCGACACCTTTACCGCCCCGGAGGATGACTACTTCATGGGCGAGCCCTACGCCGTGGTTGTCCGGCCGGACACCGATGGAAATCTGGAGATCTGGTGCCCCAATGCCGGCCCGCACATGAAATCCAAGCCCTTGTCCAATGTCCTTCAAATGCCTCTCAACAAGGTAAAGGTTCGCAAGATAGCCATCGGCGGCGCCTTTGGCGGACGGTCGGAAATATCGCCCGCGGATTACATCTGCAGCCTCATGGCGCTCAAGAGCGGCCGACCGGTCAAACTGGTTTACACCCGTGAGGAAAACACCGTCTGCGTCCGGCAAGGTCATGGGATGGTCACCACGCATATTACCGGCATGGACCGCGACGGCCGTGTCACGGCCCGATCCAGCACCAGCTATCTGGACGGAGGCGCTTACTCCAGCACCGGACCCATAGCCGTTTCCGTGCCCTTCCTTTGCCACGAACAAACCTATCGTCTCGAGCACGTCCGATTTCATGGCATCCGGGTTTACACCAACAAACCGGTCCGCGGCATGATCCGTATCCACGGTCGTTCCTTTGCAGCCGGCGTGGACATGCAACTGGATATGATGGCCGAAGAGTTGGGGCTGGACCCGGTCCGGGTCAAGTTGCTGAATGCCCGACATACAGGAGAATACACGGCAACCAAGAGTTATATCGGCTCTTGCGGTTTGACGGAGTGCATCGAAAAGGCCGTGGAGAAAAGCGGTTATAAAGAGAAACACGGGAAATTGCCACCCTTCCGAGGCATCGGGATGGGCATCAACTCGGTCCAGACGGGATTTCCTCTGGGAATCCGGGGCGGATCCCAGGCCGTGATTAAGTTCAACGAGGACGGCGGAGTAACCATAATTTCCGGCGTGGTGGACAATGGTCAGGGCAACGATAACATGCTTGTCCAGATTGCGGCCGAGGAATTGGGACTGGAAATGGCGGACATCGAATTGATCACCGCCGACACCGAAGTCACGCCAAACGATCCGGGATCTTATTCCATGGTAACCACCTTCGCCGGGGGCAACGCCGTGCGTTTGGCCGCCGAAGACGCCAAACGGCAGATATTCGACGTGGCCGCGGTAAAACTCGAGGCCAATCCGGAAGACCTTGTGGCGGCCGACCGCAAGGTTTTTGTCAAGGGATCGCCCGATCGGGGCCTGTCCCTGGCCAAGGTGCTCCGTATGGCCCTTATCCAAGGCCGACCTATCCTGGGCCAAGGCTCATACAGTCCCAAAGTCGATCACCGCAGGGAGTGGGTCAGCAATCCCCGGGGGCAACTGTCAGAGGCCTTCTCTTTCGGAGCCACGGTTTGTGAAGTGGAAGTCGATCCGGAAACCGGCCTGGTAAAGGTGCTGGGCGTCTGGGCGGCCCAGGACTGCGGGTTCGCCCTCAACCCCATGGTGGTCGAGGGACAGTTCGAGGGTTCCGTGGCCATGGGCGGACAGGGCGGCATGCTGACCGAGTTTCACTCATGGAGCGATGGACGATGCCTCAATGCGACCCAACTTGAATACAAAGTGCCCCTGGCAGTCGATATGCCGCCCATCGATCCAATTATCGTTGAAAGCATTGATCCTTCAGGCCCTTACGGGGCCAAGGAATCCGGCATGTCCGTGGCCATGAGCGCGGCCCAGGCCTATGCCTGCGCCATAGCCAACGCCACCGGCTGCTGGATCAAAGAATTCCCGATCACCCCGGACAAAATCGTCGAGGCACTTGAGCACAAAAAGGGATGAAGCCAAAGGTTTCAGTGTTCAGGTTTCAGGTTTCAGGAAAAACACCGGCACGAATGGAGTCACGAGGTCTTTTTTGCTGCCGCATCTTGGATGAACCTTCACCGACCGTCGAGAGGTCCTTCTATGCCGGTACAACGAGGCAATTATTATCCATCCATTTTCCGTACCGGCATGGAAGTGCCGTGGCTACCATAGGAATCAGATGCGGCAGCAAAAAAGACCTCGTGACGGAATGCCTTCCTGAGGCTGTATTTCGCTGCCAGGGAATCTGAATAGGATACCAGGAGACAAAGAATGATGAATGAAAAATCGGTGGTTGTACTGGGTACTTTCGATTCGAAAAGCGAGGAACATCTGTTTCTGAAAGATCGTATTCAGGCAAGAGGGCTCGGGACTCTCACGATCAATATCGGAACCAAGGCACACCCCTCCTTTTCCCCTGATTTTGATCTGTTTGCCGCCATGCAGGAAGAGGGAAAGGGCCGAACCCTTCCGAGAGACGAAGCCATAAGGGATGTTGTCGCCCGTGCCATCGACCTTGTTCAGGATCTCCATGCGAAAGGAAAAATAGCCGGCATTGTCTCCGCCGGAGGCGGCACCGGAACCCATATGGGCACCAGCGTGATGCGCATGCTTCCCCTGGGCGTCCCGAAGGTCATGGTTTCCACTGTGGCCGCCAAGGATATGAAAAAGATCGTGGGGACCAAAGATATCACCATGATGCACAGTGTGGTGGATCTCCTGGGCGTCAACAGCGTGTCGGGCATCGTGCTGGATCGGGCCGCCGGAGCGGTGTGCGGCATGGCACGGGAGCAATGGCTGCCAGGCGAACGCGGAAAGAGAATCGCCCTTACGTTTTTCGGATTTATCA
Source organism: uncultured delta proteobacterium (assembly GCA_963747015.1). Classification (GTDB taxonomy): domain Bacteria; phylum Desulfobacterota; class DSM-4660; order Desulfatiglandales; family Desulfatiglandaceae; genus DUZB01. Next base: position 8,647 of record CAVVEP010000043.1, read on the forward strand.
CGCAGTCGGCGGAAATGGTAAAAAAGGCTCTGAATGAAAAAGGATATGAAGTCATTGCCTTTCACGCCAATGGCACGGGTGGGATGGCCATGGAAGAACTGGCCGCGGATGGATATTTTGACGGGATACTGGACCTGGCCACCCACGAACTGGCAGATGAACTCAAAGGCGGCTACTGTTCGGGGATCGGTCCTTCCAGACTCATGCCCCATCCGGGGGCGCCTATCCCCAGACTGGTCGTCCCGGGAGGCCTTGATTGTGCCGTCCTTGAATTTACCAGAGAGACTGTCCCTTTGGAATACAAAGACCGGAAGATCTTTTTTTATGATTTCAGATCGGCCATCCGTCTGGATGAAAGCGAGACCATTTTCATCGCCAAGCAGTTGGCTGAAAAGCTAAACAATGCCCCTCGTCTTGTCAGGGTCATGATTCCCCTTCTCGGATGGTCGGAAGCGGACGGCAAGGAAGGCCCGTTGTTCGACCCCACCCTCACCGATACGTTCATTAAAACCCTGAAAGGGGAGCTGAATCCGGAAATACCCATCACCGAGGAAAACTTTCATATCAACGATGCCGCTTTCGCGGAAAGCGTTGCGAGGACGATGGATGAGATGGTGAGGAGGCTCAAAGCTCAAAACTGAAAAGGCATGGCGCAAAGCGTGTGCCGCAATAAGAAAGTGAATGCTGAACGGCTCTGCGCCAGGCGCTTTGCCCTTTGCACTTTTCTATCCACGCCTTTTCAGCATTTCCGCCATGAGGGCGCCGATGCCCATTTTAAAAATATTCTCGGGTGCTATCTTCTTCAGGATATCCACAAAAGCCTGCGCGGGCCTGGAGAGCTGTTGCTTTTTCAGGTACGCAATGCTGATATCCAGATAGGATTTCCCTTCCTCAAGCCCAACGGTCGCCAGTTTTTTTTCCCGCAGTTCCAAGCCGACCGCCTCCTTTACCAGAAGAGAGAATCCCTCTCCTCGCATCACCAATTGTTTGATGAACTCCGTGTTGCTTGTTTCGGCAAGGATATCCGGTTCCATATCGAACCGCGCAAAAAGTCCATTCACCACCCTCCTTGTACCCGACCCGATTTCCTTCATGATAACGGGTTCTCCGGCGATCTCTTTAAAAGTAAGGGTTCCGCGTCGGGCAAAACGATGTTCAGGCGCCATGATGACCACAAGTTCTTCCTGGCTGAACGGGATAAAAGAGATATCGGGGTGGTCTTCAGCCTTGGCAATGACCGCCACTTCATTTTTCAGCTGGAGCAGGCTGTTGATCATTTCCAAAGAGCTCCCTTCATTCAGATAAATCTTGACCTTGGGATGCGATTTGTGAAATGCCGTCATCATGTAGGGCATAAAGTAACGCGCGTAAGTCTTGGTCGTTCCCAGTCGAAGTACCCCCAGGTTCAGCCGGTTAATGTCCTCGATCACGTCCTCTATCTGTTTTTCCTGCTTGAAGAGCTTTGCGGCATAATCGTACAAGACCTTTCCCTCATCCGTCAGGAAAACCTTTCTCCATTTTCTCTTAAAGAGAACCAGATTACACGTTTCTTCAAACTGTCTTACCTGCGAGGTAACAGCCGGTTGGCTTATATAGAGCTCTTTGGCAGCCTTGGTGAAACTCAGGTTCTTGGCGGCATAATAGAAAATTCTCAGTTGATTCAGGTTGATCATGGGGCGCTCCTTTAATTCTTTTCTTATGAACCAAAGCTTATACCTTACATCTTTGCATAAGTAAAGGTTATGAACATCATAACGATAATCAAATTGACGCCTTGCGACCTTCAATGGGAATATATCTTCAAGTGGTTCTCTTGGCTGAGACCACACCATAACCAACCAATCTTTTAAAAGGGGAGGGCGAAAAATGGCTGATGAAAAGGCAGCAAGGTTTCCGGATCCACACGATGTCGAGGTTCCACCGGAGCTTGAAGGTTGGGAAGAAATGTATCCTTCTCACTTTCTTTTTTCCAAGGAGAGAGGGGAGTGGGAAAGTAAACAGTTCTGGTATCAAGACAAGATACATGCACCAGAACCCATGCCGCCATTAGACCTTCTGTTTCAGGAGGCATGGCAGATTTCCCTCTCCCAATATACCACCAGGGTCTTCTGTATCCCGCCCGCCCAGGGAGTTGCCCAGAGGTTGGTGGGAGGATACCTGTACATCTGCGCCGTATCCCCCCCACCGGATGAGGTGATCGGAGAAAAGGCGGCCCTATTTGAAAAACGCGTGTTCTATGTCTTTGAGCACTACAACGAACTGTGGGACAAATGGCTTACAAAATTCCAGGCCCTTGGCGAAGAGATGAAAGCCTTGGAAATACCCACGGAACTTCCGAAGTATGTCCCTGAAGATCAGGTTATTCCAGCCCCGAGGGGATATTACGCTTCCTACGACCTGATGGAATCCTTCGACCTGCTTGTAAATCAGATGATCAAGGGTTGGCAGTTCCATTTCGAGATGCTGAACCTGACCTACTTGGCCTACCTCATGTTTGGAGACGTCACCAGAAAGCTTTTCCCGGGAATCAGCGAGAGCGCCATCGGAAAGATGGTGGCGGGCGCCTACGTTTCCATGTTCCGCCCTGAAGAAGAATTGTGCAAGCTGTCCAGGTTGGCCGTATCTCTCGACGGCGTGGCCGATATTCTGAAGGCGGGAGCCAATGCGAAAGAAAGAATAGCCGCCCTTGAAAAGACCCCGGATGGAAAGAAATGGCTTGAGGCCTTTGAAGAAGCCAAAGATCCATGGTTTTTTGTATCCTGCGGATCCGGCTGGTTCCATTATGAGGGGAGCTGGAACGATCAACTGGATATCCCATACGGCTACATCAAAAGCTATGTAGAGAGGCTGGAGAACGGGGAAACCATTGAAAGGGACCTGGATGCGCTTGACAAGGATAGAGAGGAAACCATCGCCCAGTACCGGGACCTGATCGGCACGGACGAAGACAGAAAGGCCTTTGACGACGCCCACAAAGTAATTCGAACCATCTATCGATACGCCGAAGACCACCTGTTCTGGGTAGAACACTGGTTCCACACCATATGGTATTCCAAGGTCAGGGCCTTTGGACAGCTGCTGGTGAATAACGACATGATCGAAAACGTGGACGACATTTTCATGTTCAATCGCTATGAAATCCCCGAGATCCTCACGGAGTTGGCCACAGGCTGGGCCTTGGGCGTGGATATTCCCCTGAGAGGAGCATTTTACAAAGCCACCGTTGCCAAGCGGAGAAAAATCCTTGATGCGGCGAGCAAATGGATGCCTATTCCGGCCCTCGGCGTTCCACCCGAGGAAGTGGCGGAGCCCTTTACGGTTATGTTGTGGGGCGTGACCACCGATAAAGTGAAGGAATGGCTGAAGGGGAGCGTGGATATCGAACCCGGGGATGTCAAAGAACTCAAGGGATTCGCCTCATCAGCAGGCGTTGTGGAAGGAAAGGCAAGGGTGCTGAAACTCCTTAAAGAGGTCATGGACATTGAAGCCGGAGAAATCCTGGTGTGCCCCACAACCAATCCATCCTGGGCGCCGGTGTTCACGAAGATCAGGGCCGCCGTCACGGATATCGGAGGGCTTACGAGCCATGCGGCCATAGTCTGCAGGGAATACGGCGTTCCGTCGGTTACAGGCGCCGGAATCGCGACCTCCGTCATCAAGACGGGAGACACCATCCGGGTCGATGGGGACACGGGAGTGGTAACGATTATAGAGCGGGCAGCATAATCTGACATCCTTCCCCGGTCCATTCTGTACAAACGGAAACAATACGGGAAGGAGGGCTCAAAGCGCCCTCCTTCCCCTTCCGAAGCATGCCCGGAATTTGCGGGCCGAACAGCCGACCGATGAAGGACTCCATGGAGGAATAGATGGATTACATACTCAATTTTGAAGTTCTGGATAAGACATCCCTCCCGATGGTAGGCGGCAAAAATGCCAGTCTCGGGGAGATGATTAAGGCCGGCATCCGCGTTCCACCCGGTTTTGCGGTAACGACGGAAAGCTATCTCCAATTCATCACGGAAACAGGGATAAAAGATAAGATCCAGCATACCCTCTCCAATATGGGACCGGACGACATGGATGCGCTCAACCGGGCCAGCCGGGAAATCCAGGATTTGATCAATAAAGCGCCCATGAATGACGAGATTCAAACGGCCATTGAAGAGAGCTATTCCCGGCTTTGCGACAAATGCGGCGTTAAGAACGTCCCCGTTGCCGTCCGGTCCAGTGCAACCGCCGAGGATCTTCCCACCGCCAGTTTTGCGGGACAACAGGATACTTATCTCTGGGTTGTGGGGTCGGACAGGATCATCGAAAGGGTCAGAAACTGCTGGGCCAGCCTGTTCACTCCACGCGCCATCGATTACAGGAACAAAAACAATTTTCCCCACGAAAAGGTGTACATCAGCGTGGGGGTTCAAAAAATGGTCAATTCCAGAACAGCGGGGGTCATGTTCACCCTCAACCCCACCAATGGCGATCCTTCCAAAGTCGTAATTGAAGGAAGCTGGGGACTGGGGGAAACCGTTGTATCCGGCTCCGTTAACCCCGATAAATTCGTCGTGGACAAGGTGGTCATGGAAACCAACGAAAGGACCATTTCGACCAAACATATCACATGTGTCCACGACGTTGATAAAGGAGAAGTGTGCGAGATGGAAGTGCCGGAAGAAATGCAAAACAGGTGCTGTCTCGAAAGCGACGAGGTAAAAGAGTTGGCGAGAGTGGCCCGAATCATCGAGAAGCACTACGGGCGGGCCATGGATATCGAATGGGCCGTTGATAGTGATTTTGATTTCCCCGAGAACATATTTATTGTGCAAGCTCGGCCGGAAACCGTCTGGAGCCGGCGCAAAAAAGAGTCGGTCATCGGCAGCAAAACCGGTTACCAGCTGCTCATGGCGCAGGCCATGAAAAGGATCAAAATACCTACTGCCTGACCGAAAATCACGCCAAGGCGTGATTCAGGAGCGATTTTGAAATCCGGCCCGGAGAAGCCTCTCAAGAAATTTGAAAACAATGATCAGACAATCGGCTCGCATCAGGTTGACTGTATCTTTGCATAGATTAGGTTGGGACTACATCCAAGAACAAGATACTGCAAAATGGTTGATGTCCTCAAAACGACAGCTGATTACAGATTTTAGATATAATTTTTTCAACCCTTTACACCTATATCAGGAGGGAATAGATTCATGAAAGATTTGAGAGATTTTATTGCATTGGCGGAAAAAGAAGGCGAACTTAAAAGAATTACCGCGGAAGTGGATTGGAACCTTGAGCTTTCCCACATCGCCAAATTGAATGAGGAAGCCCAAGGCCCGGCCTTGCTTTTTGAAAATATCAAGGACTACGACACGCCGGTCATGACCAGTTCATGCACCACCGCGCAGAAACTGGCCCTCATTTTGGGACTTCCCAAAGAAACCCCCCTGCCGGAAATCCTGAGAAGTTGGGTAACAATGGGGAGAAACCCCATTCCTCCGGTATTTGTGGATAAGAAGGACGCTCCCTGCAAGCAGAATATCCTCATGGGAGATGACGTGGATCTGTTCAAATTTCCGGTCCCCCACTTCTTTCCCCTGGATGGCGGCAGGTATATCGGCACCGCCCATTTCATCATCACGAAAGACCCCGAAACGGGCTGGGTGAACCTGGGTACCTACAGGTCTCAGCTGTTGGGCAAAAACAAGATAGGGACCCAGTTTATCAAAGGAAAACATGCCGACCAGATGCTCAAGAAGTACCAGAAGATGGGCAAACCCATGCCCTGCGCCTCCATCATCGGATGCGACCCGCTTCTGTTCATCCTTGGCGCCGCAAGGGTCTCAGCGAATATCTCCGAGTATGAGGTGTATGGCTCCATTCGTGGAGAGGCCTGCAAGGTCGTTAAGGGAGAGACCGTGGATCTTCCGATCCCTGCCTATGCCGAGATCGTCCTTGAAGGGGAATGCGACGCGGAGAAGTTCATGGATGAAGGCCCCTTCGGCGAGTACACCGGCTACTATTCCGGCGTGGGAACCGACCCCAGGAATTACATGGATATCAAATGCGTCACCCATCGGGACAATCCCATCATGTATTCCACCACCGTCGGACGCGCGGTCACCGATACCCATATGGTCATGGCCCTCTCCTACGGCGCCACCCTGTGGCAGCAGCTTACCGATGAGATGAGGATACCCGGCATCAAGTCCGTTTACTGCCCTCCTGAAGGCTCCGGAAGGTTCCTGGCCATCATCTCCGTGGAAACAAAATACCCCGGTCACGCCGACCAGGTACTCACCGCCGCCATCTCAACGGAGATGGGCGCCTACGGTCTCAAGACCGTCATCGTCGTGGATGATGATATCGATGCCTGGGATATTCCCAGGGTCATGTACGCCCTCAGCTTCCGCTTCCAGCCAAATCGAAGCCAGGTGATCAAGAGAGGAAGATCCACGCCGCTGGACCCGTCTCTTCCCATTGAAAGCCGATACATTACCGGCAGGCTTCTTTTGGACGCGACCATTCCTTATGAGTGGAAGGACAAGCCGATTCCCATTGTGCTGGATCAAGACATGGTGGCAAGAGTGAAATCCAGATGGTCCGAACTGGGATTTTAAGGAAGATCAGGCAATGTAATCACGGCACGCTTTGGAGACGGCCCCGGCAAACCGGGTCGTCTCTTTCACCCGTACGGCCGTGTACCCCGTAAAACCTATAATCAAGGAGTCTTCACCATGTCGGACAGGACACTGTTAGATGGCAAGAGAATCCTCATAGTAGATGATGAGTCCGATATTTTAGACATATTGGAAGAACTGTTGGAAATGTGTGAGGTCGTCCGGGCTTCCAATTTCAAGGACGCAAAAACGTTGCTTGAAACCCGGGATTTCGATGTCGCCGTCCTGGATATCATGGGCGTAAACGGCTATGGCCTCCTGGATATCGCGCGTCGAAGAGGCATTACCGCCGTGATGCTGACGGCGCATGCGTTCACTCCCGACAACCTGGTAAAATCGATCAAGGAAGGCGCTGCATCCTATCTTCCCAAGGAAGAATTAACCAATATCACGACCTTCCTCAATGATGTGTTGGAAGCCAAGAAAAAAGGGAAGAACCCTTGGGAACCCTGGCAACAGAGATTGCCTACATCCTATTTCGAAAAGAGGTGGGGCGCCGCCTGGCAGAGTACGGATCAGGAATTCTGGGACAGGTTCAGGGCGAGCATCAAAGAACGGGCAAACAAGCCAAAAAAAGGAGAATAAGCGTGAAACCGATTCGATATAAAGAAAAGATGGTGGAGGAATTCCTCCGGGATGGACACTGGACGGAAGAACTGTTTTACGATTTTTACAGCCGGAACGCCAAAGAAATGCCCGATCAGGAGGCCCTGGTGGATGCCAAATACCGGGTCACCTGGGCCGAGGCAAAGAAATTGGTGGATGCCATGGCTATCTCGTGGGTGGAGATGGGCATTCCAAAGTCCGCCCGTGTCATCGTCCAGTCCCCCAACAGCGTTTACGGCTTTCTTGCAAGAGTGGCCTGTGAAAGGGCCGGTCTCATCTCCCTGACCGTCTACCCTTACCTGCGTCAGAGAGAACTGGAGTATATGCTGGAAAAAACCGAAGCCACGGCCGTGGTAATCCCAACTATCTATAGAAACTTCAATTATTTAGAGATGTACGCGGATCTGCAGAAGCGATTTACCCACCTGAAATATTTCTTCCTGTTTGACGATGAAGTTCCCGCGAGATGCCCCGGAAGGAACCTTCTCCCTGACCCAGCTCGTGGAAAAACGGCTGGAAAAGCCCGTTGACGAATCCGTCCTTGATGCAAGGAGGCTGGATGCCAAATGGGATGTGGCCTTGCTCACCACCACCAGCGGAACTACCGGGATACCGAAGCTGGTGGAATGGCCCACCGCGCCCCGCGTCTGCACCTCCAAAGGCCGGGTAGGCATCTGGAACCTGAACAAGGACGACATTACCATGGCCATCGCGCCCCATGCAGGGGGAGCGGCCGGGACTTTGACCTATTTTGCGGCCCCCATTGCAGGCGCCAAGACCGTCATGCTGGAAGAATTCACCCCCGAAGGGGCATTGGAACTGATCGAAAAGGAAAAAGCCACGGCTATCGGCGTCGTCCCCACCCACCTGGTGCGCATGCTGGAGGCGGACTATAAAAAATACGATTTGAGTTCCCTCCGGTTTATCCGCTCAGCAGGCGGATACCTCTCGCCCCAGGTGGCCGAGGAAGCGGAAGAAGCCTTTGGCGCAAGCATTACCAGCGACCTGGGAACCCAGGACAAGGGGTCCGTCTCCGGATGCAGCGTGGAGGATTCCAAGGAACTGCGCCGTCGAACCGTCGGCCGGATGCTTCCAGGCAATAAGGTGCGGCTTGTGGATGAAGAAGGCAACGTGGTGCCCGATGGAGAGCCCGGCATCCTCTATTTCAGGGGACCCCATGCGCCCGCCGGATACTACAGGGATGAGGAATTGACCGCGACGGTCTTCGATGAAGACGGGTGGTGCACCACCGAAGACATCGTCAAATTCGATGAAGGCTGTCTCTGGATTCTGGGACGGGCCAAGGATATGATCATCCGCGGGGGCCAGAACATCTATCCCGCGGAAGTGGAAGGCCTGCTCAACGAACATCCCAAGGTATCCTCCGTCGCCATCGTGGGATATCCGGACCGCGCCATGGGAGAAAAATGTTGCGCCTACGTGATCCCAAAGCCAGGCGAAACATTCACCTTCGAGGAAATGGTAAGCTTCCTCAAGGAAAAACAGTTGGCCATGTTCAAACTCCCGGAACGCCTGGAAGTGGTTTCCGAGTTTCCGGCGGTGGGAGACTCCGGAAAGGTCAACAAGGAGACCCTGAAAAAGATGATCAAAGAGAAGGTTGAAGCGGAGCAGGAGTAGATTGTTTGGCCGCTGGGAGCAGGTTCAGGTTTCAGTGTTCAGGTTTCAGGTTTCAGGTTTCGGGCAATATTCATCATGAGTTGATGTAGCGAAGCGATTCCGCACTTTGTCATTCTGCGGTTTAATATTCGGTATTTTACGCTTCCCCTTTTTTCCGGTGCGTAAGCTGCTTCCTGATCTGCCTGACCATTTTTCCGATCAGAGTCTGGGCTGACACCTGAACACTGTACACTGAAGCCCGAAACCTGTGAACGGTTATAAACCAAAAAAGCCTGTGTTCCCTTCATTCGTCTTATTCGTGCAATTCGTGGTCCAAAATCTGTTTTCGGACAGGAGCAAACAATGCAAAAAGCCGTATTGATTATTTCAACGCTCGACACCAAGGGAGAGGAAACCCTTTATCTTCGGGATAAAGTCGCCTCCCTTGGGATGAAACCGATCCTGATGGATATCTCCATGCGTGGGAAAGGACCTTCGCCGGCCGAAATCATCCCCGCCATGGTGGCGGAGGCAGGGGGAAGCACCATCGAGGAGATTCATGCCTCCAGAGAAAGGTCGAAAATCACCAACATCACCATTAAGGGCGCATCCAACATCGCCAAAGATCTCTTTTCAAAAGGCGAGTTGGGGGGAGTCCTGGGCATGGGCGGCTCCACCGGATCCCTGATGGCCACGGAAGTGATGAGGGCACTGCCCTTCGGCGTCCCCAAAATCATGATATCTTCCACGGCAGCCCTGCCGGGGCTCTCCACCCGCTATATCGGAACGGGAGACATCAGTCTCTTCCATTCCGTAATTGAGATATCCGGGGTGTCGGACCTCCTGAAGAATGTCATGGACAGGGCCGCGGCCGCCATGGGCGGGATGCTTCACGATTCCATCACATCACCCGGCGCCGCCGACAGCAAGGCCATCGCCATGACCATGCTGGGCCCCTGCGAACAGTGCGCCAGTTCCGTGAGGACCGCTCTTGAAAAAGATGGGTATCAGGTCATCGGATTTTCCGCCGCGGGCATCGGCGACAGGGCCATGGAGGCCATGATTTCCCAGGGATTTTTCCAGGGCGTCATTGACCTGGCCCCAGGCGGGGTGGGCGAGCATCTTTTCGGCTTCATGCGGGACGCAGGTCCCACGCGCATGGAAAACGCGGGGAATGCCGGACTTCCCCAGGTCATCTCCCTGTGCAGCGTGAATCACATGACCCCTTCCAAGTCCAGGTATAAACCCGACTATCACGAACGAAGGAAGTACGATCTGGACAAGTTTCGCACCTGGATCCGTCTTTCGCCCGAGGAATTGCGCCAGGTGGCTAAGGCCTTCAAGGAAAAGCTCAACAAGGCCAAAGGACCCGTGAGGGTGCTGATTCCTCAAAAGGGATGGTCTTCGGTGGATTCTCCCGGCAATGCCACCTATGACCCGAAGGAAGACCGTGTCTTCGAGGAAGAATTGCGAAACGGTCTGAACGGCGATATTGAAATTATTCGAGTGGATGCCAACATGGAAGACCCCGCATTTGCTCAAGCCGTTGTGGAAGCATCTTTGAAGATTCTTTAAGCGAAGGACGAGTTATGACCAAAAAAATTATCATCGGCATCGCGGGGGCCAGCGGCGTCATCTACGGCGCCAGGATGCTTAAGATTCTTTCCGAGATGGACGTGGAGACCCACTTGATCCTGTCCGAATCGGGCAAAAAGAACATTGAGATTGAAACCCCCTACAAGGTCCGTGAAGTGGAGGAAATGGCCTCCCGCGTCTATGACAACAAAGATGTGGGGGCTGCCCTTGCCAGCGGGTCCTATCTCGTTGAAGGCATGGTGGTCATTCCCTGCACCATCAAAACCCTGTCGGGAATTGCCAATTCCTACAATGACAATCTCCTTGTGCGGGCCGCCGACGTCACCCTCAAGGAGAAAAGGAAGCTGGTTCTCGTGGTGCGGGAAACGCCTCTTCACAAAGGGCATCTCAGGCTCATGACAATGGCAGCCGATATGGGCGCCCATATCCTTCCGCCGGTACCCTCCTTTTATCACCGTCCCAAAACCATTGAGGATATCCTTGACCAGACCATCGGAAAGGTTTTTGATTTCTTAGGAATCAAGCACAACCTATTTGCACGCTGGACGGGAGAGTATTGAATCAGGCCTCTTTCATCGCCAGCAGCGCCGCTCCCAGGGCCCCAACGATCTGGGGCTCCGAGTGAACATGAATCCTTCTTCCAAGCTTTTTTTCCAGAAGATCCACCACGCCGATGTTTTTCGCCACCCCTCCGCTCATGGTCACCTCCCCCTGGATTCCTATGCTCTTTGCCATGCTCCATACCCGGCTTACGATAGCCCTGTGAAGCCCGCGAATAATCTCTTCCCGGGGCCGGTTCCGTGCCACGAGGGACACCACCTCGCTTTCCGCGAAAACCGTGCACACACTGCTGATGCTTACTTCCCCCTGCGCCTTTTTCGATAGTTCCCCCATGGCATCCAGGGGGACCTGCAGCTTCTCCGCCATCACCTCCAGGAATCGACCGGTGCCTGCCGCGCATTTGTCGTTCATGGTAAAATCCAGAACCTTGCCCCCTTCCCCGACACGAATCACTTTGGAGTCCTGTCCCCCTATATCGATCACCGTTTCCGTTTCGGGGAAAAGATGACGGGCTCCCGCGGCATGACACGTAATCTCGGTCACTTTTTTGTCCGCAAAGGGGATGGAAACCCGACCGTACCCGGTACCCACAATACGTTTTATACGGTTTCTGTCAATCTTTGCCCGGCTCACGGCCATCTCCAGAGCGGCTACCGCCGCATCGGTGCTGTTGGCGCCCGTATTGCGTATCCCGTAGCCGACCGTCACTCCATTGCCGTCCAGAATCAGGGCCTCCGTACTCAGGGAGCCCACATCTATTCCCGCGAAATATTCGTTTAAATCTGAAGTCACTTTTTCGTCCTTGTCATGGATTCCTAAAAGATCCAAATAGAGTTCGGTTGCCGCGGTCCACGATCAAAACGGAGGCAAGGAAAATTCGGATGTCACGAGGATATCCCTTTCTTTACATGCAGGCCGTATTTTCTAATGCGGTTGAATACGGTCATCCTGTGGACCCCCAACAACTCGGCGGCCCGTGTCTTGTTTCCCTTGCTCTTGCGCAGGGCCTCGATAAGTTCCGCTTCTTCGTCCGACATATTCTCTTTCCCCGAAGTGGAAGGCGGCGGCTCATTTTCCATGATCCTTTCCGTATGCGACAAGCTCTCCGGGAGATGTTGGCGTCTAATCAGTCCGGATTCCGCTATGACAAAGGCATATTCAAGGGCGCTCTTCAATTCCCGAACATTTCCGGGCCATGAATGCTCCATGAAAAGAGCCATCACGTCGGGACTCAACGCGTTGATTTTCTTTTCGCTTTTTTCCGCCAATTGTTTAATAAATGTATCCACCAAAAGGGGAATATCTTCCCTTCGTTCACGCAGGGGCGGCAGATGGATGGGCAGCACGCTGATGCGGAAATAGAGGTCCTTCCGAAAGGTCTCATTGGAGACCTGTTCCGAGAGATCACGGTTGGTCGCCGTGATGACCCGGACATCCGTCCGAATCGGGGTATGATCCCCTACCCTTTCGAAATGCTTGGTTTCGAGTACCCGAAGGAGTTTAGCCTGGGAATCCAGCGGCATCTCCCCCATTTCGTCAAGGAACAGGTCCCCCCCGTGGGCCGCCTCAAACCGGCCCATTCGGTGCCTGAATGCCCCCGTAAAGGCCCCTTTCACATGACCGAACAGTTCACTTTCAAGGAGCGAGGCATTGAGGGCCGCGCAATTAAATTGGACAAACGGGCCTTCCCTCCTGCGTCCCAGTTTATGGATGGCGTGGGCCACCAGTTCCTTGCCGGTACCGCTTTCCCCGTAAATGGCCACAGGCGCATCACTCTCCGCCGCTCGCTCAATGATTTGATAGACCCGCTGCATGGCCTCGCTCTTCCCCACCATGCCGTGAAATCCCCTACGTCCCCTGGCAACCCTGGAAAGCGCGTTGATTTTGCCGTCGATGCTGTCTTCCCGAGAGGTATCAACAAAGCGTCTCGAAAGCGCCCAGGACGTTCCCGCTCTTGTCTCGAAGAAGCGAAGCACTCTTTATGATGGATGCATAAGATCCGTCCTTCTTTCGAAAGAGACACCGTTTTTTGTTGACGAAACCGACCTCGAAGAGCACGCACCATTCGTGTCTGCCTTCTGATCGAAACAGCTCACAGCCATCACATTCCAGGATCGAACAACTGGATCCCTCCAACTCTTTTCTGCTGTATCCCGTGATACGCTCCATGGCGGGATTGACCATCCGTATGCAGCCGTCCCGGCCCACGAACATCACGGAGGTGTCCACGGCATTTACGATTTCCTTATAGTAGTGTTCGGGGATTTTCTTGCTCATGGAAATTATCGTCCATATTTTTCAACCCAAAACCTGCGTTCAGTAATTTCGAAGAGAGTTGGCAATATGCGTATTTAAGAATATATTCGTTAATTCAATAAAGTGTTCTCCTCGTGGATGCCGTATTTCTTCATACGATTCCACACCGTCATCCTGTGCACGCCCAGGAGTTTGGCCGCCTTGGACCGGTTGTGGTCACTTAACCGCAAGGCCTCCATAAGCGCGGCTTTCTCATTGAGGTGACGCAACCGTTCTTTCCTGTCTTCACTTTCCAAACCGTCTATTTTCACCCCCGTTCCGGCACTGAAATAGCCGGGCAGATGGCGAGGCTGGATCAGCCCTGATTCGGCAATTACGGCGGCATATTCCAGTGCGCTCTTCAATTCCCTGATATTTCCGGGCCATGGATAGGCCATAAAAAGATTCATCACCTCCGCACTTACGCCCGTCAGATCCTTTCCGCTCCGGTTCTTGATTTGACGGATAAAGGAAGTCACCAGTAGCGGGATGTCTTCTTTTCTCCCCCTTAATGGAGGGAGATAAATGGGAAGTACATTGATGCGGAAAAACAGGTCCTTACGAAAATTGCCTTCGGAGACCAACACCTCGAGGTTGCGGTTTGTCGCGGTAATGATCCGGACGTCCGCAACAATAGATCGATGATCGCCAACCCTTTCAAACTGTTTGGTTTCGAGAACCCTCAGAAGCTTGGCCTGACTGGAAAGCGGTATTTCAGAGATCTCATCCAGAAAGATGTCCCCCCCTTTGGCCGCCTCGAAGCGTCCTATGCGGTGGCGATAGGCCCCCGTGAACGCCCCCCGCATGTGCCCGAAAAGCTCGCTTTCCAAGAGCGATTCATTGAGGGCCGCACAATTATATTGAATAAAGGGTCCTTCCCTTCTCCGGCCGAGGTTGTGGATGGCGTGGGCCACCAGTTCCTTGCCGGTACCGCTTTCTCCGCAAATCGTCACCGGCGCATCACTCTCGGCAGCCCGTTCGATCACCTGATAGATGCGCTCCATGGAGGCGCTTTTCCCCACCATCCCATGGAACCCCTCAACTTCATCCAGTATCTTCGCAATCTGGAGAATTTCCCGGTCCTTCTTGTCAATCTCGGATAGGTCCGTAAATGTCTCCAGCGCCCCTAACAAAGTGCCATCCGGATTCTTCAACAGGGAGGCATTTTCCAATACCGTCACATAGGAGCCGTCTTTCTTCATCATCAGGCATCGTCTTGCCGTGATCTCCCCTGAAGCGATGAGCAGGCACCATTTTTCCTTGTCCTCGGAAAGGATGATTTCACAGGCGTCGCACTTGAGGATGTTGCAGGGCGCCCCCACCAGTTCGTCCCGCTTGTACCCGGACAGGGCTTCCATGGCCTTATTGACAATCAAGATGATCCCGTCTTGGCCCACAACCATGAGGGCATCGTCAACGGCCTCGACAATTTCTTTGTAATAACTGGTGGGGATTGGCGTGTTCATGGGAATTTTTTATCACTTGATTAAGCAAAAAGTCAATATCAAATGCTAAATCACCGGGAACAGTCCATCAAAATCCATAGATCGTCCTTTGTCTGACCGCTGGATATAAGACTATTGGAATTAAATACGTTTTAGTCAGGAATTTGCAGCAAGTGGCATAATGCTTGCTCATTTCCACGGAAAGTCTTACGTGGGAATCACAGCCGTGGCGCAAGCAGAAACCGCGCAAAAACAGACAGCATCATGTCATATTCAGAAGGAAAAGGCAAATCCGCCGAAAGACGGTGACGCAAAACCACGGGTCTAAAGCCGGAGGGCCATGATAGCCGGGTTGCCGAAAGGGACATTTGAAAAGGCCTTTTGGCAAACCAACCAAAAGGTCTTTCTGTATATTTACTCCCCAAAAGGCATCTCATGGGAGAGAAGCCATCGGACGGAGAAGAGAGAGGAGAATAAGCATGAAGACAGCGGTTCTTGGGATCGGGAATTTGCTCTTGGGCGACGAAGGGGTCGGCGTTCATGCGGCCCGGGCATTTTCCGAAGAACTATCCCGGAGGAAGTAAAGGATCAGGGACATCGGGACAGCCATTCTGGAGGCCATCCCGGACTTTGAAGAGGCGGACAAAATCATTGTTATAGATGCCATGAAGGCCCATGGGAGGCCGGGCACGCATTTATCGCGTACCCTCTAACGGAATGCCGGTTCAATCACGTCATTGGATCGCTCCATGGATTTGATTTGAAAAGGGTACTGGCCCTGGCGGGCCGTGAGACTCCGCCCGAAGTCCTGGTCTTCGGCGTTGAACCCGGCTACGTGGGATGGTCGCATGGAGCTGTCGCAACAGGTCAGGGATGCACTGCCGGAATTACTTTCAGGGCAATAGAAAATGAAATCAAATGAAAAAAGATCGGAAGCATTTATTTTTTGATTGTTTTGAACACGAAATTTAGGAGGACTTCTTTAAATTAGAGGAGGACATCAGCATGAAAGGAATAGGGAGAAGAGATTTTTTGAAGTATTGTATTGGTTCTGCAGCGGTCCTGGGACTTGACTTGACGGTAGTGGGGCGATTGCAAAAGGCCCTGGCTGGAGCTCATCCGACGGTGGTCTGGCTCAACGGGGCCAACTGCACCGGTTGTACCGTTTCTCTGGCCAACAGGATCAGTTCCGAAGGACCCACGGACGTGGCCGATCTCCTGATCAATTACATTGATCTGGCCTTTCACCCCAACCTCATGGGCGCATCCGGCGATCTGGCGGTCCAAACCCTTCGGAATGCAACCGACGGGTCGGGTTTCATCCTGGCGGTGGACGGGGGTATCCCCACGGCCTTTGACGGTCACACATGCATGCTCTGGACCGAGAACGGGCGTGAGATAACCGCCAAAGAGGCCGTTCTTGATTTGGCGCCAAGGGCCATTGCCACATTGTGCATCGGCACCTGTGCCAGCTTTGGTGGAATTCCCGCGGGAAACCCCAACCCCACAGGCATCAAAAGCGTACGGGAACTGACGGGTGTCAAAACCATCAATATCCCCGGATGCCCTACCCATCCGGATTGGATTGTCTGGACCGTGGCGCAACTGCTGGCGGGAGTAACCCTTTCCCTTGATCGAGACGGCAGACCGGCAACGCTATTCAGCGGGGAATCCAGAAACATCCATCAGCGATGTCCGCGCAGGGAACGTGAAGAGGCGGATACATTCGGTCAGGAAGGGCAATGTCTGAAAGAACTGGGATGCAAAGGACCGCACACCCAAGGCGATTGCCCCACGAGACTCTGGAACGGAGGGACCAATTGGTGCGTTGGGGCCAATTCCATCTGCCTGGGTTGCACGGAGGCCGGTTTTCCGGATCAATTCTCACCATTCTACAAATATGAAGGGGCGGGCGGGGAAGGCCACGGCGGTAACGGAGAAGACAACAAGGATCACGAAGACGAAG
The DNA here is from genome assembly GCA_963747015.1 of uncultured delta proteobacterium. Lineage (GTDB taxonomy): Bacteria > Desulfobacterota > DSM-4660 > Desulfatiglandales > Desulfatiglandaceae > DUZB01. The sequence goes on from CAVVEP010000043.1 coordinate 25,401, forward strand.
ATGATCGTGAATAGTGAATCGAGACCGCAACCGCGATCAGCCGCTACCGGGATTAAATAGAAGATCGCCGTATCCTGTAAATACCCGATTCCTGACGTCAATAAGTTTCTGAAAGGAGCAACAAATGTCGACACTTACCATAATGGATCCGGTTACCCGGATCGAAGGACATATGAAAGTAGAACTGGATATCGAGAACAACAAGATCATTGACGCCCGTTGCACCGGAACCCTCTTTCGCGGGTTTGAGATCCTGTTGAAAGGGCGTGATCCCTGGGATGCACCGGTGATCACGCAACGGATCTGCGGGGTCTGCCCCATCAGCCACGCGGAGGCCGCCGTCCTTGCACTGGATAAGGCTTCAAACGGGACCGTACCCGCAAACGCCAGGATCCTGCGGAACCTGACCCTGGGGGCCAACTTCATCCAGTCGCATATTCTTCACTTCTATCTCCTTGCGGCCCTCGATTACGTAAAGGGCCCCCAGGTCTCTCCCTGGGTGCCGGCATGGGACAAGACCCTGCCGGATACCTTGGGACAGGTGGTGGATCATCTGGCGGGACCGGCCCTCGTGGCGCGCCGAGAGGCCCACGAGATGGGCGCCATTTTCGGAGGAAAGATGCCCTCCTCCCATACCTACATACCCGGCGGGTTTACCGCGACACCCGAGCCGGGATAAGATCACCCTTTTCCGTGAGTATTTGAGCCGTTTAACGACCTTTATCAAGAGCACCTATCTGCCCGATGTGGATGCCGTTGCGACCGCCTATCCCGAATACGCGGGCATCGGCAAGGGATGTGGGAACCTCATGGCCTATGGAGTCTTTGAACTGGATGAAAGTGGTGGGAAAAAGCTTCTCAATCAAGGATATGTACAAAATGGGGGGACAGGGAAGCCCGGGGATGTGAGGGACGGCGATATCACGGAGTATGTGAACTATTCCTGGTATGAAGACGGCGCCAACGGCCTCCCGCCCGCGCAAGGAGAAACCGCCCCGCTCTACCCCAAGGGCGACGCCTATTCGTGGCTCAAGGCGCCCCGCTTGTTCCAGGAGCCTTTTGAAGTGGGCCCTCTGGCCAGGATGTGGGTGAACGGAGATTACCAGAAAGGGATCTCCGTCATGGATCGTCACCTGGCGCGTGCCGGGGAGGCGCTCAAAATTGCGGAGGCCATGAACACATGGCTGGATGAGCTCGATCCCGGCCGCCCCTGCCTTTGACGGCTATTCTCTACCACAGGCCGCTTCGGGAGCAGGCATGACGGAGGCCCCGAGGGGCGCCCTGGGCCACTGGATAGAAATTGCGGAAGGCAAGATTTCGCGCTACCAGGTAATCACCCCCACCTGCTGGAATGCCTCGCCCGAGAGACGGCAACGGCATTCCCGGTCCCATGGAGCAGGCCCTGATCGGCACGCCGGTGGAAGACCCGACCCAACCCATTGAGGCCTTGCGGGTCATTCACTCCTTTGACCCCTGCCTGTCCTGCGCCGTGCACATCATGCAGCCGAACGGAGAGCCCGTCATCGTGCGGGGCGGCATTCGGTAACCCGGCGAATAGGTCATTCACTATAGTTTCCCCTCGGAAGCGTTAACGCTGCCAGGGGGAAACCATGGTGCATTTCTTTCAAGGTGCAGGGTTTTTCGACGACACGATGTGACAATTCCGCGCCGGGATAGGCTTTATTTCAGGTTGCTCAATGCCTGTACCCACCGGCCGTTTCTTCGGTCAAGAGGCGTGGTGACAGGATTTTTCTTGAAATAGTCGATGCAGCGCCGCATATCCCCCAGGAGCAGGTCGCCCAGATCCCGGCTGACGCCGTGACGCACGAGGATGCGCTGAATTACCAGGTCCTTCCTGTTCGCGGGCATGGAATAGGCCGGGACCTGCCATCCCCGGCTTCTCAGTCGGTCCGCTAAATCGTAGAGGGTGAATCCCGGTTTCACGTCCTCCTTCAACGACCAGCAGAGCGCTGGAATCCCGCCCCGGCCGTCGTAAATCACCTTGAACGGTCCCATCTTGCGGATCTCATCGGCCAGATAGGCGGCGGTATGGTAGCAGGCCTCGATGAATTTTTCGGTAGCCGTCCCTGCCCAATCGCAAAAAATTGTAGTACTGGGCAACGACCTGTCCGCCGGGGCGTGAAAAGTTCAGCGCGAACGTGGCCATATCGCCCCCCAGATAGTTGACCCGAAAGATCAGATCATCGGGCAAATCCTCTTTATCACGCCAGACGATCCATCCCACACCCAAAGGCGCCAGGCCGAATTTATGCCCGGAGGCGTTGATCGATTTTACGCGTGGCACGCGAAAATCCCATTCCAGATCCGGATCCGCAAAAGGCGCCAGGAAGCCGCCGCTGGCCCCGTCCACATGGATGGGGATATCGAGACCCGTATCCCCTTGAAGCCTGTCCAGGGCATGGGCGACATCCCGAACCGGTTCATACTGGCAGGTAAACGTAACGCCCAGGGTGGGGACCACGCCCATGGTATTTTCATCACAGCGCTTGATCACCTCTTCCGGGCTCATGATCAATCGGTCGCCTTCCATGGGAATCTCCCGCAGTTCCACATCCCAGTAGCGGGCGAACTTGTGCCAGCAGATCTGTACCGGACCGCAGATCAGATTGGGTTTGTCCGCTGCTTTCCCAAGGGCGCGCATCTTCTCCCGCCACCGCCATTTCATGGCCATCCCGCCCAACATGGCCGCCTCGCTGGAGCCGGTGGTGGAGCACCCCATGGTGTTGGCCGCATCAGGGGAATTCCACAGATCGGCCAGCATATGCACGCAGCGCGCCTCGATCTCGGCGGTCTGGGGGTATTCATCCTTGTCGATCATGTTCTTGTCCACACACTCATCCATGAGTTTGTAGACCTCAGGCTCGATCCAGGTGGAACAGAAGGTGGCCAGGTTCTGACGCGAGTTGCCGTCCAACATCAATTCATCATGCACCGCCTGGTAGACATGCCGGGGTTCGTGCTCTCCTTCCGGAAATTTGTATTTCGGCATCCTCACCGAAAGGTCCGTCGATGCATAGATATCGTCCAGGAGATTCTCTTTTACGGTCTCTTTTTGATGTAAGGCCATGTGGACCATCCTCCTCTTCTTATTCAAAATGTGTCCAGCGGGTGCCGCAGATGGATTTCTTTTCCACACAGAGATATCACATAAATGCGTGATGAACCATGATTAGTTCGAATTCACTCAATATTTGCCCGCCTGGGTGATGCAATTGTCACTGTTATTTCCATGGAGAGCCTATAAATTAATTCAACTTATCAAATATTGAATTGATATTTGAAAACATCAAGAAGCGCTTGAACAGGCGGGGAAGAACATTTCAGCGGAAAAACTCTGGAGAGTGTCGGGGCTCTAACCAGCAGGATATTTTATCGTATATTTTGTCACATTTGTCCGCCCAGATCGATCAAATCCGGGTCAAAATCGGGATGGGAGACCTCATGTCCCTCGAAGGGGACCCGATTCAACGATTCCCGGACAGCCTCCGGGGGCGGGGCGGAAATTACGTTCAACAGGGCATTTTTCAATTGTTCTATATTGTAGGGTTTTGGAAGAACGCCCTTAAAACCGAATCTATCGTACTCTTTCATGATGGAATCTTGAGAGTATCCCGACGAGACAATGGCCTTCACATTCGGATCGATTTTTTTCAGTCTTCGGATGGTCTCCTTTCCGCCCATACCCCCGGGCACCGTCAAATCCAGCAAAACCGCCTCAAAGCCCTCTTGTTCATTCAGGGCATCTTCATAACTGGCAAGCGCCTCTGAACCATCTTTAGTCAATTTGACCTCGTATCCCAATTGCTCCAGCATACTGCCGACAACAATTCTCAGAAACTTTTCATCGTCCATCACCAGTATCTTCCCTTTGGAAACGGAAAAAGAATGTGAAACATGGGGATTCGATTCCCGGACCTGGTCCCTGGCCGGAATGTAGATTTCAAAGGTTGTCCCCTTACCCATTTCGGATTCCGCAAAAATATGCCCACCATGCTTTTCAATGATGGAATGAACAATGGAAAGCCCCATTCCCAATCCCTTCCGGGCGCCCATTTCCTTTGTCGTAAAATATGGATCAAAGATATGAGGAAGAGACTCCTTCGGAATGCCGCGGCCATGGTCCCGGATCGAAACCTTCACATATTTCCCTCTTTTCAGGGCCAATGAAATATCCGGCATATCATCCGAGAAGGAGATATTATCTGTTTTCACTTCAATTGCACCCCCTTCGGGCATTGCTTCCACAGCATTCTGTAAAATACCTTCAATGGCGATAAGCATCTGTTTTTCATCGACTTCAACCGCCAATTGGTCTTCAGGAAAGGACAGTTTATAATCCAGGCGGGATTCGGACGAAATGGATTCACAGGCCTTTTTCAGGATATAGGAGATCTCTTGTTTCCTTTTGACGGGGCTGCCGCCCCTACTGAATGTAATAAATTTGCGGGTGAGCTCCGCGGCCTGCAGGGTGGCGGCCTCTGCCGCATCAAGATAAGAATGGATTTCGCTGTCCTTGTCCACACCGGCCTGCGCAAGGTTGATATTTCCAAGGACCGCGGTCAAGAGGTTATTGTAATCATGGGCAATTCCGCCCGAAAGCGTGCCGATGCTTTCCAATTTCTCGGCCTGCCGAAGTTGCGCCTCCAGCTTTCGTCTCCTGTCTTCTTCTTGTTTAAGGGGTGTGATATCCCTTAATATTCCTTGGCTGCCGATAAACATCCGGGCGCCGAATTCGTCGGTCTCATAAAGGCCCTGGGCACTCAAAAGAAAAACCGGTTCATTGTTCCGATGAAGAGAATCTCCATCCGGCATCGGCTCGCGCACATTTCTCCTCAACAGTTTCAGCTCCACCCCTCTTGTACATCTGTCCCCGGTCCTTCGCTCGTGGAGATGATAATTCATCCTTTTCCTGTCGGCCGGATGAACGAAATCCAACAGAAGCCGGCCAAGCAACTCTTCGGGAGAATAGCCATATTCCTTGACTGCTTCGCTTACGAAGGTGACCTTTCCATTTCCGTCAAGTCTGTAAAGGATATCCGGAACCTCGGAGATAATAGCATCGAGCAGACTTTTGGATTCCTGCAACTCCTTTTCAACGGCACGGCGGATATTATTTTCATTCAGCAGATCCTTATTGGCCTCGGCAAGCTGTTGCGTCCTTTCTTCCACACGAGTTTCCAGTTCGTCATAGGCTTTTCTCAGATCGCGCTTTAACTGATCCCTGGATAGGGAATACCGTATCACTCGTTCCAGTACGGCGTCATCAAATTCACCCTTCACCAAGTAGTCGGATGCACCCGATTCCATGGCATAAACATCTGTTTCATAATCCCCATACCCTGTCAGAAATACAATGGGTGCGTCAAAACCTATGGAAGAGGCCTGTTTCAGGATTTCCAAACCGGTATGCGCACCGAGCCGATAATCCAAGAAACAGATATCGAAATCTCCTTGAGACATTTTCTCAATGGCCGATTCGTAGGTTTTCGCGCTTTCTATTTGAAATCGGGATGTTTTGATTTTGGATATCCAGTTTTCAAACAGAATAAAATCATCTTCGTCGTCTTCAACGAGCAGGATTTTGATCAATGAGTCTTCCATAACAACCACCTATTTAGCTAAAACGTTTTTGAACGCCGCGAATATTCGAAATACCAAAAAGAGGCCCAAGCGCCGAAATCGCCTTAAACAGGCACAAGAACTGACAATTTCAACAGCTTGTTTTTGTACCTTTTTCGCTTTCGCTTCGTAAATAGGGCGAATCATGTATTTTGGCTCTAAAATTTATGATTAAATGAATTGGCAAACCAGGTAAAGCCAAGGGGGTAAAGGCGGGAGTCTCTTTACTTGCTTTCTATCAGGCTTTCAAATATTCATCCAGATAACTGCTGATTTCAGATGCGTCTTCCATTTGCATGCACGCATCCAAGGCGCGCCGGGCGTCTTTTCGGCTGATAGTTCGGATAAACTGCTTTGCGGTCGGGATGGAGGACGGCGTCATGCTGATGTGGTCGGCGCCCATGGCGATAAACAGGTAAATACATTTCTTTGCGCCGGCGGCCTCCCCGCAGATACAGACCTCTTTTTCATATTGATTACAGATGCCGACTATTTGGGAGATGGTGGAGATAACCGCGGGATGGAGGGCGTCAAAGTGCACCGCCACTTTTTTATTGTTCCTGTCCACTGCCAGCAGATACTGGATCAGGTCATTGGTGCCGATATTGACAAAATCGACGTATTTAAGCAACCGGTCCAGTATGGGCACGGCCGCGGGCACTTCCACCATAATGCCCAGTTCCAACTCCTTGTCATAGGAAATATTCCGCTGGTCCAGGGATATCTTTTCCTCTTCCACCAGTTGAACCACCTGCCGGATCTCACTCACGGTGGTAATCATGGGGAACAGGATTCTTGCTTTCCCGAATGCGGAGGCCCTGCAATACGGCGCGGATCTGGGTCCTGAAAACATCCTCCAAGTCCAGGCTGAGCCGGATGGATCGCCAGCCTAAAAACGGGTTGTCTTCTTTCGGATAGTCCAGATAAGACAGAAACTTATCACCCCCCACATCGAAGGTGCGGATGGTAACGGAACGGCCTTCCGCTTTTTCCAGTACCCTGGTATACAAGGACACTTGCTCCTCTTCTGAAGGAAAAGACTGGCGCAGAAGAAACGGAAATTCCGTCCGGTAAAGTCCGATAAGTTCCGCGCCGTATCTCTTTGCCTGCATAATATCCGACAGCAGGCCGATATTGGCGCCGAGATGCACACGAAAGCCGTCACTTGTCAGCGCCAATAGATCCCGAAGGCCTTCCAGTGCCCTCAGGGCATTTTCATTCTCCTCTTTTCGGCGCAAATACTCCTTTCGAATCTCTTCGGAGGGATTGATATGGATAAAACCGGACACCCCGTCCACGATCAGATAGTCTTTTTCCCGAACCTTTTCCAGGATGCCGTCAACGCCGATGACAATGGGAATTTCCAGGGATCTTGCGATAATGACGGTGTGGGAAGTCTTTCCGCCTTTTGAAAGGACAATCCCTTTCAGATTCGGCTGACGGATAGCCAGCAGATCAACGGGTGAAATGTCCGACGCGATGAGAATGGTGTCCCTGTTGAATGCCTGCTCGGGATCGATGTTCACCCCCACCAGGTTCCCTAGCACCCGCCTGCCGATATCCAGGATGTCCCCCGCCCGTTCCCTCAAGTAGGGGTCGTCCATGGCCTTGAAAATCTCCACATAATCCATGATCGCCAGCTTTAAGGCATATTCGGCGCAAAATCCGTCATTGATCTTCAGAAGAATTTTCTCTCGCAGGGATTTGTCCGCCAGGAGCATGATGTGGGCATCCAATATGGCCTTATCCTGGTCGGAAAGCCCGTGCGCATCACTGATGACCTTTTTGATCTGTTGTGACGCCCTATGAAATGCACTGTCAAGGCGATCGATCTCGGCCCGGACGTCATCGATTTTCCGGGAACGGATCTGATCGAAATGGATATTTTCAAAGATATAATGGGCATAGCCCACGGCAACAAGATCCGATACCGCTTCCCCCCTTAAATGCTGATCCTTCAAGACGGCGGGCGTGCTTCCGGGAGAAGTATTTGAGATCTCCCCGATTTGATCCGCCCCTGTCCGCCGGCGGTCTTCCAGGAGATTGGCGTATGCCACCGTGGCCGCAATCTGTCCTGCAATTTGCTGAAAAAGCTCGATATGGGACTCGGATATACCCTCTTCGGATATGGTCTGGAGGACGAGCGCTCCAAGGACTTTCCGGTGGTAAATGAGCGGCAGGCCTAGATAGGTTTTATAGATCTCCTCTCCGCTGCCGGCATAATATTTGAATCTGGGATGGGTGGCCGGATTCTTGATAAAGAGGGCCTCCATCCGTTCTATGACCAGTCCGGTAAGCCCTTCATGCAATCCCATTTCAATGGTTCCCACCGATCCGCTTTCCAGTCCGACCGTGGCCTTCAACTTCAGGATGTTGCCATAGGGGTCGTAGATATATACGGAACAGACATCAACATGAAATCTCCTGGCAATCATTCGCACAATCAGATCAAGGGTCTTGACGGGACTTTCGGATGCCGTAATAACCTCTAATATTTCTTCGGAAATGGTTGCTTCTTTTTGTAATGTTTCCATTTCGGTCTCGTGAAAATCCGGCTGCGGGAACCGCACGGATCATGCATTCAGGGAATCAATAAAATCCGCCAATTTTTGCGCACCCCGCACGATATTCGGAAACAACCGCAAGGCTTTTTCCGGAGACATGTGCTCCGACCCGGGCCATTGTTCCAACACGTGGGCGCCATCAAAATCGACCGCCGCAACGCGCACCCCCAGGTTTGTGGCGGGGAGGTAAAAGTCCGATCCGGGGAGCACGGCAACCCCGAATTCAGACAAAAGGCTGTCCACCATGCGTATTCCGGTAATAATCCCTCTTCCGCGAAGCTTTTCCCGGAAACGGTCAAAATCAGGGAACAAGTAAAAGGCCCCACCCGGTTTGGGGCAGTTCAGCCCGATTTCCAACAACCGCCCATGAAGATAATTCATGACGTAACCATAGATGTCACGCGTCTTTTGAATAAACGGCCGGACCGTTTCAAACTCCCGGTAGGCACTCAAGGCGGCGTGCTGGATGGGTGAACTGACGGCGCTGAAAGTCTCGCTCACAATGGATTTCAGCGCGGACATGATCAACTCCAGGGAATCCGGTATCAAAACGACCCCCAGCCGGTAACCGCCCGCGGCAAACGATTTTGATAATCCGCCGGAGACGATGGTCCCTTCCGGATAATAGGTAGCCAGGCCGCACATGGGCTGGTCATCAAACTCGATCATGGAATAAATTTCATCCGAGATGACAACCACTTGATATGCACGGCATATTTCGGCGATTTCACGGATTTCCGTTTCGTGATAAATCGCGCCGGTCGGATTGTTCGGGTTATTGAATATCAGAAGTTTCTGGGATTGGCCCGCACTGTAGCAGGCCCGATCCAGCATATCAGGGGTTAGACGATAACTATTTTCGCGGCTGGTCTGTATCGGGATAATTTCCTTGCCTCTGAGCGCGGCTTGCGGCCCGTAACTGACCCAGCTCGGGACCGGGACCAGCAACGGCCCTTCCATCAGGTATATAATCTGAAAGATGAGTTCCTTGCTGCCGGGCCCAATGCATACATCCCACGGGTTGAAAGGGTATCCGAATTCTTTGCGGTAAAATGTGGCCACCGCCTCACAAAGTTCGGGCAGCCCCTGTGTAGGGAGATAATCTTTCTTATCCGCATTCCGCCGGAGCGCAGATTGAATCACTTCCGGGACCGGAAACGGCGACTGTCCGAACCCGAAGTGAAACACATCCTCACCCCGCCTTCGCAATTCCAGGGCTTTGAGGTTAATAGCCAACGTGGCTGATTCTTTCAGACTTAATACCAAGGGATTCAGTGCGGGTCTCATGCGCTCTCCTTACTCGGATTCATGATTGCATTTTCAAATGGATCTTTTCAATACAAAATATATGCCAACGTTTTGATCATGCATAAAATGGTTCAATAGTATCCTATTCAAATGTCCTGGTAACGAAATGCATAATCAGCAAAGCCATTCGTGCCAGTGTTTTTGACTATGGTGCGCCGCTGCCTTACGATCAAATGGTAAACATACCCGCCGTCTTCACATCGGACATATTGTCGCGGAAAGTGCATCCATTTCTTTAGACAATTCTGTATCTTGAAGGAAGGGTTTATGACATATTTGTTCATGGAAAACCCCATCCGTGGAAGTTGCCATCTTTTTTCTTTACAACGCTTTATACCCCGGATAATCTTATGACAAAGGTTCCGGCGAAATATTACGTGGAAAAAAAGGAACCATTAACCCCCATAGGAGGAAGCCATGTTCAAGTTGAAAACTGTAAAGCCTGAAGAAGCAACCGGCAAGGTTGCGGAAGCCTACGCCGTCTTCCCGGCGGGGATGCCGGTCCCGGCCCCCCTGGTCTTGATGAGCGCGAGTCCGGATCTCCTGCAGCCGCAGAGTCAGATTATTCGGCACTACATGACCCATTCGAAACTGGATATGGGTCTCCTTGCCGTTATACGGTATCTGGCAGCCAGCGAGTATAATTATGAATTCTGCATTAAAATGAATACGGGAATCCTGAAAATGGCCGGCGGTTTTTCCGATTCCGAACTGGAGGCTCTCAGGAAGAATCCGGAAGCCGCACAGATGGAAGATTCGCAGAAAGCGCTGCTCCTCTTTGTTCTAAAGGTGATCAAGACCCCGGAAGAGGTCAAGGAAGCCGATGTGGAAAAACTTCGAGAGATGGGCTGGAGCGACCAGGATATCTTTGATGCGTCCTTTCACGGCACAAGCATGATCGGAATGAGTAAACTGTACAAGGCCTTCGCGAAATAAAGAACAGCAGAGAAACAAACACGTAATTCCCGTCCGCACCCCCAAAACACCGAAAGCGCCCGGAGAAAGAGGAAACTCTGGCGATCCTGGCGTTTTTCGGTTTAGTCCTGTCGATAAGCAAACCGGCCCTGACTCTACCATCGCCTAACTGGTTTCCTTCCCTTATTCAACAATCATACTCTATCCTCCTCTTAATTGCTGCCATTGGAATCAGATGCGGCAGCAAAAAAGACCTCGTGACGCAATGGTTTTTCCGGGTCATCATTTTGCCATCAGGAAATTTGAATAGGATACGGCGCAACCACACTGAAAGAGAACCCGTCCTCTTCCGGGTATTTAGTATCCACTTCGCTGGCTTTACTGGATACATAATATACAGATATCTATGTCATCTCCGCAACAACACGGGTTCGGAAACAGATACGAAATTATATTATAATGTTATTTCAAATACTTATTCCTTTAGACCTCACTATGGCACGCCCCTTGCTATACCATAAGTACAAAAGCAATCGGTTATTCATTCAATCAAAATAAAGGAGGGTTTATCATGAAACGATTCGCCATTTTAGCAGGAAGTATTCTTTTGGTAGCCATGTCATCTTATCCGGTTCTTGCGTGGGGTCCCATGTGGGGCGGTGGAGGCCCGGGCTACTGCTGGCAGGCTTCACAGGGGTCCGGCGCGGTAACCCAGGAACAGCAGCAAAAGCTGGATCAACTCAACCAGAAATACTATGAGGAGACTGCCCAACTGAGGGAAAGCCTCTGGGCCAAAAGAGCCGAGTTGAGAGAAAACCTCAACGCGCCCAACCCCGACGCGGAAAAGGTAAAGGCTCTTCAGAAGGAGATCAGCAACCTGAACAACCAGTTGGCGGAAAAAACGCTGGACGCCCAACTGGAAGCCCGTAAGATCGCACCGGAAGGCTCAAATTATGCCGGACGAAACAACAGCGGCTATGGAATGGGTTACGGAAGACGCGGTGGAGGCTACGGCCCGGGAAGCTGCTGGAACTGATAACCAAACAGACAGCTCGGGCGGGGCTTATGCCCCGCCCCGAATCATTCTGATTTCTTCCGGATCTGAAAGAGATCCATCTATTTTGACAGGAGCTTGCACATGAAACGGAAAAGATACGCGCCGATGGCCTTCGCAATTTTTGGAACCATCGCGATGGTTTTTATTGAAAACGCCGCCTTTGCTTACCGGGGACAATCCTGCTGGTGGGGATTCGGATCAGGTTACATGGGCGGATGGGGTATGGGCGGGTTTGGTCCTCTGTCCATGCTGCTGTTCTGGGGGCTTCTGATTACAGGGGCCGTTCTCCTGATCAGATGGTCCATTCAGGCATTCAGAAGACCATCCGCGGATCCCCGCAATGCATCCAGCCCGCTTGACATTATCAAGAAGCGGTATGCCAGAGGGGAAATCGACCAGGAAGAATTCAAACGAATGCAGCAGGCGTTGGTGGGTAGGGCCTCGGAATGATAAGGCCCGTCCCCATTTGCTTTTCCTCAAGTTTCACGTAAGAAATCTCCGGACCTTGCGGCCGGCGTTTATCCAAGGGCTAAGCCGCTAATGGCTGCCGACAAAGGTTGAAATCTTTCAATCGCAGGCCAGTTTTTCCCCCAATTCCCTGGCCTGTTTCATGACCGCCTCATTGGCCCTGATTTCCCCGGCTTCCATGGCGCTTCCATAGACCATCCCCACGATCTTCGATCCCACATACCGGAATGTATCCTGAAACGTGCGAAGGGCATTCACGCAACCGGAAGCAAACGGATCCAGATCCCCGTAACTCATGGCAATGCCGATCCGCTTCCCGGAGAAGGCATCAGCTCCATAGCACGGCAGGGCAAAGCAACGATCCATGAAAAGCTTGGCCTGGGCCGACATGGTAAACCAGAATACGGGGCTGGCGATGACCCAGGCATCCGCTTCAATCAGTTTGGGGTAGATCGCCTGCATGTCGTCGTCGATCGCACATCCCTTGCTTCCTTTCTTCTGGCAGGCATAACAGGATTGACACGGTGCGATTTTCATTCCGTGTAGAAAAAGGGATTCAACGGCCGCGCCTTTTGACTCCGCGCCCGCTGCGATCTCCTCCGCCAGGGCCGCGCTGTTTCCTTTTTTCCGCGGACTTGATAACATGATCAACACTTTTTTGCTTTCTTCCGAATTTGCCATCGTTCATCTTTTCCTTTCATTAGGATGCATCGCTTCATTACGCCGCATGTTTACGCCGAAGAACAAGAATATAGAGATCTTCTTCATCAATCATGGTTCCGACTTCAAATCCATAATCATCAAAAAGATCCCTTGCCGTCATTTCATCCGCTGGAAAATCATCAAGAGGAAACGGCATCTTGTCCTTGAGGATTTCAATAAATCGCCGCCCCATGGGATGGCTGATCACAACCCGGCCACCATGCCGCGTCATCCGGCTTATTGTGAGAAAGGCCGTGTGCTTGTCCAGGATATTGGGATAACAGGCATTGAGAAATACCACATCAATGCTTTCATCATGGAGCTGCAACCGGCTGATATCTCCATGCAATATGGACACATCCGGGAATTTGCCTCTTCACCGATTCCAGCATGTCCTTTGAAAGGTCATTGGCATAGATGCACTTGGGGCCATACCCCATAATGAGCGGGAGAAGGATGCCGGTTCCGGTCCCCACATCCAACACAGTGTCCCGGCGGGCGATTTCCGCGACAGACACGATTCGCTCCAATCGCTCGGGAACTCCTTCCGGGAGCGGTGGATCAAACACCTCTTTGTGGGCCGAAAAATAGACGGCCTGCAAACGGTCGATTTTTTCAACCCGATTTTTTGAAACCTTCGGAAACATATGGCACCCTATTAGAAATCCGGCAATAATCCTCTGACGATAAAGACCTTTTCAAAATTCACCGAAAAAGGTGGCGACCACATCACTGGTGGATTTCTCCCGTTCCACAGGAGCCGCTATTCCCGGCGTTTTTCCTTTTTCCTCTCACCAGTTCAATCCCCTTGGCTTCAGGAAGTTTTGCGGCCAATTCACCCAATTTTTTCACCAGATCCTGATCCTGAACGCCGGAACGTCCCTTTTTCACATACAGATAGCCATCACATGCCCACACGACGGCATCCGATTTCATGTCCAACAGAAGTGCCCTGGCATCGGCCGCAAGCACCAGATCGTCCATGCTCCTTTTGCTTTCGGGGGTGGAGGCATATTGCGGCAACCGGGAAACCTGGCAAACCAGGTCCGCCGCGTCACCCACGGTAAGCGTATTCAGCAACAGGACCAGGTCGTAATAGCGGGGATCTTCGGGATCCATTCCGTACAGTTTCAGCCCCCACTTCTTTCTGAGCCCATCGATCTTCTTGACAAAGGCAAGCGCCTGCTTTTCTGTAACCCCGTCACGCTCCATAACGTGGCGCACCCGGTCGCCCATTTCCGAGTTGATCCGCACTTTCACCACATGGGGGTTGTCTCTTACAAAAAAATGCCCGGAAAAACCGTGGTAGACCACATTTTCCTGTTGCAGATTATGCAGAAGCGCCGACTGGATATAGGCCACATATTTTCTTGATTTCCGGGAAATCCTGTCAAAAAACGGCGGAACATGCTCGATAGACTGAACAAGTTTCATTTCCGGAATATTGAACTCTTCCGATGCTTCAAGGAGGACCTCCCGTGAAACACACCTGTACCCCAGTTTCTCTGCTACCTTTTCCGCGACTTCTTTGCCCCGGGTGTAATTTCCTCTCGAAATCACGATGATCGCCATGGCAAAACCTCAGATGTAGGTTTCGGATTCTGACTATATCGGGATTTTCACTGCGTACCTTTTCAATGTCAATCTATTTTTTTTCAGGTTGGCCGGTTCGTTCCAATCTCGATCATTTTGTCACTGAAAACCAATTTATGAAGGAATCGTATCTTATTCAAGAACACTGGCGGAATGGAGTCCGGATCCGTATGTGGTTGTCGGGGAATTTGAATAGGATGCCGGGAATTGCATTTTTCGGCTGGAGAAAAGAAGACGGCAGGCATCTGAATCTGCCGTGAAAGCCGGATTATTCCGCGTATTTTTCAGATTTGGCCTTTTTCTCTTTTTCAAAATCCTTTGGAGAATCAGGCATTTTACCCACAATCAAGGATTTCAGAGACCGAACATGATCATGTTCCTTTCCCAAAATGGAGATAAGGGAAAGGGCTGCCCTTCCCAGGGTCCGATCCAGCGAACCCTGAAAAGACTCCCTCGCTTCAACGGGCAGGGCATAATACTGTTTTACGAGGTTCTGAACCCAGTTGTTCAGTGCGTCGGGGTTCAGATCGGCACGCTGAAAAACATACCCTTCCAACGCCCCCGCGGAAGCAGCAAACTCATATATTTCCAGATAGATATGCATAATGCAGCGCCCCCTGCCTACACTTCAGGCCTTGGCAACATCCCAGCCCTTTCAGCGATTTCGGGGACCCTGTGCTCCCATTCGATGGCCATCAGGTGCACCCCCGCCACCCCCTTCATCTCTTTCAATTCTTCAATCTGCTCCAAGGCGTATCGGATCCCCTCTTCCGCCCCTTTCTCCTTGCCTGCGTCCTTGAGGCGCTGGATCAGGGGTTCCGGCACATCCATGCCCGGCACATTGCGAGCCATATACCGAGCCATCCCCAAGCTCTTCATGGGGGTAATGCCGGCCAGGATATAACACTGCTCATGGAGCCCCATATCCACCACCTGTTTCATAAATTCCCGGAACCTTTCCATGTTGTAAATGCTCTGCGTCTGAATGAAATCGGCCCCGGCCAGCACTTTTTTCCTCAGGCGGCGTGCCCTGAACTCTACCGGTTCGGCAAAGGGATTGGAAGCCGCCCCGATGAAGATCCGGGGCGGGACCTGAATTTCCTTGCCGCTGAGGAATTTGCCCTCATCCCTCATGGTTTTTACCGTATGGATGAGTTGCATGGAATCCAAATCAAAGACGTTCTTGGCCTCCGGATGGTCTCCAAACCGCTGATGATCCCCCGAAAGACAAAGCATATTCCGGATTCCATGCACATAGACGCCCAGGATATCGCTCTGCATGGCCAGCCGGTTTCGGTCTCGGCACACCATCTGAAAATTGGGTTCAAGACCCTCCTGCAGCAGGATCAGGGAGGCCGCCCAACTGGACATGCGGACCACCGCCGTCTGGTTGTCCGTCACGTTGACCGCATCCACGCAACCTTTCAGGTGCCTTGCCTTTTCCCTGAGGTGCTCCACATCAGCGCCGGGAGGAGGACCGCATTCTCCCGTGAACGCGAAATGTCCGGCCTTCAGGACCTTTTCGAGCCTGCTCCCCGATTTCAATTCCGTCATGATGTCAGGTCCTCCCTTTTCTGTCGTCTCGGCCCCCCGTCCCTGGAGGTGAGCCAGCTCTTTGGGAGGAATAAAAGCGTCTATGAGCTCATCTCTTCCCTGGGCTTTCAACCTTTCATGGATCATGAACCATCCACAGGGAATCTCGGAGTCAACCTCGCAACTCCCGTCGTTGGTCCCCCCGCAGGGGCCGTTCATCAGGGATTTGGAGCACCGGGTGATCGGGCATATGCCGCCGGTCAGGTGAAGAATACAGTCCCCGCACATGAGGCATCTTTCACTGAACTCGCCCGGGGCATCCACCACGCCGATAAAGGTGGTATTCAGTCCCGGGAGAACGGTCTTCAAAGGAAATTTTTCTCCCAGAAACTGCACCCCCGCCCCACAGGCGATGGACAGGACGGCATCCGCTCCCTCGATGCTTTCCGCGGCCTTCTCGAAGTATTCATGCTCGCATTGCCGTTCAATGCCGCCTTCCGTGATCTGGATCCGCGCCTTTTCCTGTTTCGCCTTCATCCTCAACAGCGATCCAAGAATTTCGGCCTCCTTGTTCCCCCCTTCATGACAGACCGCCACGCAGGTGTTGCACCCGAAAACAAGAACCTTTTCATATTCTTTGATAATATCCCATATCTCTTCAAGGGATTTTTGTTTGCCCACGATCATAACCGTTTACTCCTTCGCATCGTTTTCCCTGTCCACCCACCAGATTGGTGACGGCCCTAATTTTCTGATCCTTTCCGTAAATTCGGTGCAGATTTCCTTCCATCTCGGCCCCATGGAAGCGGAAAGGTTATACATTTCCAAACGGTCGGGATTGATGTTCACCAGGGGCAGGAGTGTTTTTATATATTCAACGCGCTTTCTTGCATTGGTATTTCCTTCCAGGAAATGGCATTGTCCGGGAAGTCACCCCACCACAAAAACGCCGTCCCCTCCCCTTTCGAATGCCCTGAGGACATAATTATGGTCCAGTTTCCCCGTGCAGGGCAGTCGTATCACCTTTACGTTCGTGGGGTAGGAAAGCCGCATGACCCCCGCGAGATCGGCGGCCGCGAAGGCGCAGTAATGGCAGGCAAACGCCAGCACGCTGGGCTCCCAATCGGGCGGGATTTCCCGAACCGCTTCCACGGAGCCCTCCGGATTCTCTTCCAAAATTTCAGCCAGGTTATTCATATTTCAGTCACTCCCTAAAAATCCCTCATTCGCCCGCAGGGGCATGGAAATGAGGAGGATTCCGCGCAAAGGTTTCAGTGTTCAGTTTCAGGATTTCCGGAGTCATCGCTTGATTAAGAGCCACGGCTCGCCCTTTCAAGGTGAAGCCTAAATCGTTCATAATTTAGAGCCAGCGTGATTTATCATAACCCTTTAGTTGTTTTGGGTTTCAGGTGTCAGTGTTCAGGTTTCAGGAATGAGGCAATTCGTCTAAATACGGACACCTGACACTGAACCTATGGCTTTAGTATTTTTACACATAAAACCTGTTTATTCCTGATTTTACCACACCTTGAAAGGGTTGGGCCACGGCTCTTCATGTCGATTCCTCATTGCTGATTTTACCGGTTCCACTGAACACTGAAACCTGAAACCTGAAGTCATCCCCCTCAGAATCCCATGGCCGCGTCAATCATGCCCAGGATCTGTTCATCCTTGAAATTATTCACCTGAAAGGCCTTGGCGGGACAGGCGCCCGCACAGATGCCGCATCCCATGCATTTCACTTCGTTGTGACTCACGCGACCATCTTCATCAATAAATGGAGACCCGAACGGGCAGAGCCTGAGACAAGTGAGGCATGACATGCAGATCCCCCGGTCATGCTTCGCAATAATGCCGGATACGCCCAGGCTGTCTTTGGAGAGCAATACCCCTGCCCTTCCAGCCGCGGCCAAGGCCTGGCTCACGCATTCATCCAGGTTTTTGGGCGCATGGGCGAGACCGCACAGGAAGATTCCTTCCGACGGAAAGTCAACCGGCCGCAATTTCACATGGGCCTCAAGAAAATACCCGTCCGGATTGAGCGTGAGTTTATACTTCTTGGAGATGTCCTCAGCGCTCGGCCCGGGTCTCAGTCCTGTTGAAAGCACCACAAAATCCGGATTCAATTCTATTTCCTTTTGAAGCATGGGATCAAAAACATGCACCTTGAGCCCGCCGCCAGCGTTGCTGACGCGCGGTTTTTCATGGACATCGTAACGGACGAACACCACCCCCAGATTTCTGGCTTTTTCGTAGAATTGTTCCCTGAGACCATAGGTCCTGATATCCCGATAGAGGATGAACACCCTGGAATCTGGAAATTTTTCCCGGATGGCAATGGCATTTTTCATGGCATCCTGGCAGCATATCCTGGAACAGTAGTTCTCCGGCTCTTCCCGGGAACCGACGCATTGAATCATGACGTAAACACGGCCCGGCTTTTCCTCGTCATGGTAAAGCCGTTTTTCCAGCTCTCTCTGGGTAATGACCCGCTCTTCCCGGCCATACAGATATTGGGTGGGCGTGTATTCTTTTCCTCCCGTGGCCACTATGATGGCGCCATGATCAAAAGATGCGCCATCCGCCAGGGTGGTGCGGAAATTTCCCACAAACCCTTCCGTGTTCGCTACCTCGGTGCTTAGATGGACCACAATGTTCGAGTCGAGCGCAGTCCGATCGATCAAATCCTTCACATAGGCCTGGACATCGCTGTTATCCAGGGTCCGGTAAACGTTTGCGGCAAGTCCGCCCAATCGTTCTTCTTTCTCCACCAAATGAACCGCAAAACCCTGGCTCGCCAGAGATCCCGCCGCAACCATCCCGGCTACGCCTCCGCCGATGACCAGGGCAGCCTGGGTCACGGAAACGGAGTCTGTTTTCACGGGGGTCAGCTTTCGGGCCTTGGCAATGCTCATCCCCACAATCTTTTTTGCCTTTTCCGTGGCCTTTTCATTCTCCCCCATATGGCACCAGGAACACTGCTCCCGTATATCGGCCAGATCGAAGAGATACCGGTTGATCCCGGCATCCCGAATGGTGTCCTGAAACAGGGGTTCATGGGTCCTGGGAGTGCAGCTCGCCACCACGACCCGATTCAACCCTTTCTCCCGCACCAGGCCCTTGATCTTTTCCTGGCTGTCCTGCGAACAGGCATAGAGCAGATTTTCCGCATGGCAGACCCCTTCAAGTCCCTTCGCGTACTCCACCACCTTCAGGACATCCACGGTCTGGGCGATATTGATGCCGCAGTGACACACAAAAACCCCCAGTTTTTCCTCTTCCCCCGTAACATCCCGTTCAGGTGGCAATTCTTTCACCACGGTCTCGCTTCCCCTGGCCGCGGACAGCAGGGCCATGACCTTTCCCGCGACCGCGCTTCCCTGCACCGCCGTATCGGGGATATCCTTAGGCCCCTGAAAGGTACCCGCTACAAACACACCTTCCCTGCTGGTGGACACGGGGTCAAAATGCCCCGTTGCCGCAAAACCGTCTTCATTGGCATCGATATCGAAGATCCGTGCAAAAGAGGCCGCGTCAGCATGGGGCTCCAGCCCCACGGACAGGACCACCAGGTCAAAGACCTCCTCCGCCACGGTCCCGTCTTCCTTTGCAAAACGGAGCAAGAGATCTCCGGTCCCCGGGATTTCCCGAACGGCCGAAATCATGCCCCTCCTGTAGTTGACATGGTACTCGTTCTTTGCCCTCTCCACGTATCGGTCGAAATCCTTCCCGAAGGCACGCATCTCGATGTAGAATATGGTCGGGTCTATGCCCTTATCATGCTCTTTCGCGATAACGGCCTGTTTGGTTGCATACATGCAGCATACGGACGAGCACCATGGGTTGCCGTGTTTTCGGTCGCGGGACCCCACACACTGGATCCAGGCAACCTTTACCGGGTGACGGCCGTCGCCGGGTCTCTTGATCTCACCCTTGAAGGGCCCGGAAGCGGAGAGAATGCGCTCAAACTGCAGGGAAGTAATCACGTTGGGCCAGCGGCCGTAACCGAGCTCCCCCCTGATCCTTGGATTGAACCTGTCCGCACCCGGGCTGAGGATGACCGCGCCCACGCGGATCTCCTCCTCGGAGGAAGATTGCATTTTGTGGTCGATGGCCCCCGCTTCACAGGTTTCCACGCAGAGGAGGCATTCACAACAGTTTGAGCAGTTTAGGCATCGTTGCGCTTCAGCCACCGCGTCCTGTTCATTCAGCCCCAATTCCACTTCATGGAAGTTTCCGATCCTGCCATTCAGGTCGAGTTTGGGCATTTTCCGGCCTTTGGTTTTCTTGATGCCGGCCAGATCTTTGATATAGGCTTCCTGCAGTGAGAGCGGCTCCCGATTCAGGGCCATATCTTCTCCGCGAAGATAGCGATGAATCGATTCGGCGGCCCTGCCCCCCATGGCAATCGCCTCTACAACCGTAGCGGCTCCCGCCACCACATCGCCCCCTGCGAACACATCCTCCACCTCCGTGGCCAGGGTCACCTTATCGGCCTTCAGGAGATTCCACCGGTTCAGGGGAAGCCCTTCAGACTTCAAAGAGCCCACGTCCGGCGTCTGGCTGATGGCTGAAATAATCATGTCGCCATGCAATTGCATTTCGCTTCCCTGAATCGGTATGGGTCTGCGTCGACCGCTGTCGTCCGGTTTACCCAATTCAATTTTAAGACATTCGATTCCGGTAACATGCCCGTCTCGGGAAAGAATTTTTATCGGAGCCGTCAAAGGCAGGAGTTTGACGCCTTCCAACAGCGCCTCCTCAATCTCCCATGCATTGGCCGGCATTTCCTTCTCCGTGCGGCGATATACAATGGTCACTTCGGCGCCCATGCGGCGTGCCGTCCTTGCGGAATCAATGGCAGCGTTTCCGCCTCCTATGACAATGACTTTTTTCCCGACGGTCACGGCTTCCCCGAGGCTCATTTTTCTCAAGAAGGTAATGCAGTCCCACATCCCGTCATGACCTTCCGTTTCGCCCGGGACGTTCAGTTTTAATGCGGCGTGCGCCCCGATGGACACAAAAAAGGCGCGAAAACCCTGTTTTCTCAGACTGTCGAGGGTGAAATCCCTGCCCAGCTCCCGGTTCAGCTCCAACGTTATGCCGTGGGACAGAATGGCGTCAATTTCTCTTTTAAGAACGGCCTTGGGCAACCGGTATTCCGGAATGGCCACGGCAAGCATGCCGCCCGCAACCGGAAGTTTTTCAAATACCGTCACCTGGTAGCCTTTGAGGGCAAGGTCCCTGGCCGCGGTCATTCCCGCGGGACCCGAACCGATTACCGCGACTTTTTCAAGTCGTTCCGCGGGAGGAGGCGGAGGCACGAATCCCCCGTTCCGGTCTTCCCAATCGGTGAGGAACCGTTTCAAAGCACAGATGGATACGCCCTCATCCAACGCAGTTCTTCTACAATCGCTCTCGCAGGGATGCGTGCACACCCTTCCGCAGGAGGCCGGAAAGGGGTTGGTCCTTCTGACCACCTTCAAGGCCTCCGCGAATCTCCCTTTTGCCATGAGCGCAACATAGGCATGGGCATTGACCTCGGCGGGGCAGGCAATCCTGCAGGGAGAGATTCCCTTCTTGTCCACGGCCACGGCGCCGGGCACGGCCTGTGCGTATCTTCGGCTGATTGCGGTACTTTTTACCATCTCCTGGTTATATTCGCTGGGAGACGATACCGGGCACGTCGCAACGCACGCCTCGCAACCCGTGCATTTGCCGATATCCACATACCTGGCGGTCTGTTCGATCTTTGCCGTAAAATCACCCGGCTCCCCATCCAAAGACAGGACCTGCGCATTGGTATGGACATCCACATTCAGATGTTTTCCCACCTCCACAAGTCTCGGGGAGAGCATGCACATGGCGCAATCCCCCGTCGGGAAGGTCTTATCCAGCATGGACATGGTCCCGCCGATGGAAGATTCCTTCTGAACAAGGTGGACATGAAACCCTCCATTGGCCAGATCCGAGGGCTGCCTGCATCCCCCCGATGCCGCCCCCCACAACCATTACGGAACCCGATTTCTTCGCTTCTTCTTTTTCCGGCGTTTTCATGACAGACCCAACTCCTTCAACAATGCAACCGAATCTACGAGATGCCTGTCTATTTGCAGTTGGGAAATATCGTTTCCCATGGCCAGCCCGACCATTTCGGTAATAAAATACACGGGTATCTCTTTTTCCAATCCATACTTTTTTCTCACCTTGTCCTGATAGGCATCCAGATTCAACTGGCACATGGGACAGGAAGTCACCAGACAGTGCACATCCCTGGCCATGGCATCCCGCAGAATGGCGGCCATAAGAGGGTGGGCGATGTCCGGATCGTTAACGGAAGCAGAGGCGCCGCAACAGTCGGTCTTGCCGTTCCAATCCACAGTCTCCGCGCCCAGGGCCTCCATGATCAATTCCATGTTCCGGGGATTTTCCACATCGTCCGGCACGGGGATGTCCTCTGGAAATCGGGTCTGCATGCATCCGTAATAACAGGCCGCGCGAAGCCCTGAAAGGTTCCTTGACACCTGTTTTTCCAAGGTTCCCGTTCGGATGGATTCCAGCAACACCTCCAAAATACTTACAATCCGGGTCCTTCCCGTGAGCTTCTTTTTCAACTCCCCGTTAATCCGGGCCTTCAAGGCGGCATCGGAATCCATCCTTTTCCTGGCCGTAAGCATACGGCTGTAGCACCCCGAGCAGGGGATCACCAGCTGTTCAAAACCCATGGAATCGGCAATGGCAAGGTTCCTGGCAGGCATGGCAATCGCCAGGAAATCACTGGTCTTACAAGCCGACGTGGCGCCGCAGCAATTCCAGTCTTCCAGCTCCCGAAGCGTGATGCCAAGCTTTTCCATCACCAGTTTTGTCTGTACGTCATATGTTCTGCTGGAGGCGTGCAGGGTGCATCCGGGGAAATAGGCTACATCCATTTTCAATCTTCCTTTTATTCTATCTTCATCAAACTCTTGAATCATCCTGCTCTTCGGCCATCTTGAAGAGCCGTTTCATTTCAGAGCGATCCTTGACTTTTTCCACTCCGAGATGCATCCTTTTTTTCCGACCCATGGCAATTCCCATCTTGGCTTGATCCTTCAGTTCTCCCAGAAGGCCCTTGAAATTGCGATGCTTCATCTCGTGCAAGGTGTTTTTCATCTCATAAAGCCCCATAAACTCCATTTCATTCACCCTTCCCATGTGTTTTGCCGAAGCACAAAAGGCGTGATGAAATTCTTTCACTTTCGGCATCAAAGGCTCAAACTCCGAGTTCTTCGCCATCTGCTTCAGAGTCTCCGTAATCCTTCCCGTCTGTATTCCGTTGGCGCATCGGGTGCCGCAGGTATAACAGGAAACGCAACGCCAGACCAACGGGTTGGAAAGGGCGCCTTCCCGATCTCCAAAAATGATCATCCGGATGAGCCTGTCCGGCGTCATGGATATCTCCTTGCCCACGGGACAACCGGCCGCGCATTTCCTGCACTGGAAGCAGGCCATGATATTCTGGCCCGAACGATCCATAACCTCCTCCGCAAAGGAGGGCGCTTTCTCTTCTTCATAAACCAATGATGGTGATAACATATCTAACATCCTCATGTTTTATTATTTCAGGAACAATGGAATTTCATGACAAGGGATGAAAAAGGTATTCTTGAGAGGTGGATTGAGATCTATTTATGCACCACGGTACATCATTTTCCATCCAAAACAGTTCTCCGGAAACAAATTCATTCCGCCCAGGCGGCCTCAGAATGCCGGTTTTCTTTAGTGCAGGCCCCCTCCAAAGTCAAGGCCTTTTTCCATTCTTCCGGTCCGGGCACAAGGTTACGCGGTCCCCATCATGCAACCCCAGTGCATCTTTGAGATTACAAGGGGCAATCAGTTCCATCACGCGATTCGCATGAATTCTTACGTCTTCAGCGGGAACCACCACCGCCGCGGGGATCCGGTTGACCATAACCTTCTTTAGTCCGGCGGTGCAAAAGCCCGGATCATCAGGGATCAACTCCAGATCGGCATCCTGAAGAAAAGCGTCCAACAAGGGGAGGTCTTCATCCTCTACACATACGTTGAGGGTGCCTGGAAACGGTTCATATCCCAAAATCTCCTTACACTGCTTCACCACCCAATCCAACCGGGTAAAATAGGCGCCCTTTTCCGGCCCCTTTTTGAATAATTCCTGATATTTCCATTAGGCAAAAAACCTGTTCAGCTCATTTACACTGTCCAGAATCATCGCCGGCGTTTCCTTTTTCAACCTTTTCAGATCATCCAGACCGGTCAACACCCCCACCGTCACCATGCCCGCGGCGTTTCCCGCAACAATATCCACGTGAGAATCTCCCACGTAGATGCATTTCGCCGGGTCGACACCCAAGCGGCGGCAGCACTCCAAGAGCGGGTCGGGGGCAGGTTTTCTCCTGGGAGCATCTTCAATGCCGATAACCGCACGCAGGCATTGTCTCAGGCCTTTTCGCACCAGGGGGGCGAGCTTTCTCTCCAAATATTCCGTTTCGGTGGACGTCACAATCCCGATAGGGATTCTCAGATCCATAAGAAGGGAAAACAGTTCGGGAACTCCATGAAACACCTCCACCTCGTCGTGGAACATATTTCGCGCAATTTTCTTTCCTACGCTAATGAATTCCAGGATGATTTCCTCTTTACGATCCCACATTTCGGCCGGGATCAACCCTTCCACGGCCGACATTCCCTTGACCATGAATTCAGCCACAACAGGTTTCGTCGCGGGCGGCAGGCCGATAGTCATGAGGATCGTTTCCATCAGCCTGAAATAAACAGGCACGGAGTCTATCAATGTGCCGTCCAGATCGAACAGCACTGATTCCACCTTCCCCCCGATCCGCTGCCACGACCGGACTTTTTCTTCTCCAAAGTTCCCCAAACGGTGTCCCCGAATCCAATGCTTCCCATACCCTAATTACTCATCACTTACTATACAAAATAGGTATAGTAAAAAGCATTTGCAAGGAAAGAATCCACAAACCCCCCACGGTCCTGCTTGACCTGGCGTCCAATTCTCTGTTAGGGTCCCGAGAACACGTAGCTATCCAAGCCTTAGCGCCTATATGGCGTTTAAACGAAAGACTGTTCAATCAAGGATGGGTCTCGCCATGAAGAAAATATTGGTAGTAGATAATGATCCCTTGTTCCTCGATTTTGTCCGGGATCTTTTGCAAGAGGCCGGCAACCTGGTTAAAACCGCGGAAGACGGTATTTCCGCATTGAAAATCCTGAAGACTTTCACGCCCGACACGATATTCGTGGATCTGATCATGCCCAACATCGATGGGAAGAGGCTTTGCGGGATCATACAGAAAATGGGGCGCCTGAAGGATAGCAGCATTGTCATTCTCTCCGCCGCCGCGACGGAAAACCTTGTTGAGGTTTCCGCACTGGGAGTGGACAGAATCATTGCCAAAGGTCCCCTCAAAAATATGGCCCGCGATATTCTTGAAGTGGTGGATCAAATCAAGGTCGATGCGCCTTTTTCTCCATCAAAAGAAGTGATCAGTACAGGAGACGTTTACCAGAGGGGAATCACCAAGGAATTGCTTTCAACGAAAAGGCATTTGGAATCGGTGTTGGACCGATTGACCGAAGGCATCCTTGAAATCAACTCAGACGGAAAAATTGTTTACGCGAACAGGCCGGCATGCACCTTGACCGGTTTGCTTGAAGAAGAACTGCTGGGATTGGATTTCTTTCAGCTGTTCTCACGGAATGATCGCAAGTGGATACAGGAACGGTTGGAAAAAAGTCATAAAGAAAACGGAGGGTTCACCGAAAGACAAACAGTTCTTCTCAAGGAATACCGGGTCACCGTGGATTTTATAGGTATCCAGGAAGAAGAAGGAAAGTGTATTGCAATCCTGAACAACGTAACCGAGCAAATGAGGGCCGAAACCGCGCTGAAAATGAGCGAGGAACGTTTCCGGTTAGCCGCGGAATCCTCGGTGGACCTGATTTACGAATGGGATATGACATCTAATCGCCTGGAATGGTTTGGCGATATTGACGGCGCCCTGGGTTTTAAAAACAAAAATTTCCCGAGGACCCTTGAAGCATGGCTGAGGCAGGTTCATCCAAATGACCGGGCCCGCCTCTTACAATCCGTAAACGAGCATCGCATGTCGGTCGATCCAATCCACGAGGAATACCGAATTCAAAGGCAGGATGGGGCCTGGCGCTACTGGGTTGACAGGGCAATGCCGGTCTTGAATGCCGAGGGACTTCCCTGCAAATGGATTGGCGCTTGCGAAGACATCACCGAACGAAAAAGGCTTGAAGAATCCGTTATTCAATCCGAACGATTGGCCGCCACTGGGCAACTGGCCGCCTCCATTGCTCATCAGATTAACTCGCCGCTTCAGGGAATTACCGCCCTACTGAACGTCATCAAAGACAAGAGGGAAGACGACCGGGACCTTCTTGAAAACATCCGGCTGCTGGAAGGAGCTTTCGAGAGCATCAGAAATACCGTCAGAAGGCTTCTCGATTTGAATCGACCCGGCCAGGAGGAAAAAGAACAGGTAAATATACATGACATCATACGGGACACCGTGGCATTGGCTCGCACCCATCTCCACCAGGCAGGGATCAAGGTACACCTAAACCTCTACAAGGAACCGATCGTTCTGACCGCCTCGCCTCAGCAATTGGGATATATGTTTCTGAATCTGATCAATAATGCCGTTGAAGCGATTGGAGGAGAAACTCAACAACCCGACCGGAAACGGACGGATCTTCCGAGAGGCGAGATAACCGTCAGCACGGATCTGAAGAAAGATTTTCTTGTGATGGAAATATCCGACTCGGGGCCCGGTATCCCCGATGACGCCTTACACTGCGTATTCGATGCCTTTTACACGAAGAAAGGGAAATTGGGAATGGGAATCGGTCTTTCCGTATGCGACAGAATCATAAAAGAACACAAAGGCGCCATAACGGCCGGAAACGCCCCGGGGTCTGGCGCAATTTTCAGGATATCTTTGCCACTGAAATCATAAAACCCCTGCATTTCAAGAGAAAACAGACCGGATACAGCCGTGAGGGCACACAATTTTTCATTTTTTTCTTGACTTTATAATCTGCTTAATATGTGATCAATATGGTTGTATTTTTTCAGATGAAGAGACTCCATTGAGATTTGAATTTCCCGTTCACCAATCTGAAATCAGGCAATAAGGAAACGCCCTATTCGGTTGAACGGGTACCATAATTTCCGAGTAAATGCCAAACCCATCGTGAGGTGGGGACGGAAAGCTACGGGTCTTAAAGAGACAGCCGGGTTGCCTGAGGAGTCGGAAAAGCCAGGTTATCCCGGAAAAATGGGATAATCCGGCTTTTTTTTTAAAAACAAACAGAGGAGTCCAACCATGAGAAGATATACCATTTTACTTGTGGATGATGACCATTTTGTCCTCAACGGGATCGGCAAGTATCTTTCAAGCAAAGGATATGATGTAATCACCGCCGATAGCGGTGAAAAGGCGGTGGACTTGCTGGATGAAATAACGTTTGAGATGGTTATCACCGACCTGGCCATGGAAGAAATCGGTGGGATCGGCGTACTGAAAAAGGCAAAGGAAGTCAATCCGGACGTCATGGTGATCATCCTTACCGGCCATGGCAATCTGAATTCGGCCATTGAAGCCATACATTTTGACGCCGATGATTACATACTGAAACCCTGCGAACCGTTGGAATTAGGGTTGAGAGTATCCCAGTGCTTCGAAAAGTATGAGCTTGCTCTGAAAATCAAGTCCTACGAAAACATCCTGCCGGTCTGCTGTGTCTGCAAAAAAATCAGGGACGATTCAGGAAGAGAACCGGGTACAGGAAAATGGATAGAGCTTGAAAATTATATCCGGGATAAAGGAGGAATAGACGTAACATCCTCCTACTGTCCGGAATGTATCAGAAAAGTTGAGGAGGAAATGGACAGGACACGGGGAAAAGGCTGGGACCTGCCGACCCCTTAATCCTATTCACATGAATCATTTCCACATTTCCGTTCAGGATACCCGTGTTCTCCTGATATCAACCTGCGGCTTATGCAGACCATGGAACTTGAACCTTGCCTACCCGTGCTCCCCGAGAGTCTCCATGGAAAGAGGCTTTTTCGCGGAATAACCATATCCCGATTCCACCCGCCCAACTCATGATGCACCCGAAAACAACCTGTCGTTATCGTAAGGATAAGGCAATGGAAACAGCATTTATCCGGGAAATTTCTTTCCCAACAAATGGGAGAGGATGAGAAATCTCGATTCTTATTTTCTGCTGAAAATAGTTGACTTGTTTTTTTCACGGTACTATTTATACGCGACAAAGCAAGCTTTACCATTTTACTTTAAATATGTCGAACCATGAATTAAGGAGTGAAATATGCGTGTATTTCTTTTGGGCGGAGCAGGAGGGATGGGGCAGGGTGTGGCCCGGGATTTGATAAAACAAGAGCCGATCACGGATGTTGTCCTGGGGGACTTGTACCCGGACCCGGAAAGACTCTCGCCGAAATTGCGCGACAGCGCGAAGGTCACCCTGGTCAAGATGGATGTAGACGATCATAATGGCATGGTGCAGGCTTTTAAGAACTCGGATGTTGTCATCAACTGCGCGGGCCCCTTTTACAAAACGGCCGTGCCGGTAGCCAGGGCCGCGGTGGAGGCACGGGTCAACTATATTGATATCTGTGATGATTACGAAGGAACCGAGATTCTGTTCAACTCCGAAATAGACAAAATGGCCCGGGAAGCCGGTATTACCGTTCTTACAGGCATGGGCTCGGACCCGGGCACCAACAACGTCCTGGTAAAGTGGTTCGCGGATCGTCTGGACAGCGTTGACGAGATCTATCTCTACTGGGTCGTGGCCATTGCCGAACTGGCAGGCGCCGCCTGGGACCATAGTCTGCATATGACTCTGGGGAAGGTCCCACAGTATCTCAACGGGGAGCTGGTCCAAGTGGAGGGGGGGACCGAAGTAGTCGCGGAAGAGTTTCTGGCGCCTCTTGGGACGTGTCATGTCCGCTATGTGGGTCACCCGCAACCCTTGACCATTCCCAGATATATCAAAGGCGTGAAAAATGTCGTCATCAAGGGGGCGCTGATCCCCGACTGGGTGGATGAGCTGATCAAGGAGCAGAAAAATTCCGGCTTCTTAAGTCAGAAACCCATGGATATCAAAGGAACAACCGTAATCCCCTACGACCTGACCCTCAAGCTTTGGGAGACGATCCCCGAGGGAAGAGACAAAGGGCCCCAGTCTTCGGGCCTGAAAGTCATCGTTAAAGGGGTGCGAGACGGTAAAAAGGTGACCTACACGGCCGATATGGTGGGAAGGATGGCGCCCGGGACAGGACTTCCCGCATCCATTGCGGCGCTCATGATGAATGACGGCGATGTGACCCAGAAAGGCGTAACGGCTCCTGAAGGCTGCATCGACCCGGACAAATTTCTTGCGGCGTTCCTGAAGCGGGGCGCAAGAATTCATCAGACGGAAAAGATATCATCCATGTTTGAAGTGTAACACAGGACAGGAGGCTTTCCATGAAAGAGACACCAAAACTGAACATCACCAAGAGTCGGAAGCTCTTTGAAGAGGCGCTGGGACTGGTGCCGGGAGGCGTTTTAGGGGCCAGAAAGCCCGGCGATTTTATCGAGGGAGAATACCCCATATTTCTTGAAACCGGCAAAGGCTGCCGACTGACCGATGTCGACGGCAACGAATTTGTCGATTTTCTGTGCGGTTACGGCCCCATCATCATCGGTTATCGGGAAGAAGAGGTGGATGAGGCCGTTTGCAAACAGATAAAGGACAAAGGATTCTGCTTCACCCTGACACAAAGCTTCCAGAATGCGCTGGCCAAAAAATTGACCCGGCTTGTGCCCTCATCCGAGATGAGTATCTTTCTGAAAACAGGCTCCGATGCCACCACCGCGAGTATTCGTATTGCACGCGCCTATACAAACAAGGTCAAAGTCATGCGTTGCGGTTACCATGGATGGCATGACTGGTGCGTTGAAATGAAAGGCGGGATTCCTTCAAAATTTTATGAAGACGTATTCGAGTTTCAATACAACAGGCTCGACCAGTTGGAAAAGCTGATGGAGACCCACGGGGATGAAACGGCCGCGATTATCATGACGCCCTTCGGCCATCCGAATCATCAGGAGATGCAGGAACCGGCCTCCGGGTTTCTTCAGGGAGCAAGGGATCTTGCGGACAAATACGGCGCGGTGCTGGTCTTTGATGAGATACGGACCGCCTTCAGGCTCAGAATGGGCGGCGCGCAGGAACTCTACGGCGTAACTCCCGACCTGACCGTGCTGGGGAAGGCGATCGCCAACGGATATCCTATTTCCGTCGTGACCGGCAAAAAAGACGTCATGATGATGGCCGCCGATAAGCTTTTTATTTCCTCAACCTTTTTCCCCAACAGCGAAGGCTTTGTCGCCGCGTTGAAGACCATAGAAATCCTTGAGCGGGATAAAGTGCTTGAGAACATCTGGGAAAAGGGCGACCGCTTTATGGAAAAGATCCGGTTGCTTCTTGATAAGTATCCCGTGGGCGCCCGCTTGACCGGAGTGGCCCCCATGTTCTACATCACCTTCGACAAGGACGAAACAGGGGAATACAAGAACAAACGGACGGATTTCTATACGCAACTCATCCGTAAGGGGTTCTTCTTCTCACCGTTCCACCACGCTTATATCAGCTTTCGACACACGGAGGAAGACCTGAACCTGACCCTTGCGGCCATGGAGGAATCGCTGGCGTATGTGAAAGAAAAATACTGACCGTATGTTTGGAACAATGAAAATCCGCGAGAGACAAAGACTCCATAATCAGCTTTTGGCTCCTGCCTCATCACCGGAGTTGCCCTGTTGTACCTGAAAAGGAAAAATACGAAGAGTGGGCGCAGCTTTGTTCTTTCCGAGTCCTACCGCGACGGAGGCCTGCTGAAGCATCGCAGGCTGATCGATATGGGTCCCGATCCGGGCATCTACATCGAATACCCGGGAGGCAACAGCTTCTATATGCGGGAATCTCTTATTGAA
Source organism: uncultured delta proteobacterium (assembly GCA_963747015.1). Lineage (GTDB taxonomy): Bacteria > Desulfobacterota > DSM-4660 > Desulfatiglandales > Desulfatiglandaceae > DUZB01. Next base: position 56,261 of record CAVVEP010000043.1, read on the forward strand.
AAGCTGCGGGCCATGGGAAAGGAAGATCCCGAAGATGAAATGGAAAATCTTCTCATGCCTTTCCTGGATCCCCGTATTCGAAGGATTGTGGAACGGTTTCAGCGATCAAAAAAATCCGAAAAACCCTGGCATTCCCTGCCCCTCGACAAACGTCTGCAAATGCAAAAAGAGCTTCATTCCTTTGACAAACGCCGGATACATTACCTCCGATTCGGTAGAATGCAGATGGAAGATATGGACCGGCGTGCCTGTTCATTTCTTTATGTGCTTTTTGAAAAAAGCCGCGATGAAATCGAAAATCTCATCGAAGAAATGGAATACGAACTCCCACCCCATGAAATACGTTCCTATATCTATACATCCCTCCATCTTCAGACCCACTTCAGAAATCTGCGAACACGCCACCATCCTTCGGCCCTTGACCCGGAAAAGATCGACCTTTTTTTTGTGGATGACCTTTGCCGATTAAACCGAGATACACGGTTTTTCAGTGGCGTGGATCGTCGGGATTGGGAAACGCTCCACCCCTACCTGATCAAGTACCTTACCCAATATTTCGATACCACGTTCGAATCCGGGACCGTCTGGTCCGAGTTCGTGGAAGACTTTCTGTGGAAGCATCAATTTCATAGACAAAAGGAGACCCATTCCACCCCATCCTCCACCGAGAAGGAGGCCTGTCGCTGTCTTGAAATCTCTGTTGAGGATTTCCAAGGGATGGATCGCATGAAACTTCGTCGCTGCTACAGGCGACTGGCGAAAAAGACCCACCCTGATGGAGGGGGCAACAAGGAACGGTTTGTGGAAATCAAAGCAGCCTATGAGTTCCTGATGCAAAGATTACAGTCATCCTCCAAGAGTTAGTTGGTGTCCATCCATTAATGTGATTGCGGAAAAGGGCCATTTATGGATGGAAACCTAGTTATCAAGACCGGGTTATGTATCCTTGGGTTGATGTCCATACAAGTTTTGCCTTGGCATCTGCACGAAAATAGATGTAAACTTACCGAATTGACTCGAAGAGATAATGTACGTTAGTCACATCTGAGCATGCGGCGATCTCACAAATTCCGTCCATATTTGAATATTCTCAATAAACCAAAACGAATGACAGATCCGAGGCAGTGGAAGATCGGGATATATGAGCATTGGTAAATGTCAAAATATCACGGACATCCGGTTGGCCCCGGAAAGGGAGAAGGAAACCATTGGCAAACCGAAGGGCAAAAGATTATTTTTGTGCTGTTGTATGTGAGGATGTTGAAATTATTTTAAAAAATAATCCTTCCATCAGTCGTAAATCAAAAGACGAGCTGTTTGTGCAATGCAATCAATCTGAGTGCCAATATGTCGATCTTAATCAATCTCCCTGTCCTCTGCGCCTCGATCTTTTTGCCGAAGAGATTGAAAAGCGGGAAGAAAAGCGCAGAGATAGAAGGACGTAAATAAGGAGGGACGCAATGAATAAGGACCATCTGGCGGTTATGATCAGAGAGAATGCGGAGAAGTACGGGAACAAAACCGCAATGCGCTACAAAGAAGAAGGGCAGTGGAAATCCATCTCGTACGAGGAGCTTGGCGAGCGTATCCGGGCAGTGGCGAAGGCCCTGCTTGAAGAAGGCATCAGAGAAGGGGATATGGTGGGCATCGTTTCCCGGAACAGGCCTGAATGGTCCATTGCCGACTTTGCCATTTTGAGTATCAAGGCAACCTCTGTACCCATATATGCCACTAATACTGACAAACAGACCGAGTATATCGTGAACGATGCCGACATAAAGCTCATTTTTGCGGGAGACAGAGCTCAGTACGAAAAAGTGAAATCATTCATGGCCGGCCAGAAACAGCTCGGAAAGATCGTGGTATTTGACCGGGACATCGACCTCAAAGGGGACGACAGCGTCACCTTCGATGATTTCATGAAGCAGGGGCAACTCTCGTCAAAGGACGACGAGCTTAAAAAGAGACTCTCAGACGTACATCCCGACGAGACAGCGACCCTGATCTATACCTCCGGCACTACCGGTGACCCGAAGGGAGCGATCCTGACGCATTCGAACTTCTTCAACCAGTTCTATGCCATCGACGAACGGTTCGACGTGGGCGCCAATGACAGAAGCCTGTGCTTTCTGCCGCTGAGCCATGCGTACGAGAGAACCTGGTCGTATTACATATTCAGGTGCGGCGCTGAAAACAATTATGTGGCGGATCAGAAGGAGATCGTTGCTTACATGCCGGATGTAAAACCCACCTGCATGGTAAGCGTGCCCAGATTGTATGAAAAGATTTACGGGACAGTATATGACAGACTTGACAAGGCGTCCGGAAACAAAAAAAGGCTCTTTAACTGGGCCATCTCTGTAGGAAAGGAATATGAATACAGCAAGAAAGACCATAGACCCGTCGGAGCTGTCCTGAAACTCAAACATGCCATAGCGGACAAACTCGTGCTCAGCAATGTCCGTGCAGTGGTCGGAGGGCCGAAGAATTTCTTCTCTGCCGGTGGAGCACCGCTTTCTCAGGAGATCGAAGAGTTCTTCTTTGCTGCCGGACTGCTCATCTGTCAGGGATACGGTCTGACGGAGACAGCTCCCATGATCAGCTGCAACTCACCAGGGGCATTCAAATTCGGCACCGTGGGCAGACCCATCAAGGGATGTGAAGTAAGGATCGGTGAAGACGGTGAGATCCTGGCCAGGGGCGGAAATATCATGAAGGGCTACTACAACATGCCTGAAGAGACCCAAAAGGCATTTGTCGACGGATGGTTCAAGACCGGCGATGTGGGCGTCGTTGATGAAGACGGCTTTTTGCGCGTCACCGACCGCATAAAAGACCTCATCATCACCGCGCAGGGGAAGAACATCGCTCCCCAGCACGTGGAAACGGTTATCGGTATGGACCATTATATCGAGCAGATCGCCACGATCGGTGACAGGCGGAAATTTCTGACCGCCCTTATCGTCCCGTCATTCCCGGCACTGGAGGCGTATGCAAAGGATAATAATATCGCCTATTCCTCCCGGGAAGATCTGGTAACAAAGCCAGAGATCATCGATTTCTACAGCAAACGGATCAATAATCTGTCGGTTGACCTGGCAAAATACGAAAAGATCGTACGCTTCACCCTGATTGCCGACGAATTCACCCAGGACGGCGGCGAGCTCACCCCCACCATGAAGATCAAGAGAAAGATCGTTGCCGAGAAGTATGAAAATATCATTGATAAGATGTACCAGGAATAGTTCCGCACCGGAACTCTTATTCAGCTTAGACCATAACTTACGCTGCTCCCAAATTAAACCGCCTTCCAGGAAGTAATATCTTTAACTATTCAAATTAATAGCGTATTTTCGGTCTTCTGAATTTCGACCTCTCTTGTGCATGCCGTGCATGGCGTAAATAATATTAATCACTTACGCAGGCTGTCGCCAGAAAAAGCTACCAAAGGCAGGCGAAATTTCATTTTACTGAAAAAGACATTCTGTCTCCCGGCGTGACAGGCACTTGTTCCGATATTCAGGACACCATATAAACTAAACAAATACAATAGATTAGTTGGTTTATAAAAAATCCCATGTGTACTTTATGTGTCTTTTCGTAAGGCTTTGGACCATTTTGCAGAGAAAAGGACACATGGAGGGACACATTAAAGCAGAAAGCGAGAAAATTCGAAATTTGATCTCGTGCATCCCATAAAGACTCTTTCAACCATCAAAAAAATGACCTTAATATCTAAACCGTATCTTCTCCGTTTGTTTTTCATTGCTTCTTGTGCCTGATGTGCGCAGGGTGAATAAGATCAATCTCTTGTCCGATTGAATAACCCCCGATAAGATTCAATGCATTGTCCTTTTTCGGGGATGGCTCTTATACATATTTTATTTCAGCCTAGCGAGGCCTCGAGTTCCCGGAAGCCCTCTGCATGGCGCCTGAGCATCTCAACGATGGGTAAGTTATAAGGGCACTTCTCTTCGCATTCGCCGCATTCGATGCATTCGTCCACCGTGGCAATCGCGTTTTTCATAAAAACCATGGCCTGCGAGGGCGCCAGACGATTCATTATGGCCGGAAACATCTGGGCCTCCCTGATCATCACCCCTTGCGGACAGGGCAGACAATAACCGCAACGCCTGCAGAATGAATCTCCCAGTTGTTCACGTATGCTTTCTATGTCCTGTCGGTCCTGGTCTGTCAGCGGTTGAGGCGTTTCGTACATAGCCATGATCTGATCGAATTCTTCTTTATTGGATACTCCGGGTATGGGTATCACATGCGGGTATTGCTGGAGAAATTTAAAACACAGGTCGGCCCGTTCAAGCATGCCGCCGCCCAAAGGTTTCATGGCTATAATGCCCATGTCTTTTTCCAGGGCCGCCGGATGCAAGGCTTCAAGGGCCTGGGTTTCCAAAAAGTTGAAAGGGAACTGAATAGTTTCAAACAGCCCGGTTTTAACGACTTTGAGAGCCGTGTCCTTATTATGGGCACTGAACCCGATATGCCGGATTTGGCCCTTACCTTTTGCCTCCGTTACCGCCTCCATCGCGCCGCCGGGGGCCAGCACTGTTTCCAATTCAGATTCCTCGGACAGGTTATGGAATTGAAAAAGGTCTATGTAATCGGTGCGAAGCTGCTCAAGGCTGTTGGCGATATGTTCGGCCGCCTTTTCCTTAGATCTTTCCAACGTCTTGGTGGCGATTACAACCTGGTCGCGCACGCCTTCCAAGGCCTGCCCGATTTTTCCTTCACTGTCCATATACATGTTTGCCGTATCGAAAAAGTTGACGCCGCGATCGAAACAATACCTGACCATTTCAGCGGCATCGTTTGCTTCCAACTGCATAATGGGGATCCCGCCGAAACCGAGTTCCGAAACCATTAGCCCGGTCTTGCCTAAACGACTTTTTTCCATGCTTCTGCTCCTGGCCGACGTTTTTTGAAATGAAATAAGAATAACATATGATTAAAAAAATCCTCTTGCAATGCCAAATAATTCGTAAAGCTCAAAAGTTTGAGCTTTCTCCTTGACGAAAATTATTTAAGCAATTGTTACCGAACCCCTGTCTCCGGCGTGAAAGGCCGTACAGCAGAATCGAGCAAGAGCAAGAAATCACTACAAATTTTAATCATTACAGAATCTTAGGCGATGAGGCCAAAAACCTCATCGTACCTGAGAGTACCTCAAAATACCTCCTTGAGGAACTAGCAAAAACCTGCTTTCAGGTACAGATAAAGTTTGTCCAGAATCATCTTGCCAAGTATAACATATCGATATAATTACTCTCTTTATAATTCATTTTTTATTCTTGAAAGGAACAATATATGATGTCTCCATTTGTTAATTTTAAATAGAAAGCGTCTTCTCTTCGATTTAAGCTAATTTTACACATTAACTTTTGCATAACTAGGCTCATTTTTTAAGAGAGATAAATCAGCATGGGCAAACCATATGTAGGCGAAATCGCTAATCTTTATGAGACTTACGAATGGGCGAAGGGATTTGATATCTCGATCTTCAAAAAGGCTGTCTTACGGCCGCATCCTACCCATTGGTGGCCATTGGATCGGGAGGGTCACTTACCGCTGCGCATTTTATGGCAAATTCTCATCGTCGGTATGCCAGACGCATTTCTACGGTCTCTACTCCTCTGGACGTATTATCCGAAGAGATGGATTCACCCTTATCTGTTTGGTTACTTAGTGCAGGGGGTAGAAATGCTGATATCCTCTCAAGTTTTTCTTCTGTTGTCAGGCGTGAATACTCCCAAATCGGCGTGATTTGCGGCCAGCCCAGCAGGCCCGCTGGTCGACAAGGCCAAGCAACATAACTATGTGGATACATTTGATTTCAAAATGCCGTCTGGTAAAGATGGCTTTTTGGCAACCAATTCGCTTCTCGCGTTTTGCATCTTTATTGCTAGAGCCTATAAGGAAGTTTCTATCAGATCGGATTGCATCCCTGAAGCCAAAAATATTGGCCTTGATAAATCCTTACTGTTAGAATGGGAAAATGCTACTGCTGATTTATGGGAAAAGGAGACTATTGTTGTTCTGCACGGTGTTTCTTCGAAAATAGGTGCAATTGATCTTGAATCAAAATTTAGTGAAGCTGCCCTCGGGAACCTTCAAGTGGCTGATTATAGGAACTTTGCTCACGGCAGGCACAACTGGATTGCAAAACGAGGGAAAAGTAGCGGAATCCTTGCTTTCATAACACCTGAAGACAACGCTTTAGCTAAGAAAACATTAGCCTTGATCCCCAAAAGGGATCCCGGTTGCATGCTTGTATATTAAGGGTGAATATTTAGATGCATCTATAGCATCTCTTGTCGCAGCCTTTCATATGGCTGGTTGGGCTGGATTGTCCCAAGGAATTGATCCAGGCAGACCAAAGGTGCCAGTATTTGGACGTCGACTTTACAGTCTTGCTCTACCACGCAAAACGAAATCCCACGGAAAGCTCTCTCAGCACGATGCCGCAATAATTGAGCGTAAGGCTGGAATGCCTATAAGCCACCTGGAAACATTTGAAACCCTTGATTCTTGGAGGAAATCTTTAGCAGCGTTCAGGAAGAAATTAGCATGCGCTAAATTCTCGGCAGCTGTTTTTGACTATGACGGTACCTTGGTAGACAACCGCGATCGATCCAGGCCTCCGTGCCCCGCAATAATTCAAGAATTAGTGAGGTTGCTTGAAACTGGTTTAATTATTGGTATTGCGACCGGCCGCGGTGCTTCAGTACGGAATGATCTACAGTCATGTTTGCCTCAATCTTGGTGGGATAAGGGTACTCATTGGCTATTATAACGGGGCTGAAATCTCATTATTATCGGATAATGATCATCCTGATGGAACTCCTGAACCAGGGCCAGAGCTAAAACAACTCGCTCATGAACTGCGATGCTGCCCTGATTTGAAGGATATCGCCAAACTAGACGAACGCCGATTCCAAATTACATTAGAGCCTAAAACGATTATTCCTGAAGACCGCCTTTGGGAGATCGCCAACCAAATAATTCATAATAGCGAAGTTGAAGGGATAAGGGTGGTGCGATCGAGTCATTCAGTTGATATCCTTGCCCAAGGGTTTCGAAGCAACTGGTTGTCAGACAAATATCGAGTTTTGGTAGCAAGGCAGATGATTTCTCCATACTGACAATTGGGGATCGCGGTCGATGGCCGGGAATGACTTCGAATTACTGCGCGGGCCTTATTCTCTTAGTGTCGATAAGTTGTCGGTGGACCCAACCACTTGTTGGAATTTAGCACCTATTGGACAGCGAGGGGTACAGGTAACCTTGGGTCTCTGTCGAGCATTACAGAATGCTACAGGGAATGGAGCTCGTTTAATTCTTAAAGGAGGTGGGGGAAAAGGTCGAATCAAGATCTCGGTCTTCGAATTTTGAGCCAAATCATGCAGTGGTCTGATGAACATGCCCGTGAGGAGTTTGCTTGGTTGCGTATGATGGCGCGCTGGAAATATGATGGATATCGCGATTTCCTGGCAGGTGTAAGGTTTATCGAAAGTTTGGTTGCCTGGTTACAACAATTTGATCATCCTGAAGAGCGAGAAACCGCCTATGCGTTTGTTCGCAAAGGCCTTGTTTATATTAGCCTACCAGAGATACATCATCTTGTTGAACTCTTTTATCCTCATGATGTTGAAGATCTCATTCTGACAGTTATAGCGGATAAACTCAATATACAAAAATATCGCATTTGGACAAATCCACAAGCTAAAACTGAGTTCGAATGCCTTAGACGCAAGACATTATTTATGGCACTTAGCGACGGTTCTCGTATCGATGCATTGAGGCATTCAAATGTTGGTGTTTTAACAAACGAACAATTAGTTGTTGCCACTCAGATTGACGTCGACAAATGGGAGGATTTGCTGGACAATTTGCGCAAGGATTTAGGGGATTCTACAGCACAATTCGCCATTGTATATCTTTTTGATGATTTTATAGGAACGGGGTCCTCGTTCATAAGATATGACGAAGAAAAAGGTCGGTGGAAAGGCAAGATGATGCGGTTTTTCAAATCAGCGCAACTGGCAGCAAAAACAAATCCACCATTCGAGAAAAATTCAATGCTTTGCATTCACCATTACATTGCATCTCATAAGGGAGTAGACACAATAAAACTTCATGTTGATAAATCTAAAGATAGTATCGATACTCAAAAGTGGTTTTCGAAAGTCCACTTTTCATTTGGCATGGTTTTGCCCCATGATTTTCCAGTTGATGCTGATAAAAATGCAAATGCCAATTTGATTGAGCTTACGAAAAAATATTACGACCCTATTATCCAGACTAAGCATACCGATGTAGGGGGAGTTGAACATTTAGGGCTTGGCTATGGAGGCTGTGCATTGCCTCTAATACTTGAACATAACACTCCAAATAATTCGATAGCACTCATATGGGCAGAAACGAGTGGTGGTGAGCGCGAAGGAGATATTAAGGCGCATTCCATGCGTCCGCTTTTTAGGAGAAGGCAAAGACATGTTTGAGGCGTTAGACGTGACTAATCCATTTGAAAAAAGAGCTACGGAGTATCTCCGAGAAGACGAAGCATTTCTACCAGTCGTTACGCCAAGCCGTTGATGACTTTTTTCCGGAAACCAGCTCAAGAAGACCGCCTCTTCGATCGTTTGACCACGATAATTGGAACGCCTGGGAGTGGGAAAACAACTTTATCTCGTCTTTTTTTGTATCCAACAATCAGAACGCTTCTCCGCAATGAGGATCTGCCCACTTACAAATCTCTTTTGCATGCTTTAGTTGAGTGCAAGGCTCTTATCAATAAAAGCCCAATCGTAGTGGGCTGCCGTCTTCCATTGGAGACAGAATACCGAGACTCTCCGGGAGTTCCCATATCCCGAGCATTTAAAGACTGGTCTAATGATTGCGCTGCTTCAAGCCCGAACAGTGCTTGGATGGTACAGGAATTTGCAGGCCGGGGGGCACGATCTTGAATTCAATTGAAATTGTTCCACGAGTCGATGCTGAAGCAGCCACTACAGCTATAGGTGGCGCCAACAGCTTTTCTGTTCTTGAACGTGCGCGTCAGATTGAATTGTCGATTTATAATGTTTCCTCCGCCTTAATTGCTCCGGACATTATTAGCCTTGATGCAGATGCCGTTGCCGCATATCGTCCGTTTGATGTGATTCAAGCATTTCGTGTGTCTGATGGTGGAGAATCTGCAGAGCTACGTCCACTCGTTATCTTCGACGATGCACACAATTTGCATCCCACTCAATTAAGCGCACTTCAAAGATGGCTGGCTCGACGCGAGCTGAGAGTTGCTCGATGGATACTTATGCGACTTGATGCACTCAAACCCAAAGAGATTCTTGCTGATGGCAACTATACTACAGGTGCTGAGACAGAGCCCGGCCTTAAGCCTGCTCGTGAGATCACCTATATTAGGCTTCAAAGTGGAGATGATCGTGGCAACCAAAGGCGAGCATTTCGTAAAATGGCGAAGGATATGGCAAATAGATACCTTTCTCAAATGGATGTTTTTAGCAGACGCATGCTTAAAGATCTAAGCGATCTCTTGTTAACGGAATCGGAAAAAGTCACAGCGGGTCAACTAAAAACTCTCGAAGAAAATACCAATAAGATACAAAAACGACATGGAATTATACAGGAGCGTCGTGCTCGTTTTGAAGCGAAAATTGATCGATATGTGCAAAGTTCTATGGGCGAGGACAATTCCGAAGATGTGAAGGCTTCAATGTTAAATATCCTAATGGAACGGTATGCTAAAAGAATACCTCAAAGAAGTTTATTTGAAAACCAAGGTGACGATCCAGATCCGTCACGTCCGCTAACAGCCGATGGAGGTATTGCCGATGGTGCCAGAATTCATCTGTTGCACAAGTTTAATCGCCCATATTATTTCGGAATCGATTCAATTTGCGATGCGAGTTCTGAAAATGCAGAACAGTTTCTACAGCTTGCTTCTAGACTAGTGTCACGCTCAGAGACCCAACTTGTCAGGGCAAAACCACCTTCGCTTAGTTCTAGTGTCCAAAATAAACTTATCAGAGAACAACAACCGAGATGGTTCAACAGTGGGATTTCCCGCAATGTATTTATGTGAGAAGAATTGCCGAGTGGATTGGCAAGCTGTGTGTTCGAAAAAGCCTTGAGCCCAATGCGCCACTCGGGAGTGGGGCAATAGCCATCGGCATACTACAGACAGATTTTGACGACATCCCGGAACGATACCCAAATCTCGCAAGTGTGTTGCAGTACGGTATTGCATATAATGCCTTCACGCTCGTGCCTAATCATAAAACGAAGAAACGATTGTGGTGTTTAATAGAATTGGGGGGGATACTTCTTGTTCATTATGGTCTTTCGCTAAAACGTGGAGGATTTGTAGAACAGCGTATTAGCGATTTAACGAAGCTACTGGACAAAGAGTAAAATCATGCCACAAACATATAATTGGGACCCATGTATCGTTCACAAAAGTCAATTAGCAGCTGATTTTATAGCTGAGTATTTTGAATCGAAGTCCCGAAATACTCTGTTGATTAGCGGTGCAGGTTTTGATCCGCGCGCAGTAGCACTTTGCCGCCGAATTGGAGAAGTTACAAATCAAATCCATGCTCTATTCATTCAAGAACAACGGCCTAACCCTGATAAAAAATTAGTTGAGAGAGCCACGGAAAACGTCAAAGAGCTTGTTAACTTATTGGAAAAATGTGATCTTTTGCCTTTTGACATTTTTGGTAGCGATAATGCCGTCGTTGGAGGCCGTAATATTGTAAAAGAACTGCATAAACGAAATTTCGATAATTTCACAGATGTTGTTGTCGATATGAGTGCAATGTCAATTGGAACAAGCTTCCCGCTGATTCGTTATCTGACTGAAAGAATGGAAAATTATCCTGGTCCTGCTAATCTTCACTTGTTTGTAATGCCGGACGCAAAACTTGATGAATCAATTGTGCCTATTGCTGGGGATAAGGTCGGGTTTATCCATGGTTTTAGAGGCGGTTGGGCGCTTGAAAAAAATGCAAATGCAGCAAAGCTCTGGCTTCCACAACTGGCACGCGGACGCCGAGCCGCATTGCAACGTATTTTTGAATATATTCAGCCACATGATACTTGTCCAATATTGCCTTTTCCGTCTAATCGGCCGAGGCTCTCCGACGAACTTTCAGAATATTATTTGAATGAGATAGAAAGCGCTTGGACAGTTGATCCACGAAATGTTATTTATGCTGCTGAAGGTGACCCACTCGATATTTATAGGACTGTTTTGCGCATTGATGATTTGCGCAATCCAGTTTTTAAAGAGTTTGGGGGGTCACTTCTTGTTCTTTCACCAACTGGGAGCAAAATTTTAGCCTTGGGAGCACTTATGGCTGCGCTCGAACGCAATCTTCCTGTGGCATATTTGGAATCAATAGGGTATAAATATAATGTATCAGGACGGGCTTCAGAAAATTCTCAAAATGTTGAGTTCATTCATGTTTGGCTTGAGGGTGATGTATATCCTAGTCCTCGAAGGAACATTTTGAAAGGCGGTGTTTCGAAATGACCAGAACACATCAGAGATTTCAACCGTCTATTTATGGTACAGGGCTTATAGCTCTTGATATCATAATTAGTCCCAATCAGTTCCCAACCTGTTCGCTCCTGGGTAGGGGGCACGTGTGGCAATGTTCTGACTATTATGTCATTTTTGGGTTGGAAATCCTATCCAATAGCTCGGCTAAACGGTGATGTTGCATCAATTCAGGTAAAGGAAGATCTTCTCGTTGGGTGTTGATTTCGATTTTGCAGAATGTTCCCCCGCCAGCGCAACACCCCTCGTTATTCAAGAGATTATGCGGGACAAGAATGGAACCCCTAAGCATCGGTTTGCATGGAGTTGTCCGCATTGTGGAAGTTGGCTCCCTGGTTACAAACCAGTAACAGTTAACAACATGGCATGGATTCTTCCCACAATCGATCAGCCGACTGTCTTTTTCATGGACCGCCTATCACAAGCTGCTCTTACTCTGGCAACTATATCAGCTGAAAAGGGCGCACTCGT
>CAVVEP010000044.1:0-40597 GCA_963747015.1 uncultured delta proteobacterium
TTGGGCCCCTGCTCCCTACGAATTCGATATAATTATCGACCGCATCTTCGTCACGTACGTCCACAACCTGGGCATGGACGCGTCCCCCGTGTTTCCGAAGAGATTCGGCGGCGGCGGCGATGTTTTTTGGCGTCCGGCTGCTCATATACACCTCCGCGCCCCGCTCGAGCAGGCCGCGACTCAAGCCAAGTCCTATGCCGGTAGACGCCCCGGTGATTATCTCCACTTTGTCTTTAAAAGAATCGTTGTCATACCGACTATCATTTTCCAAATCCGTTCTCCTTTTGCGTCCCTATGCACCTTATTGATAGGGCAGGTAGGCTGCACTTCAATTTAATCAACAATGACCAAAAAGTGAGACAGACGAAAAAATCCCTATTGTGTTCCGTCTTTGCGTTTTTTCCAAAGATACCAATTGATGGAGCAGGTAAAGCAGGACACACCCGTTTGCCGCAAGAACCATTCCGATGATGAGTCCTGTAACCAAGTTGGCGAAAAGCATTGTCGTTCCAAAAAGAATGGTCAAAATGTTTGTGACAAGTAGGGCGGAATTGATCTTCAAAAGAGTCGTTGGAATTGGCTCAGCGGTTTTCCTCGCTTTCAGGGTGACTTTTACAATCCCAATGATACCCGCAGCGATATTGAGAAGGCCGACGAGGAGGGTGAGCGGCATGACGAGAATGTCAGGGATGATGCATGATATAACACCGAGAGCCCCAAAGAAAAACCCGAGCAGAATGATCAACCAGGACCTGGGAAAGGCCCCGATGGGGGTGCTTCCGAGTGCCAGCATCTGGATGGCAAATATGACCATCAGAAGCCCGAGCTGGGCACCTCCCGAGAATGGGAGGAGGCCAAGGTTTACGGGAAGCAGCAGGAGACCCAGGAGGACCATGAAAACACCCGTCAGCAGGAGAATAACGTTGTCCATGGAGAGGCCGCCATCAGATGGCGGTTTTTGTTGCGTGGGAGGATAGCGCCATGTGATTCTTTGCAGAACACAAGCGAGATAAAAAAGTGCAAGCCCGTAAAGGAGAGCCGCGGTTGCCACCTGCGCTCCTCTAAGGAGGTTTGGATCGAAAATTAAAAATGCAATCAATATCTGGACGAGATAGACGACTCCACACGCAAGGATTAGGTGATTGAAGATGCCGCCGTATTTTCGCCAGAGCCGGTATCTGTTTTGACCAAAGAGCATTTGGACGAAAAGGATGAGGCCGCCGGCTCCGAAGAAGATGATGAGGAGAATGCGAGGAATATTTCCGAAGATGTCCGGGATAAAACAGGTGACAATCCCTATTGCAGCGATGATTACGCCGAATAAAATGACTGTCCGGGATCTTCGCATGTCCCCGAATGGTGTCTTCCCCATGGATATGATCTGAAGGGCATATACGACCAGCATAAGGCCGAAGAGGCCGTCTTCATAGTAGGAGAGAATGCCTGCATAAACAGGAAACAGCAGCAGGCCAAGGACGAGCATCGCCATTCCCGCAAACAGGAGTATGACGACTTCGAGTGAAAGGTTGGCCTCTTTGAAAAGTTTGTTTTTCGTCACCTGATTTCTATGTTAAGAGCTTAAAGTAGTTGATAAAAATTAATTTTTTGCGTAGAAAACTATAGTGTGGGCATACCTGGACGTCAAGAAAAATTGGATTTCAGGATTCATGGGAGATCGACGAGGTCCTTTACAGGAAAAGGAGACAAAGAGGATGAAAGCCTATTATGAAGGTAAGGTTGCGGCCGTCACGGGCGGTGCGTCGGGGATTGGACTGGCACTGGTGGAGGCCATGCTGGAGATGGGCGTTAGGGCGGTGACCATAGCCGACATCAATGAAGCGAATCTGACGAAACACGTGGAGCGGCTGAGGACCCGGTATCCCGACAGAGTGCAGGGCGTGAAGACGGATGTGACCCTGGAAGAAAGCGTCAAGGCCATGGTGGACAGCGCGGCGGCTTTCGGCGGTGGCAGGCTGGACCTGCTGTTCAACAACGCCGGCCTGGGTCTGGGCGGTGCTTTCGAGGAATTGAGCAACGAGGACTGGATAAAGGCCTTTGCCATCAATTTCCATGGAGCACTCTACGGCATTCGCGCAGCGCTCCCCTATATGAAGGCCGAGAAAAGCGGCCATATCTTGAACACCGCCTCCGGCGTTGCTTTTATGAATTTTCCCTTACAGAGCATGTACGCAGCTACCAAATCGGCATTGTTGAGCATGACCAACTCGCTGCGCTATGAATATTGGGACGACGGCATCCGCTTTTCCACGGTTATCCCAGGCACCGTGGACACTGCCATCTGGGACAAGGCCGGTGGGGCCCCGGCAAACGCCATTACGCCTGAGGAATGCGCAGCGGCGGTCCTCAAAGCCGCCGCCGAAAACAAACGCATCATCTTTGTCACCGAGGACGACAGAAGCGGCTGCGTCAACATGGCCCTGGCAGCGGCCTATATGCCGAGCACGGACGCGGCATTGGACACCTATTTGCTGGGAGTGGCACGGGCCAGGAAGGCCGGAGACTTCACGGCAATATAGCGTAGACGATCATAGAGGGCTGACCAAGAAATACTTTGAAAAGGCTGGATTGGGGATGGTATGGGGACGTCTATGCTTTTATGCTTTTCGGAAATAGATGGTAACTTGCTGACCTGTTTTTAAAATCATATAGTCCAACGAGGCAGTTTGAGCAGACAAGCTGCTCAACTGCATGTTATCGTGGGGGGTCACATAACCAATGGCGCCATGATAACGTAGGGCATACCAATCCCTTTATATCAATATCAATATTTTAATACTATTTAGATGCAGCTTTTAGGTATAATAGTAAATATGTAATCAAAACAATAAATAAGGACAAGCCGTGAAAAAAATTATTCCTATTCTGTTCGCATTTTCTCTATTCTTCATCAGCTGCAGTCTCACCTATGCTGCACTGGAATCTCCGATTGTAACAAAATGCATAGAAAATATAGATGTAACCATCTCCTGGACACCGGTTGATGGCGCAACAGGATACACCTTTTGTTATTCCACCTATCCTGATGGAACTCCAATCGTCTGTACGGATATGGAAACAGAAACCACCATTTCCGTTACACTCTGGCAAGGGGCGTCTTATTACGTGGCATGCAAGGCCTACGACGAGAACGAAAGTAGTGGATACTCGAACGTTAAGCTTATAAAGGTAGCGGGAGAATCGTCCACTCCCGGAACCCGAGCTCTGGAACATGCGGTTTATATTTCCGAAAACATTGGAATCCGGATAGCAGGAAGTGATGCTGAAACAAGTACTCGTAACTACATCGTCAACAAGTTCCTGGATTCAGGTTTAGCTGTGAGCACTCAGAAATTTGAATTCGAAAGCGACGGTGCCTTCAAAGAATCTTTTAATGTAATTGCCGATATACCCGGAGCCTCAACAAAACAGATTATCGTTGGTGCCCACTACGATTCAGTGGATGTGGGGGAGGGTGCTTCAGACAATGCTTCCGGTGTTGGAGCTTTGATTGCAACAGCGGAGGCACTGAAATTCCAAGACTTGCCTTATACAATCAAGTTTATCGCATTCGGAGCGGAAGAGGTGGGACTTAAAGGTTCAAGACATTATGCCTCACAAATGAGCACTAAGGATATCAGCAATACCATTGGCATGATTAATCTGGATACCCTGGTGGGTGGAGATAAAATATATGTATATGGCAGTGCTGATGAAGAAGGATGGATAAGGGAACAGGCGTTAAATATTGCCAAAGCAATGGGGATTCCCCTTGAAACCAACCCAGGGTTAAACGCAGATTACCCTGCCGGAACCACGGGAGATTGGAGCGATCATGCCCCTTTCAAAGCGCTGGGAATCCCATATGCCTATTTCGAAGCCACAAACTGGGAGATCGGCGATCTGGATGGCTATACACAAACTGAAACATTTGGTGAAATATGGCATACTGAAAATGACACCATGGAGTTTTTACAGCGAGAATATCCTGGAAGAGTCGAGGAGCAGTTGACCGCAATGATGAACACCCTTAATAAATTGCTCATGACCATTGATGCACCTGACTCTGAAAATCTCTCAACCCGTAAAAAACAGTCGGTTGTTCTTTTTAAAACAAGAAATGGCAACCCGCTTTAAGCAAAATTGAATCATTTCGGTACGGTAGTCGTGCCCGTTTGCCGTACCGAGGTAAATCAGGGGCCAATGGGGACGCCCATGCATTTATGCGTTTCTTTTCCGCCTAATGGGTTCATGGAGACATCTTAACTTATAAACTTGGTGCGCTGAATCCCACGACTTCTCCAGGATGAAGAGAGAGTCTTAGCACATGAACAGATACACAAGCGTTGTCATTCACGGTTTGGTCGGCTGGGCCATCTGCGGCGCAACCATTGGGGTTGGCCGCCAGCTTCTCCCGATGAACGTTACACTCATCATCCATGCTGTCGTGGCCCCCGTGGCTTTCGGCCTTCTGACATGGCATCACATGAGGCGATTTCCAGACTCTCCTCCTTGGGCCATTGCGCTCAGCATGTTGGGAGTTGTGATCGGGCTTGATGCCGTTGTAGTCGCGCCCCTGTTTGAGCGAAGTTACGACATGTTCAGGAGTGTCCTGGGCACTTGGATTCCGTTCGCGTTGATCTTGGCGGCGAGCTACGTAGTGTCCCGGCAGATTGGCAGCCGTCGCCAGAACAGTGGAGACGCCGCCCAACACTTATAAGGTCGGCATGCAAGTTGAATCATTGCACAAACGCGGTGATATAAAAAGGGTACATCTATGACAGGTATATATCGACGACTAATTTTACTGTGCATCATTCTCATCCTGGCGCCATATTCGTCCTGCTCTTCACAAACCTCCGTTGTTGAGATTCCTTTATCTTTTGATCGCGGAAACATTCCGATGGTGGAAATGGTGATCAACAGCCACCCTGTTAAATTCTATCTGGATACAGGGGCTCGAGGGCTGCACTTGCCTAAGACTATGAACTTCCCCCCTCTGTCAAGACAAAAAGTCGAGGGGTATTTGGTGTACAGATGCCTGGTTAAGGTGGGGTGGGGGGTAACGTAAGGAGTCCGTAGGGCGACTGGAGGCGCCCCCTCCGGAAAAGTCTCTCTTAGGAGGTTAGAAATAATAACCTGAACAATATCAGTAGTTGGTCGGATAGATTTTGTAATTCCATTCGCCGTGAAATTCATCGCGAACGATTGACAGTCTTGCCATGTCTGCGTCCGGGATTTTGATACCTGTAGGATAGAACGTATCGTCAATCTCGGATTGGATTGCCAGCCCTTTTGCAGTACGTGTGTTGGCAATGAGTTGAACGACCACAGCTTGGCTTTCCAGGGGACGACTGCGCCAGTTCTCCGTGATGTGGCAGAACATGCGATGTTCGATTTTGTTCCATTTGCTGGTTCCTGGGGGAAAATGGCAAACATGTATGGTCATATTGAGTTCTTGAACAAGCTTCTGAATTTCGATTTTCCAGAGGCGAACGCGACTGCCGTTGCTACCACCCCCATCGGCTGTGATCAGCAGTTCAGTGGCCCGTGGATAAAGCCTCATTCCCATATGCTTCCACCAACGGCGAATGGTGGCAACAGCGAACTCCGCAGTATCATGGTTGATCCCAACACTTACCCAGCCCTGATTGTGCGTCAAATCGTAGACTCCGTAAGGTACAACTTTTCCGAGGTCCTTATCGGCAAAATCGTGGGTATTCACTTCCTCAGGCTGGCCTTTTTTTTGCCATTCCTGACCTCCATTTTTGAATCGACCGATCAGCTCCTTTTTTTGGTATCCACCGAAATGATCGGAAAACCAGCCTGCTGGAATTGCTGAACCTTATTGGCAATATAAAGAAACTGCGCATCTCGGTCTGGATGATCAGTACCTTCCTTCATTTTTCGGTTCGACTGCATGCTGTAGCCAAGCTGATCCAGGAGCATCCAAACGCTGCGCTGACTCACTTGATGACCTTTAGATTGCAGTTCTTTGGCCAGGTTTGTTGTACTTTTGCAGGTCCAGCGAAGAGCAGATTCGGGATCACCCCGAGTGATAGGATCAACCAATTTGTCAAGATCTCGCAACAAATCTGGGTCTCTTTCTGCTAATCGTTTACGGCCACCCCCGGGCCGCCGAATGCGCCCTGCGCTTTTTGGAACAACATCAGATGGGGGAGCCGACTGATCGAGGTCGCTAAAGCCAGCATATATAGTGGTGCGAGAGAGGCCGCTAGCCTTCGATGCAAGAGATGGCCCTCCCCTCCCAAGAACAATCGCATCGGCAGCGACACAAAGTCGCATCGATGCTTCATCCAGATGAGGACGTAAAAGTTCATATTTTCGCTGAAGCATAGCAAGTTGATCCATGTTGCCATTATACAGGCAACAAATTACTATTGCAAGATAAAACTGTTCATGTTATTTTTACTAACCGCCTTACACCATTGCTTTTCTGATTAATTGCTATTGTTTTCATAGTGATTTTCCTTATCCGCCCTACACTAATTTTTCAAGGGGTAAGTGTCTCACTTTCATTAACACAGAGGGAGCCGCTCATGCTGCTGGACCGTTCCTGCACCGCGCCGCCAAGAAGAACATTGCGTACCCAATGTTGAAACCGAGGGAATGACGAGATATGAACAAAACTACAATTCTCATCGTTGAAAACGAAGCCATCGTTGCCGCGGACCTCTCTGGAAAACTGCGGCGGCTCGGCTACGAAGTTTGCGGGATCGCATCAAAAGGCGAAGATGCCGTCGCTCTTGCCTGCAGCCTGCGGCCACGACTTGTGCTGATGGACATCCGGCTGGAGGGCTCGATGGACGGTATCGCCGCGGCAGAGATCATCCGAAACAGGATTGATGTTCCGGTGATCTACCTAACGGCTCTTTCCGATGCCGCAACGCTTGCGCGAGCCAAGTTTACCGATCCGTTCGGTTACATTCTCAAGCCGTTCGAGGAACGGGAGCTTGCGACACAAATCGAACTGGCTCTCTACAAACATCAGGCCGACAAACAAATCCGGGAGCAGGCTGCATGGCTGCGCGTCACCCTCGCCAGTATCGGCGATGCAGTGATTGCAGCCGATGCATCAGGCCTGGTCACATTTCTGAATCCGATTGGGGAAAAACTAACCGGCTGGAATCTCGAACAAGCACTTGGACAGCCGATTCAGAGCGTTTTCAATATCATCAACGAGAAAACCCGGATGCCGGCCGAAGACATAGTAGACCATGTGCTCAAAGAAGGCATGGCAGCCAATCTGGCCAACAACACGGCCCTGATCGCCCGTGACGGCAGGGAAATTTCCATCGAGGACAGTGCGGCCCCGATCAAGGGCGAAGCGGGAAATGTCATTGGCGTTGTCCTGGTTTTCCATGACGTACCGAGAAAAGGCAGGCGCAGGAGGCTCTGCGCCGAAAGGAAGAAGAACTCAGGGCGCTCGTTGAGAATGCTCCCGACGTCATCTCCCTTTTTGACCGAAACCTTCGTCGCATCTACGTCAACTCCGAGATCCGGGAAAATACTGGCCAGGATGCCTGCTTCATGGTGGGGAAATCTCTCACCGAGGCTGGATATCCCGACAGCTTCGCGCAGCCCTTGAATGCCGCGCTTCAGAATGTGTTTGCCACAGGGCGTGAAGAGACGGTCGAGCTTGTTTGGGATGCTCCCAAGGGGCGCATTTGGCTCCAGATCCGTTGTGCTCCCCTCCTGACTGCGGACGGTTCGGTTGAGCGGGTCATGTCCATTGGCCGCGACATCACCGAACTCAAGCGTATGGAAGAGGAGCTTCTCGAGTCCAGAAACGAGCTCGATCTCCGGGTCCAGGAGCGAACGGCGGAGCTTCAGGCGTCCAATGAAGCACTTGTGGGATATGCCGCAAGGCTTGAGAGGCTCAATGAGGAACTTCATGACTTTGCTTTCGTTGCCGCTCATGATCTGCAGGAGCCGCTGCAGAAAGATCCAGACTTTCTGCGACATGGCGGTAAATAGGTGCGAC
Source organism: uncultured delta proteobacterium (assembly GCA_963747015.1). Classification (GTDB taxonomy): domain Bacteria; phylum Desulfobacterota; class DSM-4660; order Desulfatiglandales; family Desulfatiglandaceae; genus DUZB01. Next base: position 8,003 of record CAVVEP010000044.1, read on the forward strand.
GGCACGAGGACGAGAATACCTGGATCGGGTCGTGAGCTCGGCCGGCCGTATGCGGCAACTTCTGCATGACCTGCTTCAATTTTCGAGGATAGCCGTAACACCGGAACCGTTCAAAGTGGTGGACCTTGGCCAAATCGCCCGGGAAGCAGTCGATCTATTCAAGGAAGATCTCGAGGAGTCGGGCGGACTGATCGAGATGGAAAACATGCCCCGAATTGAGGCCGATGGGGATCAGATGCTGCGCCTGTTTCAGAACCTCATCGACAATGCTTTGAAATACCGCGGCAAAGAAAGCCCTCGAATCAAGATACAAACAAAGCTTGATGCAAAGAGCTGTGAGATACTTGTAGTCGATAACGGCATCGGATTCGACCAGCGATTTGCGGAACGCATCTTCAAGCCCTTCCAGAGACTGCATGCCCGGGAAAAATATGAAGGAGCAGGAATGGGATTAGCCATATGCCGCAAGATAGTTGATTGGCACGGGGGAAGCATCAGAGCCGAGAGCGAGCCGGGCAAGGGAACGAGATTCCTGTTAAGGCTGCCTGTAAAACACGAGACGTTGGAAATTCCCAATGAAAGCGGAAAGCCAATGGCCGGTCCTGAGGGCGGATGACGAATATGGTTCTTGTGGGGTGTCCTGAAATATCCGAAAACCATTGAGATGTGGGCCAGGGCCAATGGGGACGCCCATGCATTTATGCGTTTCTTGTCCGCCTAATGGGCTCATGGAGACATCTTAACTTATAAACTTGGTGCGCTGAATCCAGGAAATTCATTTCACTCTCTCGGTGGTAAAAGGAAGGAACAGTATACAATTCGGATCAACAAACAGTGGCGACTCTGCTTTAAATGGCATGACGGCAACGCTTTTAAGGGAATTCCGGGGACATGATACTTAATTCCAACAATTAAATGCACCAGATAAACTGGTGATTTTGATGTTATATTTTTGTTGACATATATCTCAAAATGAGATAAATTCCTTTTATGCATATCATCACTCGAAAGCGCTTATCGAATTTGCTAAAAAGCATCCTGATTGTTCTACTGCACTTGAATCTTGGTATCGGATCTAAACGCACTGATTTCAATTCATTCATCGAACTCCGGCAGACTTTTCCGAGTGCTGATAATGTCAGCAATTTAACGGTTTTCAATATTGGTGGAAACAAAGCCCGTTTAATTGCTGCCATACACTATAATACTCATCGGATTTATATTCGGCATATTCTTACTCATAAAGAATATGATCGAGGATCTTGGAGGAAATAATGAATACCCAACTTAAAGAAATTGCAAAAGTTTGGCCAGACATCCAGCCCATATTTTCTGTGCCCCATAATGAAAAAGACTACAATAAATTGGTCAATCTCCTCGACAGCCTTATTGATGAAGTGGGGAATAATGAGAACCACCCATTATCTTCCCTTATGGAGACGATCGGGAGCCTGATTGAAACATATGAATCCCAAAATATTGATGAGATAGAGGGTAATCCGATAGATGCTCTGAATGCATTAATGGAAGAACATGGTCTGAAACAATCGGATCTGTCTGAAATCGGTAGCCAGGGAGTTGTATCAGAAATTTTATCCGGTAAACGTCAGCTAAATGTTCGTCAAATAAAAATATTGAGCAAACGTTTCAAAGTGTCTCCAGCAGTTTTTATTTAAATCGTGGTATGACTGTGTGGGATTTTGGGGACGCCCCACACATTTACAGTTTACAGTGTTTATTGCTCATGATATATGAATGTTATGCCACGAAAATCCAGAATAGATGCTCCCGGAGCACTCCATCACATCATCGTTCGAGGAATCGAGCGTCGGAAGATCTTTGTCGATGATATGGATCGCAATAACTTTTTGGATCGAACAGGGAGTATACTTGCCGAAACAAATACAAGCTGCTATGTTTATCCCGTTTAATGCGAAGCCTATTTAACCGGGGCATGGGCGCTAATTCCAAATCATTTCCACATGTTGTTAAGAACCGGACAAGTTCCCATCGCAACCGTTATGAGTCGATTGTTGACCGGACACGCCGGTTATTTCAACAGAAGACACAGACGGACCGGACACCTTTTTCAGAATCGGTATAAATCCATCTTATGCCATGAAGACACCTATCTTTTGGAACTGGTCAGGTATATTCATCTGAATCCGTTACGGGCCAAACTTATTAAAGATTTTGAGTTTTTAAGAAAATATCCATATTCCGGCCATAGTGCTTTGATGGGTGAGTTGAAAATAAGGATACAATCTTGAAAGGACCGCGGAACGGGTGTGTTCCGTGATGGACTTTGAGCCATCCGAGATATGGAAAATCGGAAAATCGCGCAGGCTTGTTGCTGCGCGGAGTTTACTCTGCTTCTGGGCCGCCAGAGAACTTGGCATCAGTATGACCGAGCTGTCAAGGAAATTGAATCTTTCATTATCCGGTGTGAGCCAGTCGGTAACCCGAGGTGAGAAAATAGCAGAGATCAATGGTTTTAGACTTTGAGACAATAATCTGCAAATGTGTGGGGCGTCCCCAATAGCCCCCGGCAATTCCTGGAGCGCCTGGCTGTGATGCCCGATTTTTCCATTTTTGAAAGCAAAGCATTTTCCGCAACTCAATCCGCAGGCTGCTAATTCGTTCAGGATTTCCTTTTCATCATCTTGTTCTCTCCATTATCTTGTTTTCAAAATCCCGATCCAATCGGGAGTAAGGGCTGTCAATGATCACCGCGATTGCGAGCCCGAGTTGACGGTTGTTACGCTTTTAGTGTTGCCAGTTTTTTAATTGCATCCCCAAGTTTCCGGACTCCAATCTGAATGGTCCCTTCATCCACGCATGAGAAATTGAGTCGCAAAGTTCTCGTCCTCGTTTTGTTGACATAAAAAGGATCGCCAGGCACAAATATAACATTTTCTTTTACCGCCAGCTCAAATAAATCAAGCGACGTTAAGCCTTGCGGCAATTCGGCCCACAGAAACATTCCGCCTTCCGGCTTCGTGTAGGTTACGCCGGGCGGGAAATATTCCCGTATGCTGTTCAACATGGCCCGGCATTGATTCCCGTACGCCTCTCTTATCTTTTCTATATGCTTGTCAACATCATTGTGCTTCAAATACTGATAGATAATACTCTGCGTAAAATGACTGGTGTGCAGGTCCGCTGCCTGTTTCGCAACAATGAGTTTCTCCCTGATCTGTTTTGGAGCCACGACCCATCCCAACCGGAATCCGGGGACGATGGTCTTGGAAAAGGAACCCAGCAGTACGGTATTGTCCGGCAACAACTCCTTAAAGCACTGTTTGCCTTCACCCGTGAATTGCAGATCACCATAGGCATCATCTTCAATCAATATTGTATTGGTTCCCTGGACTATTTGCGAAACCTCAATCCTGTTTTCCCGCGAATAGGAAATTCCGGATGGATTCTGAAAATTCGGGACCGTATACATCAACTTCGGTCTTTCAGAAGACATTATTTCCCGCAGCCGCGGGGTATCCATTCCTTCATCGGAAACCGGAACAGGAAAAAACCTGGGCTTATAGATCGAGAAGGCCTGGATAGCTCCCAGATACCCCGGTTCTTCGATGACCATGCCATCACCGCCATTCAGGAAAATCTTTCCCAGAAGATCCAGTCCCTGCTGAGAACCGCTTGTGATCAGGATGTCTTCCACGGATATGGGAAGATGCTTCTTCTGACGATAGCGCTCCGCGATATATTCTCTCAGTCCCGGATAGCCTTCGGAGTTGCCGTATTGAAAAATATCCTTCCCGTGTAAATCGAATACATTATTTGTTGCTTCCCGAATCTCTTCAACAGGGAAAAGCTCTCTGTTGGGAAGTCCGCCGGCAAAAGAAATTACTGAAGGGTCGAGAGCAACCTTGAGTATTTCGCGAATGAATGACCGTGGAACATCCGTAATTCGATCGGAAAATAAATGATCCATATCCATTTCCTTCGTGTTTTCTGTTGGTATGGCGTGTAAGTTCATATTCACAAAATCTCCTCCAATTCCCTTCTTGAGACCACATAGGATATGTGTGGCATCTCGGCTTGTACCTGTGTTTTTTCCTCTTTGTGTGCCCCATTCACAGGAACGGTCCGATCAATCAACCGTATCACGTTTTTCGCATGGTTTAACCGGCTTGATAATCCGGATTCGGACGTTTCGATATACACAAACTTCTCCACTGCCCGGCGAACCACCTCCAATTCCGGAGGCGACAAAAATATCTGAATCGCATCGCTGTAACTTTCCATAAAGAATCCTCCTTTCAGGCTCCTGAATCCGGCGCAAAAACGACAAAAGGAAAACAATATAATAAGAAGACCGGTCGGTTTATTTAAAGGCCTGCATTTTTCTCTTTCATGGCCGAAATTCTCCCCTATTTCCTCAGCTGATTAATATAAAAATGAAGTTGGCTGATGGTCCGCTTCCAGATGTTTGCATCCCTGCTCGCTGAATATAAAGCCCCAGCCCCATTGAGGCTGATGACGATAAAGTCGGCGATCTCTTGACTGTCAAGCCCCTCCCGCAGGATTCCTTTTTGTTCCGCCTCGTCCAACCAGGAGCAAAAAAGTCTTGAAAACCGCACAAACCCCCGCAGGATCTGACGGCTCATGGCGCCTGACTGGCCCGAGAGTTCCACCAGGCTGTTGAAAAAGAAACAGCCCCCGTCAAAGACATCCGATCCCATATAGTCTTTCAAATCATTCTCAATGGTTTTTTCTATTCTTTCAAGCGGATCCGAAATCTTTCGCACATCCTTTAAAACGATTCCCCTCCAGATCCCCACCGCCTCCTCATAGACCGCATACCAGATATCCTCTTTGCTCTGAAAGTGTCCATAAAGCCCTCCCTTGGTGAGGCCTGTGGCCTCAAGAATGTCGCTTATGGAGGTATTGAAATACCCCTTTACGGAAAAGAGCTGAAGAGATCTTTCGATAATCTTCCGCCGGGTCTGCGCCCCCTTGCCTGCCATATCGTTCCCTCCACACAAATATACCGACCGATTGGTTTCTTTTTAGGCCATGGGTCTTCTGTTGTCAAGCTTTTTTTTCGGTAAAAGCGCGTCCGGCTGAAAACCCCATGCCGGCAGATGCGTGGTTAGAGTTCCACACCTTGGAGAAGTTTGGCCAGGTAGCTCCCGGTCATGGCCAGGGATTCCGGATCCAGATAGAATTCCGCTCGACTTTGAAAAAGCACCGTGCATTTCGCGGAAAATTCCTCATCCGCATCGTTGAAGAGCAACAGGAGCGAAAAACGAGGAAGCGCATTAAACTCCATGGCCAGGTCGTAAGGGAATTCCCCTTCACGGTTGACGCCTCCCAATTCTTCACAGGCCCTTAAAAGCATATCCTTTTTGCCTGAAAAAAACTTCACAATGGCGCGCTCCGTATCGCTGGCAAAGAAGTTCACATTCAAAAAATGGGAGGCCTCTTTAAAATCCTTAAAGGAAACCCATTCCTTCCCGTCATGGGGCAAATCGGGACAGAGCAGAAGATACTTGGCCAATATTACACAGACCATGTAGTGGGGTCGTTTTCCTGACGGGTCCAGGATTTCATTTCCTGAAAAGGTATATTTCCTGTCAAAAAAAGGGATGACCAACCGATCCCCATCACCTTCAATTTCAAGGATCTCCTTTGCAGAGTCGAAATCGATCCCGGAAATCTGACGGCAGTAATCCTCGTAATATTCTTCAAATATTTTAGACTTTTCAGACATTTCATTCTCCTTCCCCGGAACGGTGCCGGGGGTAGCGGTTTTTGTCAACAAAAACAGGCGTCACGGAATGAAATATATGCCGATTTGGAAACGCGTTCATCACCCGAATGGGTGATAGGTTTATCTTCTTTTAAAAAGTCACGCATCCAATTCAAACACCCTGGCAGGGATTTGGAGTTCTTTCCGAAGGGTTCCCGTGGTCCGAGGGGCTGAGATGTTTGAGAAAGAGAGGAATCTTTTCAAACCCGTAATGCCGGGCCATTTTCAAACAACGGCAGGACGTTTGTCTCCGATGCCTGCCACACCGTACAGTGGAAGAAAAACGAACTTTTGATCCGGCAAATTCCGGTATGGTCCGCTGTAAAGAACCAATCCATGGGGACAATTGGGATATTTTTCAAGCATGAGGTGGAGGCTTCGCAAACTCCCCCCTGAGCCTGATTTAACCTCTACGGGATATATCTTTCCTTCACGAACGGCAAGATAATCCACCTCGGCATTGCTGCCGCGGGCGTCCCGTGCCCAGTAAAACAACTCCGAACTGTGCCAGGCAAGAAGCTCCTGGGCAACAAATTGTTCCGCGAGTTTTCCGCGATACATGGCCAGGAGGTTTTCCTGCTTCAATTCCAATTCCACCGGCACCTGGCAAAGTCGCTGCAAAAGCCCTATGTCCAACATCGATCCCTTGAATTTCTTGGGGTTGGCAGTTGCCCCTAACGGCAAACCGGACGGATCGCAGGCCGGGATTTTATGGATCAATTTCGCCTTGGCCAATAGATCGAACGCCTTGCGATTGGTCTGCCCCGAATGACCTTCGTTAAGCCGGACATATTTCAACTGATCACCGACGCTTCTCGCCACGTTCAAGAAGACCGCATCAAGGCACAGGGAGTCGACGCGGGGCGTATATTTGGAAAAGTCATCCCGGTAGGATTCCAGAATTTCCGACTGGACCTGAAAGACTTCAACCATTGAACCGGAATCGCGATAGGTCTTGATACATTCAGGCATGCCGCCCACAAAAAAGTAGTTTCGCAATTCCTTCAGAATCATTCCCTGAACCGTTTCATCAACATCGGCCGGAGAGATGAGTGCGTATTCCGCCATGGGTTCCTTGCCCAATGCAAGCAGGTATTCGTGGAAGGACATAGGATGCATGGGCAGATATTGCACTCGTCCCACGGGCATGGAGATTTCGCCAAAAGCAAACTCCAGCAATGAACCCGCCGCAACAACGTGAAGTTCGGGCATTTGTTCATAAAAATAGCGCAATGCCATGATGGCTCTCGGACAGGCCTGGATTTCATCAAGAAAAACAAGGGTCCTACCGGGCGTAATTCGATCCGTTGCCAATTCCAGATAGTTCAGAAGCACCCGGGGTTCAAGATTTCCGGCAAAATGGATATGCAGATCACGGCGTTTTTCCAGATCGATTTTCACAAAGTTTTCAAATTGTCCGGCCAGAACATTCTCCACAAGCCAGGTCTTTCCAACCTGGCGCGCCCCGCGAATAATCAACGGTTTGCGGCGTGGAGAGTCCTTCCAGGATATCACCTGTTTTTCTACCCACCGTCTCATGATAAAAAGCCTTTTCTAAACCCTTTGAATGCTAACCGGCAAACACAAATTTTCACTTCACGATGTATAAACTCAATGGTTTTTCGCATTATTCAGGGTATAAAGTCAATGGTTTTATCTTTACCTTACAGGCTTGCGCCGATGAGTTGAGGCGGAATCCGGAATCGATTCCGTCACGAGGTCTTTTTTGCCGCCGCATCTGATTTCTGTGGCAGCACCGGCAGATGGGACTTCGCTTCGAGTTGTATTGAGGTTTTCGCGGTCCCCTTTTTGTAGTGGCTACAGAGGCGATCGATTATCTGTTGTGGATTCGAAGGGCAGTTGGTAGAATCCCGTTGAACACGGAACCATTGCGTTCCCACAAACCCGATGATAAACGAACAGACAATATCCAACAAGAAATATCGGACCAGGGAGGAATCATGATCGAAAAAGTAATCATCATGGGGGCCGCGGGGCGGGATTTTCACAATTTCAATGTCTACTTCAGGGACAATCCCCGATACCGCGTGGTTGCCTTTACGGCAGCCCAGATCCCCGCCATAGAAAATCGTATTTATCCCCCTGAACTTGCGGGAGAAAGCTATCCTGACGGGATCCCCATCTTCCCGGAAGACCGGCTTTCCGGGCTCATTGAAGAACATCGGGCGGATCTGGTGGCCTTTTCCTACAGTGATGTTCCCCATGTGGAGGTGATGCACAAGGCCTCCCTTGCCATGAGTAAAGGCGCCGATTTCGTTCTCATCGGCGCCTCCTACACCATGCTGAAATCCGAAAAACCGGTGGTCAGCGTATGCGCGGTCCGGACGGGGTGCGGAAAATCCCAGACCACCCGCGAGGTCTGCAGAATACTCCATAAAATTGGCAAGAAGGTCGTGGCGATCCGTCATCCCATGCCCTATGGAGATCTGGCGGCCCAGGCGGTGCAACGTTTTTCCACTTACGGCGATTTTGAAAAGCACCGCTGCACCCTTGAAGAACGGGAGGAATACGAACCCCTCATAGACAAAGGGATCGTGGTCTACGCCGGAGTCGATTACGGAAAAATCCTCGCGGCGGCCGAAAAAGAGGCGGACATCATCGTCTGGGACGGCGGAAACAACGACACCCCCTTTTACAAACCCGATGTCGCCATCGTACTGTTCGACCCGCATCGCGCGGGCCATGAACGGCTCTACTATCCCGGGGAAACCAACATGCTCATGGCGGATATCGCCCTGATCAACAAGGTGGACACCGCGCCTCCCAACAAGGTGGATGAAGTGGTCCAAAATATCCGGGAATTCGCTCCCGCCGCCCAAATCGTAAACGGCCCGATCCCCCGTGCTCGTGAGCCATCCCGAGCGCATCAAGGGAAAACGCGTGCTCGTGGTGGAAGACGGCCCTACCCTCACCCACGGTGGAATGCCTTTTGGCGCGGGGGTGGTCGCCGCCAAAAAATACGAAGCCGCCGAAATCGTCGATCCCCGTCCCTACGCCCGAGGGAGCATAAAGGAGGTCTTTTCCCGGTATCCCCACATGGGTCCCGTACTCCCCGCCATGGGATACAGCGCGGAACAGATAGGAGATCTGGAACATACCATAAACGACACGGATTGCGATCTGGTCCTATTTGCCACCCCCATTCACCTCACCAGAGTCCTTCGCTGAAGAAGACCGCTATTCGCGTCCGGTACGGTTACAAAAATGCTGATCGACCCTTCTTGGAAGAGATCCTCCTGGAGAGGATCAGAAAAATCCCCGGCATGATAAACGCATGATTGGGCTGCCATGAAAAAGCAAAAAGAGATCCTTCTTGTTGCTCTCGGTGGAAACGCACTGATCGGAAAGAATCAGGAAGGGACCATTGAGGAACAGTTTGAGAACCTGAAGATCCCCGTGAGGCAGATCGCCGCTCTTTCGGACCGATACCGGATCATCATCACCCACGGAAATGCCCCCCAAGTGGGAAATCTGCTGCTGCAACAGGAGTGTTGTGATCGGGTTCCCCGGCTGCCTCTGGAAATCCTGGTGGCCCAGACCCAGGGCCAGATCGGGTATATGATCGAGTCCACACTGGACGCCGCCCTCATGGAGATCCGGCGAGACACCCGCACCCGTTTCGTCAGTCTTCTCAGCTACGTGGTGGTGGACGAAAACGATCCCGCTTTCCGGAACCCCACCAAACCCATCGGGCCGGTCTATTCCGGGGAAAAGGCCGCAACCCTCCCCTTCCCCACAAGGGAAACGGCAAAAGGATACAGACGGGTGGTGGCCTCCCCCGCTCCGGTGACCATCGTGGAAAAACGCGAGATCAAAAAGCTCATGGAGATGGATTTTCTGGTCATCTGCTGCGGAGGCGGCGGCATACCGGTCATCCGTGAAGGGAGGAGTTTTTGTGGCGTGGACGCGGTGATCGACAAGGATCTGGCCAGCGCCAAACTGGCGGAGGAGGTGGGCGTGGATCTTTTTGTCATCGCCACCGACGTGGAAGGGGCCGCCCTTCGATATGGAAAGAAAGACCAGGAATTTCTCCGAACCATCGGCCTAAAAGAGGCCGAGAGGAGACGAAAGGAAGGGCATTTTCCTCCAGGATCCATGGGACCGAAGGTGGAAGCCGCCGTTCAATTTGTAACGAAAACGGGAAAAAGAGCCGTCATCACCTCCGTAAAGGACATTGAAGAGGCGGTCGCCGGAAACGCCGGAACGGAAGTTATTCAGGATTGAAGAAAACGCTTCTCCGAGCCGTTGTTTTCCTGAAAAAGCGGCTCTATTTCCAGATGAAGAATGATAGTTTCTCGTTTGTAGACGGACAAAAAAAGTTGCCAGGGTTTTTGGTCTTTTGATGTCTATCAAGGAGCAAAGTTTGTCCATGAAGATATTCGATTCCCCGAACGATTTTCGGGAAATGCTTGATGCCGTCCACAACGGTGTGGTCATCATCGATAAGAAAGGCGTTGTTGTGGTTTTCAACCGGACCGCGGGAAGCATGCTTGCCCGGGACCCGAAAAGTTTACTGGGACAGCACATTAAAATGGTATCGCCGGATGCGTGGGAGGATCTGAAAAGGATAATCCAGAGCGGGGAACCTCAGATCGGCAAAAAAATAACCATCGAGAAATTTACCATCATTGCCAATCGAACCCCTATCGTTCACGATCAGAAAGTGGTGGGGGTCATGAGCGTCTTTCAGGACATATCGGATTACGAAAGAATTGCCGGGCAACTGGAATCCTACAAGCGTGTGAATAAAGAACTTCATGCAATCATCAACTCCAGCTTTGATGGCCTCTGGATCTGCGATTCCGACGGCAAAGTGGTCAATGTGAACAGCGCTTCTGAAAAAATCAATAACATTCGAGCCGAAGAGGTCATTGGAAAATCCATGGACAGCCTCATCCAACAGGGGGTGGTGGATCGTTCGGTCAGTCTGGAGGTGCTCAAGAAGCGAACCGGCGTTACCATGATCCAGAACCTCAAGAACGGACGGCAGATACTGGTAACCGGAAATCCCGTGCGGGATGAGAAAGGGGAGATTTATCTGGTGGTGGTCAACGAAAGAGACATCACCAATCTGAACCGCCTGCGAAATGAATTGGATGAGAGTCGCGCGCTGGCTTCAAGCTATCGTTCAGAATTATCCCTTAAGGCTGAACAGAAAAAACTTTTGAGCGATACTGTTTTCAGAAGTGACGAAATGGCTCGTGTTTTTGACAGAGCATTGAGAGTGGCCCAGGTGGATTCGACGGTCCTCATTGAGGGTGAGTCCGGCGTCGGGAAGGGTTTCATGGCCGGTTTTATTCACAATGCTTCACCCAGGCGCAAAGGCCCCTTTATCCGTGTGGATTGTGGAGCTATCCCTGAATCCCTGATTGAATCAGAGCTGTTTGGATATGAAAAAGGCGCTTTTACCGGCGCCCTCCGTGAAGGGAAAAAGCGGACAGTTTGAGCTGGCTGAAGGGGGGACGCTTTTTCTGGATGAAATAGGCGATTTGCCCCTGAACGTTCAGGTCAAATTGCTGAGGTTTCTGGAAGAAAATGAAATTGTCAGAATCGGCAGTCGTTGGCCTAAATCCATTAACACCAGGGTTGTTGCGGCCACCAATCGAGATCTGGAAAAAATGGTGCGGCAGGGTGGCTTTCGAAAAGATCTTTTTTTTCGTCTCAACGTTGTACCCATATTCGTTCCGCCTCTCAAGAGCAGAATAGATGACGTGCCGGTTTTCATCCATCATTTTCTCAGCCGGTTAAATGATAAGTACAAAATGAATAAGTTCCTTTCGCGCGGGGCCATGGACTGCCTCCGCGGCTATTCTTTTCCCGGAAACATCAGGGAGTTATCAAACCTGATTGAACAGCTGGTCGTCCTGACCCAAGACAATTGCATTGCGTTGGATGATTTGCCGGCCCATCTGCGCGCCGTTGACGGCACCCTTGCCGACGTATCTGAAATCAGAGATTGGAATCTTCCTAAGGCTATTCAGGGCCTTGAAAAATCCCTCATTGCCAAAGCGCTGAAGAAGTGTGGAAGTCAACGAAAAGCGGCTCAACTTCTGGGCATCAACCAATCCACGCTGGCCCGAAAAGCGAGTCGATACAGCATCAATCGTGATGCAATAATGCATATTGATGCATAATTGCATCGGAAAAGCCCGCCACCTGAACCCGGCTCATCCCGTGATTCAAGCCGTACATTTCTGTCGTACACTATTCCAAATCATACATTTCCGTATAATTCATAGGCCTTTCACAACACCCATCTCATTGGCTTTTTCTAAACCAACCGATAGCTTTTCGAAAACGGTACGGAACTTGCTATAAGTCAAAATATCCATTTCCTGAACCATCCCGGGGAAACCAGTACCATGAACATCAGGACCCAGCCCAAAAACCGGAGAGCTTCATTTGAACGTCTTTCTGAAACACTGGCGGCCCACCCCTCCAATTCTCAAATTCTCGTGGAGGTGCAGGCGCAAGGGAACACGCTTGAAAGGGCCTTGATAATACTGGCTGAGTTGGACATGAAGCCCATCTCGCAAGAGATTGTCAAAGAAGATGCCTCAGCCTGTATTCTGATGCTTCTTCCCAATGAAGACATGAATGAGGCGGTTTTGAAGCTCACGGAAGCGGGATTCACAAAGGTCAAGGGGATTAACGCCGAGTCTCATTACCCAGGAAAGGGATCAAAATTCAGGATGTCGCCCTCTGGTGAGTAAAATTCGATGAGGCCAAACACAATTATTAAATCCTTTATGATTTAAGGAGTTTCGAATGGAAATCAAGAACAATCAGCAGTTGCTGAAATTGCGGAACGAGCATGTGCCGAGAGGCCCGTTTAATGTGGCGCCCATCTTTGTGAAACGTGCACAGGGGGCCATGATTGAAGATGTGGAGGGAAAAACATATATCGATTTCGGAGGCGGCATCGGAGTGGTCAATGTTGGTCACTGCAATGAAAAAGTTGTTGAGGCTATTCAGGATCAGGCCCGACAATACCTCCATACCTGTTTCCATATCAGCATGTACGAACCTTACGTGGCGCTGGCAAAACGCCTCAATGAAATAACGCCCGGCGACTTTCCGAAAAAGACTTTCTTCGTTAACAGCGGTGCTGAAGCGGTCGAAAACGCCGTCAAGGTCGCCCGTTATGCAACAAAAAAACAGGGCATCATCGCCTTTGAAAACGCTTTTCACGGGCGGACCTATATGGGTATGAGTCTCACCAGCAAGGTAAAGCCCTACAAGTCCGGATTTGCTCCCTTTTGCCCGGAAGTGTATCGAATGCCGTTCGCCTATTGCTACCGCTGTCCGTATGGCCGCTCCTATCCATCTTGCGACGTCTACTGCGCGGATGCCCTGGAACACTTCTTTATTGGATACGCCGAGGCGGAATCGGTGGCCGCGGTCATCGCCGAACCCATTCAGGGCGAGGGCGGATTTGTGGTTCCTCCCCGGAATACTTCAAAAAAATAACCGCTATATGTAAAAAGAACGGCGTTCTGCTTGTGATGGATGAGATCCAATCGGGTATGGGCAGAACCGGAAAACTTTTTGCCTCCGAACATTATGGGGTGGAACCGGATATTATCCTTACGGCAAAATCTCTCGCCGCGGGTCTGCCTCTGGCCGGTGTCACCGGCAAAGCGGACATCATGGAAATGCCGCCCGTCGGTGCTCTTGGCGGGACCTTCGGGGGTAATCCGGTATCATGCCGGGCGGCTCTGGCGGTCCTGGATTTTCTGAATGAAGATTTTCTCCTGAAATCTCAAAAGCTGGGAGAGCGTGTCAGGGGTCATTTCCTGGATCTTCAAAAAGAATTTCCCGTCATCGGAGATGTGCGGGGCCTTGGACCAATGCTGGCGATGGAGTTGGTGGAAGACCGACAGACCAAAGCGCCTGCCACGGATAAAGCAAAGGCGCTTGTAAGTCGTTGCCTGGAAAAGGGCCTGATTATTCTGTCCTGCGGAAATTACGGCAATGTCATTCGCACATTGATGCCCCTGGTAATTACAGAGGAACAGCTGACAAAAGGTTGTTCAATTTTGAAGGAAGGCCTGAAAGAAATTTCCGGCATTTGAGCCATTGATACGGTTCATGGCTAACATCTGAAAGGTTCAATCGTAAACCCTTAAAGAAGAGAGGAGAATTGCGTTATGAAAAGCAGAAATTTAGGCCCTGGTAGATGGACGAAGTTATTGTTGTTGGCTGCTGGTCTGGTATTTCTTTTGAATGCCGGGTTGTGTTTTGCCGAGGAAAAACCTTGGTGGCCTGTCAAAGTGAACAGCTATTACGGTACCTATGACGTTAAGGGAAAAAAGCCGGGAAGGCCTGCTGAAAGCCTTGTGGGGCCGAAACTTGAAGACTTCGTGCCACCTCTCAAGGCCAATAAACCCTATACCATCGGTGTCTCTTTTCCCCATTTGAAAGACCCCTACTGGCTGGCGGTGGATTATGGCATCATCACTGAAGCCAAACGTTTGGGCGTCGGTATTGAATTGGTTGCGGCAGGCGGCTATACCGAACTGGGCAGACAGGTCAACCAGGTGGAAAACCTTTCTCAACAGGGTGTCGATGGCATCATTCTGGCGTCCATTTCCTACGCCGGTTTGGATCCTGTTGTGGGTGAGATTGTCAAGAAGGGAATACCGGTCATTGAGGTGATCAATGATATTCAGGCTCCCGCCATTTCGGCCAAAGCATTGGTGTCGTTCTATGACATGGGTTATCACGCTGGAGAATTCGTTGTGGATGATGCCAAAGGGAAACCGGAAGTAAACGTGGTCTTTCTGCCGGGCCCTGCCGGATCAGGATGGGCGCCTGATACTCTGGACGGTTTCAAGGAAGCCATCAAGAAATTCCCGGGCAAGGTAAACATCCTGGCGGTCAAATGGGGAGATACGGGCAAAAATGTACAGCTGAGTCTCATTGAAGACGCCCTCCAGACCTTTCCTAAAATTGATTACCTGGTGGGAAATGCCGTGGCCGCGGACGCCGCTGTAGGCCCCCTGGCCGAAGCGGGAAGAAAAGAGGTGAAGGTGGTATCCACCTATATCATCCCCCCTCTCTATGACAAGATTGGAAAAGGTCTGGTGGCGGCAGCGCCTTCAGATTTGACCGTCACCCAGGGGCAAATGGCCGTGGATATGATGGTCCGAATCCTGAACGGGGAAAAACCCGGAAAAGACTTCCCGTTCAGAGCAGGCCCGATCATTCCCACTATCACAAAGAAAAACATGGATCAATATCCCTATGAACTCCTGTTCGGCACCCGGGGATTCAGGCCTGAATTCAAAGTAAAAGCCGGGAAATAAACCTTTATTGACCGTAAGGATTTCCGATGGGCCCTGCCAAGGGTCCATCGATTCGTTCTTAAATGAAAACTGGAAACATAATGGAAGAACTGCTTCTGAAAGCCGATAATATTACCAAGCGTTTTCCAGGGGTACTTGCACTGGACCGGGTATCCTTTGATCTTCGTCCTGGTGAAGTTCATATCCTTTTCGGTGAAAACGGTGCAGGGAAATCCACCCTCAATAAGATCCTGGCCGGCTCGTATCCGGCGGACGAGGGGCAAATATATTTAAAGGGTAAACAGGTTCAGTTTCGAAACCCTTTGGATGCGCGCATGGCGGGTATTTCGGCAGTTTATCAGGAATTCAGCCTGGTTCCCCAATTATCCGTGCTGGAAAACCTTTTTCTCGGCGGTGAGATCGTAAAAAATGGGCTTCTGGACAGAAAAGCCATGCTGAATAAGGCGAAAGATTTGCTCGAAGAACTGGGCTTTGATCTGGACCCAAAGGCAAATGTGGGGGAATTGCGGCGAGCCGAGCGTCAGATGGTTGAAATCGCCAAGGCCTTCCAGCATCGCATGGATGTTCTCATGTTGGACGAACCCACCGCTTCCCTAACGGATAAAGAAGTCCAACGCCTGTTTCAAATCATAAAAAAACTCACGGGGGAGGGCGTTGGAATAATCTATATTTCCCATCGGATCGATGAACTGAAACAGATTGGAGATCGAATCACCATCCTTCGGGATGGAAAACTGGTAGACACATTGGATATGGCGGGAACGGATGAAGAAGTTCTCATCTCCCTCATGACCGGCAGGGAAGTTCAGGAGATTTTTCCGACTATCAGCCATCAGCCGGGCAAAACGGTTCTCTCCGTGGAAGGTCTTACCACCGCGGGTGGTATCCACGATATCAGCTTTGAAGTCAGATCCGGCGAGATTCTGGGGATTGCAGGACTGGTGGGAGCGGGTAAGTCACGGATCGGCCGCGCCATATTCGGCCTGGATGAAATTACAGCCGGCCGGATCACTCTAAACGGCCACCCTTTTGAAAAACCTTCTCCCGCGCGTTGCATCGAGAAGGGGATTCTGTATTTTCCGCCCGACCGTCACAAAGAAGGACTGGTGCTTTGTCGATCCGTAAAAGAAAACCAGACACTGGTCTCAATTCCGCTCTTTGAAAGAGGCGGTTTTATTGATGCGCGAAAAGAAGAGAACACGGTCAAGCAGATCGTGGAAAAAATGAACATACGGCCCCAAAAAATCGATCAGACCATCAATTATCTGAGCGGCGGAAATCAACAGAAGGTCATGCTGTCGAGAGGCATAACCCGGGACATCGGGGTCTTCATTTTTGACGAGGCCAGCTGCGGTATCGATGTGGGCGCCAAACACGATGTTTATATGTTTTTAAAAGAGCAGGCCGAGTCAGGTGCTGCCGTCATCTTCATCTCATCGGAACTTCCGGAAATCCTGAATCTGAGTCATACCGTCATGGTGATGCATGCCGGAACCAATGTTCTCACCATACCCGGAGAGCAGGCAACCGAAGAAATAGTGTTGAGCAGCTGCTTTGGATATGACCACGGCGGTTCGGGAACCGAGTGCGTTGAGCCGAATATGAAAACGCAAAAGAGGGGGCGATAGCAACAATTGGAATGGTTAAAGAATACATTTGTAAAGGTCGGCGTACTGCCTTTTCTACTGGTGGCCCTTCTCATCTTGTTCAGCGTGGCGGAAAGCCGTTTCATGACCACCTCCAATATGATGATTGTCGGCAGACAGGCGACTTATCTGGCCATTGTCACGGCAGGTCAGATGTTGACCATCCTCTGTGCCGGGTTCGATTTGTCGGTGGGCTCTTCGGTCGCATTGACCAGTATTGTTACTTCCTCCGTCATTGTCTCTTTTGCTTCCCCCGTGACCGGCATTATCTTAGGCATTGCCGCCGGTATTATGACCGCTGCATTGGTTGGGCTGGCCAATGGCATTACCATCGCCGTTTTCAGGGTTTCACCTTTTGTGGTGACGCTGGGGATGATGTCCGTTATACACGGTCTGGCGCTGCTGCTGTCAGGAGGGGTGCCTATTTTCAACCTGCCGGACGAACTGAACCAGCTGTTGGGTGTGGGAAAAATCGTTGGGATACCGGTACCGGTGCTGGTGGCGATCATTATTGTCATATTGGTTTTTATTTTACTGAACCGAACCCGCATCGGGCGCTACTTTTACGCTCTGGGCGGGAACCTCGAAGCGGCAAGATTGTCGGGCATCGCCATCAAAAAATATACATGTCTGGCATATGTCCTCTGCGGAACCCTAACCGGCATCGCCGGGGTGATGTTGACGGCCAGGGTGGCTTCCGGGGAACCCAACCTGGGGGCGGCACTGCCCCTTGAGTCTATTGCAGCGGCGGTTATCGGCGGGGTTTCGCTGCGCGGGGGCGAGGGCGGTGTGATTCGCGCCATTTTTGGCGCCATTTTGATCGTTCTCATTCGAAACGGTATGAACCTCATGAATATCAGTTCCTACCTCCAGATGGTGGTTATGGGTTGTTTACTGATTTTTGCGGTTGTGATGGATCAATTCAGGCTTTCCATAAAGGGCCGTTGATCGAACATTAAAGGAGAAACATATGAATATTGATTTCAATGCGGATATGGGTGAAAGCTTTGGCATGTACAGCATGGGTGATGACGAAGGTTTCATGAAATATATCACCAGCGCCAATGTCGCCTGCGCATTTCACGCAGGGGATCCCACGGTCATGAAACGGACCGTTGCCTTGGCCCAAAAATACGGTGTTCAGGTGGGAGCGCATCCGGGCCTTCCCGATCTTCAGGGATTCGGGCGGCGGGAGATGAACCTGAGCATGGAAGAAATTCATGATGATATGGTCTACCAGATAGGAGCGCTCAAGGCTTTTACCGAGGCGGCAGGGCTCAGGCTTCACCACGTGAAACCCCATGGATCACTTTATGGTATGGCCATGCGTCGGGAGGAGGTGGCCGAAGCCGTCTGCCAGGCGTTGCTGGATGTGGATCGTGATCTTTACCTGTACATTATGAAAAAGGGCGTTGCAGGACAGGTGGCGGAGCGCATGGGCATCAGGGTGGTCTATGAGCTTTACGCGGATCTGGACTATGACGGGGAAGGAAACCTGGTCATCACCCGGCACCATGCCGTTCGAGGACCCTCGGATATTGCGAACCGGGTCATAGGCATGGTTAAAGACGGCAAAGTCACCACCACCGAGAACACTGAAATTTCCATCGAAGGAACTTCGGTTTGTCTTCATTCGGATACGGCCAATGCTTCGGATATCGTGGTGGCGGTCCATGAGGAATTGGAAAAAGCCGGGTACAACATCGCGGCCCCGGCCCTTTAGAGATTCGCAAGTGATACGTTTCATTGTTCATGCCCATTATTAACAGGAGGAATGACAGAAGATGGATATAGAAGCTTATAACGTGATTCTGGATACGCTTCCGGAAAAGCAATCACGACTGGAAGTCCTTTTCAGACAGGCCGGTGACGGTTTCCTGCAGGTGGAATACGGAAGAGAGCAGCGGGCAAACCTGGTCGATTCTTTCAGGATTGGAACCATCAACGAAACAATGGTCAAAAAGAAGTTGAAGGGACTCATTGAAACGGTGCCGGGCATTCGAACGAATCTTTTTCACTATGATCCGGAGGTCTTGAATGTACGGGCGCTAATAGAACACGTTCAGGAGTCTGAAGAGGCCCTGACCGATGTGGAGCACATCGAACTGGAATCCCGTATCATACATCTGCCCATCGCTTTTGAAGACAGCGAGACCAAAAAAGCGGTCGCCAAATATGTTAAAGAGGTCAGGCCGGACGCACCCAATGTGATCAACGGCTACAACCTGGAATATATGGCCATGTGTAACGGCATTACAGTAGAGGAAATTAAAGGGAAGGTTCTGGGGACGGAGTGGTACAACAGCGGCTGCGGCTTCTGGCCGGGGGGCGGTTTCTTCTGGCCCATGGACCCCAGGTGCGCCATTGTGGTGCCCAAATACAACCCGCCCCGGACCTATACACCCGAAGGGACCGTCGGAATCGGAGGCCCCTGTATCTTCACCTACACCACCGAAACCGGGGGCGGCTACCAGCTCTTTGGAAGGACCATTCCCACGTTTCAATTTGCGCAAAAACACCCTCTGTTCAAGGAAACTCCGTTTCTTTACCGCAACGGCGATCGAATTCGGTTCCATGAGGTTGCGGAAGATGAAATCCTGCGCATTTACAAGCATGTCCATGAAGAAACCGATTATGAATACCAGATCGAACAGGGGCAAATCATCGTAAAGGACTACCTGGACTTCATCAATTCTGAAGAGGTCAAAGAGGGCGCCAAAGCCTTTCAGGCAAAACAGGCGGAAGGCGTAAAAAAGGCCCCTCGTCTATAACCGTTTGTTCATGAGGAGGATATCCAGATGTTGAAAGTCATCAATGGCGGCGTGGAAACCCTGGTGGAAGACTGGCCCGGAAGACTGGGTTATCTGGGGAAAGGAATGGCATCTTCCGGTGCATTTGATAATGTAGCGCTCCGGTTCGCCAATCTGTTGGTGGGGAATGTCCCCGGGGAGGCGGGTCTTGAAATCACCGGTGGATACTTTGAAGCGGAATTTACAGAAGATGGGGTGATCAGCCTGACCGGCACGGGCATGAAACCCGAGATCAACGGTCAGCCGGTTCCCAATTGGGAATCGATGATGGTGAGCAAGGGAGACCACATCAAATTCGGACACTTTGGTGAATTCGGTTTTAGAACCTACATGGGGATTGCGGGCGGCATCGACGTTCCGCCTTATCTGGGCAGCAAGTCCACCTGCATTTTTGGAAGCTATGGAGGGTTTGAAGGTCGGAAACTCCAGCCCGGAGACATTCTGAAATGCGCGAAACCCGCCCGGGATCTCAAAGATCTTTCCAAGAGAAAACTTCGAAAAGATGTTATTCCCGAATATGCGAGGGAATGGCGACTGAGAGCCACTCCGGGGCCCAATTCCGCACCGGATTACGTCACCAAAGAAGGGATGGATTACCTGTTTGAACATTCCTTCAAGGTTCAGCACACCTCAAATCGTTCGGCATACCGGCTGGACGAGCTGCCCGATTTCTTTTTTGCCCGAAAAGACGGCGGTGTTGGAGGGAGCCACCCGTCCAATATCGTGGACCATGCTTACAGTATGCGGGGAGCACTCAATATTTGCGGCAATACGCCCATCATCCTGATCGCTGACGGACCGACCCTGGGGGGATACATGTGTGCGCTCACCGTTATCAATGCCGATCTCTGGAAGATCGGACAGGGAACGCCGAGCAGGGATTTTATCAAATTTGACTACTGTACGCTTGAAGAAGCGGAAGAAGCGCGAAAGGTGCAAAAGGCGCTGTTTACCGAAGAATCACTTGCTTGATAAAAATTGATGGACGACTGTTTCCGTGAGGACAAATTTTTTGTGATGAAGAAAATGAACCGAAGGTATTTAAGAGGGAGGCTATAAAAAAATGGATGTCAGCATAAATGCACATATGCCGGGCTTGGTGGCCCGTGTGGTGGTCACGGAAGGCGAAGAGGTGAAGAAAGGCCAGGAAGTGGCGGTCATCAACTGCATGAAAAATGAGATGACCGTTCTTTCCCATGCGGACGGCGTGGTAAAGGAAATTCTGGTCAAGGAATGGGACGAGATGCAGGTGGATAACCCAATGGTAATCCTCGAAACGAAGACAGGCTGATTCTCATGATAAAAAAACTGTTGATTGCCAATCGAGGAGAGGTGGTATCGCGGATCATTCGCGCCTGCAATGCTCTCGGAATACGCACTGTGGCGGTTTATTCCGAGGCGGATCGAGATGCCCTTTTCACGCGCCAGGCCGACGCGTCCGTTCATATAGGGCCGGCCAACCCCATGAAAAGCTACCTTAACGTCGAAGCCATCATAGAAGCCGCGCGACATTCCGGCGCCGATTCCGTGCATCCCGGATATGGCTTTTTGGCCGAAAATTATGCCTTTGCTCAGGCGGTCATTTCCGAAGGCATGACATGGGTGGGACCTTCTCCGGAGGTGATGAAAGAGGTTGAGTCCAAATGTTATTGCCGCCGTATTGCGGAAAAGGTTCAGGTCCCCGTGAACCCGGGTACCCTCGACCCCATTAAGAACGTGGAGGAGGTGTACCGATTTGCTCGGGAAGTGGGGTATCCGGTTTTCCTGAAACTGGACAAAGGCGGCGGGGGCAAAGGTATCGAGATGGTCAATGCGGATGAGGAAGTGCCGGCGGTTCTTGATCGTATTTCGAGAATAGGCCTTGCCGCTTTCGACTCTTCGGACTGCTATCTGGAAAAAGTGGTGGCCAATCCCAGGCATCTGGAAGTCCAGTTTCTGGGAGATCACTTCGGCAACTATGTCTGTTTAGGGGAACGGGAATGTTCCATTCAGAGACGTCACCAGAAGATTATTGAAGAATCCCCTTCTCCAATCGTTACGCCCGCGGACCGGGAAATGATTTTTGGCTACTCCCTTCGGCTGGCACAGGCCATGAAATATCAGGGCGCCGGCACCATTGAAGGATTGCGCTCCGAGGCCGGGGATTATTATTTCATGGAAATCAATGCCAGACTTCAGGTGGAACATCCCGTAACCGAATTTCTCACCGGCGTGGACATTGTCCAAACTCAGCTGCGTATTGCCTCCGGCGAAACAATGAGCCTTTCACAGGATGAGGTGAAAATGGATGGCCATGCCATTGAAGCCCGTGTCTATGCGGAAGATCCCGTGACGTTCCAGCCGTCTCCAGGTATTATCAAGAGCCTTCATTTGCCGCGGGAAACTGAAGATCTGCGCATTGACCATGCCCTTGAAGAAGGCGGCAGTGTCCCGCCCTTTTATGATCCCCTTCTGGCCAAGGTGATCGCTCGGGGAAAAACCCGGGAGAGTGCCACATCCCGACTCATTGAAGCCCTCAAGGATTTTCAAATTGAAGGCGTCAGTACGACCATCCCTTTAAATGTCTCGATCCTTGAGCATCCGGAATTCAAGGCTGGTAATTACCACACGGGATTTATCGAGGCATTGACCGGAGTCCGATAGTAGTGATGGTTTTCCTCAGGAAGTTCAAAACTTATGTTGCCATTATCCGCGCCATTCATCATTAAAACCATGGAAACAAAAAATCGGTTTCTCCGTTCCGCTACCATGGAAAATATGGCGGATGCGGAAGGATATGTGACCGATGACCATTACCGGCTCTATTTTGAACTGGCTCAAGGCGGCGCCGGACTTCTGATCACCGGGGCCGCGGCCGTTCAAAAAAGCGGCCGGGTATGGGGCGGTCAGATCGGTATTTGGGATGACCTCCACGTTTCCGGACTTTCCAAAATACCTGCTATAGTTCACCGCTTCGGGGATGGCGCCAAATGCGCGATTCAGCTCCACCATGGCGGTGCGGCAGGCTATGGTTATTCTTATGGCGTTGGGGAGTCCGACTATTCACTTAAAAACGCAACCGATGTACAAATTCAGAAAACCATTGACGCTTTTGGCAAAGCCGCGGTTCGGGCACGTTCGGCAGGATTTGATGCCATAGCGGTTCATGGCGCCCACGGATATCTCATCAGCCAGTTTCTTTCTCCGTTGACCAATGACCGTAAAGATGCATGGGGTGGAGATCTGGAACATCGTCTCCGCTTCCCACTGACAGTTGTTGACTCCATCAAAAAAGCGGCAGGCCGTGATATGCCGTTGCTTTGGAAGTTAAACTGCGATGATTTTTTGAATGGCGGCATGGGCATGGATGCATATGCTGAAGCGGCCGCTGCCCTTTGCGATGCTGGAGTGGACATGATTGAGGTGAGCGGAGGCATGAAAGATCAGATTAAACTGCGGACTCGGCTCATGAAGGATGCAGGAGAGCGGGAAGCCTATTTTCATGAAGCCATCGAACCCTTTCGAAAAGCGGTTGGCAAAAAAGCTCTGACCGTGACGGGAGGCATCAGATCTGTCCGGGCAATGGAGAATCTCCTGGATCGGGGTGTGGATTTTGTGGGGATGTGTCGTCCCTTCATTTCCGAGCCGGACCTGCCCAATCGTCTCCTCCATACCACTGACAGGCGTGAAGCCCGTTGCACTTCCTGCAACAAATGCCTGATTCGGATTGCCGCAAGGCCCCTCAAATGCGTGGAATTCGATCCTTTAACGGCCATTTTGAAGAAGCTGTGAGGTGTGACAAAACAATAACTCCCCTATTATTCCATTAGGAAAAAGGCCATGAACACATCCGAACAAAAGCTAATGAGCGCAGTGGAATCCCTGGCCCCGGAGATTCTTGATTTTACGAGCCGTATGGTGGCTTGTCACAGCACCTTGGGAAAAGAGGGGCCAGTGCTTGACGTCATGGAAAACGAACTCAACCGTCTCGGTCTGGATCCGGTTCACGTAGAGATATCGCCGCAAGACTTGGCGGATCATCCCGGGTTCGCGCCAGTGCCTTGGGACTATGAAGGTCGATATAACGTGACGGCAACACGACAAGCCGACGGCTCCGGAGGAAAAAGCGCACTCTTTAACGGGCACCTTGATGTGGTGAGTCCCGAACCCCTCGGCAGGTGGAAAAGAGACCCGTTCGATCCCGTTGTGGAAGACGGCTGGCTCTACGGCAGGGGAGCCGGAGACATGAAGGCCGGGGTCGCGGCCATGACCTATGCACTCCATGCGGTGAATAAGGCCGGCATGGGACTGCGGGCGCCGGTAACCATCGAAGCAGTCATTGAGGAGGAATGCACCGGAAATGGCGCACTGGCATGCCGGAATGCCGGTATTGACGCCGAAGCGGTTCTCATCCCCGAGCCTTTCGGGCCGACGATTTTGACCAGCCAGGTGGGAGTCGCCTGGTTCAAGGTCCTGTTGTCGGGCGTTCCGGTCCATGTCCTCGAAGCCGGGAGCGGTGTCAATGCCATTGAAAAATGTTATCCTCTCTTTTCCGCCCTCCGTCGTCTGGAAGAAGACATGAATCGTACGATCCATCCCGCCTTCAAGGGCATCAATCATCCTATAAATCTCAATATCGGAATCATGAAAGGGGGCGACTGGCCTTCTACGGTACCCGCGGAAGCGGAATTTCACTGCCGGATCGGTTTTTTCCCCGGGGTTTCCTTTGAAAGCATTCGTCGGCAGGTGACGGAATGCATCGAGGCGGCCGCCGCAAAAGACGGGTGGCTGGCAAAAAATCCCCCGAAGGTCGACTTTTACGGTTTTCGCTCCGAAGGGCATAGCGTTGATTTAGACCAGCCCGCTTTCAGGACCCTGAACGGCTGCCAGAAGGCCCTGACCGGAAGGCCCGCAAAGGAATTTGTCTCAACCGCCACCACTGATTTAAGATCGTTTGTACATTTTGGAACCGGGCAGGCCACGTGCTTCGGGCCCATCGCCGAAAACATTCATGGCGACAACGAACGGGTCCATATGGAAAGCGTTATTCATACGGCAAAGGTCTATGCTCTTTTTCTGGCGCGTTGGTGCCGCATCGTTGATTAACCGGAATTGATACCATTCGGGTATAATTCCGGCGCTCGTCCGCCAACCGGCGATTCTCTTTTACTAATTTTGAACAGGAGGAAGTGACATGAAAAGGAGTCGATTTTCAATTTTTTTACTGGGCCTGGTTTTCTGCATTTCGGCAGGTATTTATGGAACTGTCTTTGCATCCGATACGATCAAAATCGGCATTCTGGGACCGTTCAGCGGTTCTTTGGCCTTTAACGCCGGCGAAATGAAAAAAGGCATGATGCTCGCTCTGGATGAAATCAACGCCAAGGGCGGACTTTTCGGCAAAAAGGTCGAGATTGTATTCGGCGACACCGAATGCAAACCGGACAAAGGACTTGCAGCCGTCAAAAAGCTCGTTACCCGGGACAATGTCCTTGTGGTGGGTGGCGGATACTGCTCGAGTGTCAATATCGCCACCAGCGAATTCTGCCAATTCGAGGAATGCCCGGTTGTGGTGGCAATCGCTATCAGCCCCACCATCACCAATAGAGGCTATGATTTTGTGTTCCGGACCAGCCCCAACAGCCCCATGTTCCTGAAGGGCATCAATCTTTGGCTGGCCCAGGTGAAAAAGCCCAAAACCGTGGCGTTTTTCATGGAAAATTCCGACTACGGCCGTGACGGGCAGAAGATCTGGGAGGAGCAGTGCAAGAAGATCGGGGCCAAGGTTCTGGCAAATCTGTACTTCGAAATCGGCGGAACTGATTTTACCTCGGCCATCAGCAAGCTGAAGGATCTCAACCCGGACGTGGTGTTCAACATTGCGTCCACCACCGAAGCGGCCCTCATACAGAAACAGGCAAAGGAGCTAAACTACGTCACCCAATGGATTGGCGTAGGCGGACAGTTCACCCAGGCATACTTTGAAATGACCGGTCCCATCAGCGAATACGCCATGGGGTCTTCACTGGAACCAACCAAGGCCATGAAGGACCCGGTTACGGCAGCCTTTGTGAATGCTTACCTTAAGAAATATCCGGGAAGCCGTCCCGGCATCTTCTCCAGTCAGGGTTACGACAACCTGAAGGTGATTTTGGCGGCCGTCAAACAGGCCGGGAAACCGACCGATGATCTGGCGAAAGACCGTTTGAAAATCCGGGACCAATTGGCCAAGACCGATATGAAACTCTCCCAGGGCACCATCAAGTTCGGAAAAGACGGCCAGGTTTTCACCGTAATCCCTTCGGTGGTACAGGTCCAGTTGGATGATAACTGCAAACCCGACACCCAGGTTATCTTTCCTCCGGAACGTGCCGTTTCTAAATACCAGGCGCCGATACCCTGGGCACAAAGAAAATGTAAATAGGGACAGGTGTTTGATCCACTCATTTTTGGGCTCGCGAAACTGTCCCTCCATTACGCCGGAGGCACAGTTTCGCGGCGCCGGATAGTGGATACCGACCGTCAATCAAGTGCGGATGAAATATGGAATCCTTGTTTTTGCAACAAGTTTTAAATGGCCTGATTATCGGCAGCCTTTACAGCCTCGTAGCCATCGGGTTAACCATGATTTTCGGGGTCATGAAGATCAGCAATTTCGCCCAGGGCGATTTTTGCATGGTGGGGGCCTATGTAGCGCTTTTCATCACGGCGTGGTTTCCGGGCTGGATGGGATGGGTTGGTTCGGTGCTGGCCGCGGCGGCGGTGGTGGGCCTCCTGGGCATCGTCACGGAACGGCTGATTTTCCGTCCCTTATTGACACGCTGGACCGAAATCGACATTATCATGGTCTCCATCGGATTGTTCATATTGCTGGAAAATCTGGCCCAGTTGCTGTTCGGGGCAACTCCCCGTATGATCCCCGATCCCTTCGGCAGCGCAACAATTCGCATGGGGCCCGTCTCCACCAGCGTTTTAAGGATCTTCTGCTTCGGGTTTTCCATTCTAGCCATCGCCATTCTGCAAATTTTCCTCAACAGAAGCAAAATGGGCGTGGCCATTCGGGCCACAAGCCAGAACCGGTTCGCAGCCCAACTTATGGGGATTGACATCAACCTGGTGTACCTCCTGACCTTTGCCATTGGCACGGCTCTGGCGGGCATCGGCGGCGTACTGTACGGCACCCTCTTTGCGGTCTATCCGCTCATGGGCGCCATGCCCACCCTGAAGGCCTTCGTGGTGACCATTCTGGGGGGGATGGGCAGCATCCGGGGCGCCATATTCGGGGCCTTTATCCTGGGTGTGGCCGAAACCCTGGGCGGCAACTATATTGCCATGGAATATAAGGACGCCGTCGGGTTTGCCATTATCATGCTCGTGCTCCTCATCCGTCCGACCGGTCTCTTTGGCAATAAGGAGGCGGCATGAGCGTCAGAAGCAAAAAATGGCTGTGGCGAATTATCGTTCTGGCAGTTCTGATTTTTCTGCCCCGGGTGATCAGGGATCGTTATTTCATGCACATTATGGTGATTTCAGGCATCTTTATGATCCTCTGCATGAGCTGGAATCTGCTGGCGGGATATGCAGGGCTCCTTAATCTGGGACATGCCGCATTCTACGGCATAGGCGCTTACACCAGCGCGCTTCTCGCCATGAAACTGGGCATCTCCCCCTGGTTCGGACTTTTTGCCGGGGGATTGGTGGCGGCTTTCTTCGGATTCATCCTGGGGATCCCTTCCTTGAGACTGTCCGGCCCTTATCTTGCCATTACAACCATCGGTTTTGCGGAGATTCTGCGTATCGTGGCCGTCAACTGGGTAGCATTAACAAGGGGGTCCCTGGGCCTCAGCGGCATACCGCTCCTGACCCCCATCAGATTGGGACATTGGTCCTTTAAATTTTACCTGGAAAAGGACTACTATTATGTGGTTCTGGCCGCCGTTATCATCACCTTCTTCTGCATACGGCGACTGACCCAATCCCAATTCGGGGTGAGTTTACAGGCCTTGCGTGACGACGAACCGGGGGCCCGGAGTATCGGCATCAAAACCACCGGTTACAAACTGGCGGTTTTTACGGCCAGTGCTTTTTTTGCCGGGTTCGCAGGCGCCCTGTTCGCCCATTTCGTCCGCCTCGTGAGCCCCGAAACCATGGCCTTGCATACCACCTTTGATATCCTGACCATGACCATGATCGGGGGCTTGGGGACCATTGCCGGCCCTATCCTGGGAGCGGTGGCGCTCACGCTCTTTTCCGAGTGGCTGCGCTACCTTGAAGAACTGATCAACGTGGATATCCGGCTTGTGGTATACGGGTTCATGTTGATCTTAACCATCCTGTTCATGCGGGAGGGGTTGGCCGGGGTACTACGGCGGCTGATGCATCGTTCAAGGGGCGGCCGCCAGGTGTCGAAAGGAGACCATAAACAATGACTGAAATCCTTCGCACCGAAAGCCTGACCAAAAACTTTGCCGGGCTTTGTGCGGTTAAAGACGTGAGTTTCAGCATCGATGAGGGCAATATCATGGGGCTCATCGGTCCCAACGGGGCCGGGAAGACAACACTGATCAATCTCATTTCAGGGGCGTTCCAGCCAAGTTCCGGCAAGATTGTCTTTACGGGAAAAGACATTTCACGATGCAAGGCCAATACCGCCAACAATCTGGGGATTGCCCGCACATTCCAGATCGTGCGCATTTTCAGTCAGCTCACTGCCCGGGAAAACATCCTGGCCGCTCTGGTGGATCGACGCAGGAATGGGCCATGGAAGCTCATGGGGAAGGCCATATTCAGTAGATCCTCGGCATTGGTCGAAAATAAAGAAGCCGTCGGGGAAGCGGACAGGCTTCTGGACTTCGTTGGCATAAGCCAATATGGAAACGAACAGGCCGGGAACTTACCATACGCCCTAAGCAAGCGTCTTGAAATTGCCCGGGCCCTGGCAACAACGCCCACCCTTCTCCTTTTGGACGAACCCAGCTCCGGGCTCAATCCCGCTGAACTGGTGGGCCAGATTGAGCTCATCAAAGAGATCAACCAACAGGGGATCACCATTCTCATCGTAGA
Organism: uncultured delta proteobacterium; assembly: GCA_963747015.1. Classification (GTDB taxonomy): domain Bacteria; phylum Desulfobacterota; class DSM-4660; order Desulfatiglandales; family Desulfatiglandaceae; genus DUZB01. Next base: position 36,600 of record CAVVEP010000044.1, read on the forward strand.
GCATGTGATGAAAGTGATTATGGACATCTCTGACCAGCTTATCGTTCTTCACTACGGAGAAAAAATCGCCGAAGGCGATCCCATGAAAGTGTACACGGATCCACAAGTGGTTGAAGCATATCTAGGAGATGATACCGATGCTGCGCATTGAAAACCTGGAAGTGGCTTACGGCAAGGCGGTGGCGCTCCATGATATATCCCTGCATGTGAATGAAGGTGAGCTGGTGGCCTTGCTGGGGTCCAACGGAGCGGGCAAATCGACCCTGCTGAAAACCATCTCCGGCGTGATTCGTCCGCGAAAAGGCGGCATTTTTTGGGACGACCTGGCCATTCACACCCTGCCCTCCCACAAAATCGTGGCCCTGGGAATCGTTCAGGTTCCGGAAGGGCGGGCCGTGTTCCCTGATCTCACGGTGAGCGAAAACCTGATGATGGGATCATTCACCCGCAAAGAGGACAGTGCGGTTATGAACGACATGGAACTGGTCTTCGGCCTTTTCCCCCGCCTTAAGGAGCGCCGCAAACAGAATGCCGGCACCCTGTCCGGCGGCGAGGCACAGATGCTGGCCATCGCCCGCGGCCTGCTCTCGGCGCCCAAACTTCTAATGCTTGACGAACCGAGTCTGGGAATTGCCCCGGTCATCAGGGATAACATCTTCAAGGTGATCACAAAAGTTTTTGAAAAGCGGAGCATCACCATTCTCCTGGTTGAACAGAACGCCAAGCTGGCCTTGAACATGAGTTCTCGTGGATACATTCTGGAAAACGGCAAGATATCCCTGGAGGGAAAGGGGTCGGATTTGATCGATAATGATTACGTGAAAAGGGCATATTTAGGATACTAATGAAGCCATGAACAAGAACTCCGTTAAAATCGACGAAGACGGACTCATCGACTTCACCCGAAAGTTGATTCAGACGCCGAGCCCGAGCATGCGCGAAGAAGATGCGGCAAACCTGGTGGCGGAAAAAATGCGGGAGATCGGGTTTGACGCCGTTAAGATGGATCCCATCCATAATGTGACGGGCGCCCTTTATGGCGATGATCCCGCGCCTGAATTGATCTTTAACGGCCACATGGACCATGTCCCTCCCGGAGACATGCCGGAACCCTATTCCGGACAAATAGCGGATGGTTCAAAATACGGGGTCATGGGACGGGTAATCGAAGGCCGGGGGGCTTGTGATATGAAAGGCGCCCTGGCTTCCATGATCTACGGGGCAAAGGCCCTTGTAGACAGCGGCGTTCGGCTCAACAAAACCTTTGTCATGACGGCGGTCGTCCGGGAAGAGATGGCCAAAGGAGAGGGGATTAAGGCACTCCTTGAACAGGGCTTGAAGGGAAAAATGGCTGTCAGCGGAGAAGCCACCCGCCTTCAAACCCATCTGGGTCACCGGGGAAAGCTTGAGTTTACCCTGGGTGTCAAAGGGAGAACCGCCCATGCCAGCAACCCGTCCCGCGGCATCAATGCGATTTATAAGATGTGCGATCTCATAGGGGACATGCGTGGGCATTATAGATTGCCGTCCCACCCCATGCTCGGGGATTGCACCTTTACGGTCATTGACATTGTGTCAGAACCCGGAAGGTTGGGCCCCATTACGCCGGACTGGTGCGAAATCGCCCTTGACAGACGCTACCTGCCTGAGGAAACGGCCGCTTCCGTGCAGAAGGAGATCCAGGCCTTCATTGATGATCGCGGTAACAATGATCCGGACTTCAAGGCAATGGTGAAACTGGTCAAGGACTTCCCGCCTCTTTATTGTCCCGAAGATGAACCCATCGTCAAAGTCATTCAAGAGTCGCGGAAGGCTGTTTTCGGAGAGAAGGGTGAATTATCCACATGGAAATTCGGAGTGGACGGCACGTTTATTCAGCGGGCCGGCATCCCCTGCGCCGGATTCGGGCCCGGCGACGAACGCTTCGCCCACACACCGGAAGACCATGTCCCCATCGCGGATTTAATCGCCTCTTCAAAAGTGTATGCGGAAATTATCCGAAACGCTTGCTGCTGCTGAACGCACCCGATAAACAGGATCTTTGTTTATTATTATCGTCAAATCGATTCGTTTCTGTTTTGTACATGGTATTCTCCCTTGTTTGTTGGCCCGGAATTGGGCAAATTCAGGAGTATGCCCCGGCTAAAACTTTTTTCCGCCGCATAGCGGCTTCGTCCAACCATACTTTTCACTCGGATGGCAATTCCGTTGCGCCACATTGCCGCCGGTGAAGGCCACATTGGGATAAAGGCAGAAATATGAAAATTATGAGAAGAAAAGATAAAGCGATTGAAACTGACGAGGCGATCAGATTGCTCTCAAATTGTGAATATGGGATCTTGTCTACGACCGACAATGACCAACAGCCATATGGTGTGCCTTTAAATTATGTATACAAAGATAACCATATATATTTTCATAGTGCATTGACGGGTCATAAGATCGAAAACATAAAGAACAATCCCAAAGTGTCATTTTGTACCATAGGTGACACAAAGGTGGTGCCATCCCTCTTCGGAACAGAATATGTGAGCGTAGTGGCATTTGGTGTCGCCTCGGAAGTTCAGGGATCTGAGAGGTATAATGCTCTTTTATGGATTTTAGAAAAGTATTCACCGGATTATATAGAGGAAGGAAAAGCCTACATCGAGAAACATGATGGAGTCACAAAAGTTATAAAGATCAGCATTAAGAGCATTACTGGAAAAATATCACCCGCAAAATCAAAGCAATGAACCCAACGAACAGGAATAGATTGTGTGTAGCCACAATCTTATCCGTTTGGTTGGACAAGCCCGGGCGTCTCTAAGAGCCTGTTTGAAAATTATCACGTCGCGAGGTTGAGCGCGGCTTTCAAGGGCAAGGAAGCAAGAAAATGGGGATGGAAGCGTAGTCGGGCTACGGTGAAGACCCATTTTAGCAGCTGACGCAGCCATTGGAAGCCACAGCCGACCGCAGCAGGGATAACTTTCAAACAGGCGCCAATATCCAGAATTCTTCAGAAGAAAAATGGTACATATTTGAATGCTGATATTCTCCACCTCAATGAAGTTCGGAGAAAACGCCATACTCTCCTTTGTCCACCAACTCTTTCACCATCCCCGAAAAATCAGCCGTCTCTTCCCCCAATATGGAGGCCTTGTACAGGGCCGAGACCCGGCCCAGTTCATCCAGCTCCTTCATATAGGCCCCCAAGGCCTTGTTTCCTTCCAGGTTATCAGCCGTCTTTCTCGGCAAAGAGCGGCTTTTGCGGATTAACCCAGCCCCGTTTCTGATGCCCTTCCAAAATAGCGGCGCACCGGCAGGGATTTTCGTCGCTGAAAAGACCGCAGTTTCTGCCCAAAAAATCCTTGACCTTTTGGCGAGCGCGGGAGAGTCGTTTTCTGTAGGAGGCAGGAGTGATTTCCAGGATAAAGGCGCCTTCACTGCTCTTAACATCCATGACCACCCCCAGAATGAAGGCCATGCGATGGGCGCGATCGAGAGCCAGAAGAAGGGCCTGGGTGCAGGCGGACCGCATCTCCACCTCCATCACGGGCTCAGGCGCCTCCGGAAGATTCGAAAACCAGCCCGTGGCCTCGGCGCGATCAATAATTTCCTGGGCCTTCTCAATGGTGAAGTCCCTTTTTTCCACACGGCCCTTGCGAACGGATCGCAGGTGATTGGCCGCAATTTTCATGACCCATGCGTTAAACGGGCCTTCAAAGCGAAAACTCTTGAGATGGGTGATCACCTTGATCAAAATCTCCTGGGTTGCATCCTCGGCGTCCGCCGGATGAAACAACATCCGTAAGGCAAGGCCGTACACCTTCCCCTGAATACGCCGAATGATCTCTTCAAGGGATTCGCGGCCCCCCTGAACCGCCTCGATCACCAGTTGCTCCGTTGCCGTCTCCATTCGATCCATCTTTCCGCAAAGGTTTTTTAGCTGCCCTTCTTTATCCAGATCCCATACTACCCTGTCCAATTAATAAGACCAACGCAAGGAACGGATTGTG
>CAVVEP010000045.1:0-40211 GCA_963747015.1 uncultured delta proteobacterium
TGGAAGCCATCGTCACCTCTCGCGACATGGAGGAATATCGTTCCCATTTCGATGATCGGGAGACGGGCCTGATGTGGCAATCTTTGATGTTTAAGATGAGCTACCGGTGCAGCTACTGCATGGCGGTCTATCCTGCGGGAGAAGAAGTCAAACCCGCTTATCTGGGAAACAAGAAAGAACATGTAGAAAGGATACTCAAGCCGCTGAAAGACCGTCAGGAGCGGGTATACGTTACGGCCGGATCCAAAGCGGAATCAAGGGCCAAAAGCAATCCCAATAAAGAAGTGAGAATTGTTCCCGGGATGATGCGGACACTCCCGAAGTAAAGCAAGCTGGATGTGAGGAAATGAAGAACCTTTTGCCGGATCTACACTAGGAAAGGAGCGTATCATGGAAGAATGGAAGAAGACCACCTGCGTAATGTGCGCTGTCTGCTGCGGCCTTGAAGTTAAAGTTGAAAACAACCGTATTGTTAAAGTCCGCCCTGACAAGGACAGCCCTGTCAGCGAAGGATACGTCTGCCGAAAGGGCTTGAACATCGCCTATCATGAGCATAATGCGGACCGGTTGCTTTACCCGATGAAGAAGGCGGGCGGCAAGTTTGTACGCATAAGCTGGGATCAGGCAATCGGCGAAATCGCGGAAAAACTCAAGAAGATACTTCAGGAGCATGGTCCGCGGTCCCTGGCCTCGGTAGCCGGCGGGGGCGAATTCAACTTCTACCCGATCCGGTTCCTGGCCGGCTTCATTCAGGCTCTTGGGTCGCGTTACCATTACTCATCAGCCAACCAGGAGTTTTCCGGCCGGTATTGGGCGCACGGGCTGACATTCGGAAGCCAGTTGCTCGAACTGGCGCCTGATTACGAGAATACCGAGATGCTGATGGCCGTCGGTTGGAATGGGATGATGAGCCACCATATCCCCCAGGCCAGGAGAGTATTGACCAGAATCTCCAAAGACCCGGACAAGCTGCTTGTAGTGATCGACCCGCGGCGTTCGGAAACCGCGAAAATAGCGGATATCCACCTGGCCCTTCGGCCGGGTACGGATGCCTTGCTGCTGAAATCGATGATTGCCATCATCCTCAAAGAGGGTATGCATAACCGGGAATACATCGACAAACACGTTAACGGGTTCAAGGAGATACTGCCCTGGTTCGCCGGCTTTGACGTTAACGCGGCGCTAAAGGTCTGCGAACTGGAATACGACAAGGTGTTCCAGGTCTGCCGGGAATTCGCCAAACGCCGGTCCTGCCTGCGTGACGATCTTGGCATCCTGATGAACCGGCACAGCGCCCTTGTATCCTATCTGCTCGTTGTGCTGCCGGCGATCTGCGGGCGTATCGGTGTGCCGGGAGGAGACTACCTTGTTGGCGGAAAGATGTACTCAGATCCGAATAACCCCAAGACGTGGAGGACGGCGGTGACCGACATTCCGGCCATTGCGGGGATGTTTCCTCCCAATGTGATGCCGGAAGAGATCTCAAACGACCGTCCCGACCGGCTGAGGGCCGCCTTCGTCCTGGGAGCCAATCCATTGCGGTCTTATGCCGATACGACCGCGTATGAAGAGGCATTCGGGCGGCTCGATCTGCTGGTGGTAACCGAGATTGCAATGAGTGAGACCGCCGCACTTGCACACTACGTCCTGCCCTGCAGGTCGGCCTACGAATCATGGAGCCCGGCGGACGCTATTATCCCCTCCAAAACCAACGAAGGTTTCCTGGACGTAATCAGCCGGTTGCGCCGGCCTGTTGTTGAGGTAGAAGGAGAGCAGAAAGAACCGGGTGAGATATTCACTCTCCTGGCCGACGCCATGGGGCTGATTCCCGCACTGCCCGACACCCTTTACCAGGCCGCCGGAAGCGGCAGCCTGAGAACATACCGTGACGCGCTGATAGGTCATGTAATGAAACATCCCGAGAACATGAAGAGGGCGCCCTTCATAGCAGCCAAGACGCTGGGCAATGCTATCGGTTCCGCCCACCTGGCCAGCTATTTCACCGGGTTTTTACAGAGGTCTCCGGCAAAGCAGGAGGAGGCCGCAAGGGTGGGATTCGACGCCGGACCGGACCAGGGGCAGGCCCTCTACCAGGCCATCATCGAGCATCCGGAAGGCGTGTTGGTCGGAGTACAGGATATCGGGAAAAACCTTGGCAGATTGGCCACAAAGGACGGCAGGATACGGCTTCATACCGCGGAGGCGGAAGACTGGATAAAGGAAATCAGTCCTGGTGAGGAAGAGAAACAGCTGAAACTTGATGCTGAATTTCCATTGATCCTGATGGCAGGACGTCATATGGACATGAATTCCAATACGGCTATGCGGGATCCTGCGTGGAACGAAGGCAGGCGGCCCTGCACCCTGGCAATAAATCCCTCTGATGCGGAAACGCTGGGCATCGTTGATAAACAGATGGTAAGGGTCATCACAAAAGCCGGGGAGGAAAAAATAGAGGCCGAAGCAACCACGGATGCCAGAAAGGGCCAGGTCATCATTCCGCAAGGATTTGGTCTTGTCTACGATGGCGTTACATACGGCGCTAACGTCAACAGATTAACAAAAAACACAAACCGAGACTTTGTCGGAACCCCTATGCACCGCTATGTTCCCTGCCGGGTTGAAGCGGCGTAGTTGGAGGAAAAGGATCACCTTAAAGGAGGAATATATTTTATGAGCAAGCTGTTTGAATCCGGAAAAATTAACGGGATGGAATTGTCGAACCGTTTCGTCCGTTCGGCCACCTGGGAAGGCATGGCGGCCGACGACGGTGCGGTGACGCCGAAACTGATAGAAACCATGGTTGCGCTGGCCAAAGGTGGCGTAGGAATGATCATCACCAGTCATGCCTACGTCCGGCAGGAAGGCCAGGCCGGACCATGGCAGATCGGCGTGTTCAAGGATGAACTGATCGATGGGCTGAAAGAGATGGCGGCGGCTGTCCACGAAAACGGCAGCAAGATCGTCATGCAAATCGCCCACGCAGGCCATTTTGCCATCGAAAAACTCACGGGACTGGCGCCCTGGGTGGCTTCCGACTTCGAGGGTCTGGCGAAAACGCCCCGCCATGAGATGACCGTCGACGACATCCGGGCCCTCACGGCATCGTTCGCCGAAGCGGCCAGGAGAGCCAAGGTTGCCGGATTCGATGGGGTGCAAATCCACTCCGCCCATGGCTATCTGCTTAGCCAGTTCCTGTCCCCTCTGTATAATCGACGCAAGGATGACTACGGCGGCCCCATCGAAAACCGGGCCAGGCTCCATCTTGAAGTGGTGCGTGCGGTCCGCAAGGCCGTGGGCGACGATTTCCCCATTTTGGCAAAACTCAATTGCGGGGATTTTGTCGAGGGCGGCCTGGATACGGCCGACGCGCTCCAAGTGGGCGGGCTGCTGGCGGAAGCGGGACTGGACGCCCTGGAGATTAGCGGCGGCGTACTCACGGGCGGCCGGATGAGTCCCAGCCGAATGGTCAAGAACGAGGAGCAGGAAGCCTATTTCAAGAACGAAGCCCGGGCCTTTCGCAAGGAGTTGGATATTCCTTTGATCCTGGTGGGCGGCATGCGGTCTTTTGGAACGGCCGAAAAACTGTTGAATGATGGAACGGCGGATTTCATTTCCATGTGCCGCCCCTTTATTCGCGAGCCAGACCTGGTAAACCGTTGGAAGTCCGGCGATCGCCGCAAGGCCTTCTGCAAGTCGGATAATGCCTGTTTCAAACCGGGCATGGAAGGCAAGGGCGTCTACTGCCTCACCGCCGAAGTGGAAAAAGGGAAATTGGAAGCTTAGAAAAGAACAGTCGCCATCGAAACAAAAGGCGACCGTTTCGAGGAGACGGCCGCCTGGATCGAGGACCTGGGAAACAAGATCGGGTTCCCGTTGAAGTCCAAGGGTGTGATCATCATGAATGTTGAGGAGGTATACGGAGTCTCGCCCGGGCCGGGGGCTGGCAAACGACTGGCCAGAAGCCGGTGTATGGAAAAGACGGAGAGAAGGTAGTTGTTGGCGGCGGTGCGGTGGGGGCGGAGACGGCCCTGTTCTTGGCCGAAAGGGGACGATGTCGGCGGAGGCAGTCAAATTTCTGCTCGCGAACGGGGCCGAGGACCCGAAGGACCTTTATGAATTCACCACTCGTGGAACGAAAACCTGGGAGGAGCGGTTACCATGCGGAATAAATTCCTGACCGTGCGGAAGGGTCTGGAGGGCAAAGCCTATTTGCGCGTAACCGCGGACAGCCAAACCTGGATTAAGTTTTTGGCTAAGGAAATCAATCTGGCAAAAGCCCTGGTGACCCGAAAGATCAAAATTAAAGACTCCCCCAAGTTGATGACGGCGTTTGCCAAGTGTTTGCCATGATTGGTTTGACCATTCAGTGCAGCCTTGCAACGGCCGTAAAAATACGTTCCTTGCAAGCGGCTGGCACCGCCGCGGCAAACGATGAGACCATTGGTCGAAGACGACCTCAGACCGGCTGGCGGCATTGTCGGCGCCGGCTTTGATGAATTGCGCTGGGCGCGACCGCTGGAAAGACGTGCAAAGGAAGGAGAAGGACATGGCCAAAATTGGTATTATCACCTGCAAAATCCTGGAACTCGAGTTCGCACACGTGCTGAGTGCGGACGCGGAGGTGGCGGATGTCTTTATTGTCGACAATGAGTTTTCCGCGGACCTGCTTTCAGAACTCAAGATCCACGGTAAAAAACCAGTGCATCGGCTGGCATTCTTAGGGGAATTCGAGACAATGCCAGGCGACGGACATCACGTATTGGTCCGTGTCATGGAACTCGGTCTGCATTCCAATATCAAAAATCTGCAACACCACGTGGTGTCCGCCGTAAAGGAGATGGCCCGGCACGTGAACAGCGTCCTGCTTGGATACGGTCTGTGCGGAAACGCTCTGAACCACGCCGGAGATCTCTTTTCGGAAGTGGGAATACCGGTGATGCTTCCCATGGATGAAGACCACCCGGTGGACGACTGTGTGGGTCTCATTATTGGTGGACGTGAAAATTATTATGCGAGGCAACGCGAGTGCGCCGGCACCATGTTCATGAATGCAGGATTTTCACGGCACTGGCAAAAGATCATGGATTCGGAACTTCCAGAGAAGTTGCTCCCGAAAAAAGACAAGATCCAGAAGCGCATGATGCGAGACTACAAACGCAGCTTGCTGCTGCCAACCGTAGTGCTGGGAGAAACGGAGATGATGACGAACATCGAAGCATTCAATGCCAAATTCGGTCTCCGCACCGAGTCCACCCCCGGCACGTTGGCGCTGCTTGAAAACGCCTGGCAGGAAGCGAAAAGCCGGTCAGCTGAAAAACGTGGATGAAATTTAGGCTGATGTCGATTCCCATGATATTTTATTTTTTCGCTTTTTATAATAATGGTTAATCATCCCATTGAAATCCTATTTAAATCCTATCCGAACCGTTAGTACAGGGAGGTTTAATAATTGGGACGCGTTCCAGAATTGTTATCGGTCGCGGAGGCTATCGGGGGCCATCAAGGCGGGGTCGCTGGATTGGGTTCGATCAGCATAGCCTTTGATTTGCTTCCGCACATTTTGCTTCAGCTTATTTTCTATGACCGAGACGATGAATTTCCTGCCCGGGCTACCCTGTTATTCGATCGCAATGCGACTCAATTGATTGATTTTGAGTCTTTAGCTGTATTGGTCACCCTGTTTGTGCAGTCCTTGACGGGGATGAATTATGAAGAAAACCCAACTGTCCGTGGCGTTAAAATAACAAATCGAAAACAGGTCAAATAGTTGCCTTGAAAGTTGGATTGTAGTAAGATGAATTCCAATTTTTCACCACTTAACCAAGTGTATTCTTGAATGGCAAGGGTTTTTATGACGATTCAGAATCTCCGAAATAATTTTTAACAGAGAAGTGGCCGAAGGCGCTTTTTATATGGCGATGAAGTCGCCCGAGATTGCTGCCGCCGCGGTTCCGGGACAGTTTGTGATGATAAGGGTGGGGAATGGGATGGATCCTCTTCTGCGCCGCCCTTTCTCTCTGTGCGGCGTTCACGAGGATGGGCGGATCTTCTTGCTTTACCGGGTCGTGGGGAGAGGGACTGCTCTTTTGAGCCGGATGGCCAAGGGCGATACCCTTTCTATCCTTGGCCCGCTGGGAAAGGGATTCCGATTCCCGGAAAAGGAGGAACAAGCCTTGCTGGTCGCTGGAGGCATGGGGATAGCCCCGTTGATTTTTCTTTCGGGAAGAATCGGCCCGTCTGTGTCCGGTTTTTTTGCTGGATACGGTTCATCGCGCGACCTGATCCCCCACGCTGACTTGCCCACGGGTGGGGTGGAAATTTCCGTCTCCACCGACGATGGCAGTGCCGGACATCACGGGCTGGTGACGGATCTGTTGGAAGCCGGCCTGGATCGAATTCGCGAAATGGTCCGCCAAAGGTTTATGCCTGCGGACCGCTGCCCATGCTCAAGGCGGTTTCCGCCATTACCCGCCGAAGACGCATCCCCTGCCAGGTATCTCTGGAGGCATCCATGGCGTGTGGACTGGGGGCGTGTCAGGGTTGTGCCGTAAAGGTGTTGCGAGATCGCGGCGCCGGGTATGGGCATGTGTGTCAGGATGGTCCCGTTTTTGATGCCGGGGTTGTGGACTGGGAGGTTCTATGAACATGGATTATCCCGATTTGCGAACAACAATCGGCCCTCTTCGACTCAAGAACCCGGTGATTACCGCTTCCGGAACCTACGGCTACGGGAGAGAATATTCTTCCATCGTGGATGTCAATGACCTTGGGGGCATCGTTGTCAAGGGGATCTCGCTCAAGCCGCGACCAGGCAATCCTCCCCCGAGAATTGTGGAAACACCGTGCGGGATGCTTAATGCCATCGGTCTGGCAAACGTGGGGATCGAAGTCTTTCTGAAGGAAAAGCTTCCCTGGTTGCAAAGACTCGATACCGTCGTCATTGCAAATATTTATGGCCACAGTATCGAAGAATACGGATTGGTGGCGGCAGAACTCAGAGGCGTTGAAGGAATATCCGCCATCGAGGTGAATATTTCCTGCCCCAACGTGGAGTGTGGGGGAATGGCCTTTGGCACGGACCCTGAATTTGCGGCGCGGGTAACGGAAACGGTTCGGAAAAATACGGATAAACCCACGATCATCAAACTTTCTCCAAACGTTACCGATATCCGGGTCATCGCACGCGCGGTGGAAAGGGCGGGGGCCGATATCCTTTCCCTTACCAATACGCTCACGGGAATGGCCATAGACATTGAAAAAGAAACGGCCCAAACTGGCAAATATTTCGGGTGGGTTGTCAGGGCCTGCCATCCGACCTGTTGCGCTCTTTATGGTGTACCAGGTGGTTCGCTCCGTAAGCATACCGGTCATCGGGATGGGCGGTATTATGAACGAAAGGGATGCCCTCGAATTTCTCATTGCCGGGGCAAGGGCCGTTCAGGTGGGAACGGCCAACTTCGTAGACCCGCAGGCCCCCATGCGCATTATTGATGGACTCAAAGATTATTGTCTGGAAAACGGGTTAGACAGTCTGGAAGAGATTGTAGGCAGTCTGCAGGCATGAGGAGAGGTCTGAGATGAAATCGGGAACGGTATGGCATAAGCGCGTTTTCAATCCTTGCTGGCTCTGATCTTTATGGCATCCCCCGGCTGGGTCTGTTGCGGGGAAGCGCCGTCAGGAAAAATCCTTCCCCTGAGCGGCGAAGACAGGGAGAAACTGGCCGTTTTGGGAGAAGGCGTGGTGGGAAAGGCCCTGCCCGCGCATCCTTTGACCGACATAAGGAAATTGATGCCGTTGATGACCGGTGAATGGGTGTATCGGATCACGGCCGGCGCCAACCGGGGAGATCTGCAGACCGACTCCATTGGAAGATCGGAAAATGAAAGCACGCGCGGACCCTGGCGCAGGATGGTAGGGAAGAAATATATCGAATATTTCAGCCTGAGAGAAGGGAATAAACTTGTGGAGGTCAGCGAGGCGGATTTATCGGAAGATATGCTTACGCACTACGATCCTCCCATCGTCCTCATGTACGATGGACTGAAACCCGGGGAAACCGTAACGCAGGAAATAAAGATTACCGTATATGACCTGGCTGATCCCACCCGTGAAAAGTACAGGGGAAATCTGCGCGTTACCCATTCCTATGTGGGGGCCTACGAGGTTTCGGTTCCGGCGGGGCGGTACGAGGCCGTTTTGCTGAAATCCACTATTGCGGGGAAGGTGGGGCCGGCCACGGTAAACGATTTCGGATATGCTTTTTTTCAAGAGACACCGGCGTGGTGGCTTCCCTGGAGCGTATGCATGTGGAGGCCTTCTTTTTTTATAACAAGACCACCAGAACCCCCAAGATCTTGTTGCGAAAAAAACCTTAGGGTTGAATCTCAGACCGTTATATTTCTTGAGTTGAAAAAGCTTTTTGTCCTGGGACGCGACAATATGATAGAATTTATCCTGGGGGACGTAGATGTATGGGACGTCTTCCTGCCGCCTGTAAAGGAAATGGGAGAGAATCATCCGGTTTACGGCCCTGTGGCCGATGATCATGATATTCTTTGAATTATTGCTCAGGTAGAGCGCCTTTTTTATCCCCCTGTCTATCCGTCTTCTTCATGGAAGCGTAACCTTCTCCTCCGGGATAACTGTAATTGTACTTGTCCTCTTTTCTCGCCAGGGCCACGTGGGGCATCTTCTCCCTGATTTCTTCATAACTCATGCATTCACATTCTCCGCTGTTGATTTCATTGAACTCTTCGAGAGGAATAATGGCGCATTTTTCCTGAAGGCCTTTGATGGGTACGGCGGTCTGGATGGTCCTTTTCTTTTCACTGGTGAATATGACGGGCAACTTTTTCTTGCTGAAATATTGCGCCAGGGCCCTTGCCTGGGCCTTTCCGTTTTCCGTAAGGGCGGAATCTCCTCCAATTCTGTTTTCCAGGTTGAAAAATGTCTCCCCATGCCGCACGAGATAGAGGTTCTTGACCGTATCGGTCACAAGGAAATCCCTGATCCTGTCATAGTAGGGAATCTCATCCACGAGTTCTTCTTTTCGTATCCGGTTGTTCAACGAATCCAGCTTTACGAAATTTCGTTCGCTTTCAAGCGGTGTATAAATGGACTGATAATAAGAAATCCTTTCTTTGAAGCTCTGGATGGCCGATTCGCGAGATAAATGGGCGAATTCGGGAAGGGTAATTTTCCTCTGGATGCTGGCCTTGAGAATTTTCTTGTCTTCATTTATGCATTCGATGAACAGGACCGGATAATCGGTCAGCATGGAAATGATCTTCCTGCGTCTTTCAAGGCTCACATTCGTCGCATCGAGGATCGCCACCTGCCCGTTTTTCCCAAGATAATTTCTGGCCCGTTTCAAATTCATGATGGCAATCTTTTCTCTGATGGCCACCCCCTCTTTGTATTTCGGGTCATAGAAACCGGCATAAGAGGTGTCTTTCAGGGACAGCTTTCTCCTCAGATCACCATTGTTGAATGTCTTTGTATCGAATGCCGTCCTGGTTCAGATGTTCCTTGAGTTTGGTGGCGATAGTGGACTTTCCACGCGCAGGCAGACCGACCATGACAATGTAGAGTTTTTTCTTTTCCATAGTTCCTTTTGTTTGCTGATGCCATAGATCCGAGAATCCGAATGGCGGGGATTCGATTCTCCTTGAACTTTTTCCTGGAGGGTTTATAATAATCCTGAAAACCGCGAAAGGCAATAGTTCCTTTGACAAAGGGCCGAACGTTCGGGGAACATGTGTAACATGATTAATTAATTATTGATAATGAATAGGTTATGAAAAGGAGAAAAAAATGGCTCAAGCTTCCGTAACGAGATCCAGGTCTGAAATCCTGGTGAATGCTTTTGTTAGGAGTGTTTATAACTGGATGGCGGTGGGTCTCTTTCTCACAGGAGTGGTCTCTCTCTATGTGGCAAGCAGCGAAACCATCATGCGGTTTATCTTTGGAAACTCCATGGTTTTCTTTATCCTCATCTTGGCTGAACTGGGCCTGGTCTTTTCCATCTCGGGAATGATTAACAAAATAAGCGCCGGCACGGCCACATCCTTGTTTGTGCTGTACTCGGCATTGAACGGGGTGACCCTTTCCTTCATCTTTTTAGCCTATACCAGTACTTCCATTGCCAGTACATTTTTTATCTGCGGGGGGACATTCGTGGCCTGCAGCATCTACGGATGGACCACGAAAAAAGACCTTACTTCCATAGGAGGTTTCCTGATGATGGGCCTTATCGGCATTATCATCGCCTCCCTTGTGAATATGTTCATCCGAAGCAGCGCCATGAACATGATCATCAGTTATATCGGAGTGATTGTCTTTGTTGGTCTGACGGCCTACGATACGCAGAAACTCAAAAATATGGCGATTACCCAGCCGGCGGGGGCGGATGAGGCGGTTGTGAGGAAAGGGGCTATCCTGGGCGCTCTTTCCCTGTATCTTGATTTCATCAATTTGTTCCTCATGTTGCTGAGAATTTTCGGACAGAGTCGCGATTAGACCGCAAAAGTTTTTGAAATTTGAACCTGTTGGACCAAAATGATGAAGAAACCCCTGGCGACATCTGCTCTCCAGGGGTTTTTTTATGAGGATACCCATGATGATGGAACCTTCCTATCTGAGGCTTTATCGGGATGGAGGTCTTCAAGCCCGAATAGAAAAGGGAATCTCCGGGTTGGCCTCCTGCACGCTTTGTCCGAGATCGTGCGGAGTGAACCGGCTGAACGAGGAAACCGGGTATTGCGGTATCGGCGGAAAGGCAAAAGTGGCGGCTTTCAGCGCCCATTTCGGTGAGGAATCTCCACTGGTTGGGAAGGGCGAGGATCCGGAACGATCTTTTTCAGCTCATGCAATCTGGGTTGCAATTTCTGCCAGAATTACGAAATCAGCCACCTGCGTGAAGGCGAGGAGACGGATGCCGGGGAACTGGCCGCCATAATGATTCATCTGCAGGAAAAGGGTTGTCACAACATCAATTTTGTCACGCCCATCGCACATAGTCCCGCAAATCCTGGAGGCCCTGGTTCCGGCTGTGGAAAAAGGGCTCAACGTGCCTCTGGTTTACAACTGCGGGGGGTATGAAAGCCTGGAAACGCTTCGTCTGCTGGACGGTGTCTTCGATATCTACATGCCTGATTTCAAGTTCTGGGATGACCGGGCCGCTCTCAGGTTCTGTGAGGCGCCGGATTACAGAAAAGCCGCCATGACGGCCCTGAAAGAAATGCACAGACAGGTGGGGGACCTTGTGGTTGACGAAAACGGGATCGCCATCCGTGGATTGCTTGTAAGGCACTGGTGATGCCCGGGAATATAGCCGGAACAGACAGGATAATGGAGTTCATAGCCAAAGAGATATCACCGGAAACCTATGTAAACGTGATGGACCAGTACAGACCTTGCGGCGAAGCAGCCTCCGATGAGACGATTTCCCGCCGGTTAACCGCCCGCGAGTATGCCGATGCGCGAAAGGCCGCCGTAACGGCGGGTCTGACGCGATCTGGATGAAAGAGACAGGGTACGGATACGGTTCGGGATATGACGGGATCTGTTTCTTTCTCGGCAATGCGCGGAAACACAGTGGAATGAAAGGGGTGTCTTAAAAACCGTGGACTCTTCCGAGCAAAATTTTTGTGATAGGGGACATTCACGGGTGCCTGGACATGCTTAACAGGCTGCTGGAAAAGATCCCCTGGCGACCCGGGAAAGACACCCTTATCTTTGTGGGGGATTATATCGATCGCGGAAAAGATCCCAAAAAGGTCGTTGATCGGATTGTGGGTTTACAGAAAAGCTTTCCCTCATGTACACTGCCTGAAGGGGAATCATGAAGGCATGCTCCTGGATTACCTTCAGGGCGTAAACAGGATCTTTACCTTGCAAATCAGGGATACACCACACTGCGGAGCTATTCCAGGGTTTCCGGGGAGTCCGCAGGAGGAAAGAATCCTTCCTGAACACAGGGAGTTTTTCCGCTCGCTGAAGCCCTATCTGGAAATGGGCGATTATTATTTCGTTCACGCCGGTTTTCGGCCCGGAACAGCCCGTGCATCGCCAGAGAGAGGAGGATCTGCTTTGGATCAGGGAGCCTTTTATCTCCAGTCCTTACGATTTCGGCAAAAAGGTGATTTTCGGCCATACCCCTTTTGTGGAGCCCCTGATCATGAAAAATAAGATTGGGATTGATACAGGGGCTGTTTTCGGGAACAAGCTCACGTGCATTGAGTTGCCGGACGAGCGATTCTATTCGGTCAAGGCATGAATCTGGCCTTTACGGCCGCTTATGAATCCTTCGGCAATTTGAACGTCCGTCTTACTGCCGATGTAGAGGGGCACTCTCTGGTGCAGGTGTTCCGGTTCAATTGCCAGAATAGGTCCTTCTCCGTTACTGGCGTAGCCGCCCGCTTCACTGACGACCAGGGCGAGAGGATTCGCTTCCACCATAAGGCGAAGTTTACCCGTTGATTTCTTGGGATCTTTATTGTCGGCCGGATACATGAAAATTCCCCCCTTGAGGAGGTTTCTGTGAAAATCGGCGACCAGACTTCCTACATAACGGGAGGTATACGGTCTGGCCGTGGTTTTGTCTCTGTCCTTGAAATAATTAATCATTGCCCTGGTTTTATCGTCCCAGTACTGGTAGTTGCCCTCGTTCACGCTGTAAATCTTCCCTTTTTCAGGGATACGTATATTTTCGTGGGAAAGGAGAAATTCTCCCACGCTGGGGTACAGGGTGAATCCATGGACTCCGGTTCCCTTTCCGGTGGTGTAAACCATCATGGTGCTTGATCCGTAAATGAAATATCCGGCCGCCACCTGGTTGGTTCCGGGTTGAAGGACATCACTGCGCAGCATGTCGATATCCGTCTCATCGCTCCTTTTTTTGTAGATCCCGAAGATCGTGCCTATGCTCACATTCACATCGATGTTGGATGATCCGTCGAGGGGATCAAACACGAGGATGTAGTTTCCCTTGGGATATTTGGAGGGGATCTCGATCAGGTCGGCATTTTCTTCCGAACCCATGCAGCACAGTTCCCCTATATGCTGCATACGCTCAATGATGACATTATTGGCGAATACGTCGAGTTTCTGGACCTGTTCATCCTGAACATTGACTTTGCCTGTTCCTCCTAAAATGTCGGCAAGTCCGGCCTTATTCACCTCCCTCGATATGACCTTGGCCGCCACGATGAGTTCGTTGAGCAGGGTGGTGAAAGCACCGGTTGCCTTGGGATTTTCCCTTTGCTGGGCTAGAATATGTTGTGTAACCGTAATCCCTACGCCTTTTCGATTCATCGATCATCCTCCCGTTCTAGTATTTTAAGAGGTTGTCCCAGAATTCAGGATCTTCATCTTTCCAGTTAGGCCCGAATCTCCTGTCGCAAAATCCGCTCAGCCTCTCATACCATTTACTCCATACGTTTCGTTTCTTGTCGATGGCTTCAAAAACGTCCGCCAGGTAAATGTCGATTTTGCTCATTTCATCCTTTGGAACGTAGTAAGAAGCCCCGCCTTCAAATGATTTTTTCAAATTCTCCTGAGAAAGGGCGTGTGCGGTGAGCATGAGTGCGGGAACGCCTTTCTTGTTGGCCAGTTCAAGCAGTTCATAGCCTCGGACCCCCATGATGTCCAAAACAGCCGCATTATAAGCGTTCGATTCGAGGAGATTTTTTGCTTCTTCATAGCTCAATGCCGTATCAATTTTACACATTTCCAGGTGTTCGACCAAAAAATCAAGAATATCCTTTTCGTCGTCCACTACCAGAATACGTTTTCCTCGCAGGATTTTTTCAGGGTTCATTTTCACCTCCCAGGATAGGGTTGATTTTGTAATTGGAGAATATTTTCCCTGTACTCAAGCCGGTAGATCTCGGCCAGCGTCAGGAATGTGGTAATAATGAGAGGGCCGTAAATTAGTCCAAGGATGCCGAAAAGCTTGATCCCCCCGATGATTCCGAAGAATACCAGGAGCGAGTTCATTTTCGTCCCCTTGCTGATCAATTTCGGCCGGATCAGGTTCTCCGTGATCAGGCTGTAGAAAAGATTGTATGCCAGGTAGCCCATGGCAAGCCCTGTCTTGCCGTGCAGCAGGATCAGGCCCGTGGCCGGAAGAAAAACGGAAGCCGATCCGATAATGGGGATGAAGGTCATCAGACTGATGACGGTTCCCCAGAGAAAAGGCGAACCCAAGATCAAAGATGAAAAAACCGAATCCGCCCAAAATTCCCTGGATAATGCCGGAAAGCCCGCTTCCCAGAATAATGGCCTTTCCCATATCCTGGAATTTTGCGGTTACCTTTTCAAGCTGCTCTTTTGGAATGGGGATGAGCTGAATCAGATAGTCTTTCAGCCGGTCCCCCTCCGTGAACAGGTAGTACATGGTCAACATCATCAGGAAGAAACTGACGATGAGGTTGAAAAGGTTGGAGGCGATGGAAGTAAGCTGGTTGTAAAGAAAAAGGCCGACCCCCTTGCCCACGGTCGTGGCAAGTTCTTCTATGGAGTCAGGGGTTATTTTGAGCCCCGTGAGCAGACTGATCTTCTTAAGCCGGTCATTCCATACCGGATCGTTCTCCAGCACGTGCTGCAGCTTTGCCATGGAAACATTGCTGCTCGTCCGCTTGTAAAGGTCAAACGCCTCATTGGTGAGGGTTCCCACGAACCAACTGGCGGGGACTACCAGGAAAAGGAATATCACCAGAATTACGGTGAGGGAGGCCACCTGTCTGCGTTCTCGAAAAAGCCTCTTCAGCCAGGCGTACATGGGGTGAAAGACGCTTGAAAGGAGAATGGCCAGCACGATTGCAGAGGCATAGGGCCAGAACAATTGGATGATCAGGGCCAGGGACAGCAGCAGGAAAATAAGAAAAAGAGTGGCCCCGTGATGCTTATCCATGTTCATCCCCTTTCAAAAAAGTATAGCGAGAAGCAGGTGCATAGTCAAAAAATAAGGGCGGTTGAAACACACCTTTCAAATTCCATGGCAACCAGATACGGTCTGAACTCCATCCGAAAGTGATTCTCGAACAGGGCCGTTGAGCCTTGAAGGTCTTATAAGGCCTCTATTTTGGCGCCTTTTTCCATCTCCTTCTCTTCAATGGTATAGCAGGGCATCAAGCATGGCCATTTGAAAAGATCCGGGTCCCGTGGCCGTGATGGCTGCTTTTTCTCCCGCCAGGCCGATGTACGAGAGGGCGGTTGTTGCCGCATGGGCCGAATTTTTGTCAACGGCGAGGAAGGCGCCTACCAGGGCCGAAGCCGTACAGCCCGTGCCCGTCACCCTGGCCATGAGTTCGTGTCCGTTTGAAACCCTGTAAACCCCGGTCCCATCCGTAATGAGATCGACCTGTCCCGTAATGGCCAGAGTCGTTCCGAGATCTTTTCGCCAGACCCACGGCAATGTCCGCAACATCTTCCACCCTGTGAACCGAGTCCACCCCTTTTGTCCCGGATTTCGTTTCGGCAAGGGAAAGCACTTCGGAAGCGTTTCCCCGAATGACCGAGATGGCGACTTCCTCCACGATTCGCCTGGCCGATCTGGTGCGAAGGGTGGTGGCGCCTGATCCCACCGGATCAAGGACTACCGGTATGCCCAATTGGTTCGCCTTTTTCCCTGCCACGAGCATGGCATCAATCCAGGCGGGGGTAAGGGTTCCAATGTTGAGCACCAGCGCGCCCGCCATGGATACCATTTCCTCCACTTCCTCCATGGCATGGGCCA
Source organism: uncultured delta proteobacterium (assembly GCA_963747015.1). Taxonomy (GTDB): domain Bacteria; phylum Desulfobacterota; class DSM-4660; order Desulfatiglandales; family Desulfatiglandaceae; genus DUZB01. The sequence goes on from CAVVEP010000045.1 coordinate 15,744, forward strand.
TCACGGGGGAGGCGCCGCAGCAAAGAAGGGCATTGGCGGTATAGTTCATGACCACATAGTTCGTGATATTATGGATCAGCGGCCTTGTTTCCCGCAGCTTCTGCAGATTCAGAGCCGCTTTCAGTGCTAAAGACACGTTGGACATGGAGAACCTCCTGTTTCATTTGGCAAAATGATCCCAGCCCGATGGGTTCAGAGGCTGCCTGGTTCCGTCTTGTTGAACCAGTTCCATCGTGTTCGGGTCCGGGGTGATGGTTCCTATCTGTTTCGCCGGGACTTTTCGCGTTTCAGAGATCAGCTGCACAGAGGGTTTGCGCGTCTTCCGGCAAACAGGTGATGATGAGTTCGTAATCATCACTGTCCGACAGCACGAAATCCAGCGGGTCACATCCCATTTGCGGAGCAGGCCTGTTGGAGCGCCCGGCTTACGGGAAGCTGTTCCTGATACAGCAGCGCTCCAACCCCGCTTTCCTTGCAGATATGGCCAAGGTCGCCGAGGAGGCCGTCACTGATATCTATCATTGCCGTGGCAAGTCCGGACCGGGCTATTTCCTCCCCTTCCAGGGCCCGGTGGGAAGGCCGGTTGTATGCCCGAACAAGGGGATGTTCGTTCAGATCCTCATTCGGAGGAGACTGATTCAAGAGCCTCAGCCCCGCCGCGGATTGTCCCGGAAATCCCGTGACCAGGATTGCGTCTCCCTGCTTTTGCAGTGGAGCGCCTGACCATTTTGCCCGACGCCACTTCGCCGATGACGGTAATGTCGATAAATAGCGGTCCTTCGGATCGGGTCAGATTCCCCCCGATGATGGCGGCGCGAAACGGGTTGAGTTCCGCGGTGAATCCCCGGTACATCTCCAGTACATGGGAGACAGAGTGTTTCCTTTTTCAATCCCAGCGATACGAGCGCGTAAAGAGGATGTCCCCCCATGGCGCCCACATCACTGATATTCAGGGTCATGGCCCGACGTCCCAGGTCAAAAGGCGAGATCCGATCAGGCAGAAAATGTCTCCCCTCTACAATGCAGTCGCAGGTCAGCAGAATTTCGTGTCCTGGTCGCGGATGGAAAGCGGCACAATCGTCTCCAATGCCAAGAGTGCCGTTGGGCAGGGCGATTCCTTCTTTCAACAGGATGTGGTTTATCCTGTCTATCAGCTCGAATTCCCCAATGTCTCCAATCGTTTGATCCATTTATTCACGGTGCTGGACCGCAAGATTTTGTTCAGTGCGGCAGTGGATGCTTTTGGGTTCTTTTTGCAGCAGACTGCGGAGATAACCGCAATCCCCCGTGCCCCTGCCCGCAGCACATCAGCCGCGTTTTCTTCGTCCACGCCGCCGATGGCGATGATCGGCAAAGGAATTTTTTCAGCAATGGTTCGAACGAGATCCAGCCCTCCGGCAGGTCCGGCATCGCTCTTTGAGCTGGTGGCGAAAACAGGGCCCACTCCCACATAATCGGCGCCGCCGTCAAAGCAGAGCATTGCTTCCTCAAGGGTCCCGGCGGACCCGCCGATGATCTTGTCCTTTCCGAGAAGCCTTCGGGCCAGCGAAAGGGGAAAGTCATCCTGTCCCAGATGAACACCGTCCGCTTCGGAAGCCATGGCGACATCTATGCGATCATTTACAATGAAAAGAACATTTTTTTCGGCGCAAAGCCGTTTCATTTGAGAAGCGATGGAAATCATTTCCCTTGTGGTCCCGCCCTTCTGTCGGAACTGAATGACATCCGCCCCGCCTTCAATGGCCATTCGCGCCAGTTCTACATGGGAAAACCGGTCTTGCACCACCATATCCGTAAGTATGTGAAGTCTTCCTGTTTCCTTTTTCATATGCGCGATCCGTTTCTTCCCCGAGGGTTCTTTCCTCACTCCATTACTCCAAAAAAGATGAGGAATAGAGTCTGTCATAAACACCGTTGCACTGTAGCAGATACGACATTCCATGGGAAGGAAATTAAGCAAGGAAGGCATAAGATGACTTGAAAAAGCAAAACGTTTTCATTACACTCCGGCATTGTGGAACAGTTCAATGTCTACGCCCGTAAACGCAATGCAATCGCGAGAAGGACCGGATGATGGGCGAAAGGGAAAAATGCCGATGGAAATTGTTGTTGTAGATGGATATACCCTGAGCAGGAATGACCTGCCTTGGGACAGGATCGAAAAGCTTGGAAATCTGACGGTATACGACCGCATGGAAACGGGCGCCGTTGTACAAGCGGCGGGAAAGGCGGATATTATCCTCGTGAACAAGGTGAACATTCCCCGCGAAACCATAAAGCAGCTGTCACGGCTGAAGTTCATCTCCGTAACGGCCACAGGGTATGATATTGTGGACATCGAAGCCGCGGCAAGAAGCGGCATTCCTGTTTCCAACGTCCCCGTGTATGGAACGGACTCGGTTGCCCAGTTTGTCTTTGCGTTTGTCCTGGATTTCTGCAATCAAATAACCGTCCACGACAGTGCGGTGAAGGCCGGTGAATGGGCGGAGGCGAAGGACTGGTGTTTCTGGAAAACGCCTCAGACGCTGCTGGCCGGCAAGAAAATGGGGATCATTGGATTCGGTCGCATCGGACGTCGCGTAGGGGAACTGGCCCACGCGTTTGGAATGGAAGTTCTGGCATACAGTCCCCGCGGGGGAGCTTTGCCGGATTACGATCATTTCAGCTGGAAGACGCTTCCTGAGCTTTTCAGGGAGTCGGATATCGTTACCCTGCACTGTCCACAGACGGCGCAAAATGCAAAGTTTGTAAACGCGGAATTGATCGGCCAAATGAAAGCGGGCGCTCTCCTCATCAATACGTCCAGGGGAGGGCTTATTGATGAACAGGCCTTGTCCCTGGCGCTGAATCGGGGGGATATTGCGGGGGCAGGGGTGGATGTGGCCTCCATTGAGCCCATCAGGAAAGAAAATCCCCTTTTAAGGGCCAAAAATATCCGCATTACGCCGCATATCGCCTGGAGCGCCTTGGAGGCAAGAAAGAACCTGATGGATGTCACGGCGGAAAACATAGAGGCTTTTCTTGCGGGAAACCCCATCCATGTGGTGAATGCCCATCTCCTTTAGGACCCTGCTATTCATATGATGTCCGGATTAAACGCATGGACGTTCCTTATGTTGCTTCATTGTGTTAATGAATACAATGTGATGTCGCCGCTATTCCGGCGGACCAGTCTCCCTTCTTCCTCTAAATACCTTAAATGCGAAATGGCTTCGCCGGTGGCAAACCATTTTTGGGCAACCGGAAACCGGTCCCAGGAATCGGCCTTTATATCCCAGGTCATCCGGGAAGCAATCTGAAAGGCACTCAGGGACGTCTCTTCAAGGATTGTAACTACTTCATCTAATCGGCGGGCATGATGCTGTTTCAGCTCTGATATTCTGGCGTCGTGGTTTGTTATGAGCCGCCGGTGACCGGGCAGGGTAAGATCGACTTTGAGTCCTGCTACTTTGTCCAGACTGGCCAAATAGTGCTTCAAAGGATTCTGCGTATCCGTCCAGCATTGAATATTGGGCGTTATATCAATGAGAATATGGTCGCCGGCAACCAGGAGTTTTTTGTCTGGCTCGTACAGACAGATATGCCCCATGGTATGGCCCGGAGTTGCGACGCATCTGAAGTGATAATCCCCCGCGGAAATGGCATCGTCGTCATCCAATAACTGCATTTCAGGAATCCAATCCGAACCGTATTTGGCGCCCGGATGTTTATCCAGAACAGAACGCAGTTCATTTTCCGGGAAACCATTTTTGCCGGCGTATTTGATCATGGCGCCGAATCCTTGCCACGATTCCATCAGTTCTCTTTCCGGCCGACTGAAATACACGCGGCTTGAATCCGTGGCGAGTTTTGACACCAGACCAAAATGATCGGCATGCAGGTGGGTGATAAAAATATCGGACTTTTCAAGATCGATTCCGATCTTGTGCAAACCGCCCATCATGGCTTCCAGGCACTCTTTGCGATTCAAACCGGTATCGATGATCAGACTTCGATCCGCGTCCCGGATTACATAGGAGTTGAGATATTTTAAAGGGCTTTCCGGCAGTGGAATTTTCAATCGAAACAGGTTGGGGAATATTTCTTCACACATATTGAGTTCCCTGATATTTTGGTTAAAGGTGTTTACCAAAGCGACTGCCATGATCTTCCTTATCCGTGATGCGCCGCCGCCGCAAATCCGCCCTGTATGCTTCACCTCTTATTGCCAAAGATCTGGCTCATGCGCATCAGCAGACTCAGGTCTCCATGCACCTTGTATTTTTGGGCCATGAACATCTGCTGCCCATCCGCTTTGCCGGTCATGATATCCATCCAAACATCAAAAGGCGTGTCGATGGTCAAGTCCGGGCTTTCAGCGGGACCCTGGAAGGTGCTGATGGTTCCGTTTTCAATACGAAAATGACAGGCCCCCTGTACCTCGCCGGAGAAATTGAATTGAAAGACGGCCCTGGTATCGCCTGCGCCGGCAGGATTGAAACCGAAGGAGAAAAACATCATGAAGGTCTCGATAGAGTCGGGTCTGGGAATAAGGCCTTTTTCCTCAAACTCCTTCGGACTGACTCCCTCGGCAATGCAGCTCTTCCAGAAGACATTCCCCATCTTTCTGAACAACTCCCTGTCCCCGACAAAATCCCGGGTTACGTCCGCCAGCGTTTCTTCGGAGACTTTCATCGATTGGACGATTTCCCGGCCGGCCTTCCTGGTGGCCTCCAGAATCTGTTCTGCTTCGTTTTTGAAAAAAGGCAGCGTTATGCTCTCGGCTGCCGGTCGATAGATCTCGGCCACAAGACTTTCGCTCATGCCGAAAAGAAAACGCGCCCAGGAGGAGAGTTGGTCGAAGACAGACATTTCCGGAAAGCCTGCCACGGACAGGACCACAGCCTTGGGGAACTTGTGTCGAAAAGGGTGATTGGTTGCTTCCCCGCTTTCCTCAAAGAAAGGCTGTAAAATAGGAAGGGTTCGCTCAATGAACGCTTTCATGGTTGCATTCACGGTGAAATGATAAAGGGGGCTCGCATAGATCACGAGGTCAGACTCGATGAATTTCGGGAAGAGTTCCTCGGTCATATCGTCCTTGTGAATACAGAGACCGGGCGTCTTGGTCCAGCAGGTGAAGCAGCCGGAACAATTCCTGATGGTTTTCTTTCGAAGATCTACAACTTCCACCCGGGCGCCGGCATCGCGCATACCCAGGACAAGCTGGTTGAGCATAATGCCTGTTTTGCTCTGGCCTTCGCCTCGGGGACTTGAATTCAGGGCAAGTACTTTCATGATACTCTCCTTTCTTTTATATTCGGTTGTGATGGGTGTAATTCCTGCATCCTCTTTCGAGGGGTTCTCAGGAAGGTTTTCAGCAACCGGGGAAGCCCCCTTGGATGGGATTTTCCCCAGTGCCATTGCTTTCTGCTCCTTGAGAGTCGGCAGCCCGAGACTCTTCAAATAGAAGTCGGGAAAGCGAAGATTGAAGGGCAGGCCGACACATAAAATGATTCCAAGAGGAATGAAGGCCCGGGTAATCATGGATGGATACAGACTTAACAGGGCGGAGAAGGCAAAGATTCCGGCCCAGGTGTAGGTCATGATCCGGTTGATGCGAACGAAGACAGGATTGTTCCAAACCGCTTCCGGGGCATATTTTTTTGCATAGTGGTAGGTGAAGGGGTCCATGCCCAAAAGGGGTGGCAAAAAGGCGGCTATGAATAGACACCCATAGATGCCGGTCACCGAAAACCGGGACAAGAGCGTACCCGCGGAATCCGGCCAAACGAGCAACAACAGGGAGATCAGGGCGAAATAACCGGCAATCGTCCAGTCGAAATAGGAGGGTTTGTCCCATCGGTTCGCGACAATAATCACGATTGCGCAAAAAAGCAGCATAAACAATGCAACAAGCAACAGACTCCCTGATACCGGGTGTGAGGAAGCCCATATTTTGAAAAAAACCAACGCAGGGAACGGACCCGCGTACAGGAGGAGTTGCCTGATTTTCCCGGTCCGTTTCATCCCGCTCCTTCTCGCCCGTCCGCAAACGCCCCATTTCGAGACGACAGGATCTTGACTTCAGGTTTTTTTGCCTCCAGGTCCTGGATAACCTGCGTCACGTTCCGGACAAGGTCGTCAAAGAAACGAACTCCGAAGCGGTAAGAGAGATACTGATATTCATCCGCACGGCCGCTGATTTCAGGTTCCAGGGCTACGAGGTTTTTCCGTATTTCCTTGATCGATTCCAGATGACGGTTTGCCGTGGCCAGGCGCTCTTCCCGGGTAAGATGAGCAAAGAAGAAGAGCCGGGCAAGGAATGCGTTCTTCGGTCGCTCCAGGGTGAAAGGCGTGCGGAGATTTTCCAGGAAGACCTCCCTGCCGGCATCCGTGATCGTGTACACTTTGCGATTGGGCGATCCGTCCTGAACCTCCACTTTCAGGGTGATCCAGCCTTCTTGTTCCATCTTTTTCAGTGCCGGATAAATGGAGCCGTAACTGAGCGCTGAAAAGAAGGAGAATGAGAGGGAGAATTTCTTCTTTAACATATAACCGGTCATGCTGCCGCGCATGAGGAAACCCAAGATCATGGTTTTTATGTCCATAAATGAAATTCTCCAGAGTTTTTATGGTGCGATATATATCGCAACGATATATTAATGTCAAGAAATATTTTTACATCTATCTCATTTCATTCTTGTCGGGTGCGAGCGCCCAATTGACCGCAGGCGGCCATCAACCCCCTGCCGCGGGGCGCGCGCTTTTGTACATTGACGCGCAATCCAATCAGCTTCTGGCGAAACAGATCCGTTTCTTCCTGGCTGGGTGGTCGGAAAGGTGAATCCTTGCCGGGATTGAAAGGAATCAGGTTGACCTTGGCCCGTAGGGGTTTTAACCATTGAGCTAATTGCCGGGCATGTTCGGGGCCGTCATTCACATGGGAAATGAGCACATAGGCCACGCTCAGGGTGTTTCTCTTTTTCAGGGGATAGGCCATCAGGGTCTTTTGCAGGTGAGCCAGTGAAACCGTCCCGTGAACAGGCATGAGTCGGCGGCGCAGTTCGTCATTGGGTGCATTGAGCGATATCGTAAGGTTTAAATGAGGCATATTCAAAGCGGCTAATTTTTCAATGCCGTCGATCCGGCCCGCGGTCGAGAGGGTGATATGTCGCTGCGCGATATCCAGACCGCGCTGGTCGCTGAGCACTCGGACGGCCTGCATCACATTTTCGAAGTTGTCAAAGGGTTCGCCCATCCCCATGAAAACCACATTGCGGACTGCTTGGCCGAACTCTTGCCTTGCCTGATAAACCTGACCCACGATCTCTTCCACGCTGAGATTGCGGCCCAATCCCAGCTTTCCGGTTTCACAAAACCGGCACCCCATTCCGCAACCGGCCTGACTGGAAATGCAGATGGTCCGGTGGGTTTTCATGGGCAAGATTACCGATTCAATCCGGTTTCCATCCGTTAACTCCGTAACGAATTTAACCACGCCGTCCTGCTGGATTTTATCCCCAACCCGCCCCGGAGCGAAGCGCCAATCCTGTCTGAGCCGGTCGCCCAATCCCGGTGAGTTTCGGATCTGTTCCGTTCGCCAAGGATACTGGTTGAAGTTTTTATAAAACTCACGATACAGAGCCCTGGCCTGGAATGGACCTTTTTCATAGCGATCCACAACCAGCGCTACCAGATTTTCATATGTTAATTCAAGTAATCTCAACATGGATAATTCATTTAAACTTCCTTGCTATACAGGCGGTACATGGAGATTTTTTTACCTATTCCGACCCTACCGGAAAACATCTTGAAAACATCGTTTGTATGATATATTTCAATGATGCAGGCAAAATTATGGCCACATCAAAGATTGAGATAACCATAGACCAAAACGCGTTATAAGGAAACTCTTATGAGACGAATCGCATTCATTCTTGTCCTTCTTTTCGTTTCCTGCTCGCCTGCCGCCCACTCCAATCACGGCGGAACAACGGCTCCCGCGACTTCCCGTTTGATCTGGCCCGCCGGTCTGCCGGTCTATCATCACATCGTAATCGTCGTCGAGGAGAATAAGGATTACGAAGAGATCATCGGCAACGCCGACGCGTCTTATATCAATAACGTGCTGAAGAAAGAGGGCGCCAATTTCGTGCGAATGTATGGCGAGGAGCACTTCAGTCAGGGCAACTACTTCTGGATGTTTTCAGGCGACAATCAGACCATCGGCTTCACCGACCAGGTTCCATCTGAAAAGAATAATCCCAACTATCCGTTTAAGACGGCCAATCTGGGCGAGCAATTGATCGGCAAGGGGTTGTCTTTCAAGGGCTATTCCGAGAGCCTGCCTGAAATCGGTTTCACTGGCGATAAGGCTTCGGCGGGCCTTTATGCCAGAAAACATGTCCCATGGATCAGCTTTGCCAACGTACCGAACGGCAACACGGTCGCTACGTCGTCCAATCTCGGATTCGCGGACTTTCCTTCCGATTCCTCCCGGTACGATACCCTGCCCACGGTTGCTTTCGTCATTCCCAACCTGAACAATGACATGCACAACGGTCCCATCACCCAAAGCATTCCCACGGGCGATCGCTGGCTGCGGGAAAACATCGATTCCTACTATCAATGGGCCAAGGATCACAACAGCCTTCTGATTCTCACATTCGATGAAAACAACGACAAAAGGGGCTACCGTGGATTGACGAATCCGCTGGTGGACCCACAGTCCTGTGCCGGCAACGGCCGTGATCGCGAGTACTGTGTCGACTTACAGAACCGTATTGTAACAATCTTTGCCGGGGCGCATATCAAGCCCGGAGATTATAACGAGGGGAAAGGCATCACACATGTCAATATCCTGCGCACACTTGAGGCCATGTATGGATTGAATAAGGCAGGCGCCCAGCAGCCCAATGCCGCCGGAGGGGGTATGACTGACAATACTATTCTCACGGATGTATTTAAGCCGGTCACGAACACCTATCCTTCAACCCCACCATTGAAATAAAAATAGAAATAGGAACAAAAAAAAGATTGACAATCCATTGCTAAGAAGATAGTCTTTTAAAAAATAGAATGATCATTCTAATTACAAGGTCTTTCGGGTGTTCTTCCCGGTCTTTGGGTTGGATAGGTCACCGGCGAACAATACTTTGAAATCGTAAAAAATGTCAAAAATATAATTCGACCGTTCGACTTATTTAGTAAGGAGAGAAATGATGACGTCAAAAATCTGTTTGAGAAAAGTGCCCTGTTTGTTTGCAATCGTTTCCGTTTTTTTCTGTCTCTACGCGTCAAAGCCCGTTCTGGCGGAAACAACGCCTAAAATGCCGACCGTCCTTGATTCCGGTTACCGAATACAGCCGCTCATGCCCAAAACAGAAGTGAACGGTTTCAACGGGCTGGCCTTTGACAGTCGGGGCGAGCTTTATGGTGGTGTTGTGCAGGGTTCCACCACCTACAAAATCGACAAGGAAACAGGCGCCATAAGCCCCTTTATTCTTCCGCCCGAAGGCGGTGCGGACGATCTGGTTTTCGAACCGGGAGGGAGGGTTATCTGGACGGCTTTTTTCCTTGGAAAGGTTTTTGCCCGTAGCGCGGACGGCAAGATTATAACCCTTGCCGAAGGTCTTCCCGGCGTAAATGCCATTGCACGCAGTCAGGATGGCCGGATCTTTTTCTCGCAAGTCTTCATGGGAGACGCGCTCTATGAACTTGATTTGTCGGGCCAAAAAAAGAATCGAAAGATAGCGGAACATCTGGGCGGCCTGAACGCCTTCAGCGCTCATGAAGATGGATATATTTACGGGCCCCGATGGTTCAAAGGGGATGTGGTAAGAGTCGATGTTCAAACGGGTGAAATAAAGGTTGTTGCCGATGGTTTCAAGATCCCGGCTGCCGCCAAATTCGATTCAAAAGGCAACCTTTTCGTCATCGACAATAAAGCCGGGGAACTTGTTCAGGTGGACATTAAGACCGGTAAGAAAAAGCTGATTGCAAAGTTGGAGCCCCATCTTGACAATCTTGCCATTGACTCCCAAGACCGCATTTTCATCAGCACCAATGGAGACGGCAGTATATTTGAAGTGGATGTGCCCACGGGCAAGGTTCGGACGGTGGTCAAGGGAAGGTTGGCCTGCCCCCAGGGAATTGCCGTCTGGAACAGCCCGGAGGGAGAGATACTGTTTGTGGCGGACAATTTTGCCTATAAGAGAGTGGACGGTTTTACCGGGGAAGTCCGGGAGTCCACAAAGGGAGGCGCTTTTCCGAATGCGGCCAGCATTACCGGGGACAAAGTGCTGATGTCGGGCTGGTTCCGTAAAAAGATTGAGGTCTTTGATGCAAAAACGGACGACCTGCTCTACGGCATTTCGGGATTTAAGTTGCCGTTGGGAATGCTGATGCTCGAAGACGGGAGCATTCTTGTCGCCGATGGAGGCGAGGGAACCATAATCAGAGTGCGGGACAAAGAAGGCAAACAAAGGAGTGTGGTTGCAAAGGACTTGGATCTTCCCGTTTATATGGCAAAGGCGGGGCCCGATGCCGTTTATGTCACCGAGTTCCTCTCCGGGAAGGTCACAAAGGTGAATCTTAATACCGGCGAAAAGAGCGTTATCGCATCGGGTTTGAGAAAACCCAAGGGAATCGCGGTCAAGCCGGATGGAAACCTGCTGGTGGTGAATGTGGGAACAAAAGAATTGCTCCAAATCGATCCGAAAACAGGGGTAGTAAAGCCTTTGGTTCAGGATCTGCCTATCGGCCTTTTTGTCCCGAAAGGATTCCCGCCCGTATTCACGTTGAGCGGGGTTGCCGTTTCCAAAGCCGGAAACATCTATGTGACGAGCGATATTGACAACGTGATTTATAAGCTCTCGCCCAATCGAAACTAAAAAAATGCAGCCGGAGGATAGACTCCCTATTCTCCGGCTGCTTCCTTATTTATCCATATTGGTCTTGACTTCCTCATTCTCTCAGATATGATTCTCCGCGATCAGTTCATCAACCATGAAACTACTTTGAAAAGGTCCTTCATGAAGTATTCTCAGCAAATTGGTCCATCCCTCCCATATATGCTGTCTGAAATCATTCTGGATGATGTCAGCATAAGCCTTGTCGAGCCGGGTATTTATTCCGTCTATTCAATCGGAGATACACCGGGCGCCTATGACAGTATGGGTGCCTCCTCGATTTACGATCTGGTGGCCTGCAACGGTCTTTACAATCGGCTTATGTGGGGTTATTCCGTAAAAGAATATGCCGTCTTATGCGAGGATTCCATCGCCTCGCCGCCGGAGGGTTGGGTCTTGGATCTTGCATGTGGCTCGTTGGCATTTACGGCGGAAATATATGCAAACGGTTCGAATCGGCCTGTTGTCTTTCTGGATCAGTCATTAAAGCTGTTGCGAAAAGGCAAATCCCGGCTTGAGAAATTAGAAGGAAATATTTCTGAAAACATGTTCTTTTTGCACGCGGATGCACTTCGGTTGCCGTTCAAGGCCGGTGTTTTCCATTCGGTTGTCTCTCTTAATCTCTTGCACTGTTTGAGCATGGAAGACGTAAAAAGAGCGTTGAAAGAAATAAAACGTGTATTAGCTGATGGCGGACATGGGGCAATGACCACGCTCGTAAAGGGCAATCGCTGGAGCAATGGCTATCTGAACATGCTTGCCGGATCAGGGGCGCTGATTTCCCGAAGTTCGGATGAACTGTTGTCGGCCTTTGAAGAAATGGAAATGCAGGTCACGCATGAAATCAAAGGAAATTTGGCGTTTATCAAGTATGGATAAATCGTTATTGCATGAAATCTGAAAGGAGTCGCGAATGTTTAACACGGAATTTCTACTCACCTCATTGATTGTGGTCTTGATTCCGGGGACAGGGGTGATTTATACAGTATCAACAGGCCTTTTTCTTGGCTGGAGATCAAGTATTGCTGCCGCATTCGGTTGCACGGCAGGAATTATCCCCCACTTGTCGGCGAGTATACTTGGACTGGCTGCCGTTCTTCATGTGAGTGCTGTTGCTTTTCAATGTGTTAAGTTTGCGGGCGCCTTTTATTTGCTTTTTCTTGCCTGGTCAATGTGGCGTGAAACTGGTGCTGTTACATTCAAAACCCCTTCCTCCGGGAAGGGGATCTGGCAAATCGCACTAAGAGGGTTTTTGCTGAATATCCTCAATCCCAAGCTGTCCATATTTTTCTTGGCCTTTCTGCCACTCTTCGTCTCACCAGGGACTTCATCGCCGATGTTCGAGATGCTTTTGCTGAGCCTCGTTTTCATGGTCATGACGCTAATCATCTTTATTTTGTATGGCGTGGCGGCGAACGGGTTCAGCAGACACGTTGTCAACTCACCGAGGTTAATCGTCCGGCTGCAACGATCATTCGCAGCCACGTTCGCAGTCCTTGGTGTCAAGCTTGCATTGACAGACCGATAGTTTAATGATGCACACCCACTGGCTCGTTTCCATCCATAAACGGTCCTTTCCTGGATAAAGGTGAGGTTTCAAAACAATGAAAAGGAGGATTATCCATGGATTATTTCCAAATGACCGCCCCCTGCGGTCTGGATTGTTTCAATTGCCACTTCTTTTTGGCCCATGAGGACCGGGAAGCATTGCGCTTGGTTGAGAAACTGTCCGAAAAATTCAATATTCCGGTTGAAATTATGCTTTGCAAGGGATGCCGGAATCACGATGGAAAAATTCCTCTGCAAAAACATATTTTCGGTGATGGACATTATTGTGCCGCATATGAATGTTCCCGGGAAAGAGGGTTGAAATATTGCGGCGATTGCCATGAATTTCCATGCGATAATCTGCATCCGTATGCCGACAAGGCAACGGAGCTGCCCCACAACATGAAAGTCTTCAATCTTTGTTTGATCAATAAGATGGGTGTGGAAGAATGGGCTAAGACGAAGGCATCCCAAGTCCGCAAGACCTACTTTACCAAACCATGGACACTGACATGATCCCGAAAAGAAAAATCTTGGCGGAGTTCGGGGCGCGACGTAAACGAAAACCGTTGCTCACCGTTCACAATGGATTGAGTAAGAGATTGATCGGGATGTGGAATCCGGGATCTCCAAAACCGAGAAAAAAATGAGTAGGGAAGAAAAAAAAGATTGACAACCCATTCCTAAACTTTTATCCTTTCTAAAAATAAAACGAATGATCGAATTACGATCGCTTCTCGAGTATTTTTCCCGGTGGGTGCATTTGAAGGGATTGGGGAAGGGTGAATGGAAACAGTTTATTCGTTCTGAATTCGGGAGGGAACAATGGTCACTTCAAAAGAGGAATCTTTTCTGAGGCGTTGGGAAGGGCACATTGAAGAACTGATCAATGTTTCGGCCAAAAAACCCCAGGCCGTGGAAGCAAAACATCAGAAAATTGTTGAAGGGGCCTGTCGGGTGTTTTTCAAGAAGGGCTTTCATCCGGCATCCATGCGGGAGATTGCCGAGGCGGCGGGCATGAGCATGGGGCAGATGTACCACTACATCTCCTCGAAGGACGATGTTCTGTTTCTGATCCACAAGCACATGCAGACCAGTTGGTATCGGCGGCTCATGGATGCCAGGATAGAGGAAACAAAGGACCCTACGAAGAAAATGGTGCTGGCGTTGAACGCCTCCATCGATTTCCTGATTGAACATAAGGATTTGATTCAGTTTATCTATTCGGAAAGCAAATACCTGAGCAAAGAGCATTTGCGGGTTGTGCTGGAGATGGATGACAAAAATGTGGTTGAATACTGGCGGGGAATTGTCAAAGACGCCTTGGAGCAGCAGCATTTGGAGGCGGATGTGGATTCGGCCGCCAACCTGATCAGTTATATGCTCGTTTTCTTTCCACTCAGGGGATGGAATATGCAGAGCCGGCCTTTAAAAGAAGTAAAGGAGTTTGTAAGGGGCTTCATATTCAAGGGGCTTGGGCTGTCCCCTTCCTGGCCTGAATAGATAAGCGAGTCCAAGCCGGGATGAAGTCAAATCGGGTTTCTACAAAAATAAAACGATTGATCGAAATAATGTCAAGGGGTAGGGCACTAATAAGGTCTTTGAATGAGGAATAGGTATGAGTATTAGAGTTTCCGATCAAGGGAAAAAGACGCGGGTATTGACCATCGAAAGACCGCCGGTCAACGCCCTGGACGATGAAACGGTCATGGAATTGACCGAAGCCGTTGAGACCGCCATGACGGATCCGGGAGTGTGCGTCCTGGTGATTACAGGCGCCGGCAAGTTTTTTGTGGCGGGCGCGGATCTGGATAGGCTTGCCGCCTGTAACCGGGAGGAAGGAAGGCAAACGGTCTCCCGCGTAAAGAAGCTTCATTCGCTTTTAAGAAAAGGTCCCAAACCGGTCATCGCGGCATTGAACGGCTTGGCTGCGGGTGGCGGGCTCGAACTGGCCATGGCATGCGACATTCGTATCGCGGCAGCAGATGTCGGGGTGGGACTGCCCGAGGCGACCCTGGGGGTTATTCCGCGGGGCCGGCCCGGTTTAAAGGCCGTTAGTCATCCCTTTGCTCCGGCGGATGAATAGCGCAGGGGATTGAAAATGAAAGAAGGTCCCCACTTCGGTTAGGGGGAACAAGGAAAACATACCACTTGAACAAGGACGGGATAGGAAAATGAGCGATAAAAAAAATGAGCCGGTCATTGTGTCGGCGGTGAGGACGCCCATAGGAGCATTCGGGGGCTCTCTTCGTTCGGTTTTGCATGAACAACTGGCGGTAACCGTACTGAAGGCGGTTTGTGAGAGGGTGGATTTCCCAAAGGAAATCCTGGACGACGTTTATTGGGGCACGGTGATGGTCCGCAGTGATGAAAACGGCCTTGCCCGGGGGGCGGTCTTGAAGGCGGGCATTCCCGAACACGTATCGGCGGTTCAGGTGAACCGGGCATGCTGTTCGTCCATGGAGGCCATCCGCATCGCGTCCATGGGTATTCGTCTGGGGGACGGAAAAGCCTATATCGCAGGGGGTGGCGAGAGCATGAGCAATGTCTCCTACAGCATCAAGAACGCGCGGTGGGGCCTGCGCATGCGGCACCAGGAGCTGTCCGACGGCATTTGGGACGGGCTGTTCGATCATCATACCGGTCTGATCATGGGCATGACCGCGGAAAACGTTGCCGAGAAATACGGGATTTCCCGCCAGGATCAGGATGAATTTTCCTATATGAGCCAGATGCGCGCCAAGAAGGCCATGGAAACGGGACGGTTCAAGGATGAGATCGTTCCGGTGATCATTCCCGGAAAGAGAGGAAAACCGGACGTGGTGGTGGATACGGACGAGCATCCGAAACCGGATACTACGTTGGAAATGTTGAAGTCCCTGCAACCCGCATTCAAGAAGGACGGCACAGTGACCGCGGGCAATTCGTCGGGAATCAACGACGGCGCAAGCGCGGTACTGGTGGTCTCCAGGGAGGTGGCGGACGAATATAGGATGCAGCGTCAATGGCGGGTGGTGGGATCGGCAGCCGTGGGCGTTGATCCGGCCTATATGGGAATCGGTCCCATAGATGCCATTCGAAAACTGCTAAAACAGACCGGGCTTAGCCTGGACGACATAGATCTAATCGAGATCAACGAGGCCTTCGCGGCGCCGTCCGTGGCGGTTGAGCGGGAATTGGGGCTGAATCGGGATATCGTCAACGTAAATGGAAGCGGCATCGCCCTGGGGCATCCCATCGGAAATACGGGATGCAGGCTGGTGGTGAGCCTGATCCACGAAATGGAGAAACGGAATCTGCATCGGGGCATGGCCTCGCTTTGCGGTGGCGGCGGCCATGGCCAGGCCATTATTATAGAACGTGTGTAACAGGAAAGGAATACCCATGGATGCTCCAAAAAAAGTCGGCGTACTGGGCGCCGGTATGATGGGCGCGGAAATTGCGCTTTGTTTCGCCGTCAAGGGTTGCAGTGTCGCTATGAAAGACACGGAACTTCGTTTGGCGGAAAAAGGAAAGGCAAGGCTCGGGAAAGTACTGGATAAGGCCGTCCAAAAGGGGCGTTTTCCGGCTGACAAGCGGGACGAAACTCTGAATCGGATTATTCCCACAGCGGATTATGCATCTTTCGTCGACGCAGACCTGGTGATCGAAGCGGTTTTTGAGGATGTTGACCTCAAGAAAAGGCTTCTGACCGAAACCGATGCGGCTTGCGGGCCCAAATGCGTCATTGCCACCAACACTTCTTCCATCCCCATTACCATGTTGGCCACGTCTGTTTCAAAAGATAGAAGGCCTCATTTTGCGGGTGCCCATTTTTTTGCGCCCGCATTCATCATGAAACTGGTGGAGGTGATCCCCGGTCTGGAAACTTCCGACCAAACCCTGACCTATCTGCTGGATGCGTGCCGTATGATCGGAAAGGCGCCCATTCCCATTAAAGATACGGCCGGCTTTGTTGTCAACCGCCTGTTGTTCGCCATGTTTAATGAAGCCGTCCGTCTTGTGGATGAGGGGGTGGCCACATGCGAGGACATCGATTCCGCCTGTCGTCTCGGACTGGGGCATCCCCTGGGACCCTTCGGCCTCATGGACATGGCCGATCTGGGCATGGCGCTTTCGGTGGGTGAAATCCTCAAAGAGGCGCACGGGGACCGTTTTCGTTTTGGAAATGCTCTGAAGCAACGGGTCTACGCCGGTCATCTGGGGAGAAAAACCGGACAAGGCTGGTTTTCCTATGAGCCATAGTCTTTTAGGCTGAAAGAGAGAGGTTGTGATGCTGAAAGACAAGGTTGCCATTGTAACGGGAGCGAGCCGAGGCATCGGCAAGGACATTGCCCTTGGTTTCGCCCGGGAAGGCGCGAATGTGGTGGTTGCGGCGCGAAGCGATCAGGAGAAAGACGAGAGGTTTCCGGGTACCATCCATAAAACGGCGGATGAGATCCAAGAAATGGGACGTCGCGCCCTGCCCGTCAAATGCGATATCACGGAAGAGGAGAGTGTGAAGGCTATGGTGGAAGCCGCTCTTCAGGAATTCGGAACCATCGATATTCTGGTCAACAATGCAGGTGTGGCATTCTACTACCCCGTTGTGGAGACCCCCCTTAAGAAATGGGAAATCGTATTGAACGTGAATCTTAAAGGGGTGTTCCTTTGCAGCAGGGCCGTGCTTCCTACCATGATTGAAAAGAAAAGCGGGGCTATCATCAATATCAGCTCATTGGCCGGGCAAGAGACGAGACGAGGGAACCGTTCCCACGGGTCTTGCCTACGGCGTGGCCAAGGCGGGTGTCGATCGGTTTACGTGGGGGCTCGCCACGGAAGTGGGGAAGTACAACATCGCCGTCAATTGCCTCAAACCCAAAAAAGTGGTCAGTACGGAAGGAATGCGTTTCTGGATGCCCGAGGAGAAACATGGAGAGTGGACAACCGCTGAAAAAATGGTCAAGTGCGCGATTTTCCTGGCGGGACAAAACGCCGGTCCGTGACCGGAACCGTTGCCACGGATGAAGAGCTTTGTGCGTGGCATGGACTCGTATGAATGAGCTGTCAGCCGTTAGCCATTAGCCATTAGCTATTGCTTTTGGAGCGTGGCATCAGCTAACAGCTAAAAGCTAACAGCTAAGAATAAGGAGAGATATAGAATATGGGAATAAAGACACCGCAGGAATACATAGAGAGCCTCAAGGACGGAAGGGTTGTCTACTGCAACGGGGAAAAAGTGGCGGACGTGACGGAACACCCGATTTTGAAGGTTTGCCGGGATTGGGTGGCCATGGATTATGTGCTGAACAACGATCCCAAATTTCAGGACCTTTTGACGGAAGTAAACGAAGATGGCGAAAGGGTCAGTTTCGCCCTGATGCCCCAAAAAACCAAGGCGGATCTGATGCGGCTTCGGGAGATGGTGAAACTCTGGGCGCGAGTTTGTTTCGGCAAGCCTCCCGGAGCAAAGTTCGTGGCAAAAGACGGGCTCAACGCGGTGACCGTGGTGAGCCGGCGCGTCGACAAGAAATACGGTACCCATTATGCGAAAAACGTGGAAGCCTACCGAAAACACCTTCAAACAAACGATTTGGCTTTTGCCATGGGTCTTACGGACGCCAAGGGCGACAGGAGTCTGCGTCCTTCTCAGCAGGCCCATCCCGACTATTATGTGCACATTGTTGAAGAGCGGGAAGACGGCATTGTGGTGAGCGGGGCCAAGAGCCATATCAGCCAGGCGCCCCTCTGTAATGAAATCCTGATCGCTCCCTGCCGCGCCATGCGCGAGGACGACAAGGCTTACGCGGTGGCCTTCGGGGTTCCGGTGAATGCCAAAGGTCTGACCCTTATCTCCGCTGAGCCGGAAATCACCGCCGAGACCACCCTTTTTGATCATCCCATCGGTAAAAGCGTCTTCATCAACGACGCCACCATTATTTTTGACAATGTGTTTATCCCCAAAGAGCGGATCTTTCTCAAAGGGGAATGGGAATTCGCAGGTCAGGTGGCTTACATGTTCGCCAATTTCCATCGGCTCAGCGCGGAGACATACAAGGCGGTGGAGTTGGAACTGTTCACCGGCGCGGCGGCCATGATGGCGGACTACAACGGCATCGAAAAGGCGAGCCATGTACGGGAAAAGCTGACCTGGCTGGTGATGTATACGGAAGCCGTGGAAGTTCTGGGCAGGGCCGCCTGCGAGTACTGCAACGAAGAATCCGATGGGGAATTCGTCTATCCCAATCCCATGTACGCCAATATCTGCAAGTTCCATTTCGCCGATAACTGGCATCAGGCCACCAAGTACATTCAGGATATTGCGGGCGGCATTGTGGCCACGTGCCCATCCTCCAGGGATTTCTTCAACCCTGAAATTCACGACATGCTGGATCGCGCCCTGGGTGGAAAGGCGGGGGTTCCCACGGAAGACCGTTTGCGAATGGTGAAGCTGGTCAGGGATCTGACCTCTTCCTACGAAGACGTGCTTACCATTCACGCGGAAGGGTCGCTGGAAGCACAGAAGATGTCCATCCTGATGCTCGGGGATTTTCCCCGGTACAAGGCCTCCGCCATGCGGGCGGCGAGAATCAAGAATTCCGAACCGCACCCGATTTTTGATGCCCTTCCGGAGTTTCCGCCGCAATTATAGGGAGGAAAGGTATTTCAAGGTTCCGGCGGCCGGATTCAGCAATCCGGTTTCCGGGAAAATGATAGTCGTTGACGGGAGATAAGCAATGCAAAAAAGATGGCATCCATTCTGGCCCCCATTTGTCCCGCGAAATTTTCACGTTGAAAAACCGGTAAACGAGTATATCCGTGACTGGGCCAACATGAACCCCCGGCGGATTGCGCTGCGTTTCTACGGGCAGGACATCTCGTACGGGGAACTAAACGAAGCGATCGACAAATTCGCCAATGGTTTAATTGAGCTGGGCCTGAACAAAGGGGATCGGGTAGGGCTGTTTATGCAGAACTGTCCCCAGTTTGTTATCGGTTATATGGGCACTCTGAGGGCGGGCGGGGTGGTGGTGGCCTTCAACCCCATGTTCAAACAGTCCGAGCTGGAATATGAAATCAATGATGCGGGTCTGGAAATACTGGTGGCATCGGACTACCTCTATCCGGAGGTACGCAAAATCGAAAATGATCTTCCGCTCAAACACATCATCTTGACCTCTTTGGGGGATTACCTTCCTGAAAATCCGATTTTGCCGCTTCCGGCCGAAGCCGAGGCGCCCAAGGGAAATTTTCCGGATACCCTGGATTTCAAGGACTTCCTGGCGGATGCCTCCGCCGAGCCTGTTTGTCGGGTTGACGATCTGAATAAAGACCTGGCGCTCCTTCAATATACGGGGGGCACTACCGGAACGCCCAAAGGGGCGATGATTACCCATTTCAACCTGGGCTTTGCCGTCGTGGCCACGGCGTACTGGTTTCGCATGAGGGATGACGATGTGTCCCTTGGGGTGACCCCCTTTTTCCACGTGATGGGAATGGTGGTGGGTATGTGCGCTCCGCTGATTACCGGTGGACAGATCGCCGTGCTGGCAAGGTTTTTACCGGATACGACCGCGAAGGCCATTGAACACTACGGATGCACTTACTGGACCGGGGCTACCACCATGTTCGTGGCATTGCTTCAGTTGCCGAATATCAAAGAGTACGATTTCAGCTCTTTTCGACTGCTTATCAGTGGGGGCGCTCCCATATCCGTAGAAATCCAGAGCAAGGTCAAGATAATGGCCCCAAAGGCATTTCTCGGGGAAGGGTACGGCCTCAGTGAGTGCGCGTCCGCGGGCGGGGTGGTTTCGCCGTTGTATGCGTATAAACCGGGATTTGTGGGGATTCCCCAGTACAGCGACGTAAAGATTATGGAGTTGGAAAGTGGAGATCATGAGGTCGCTGCCAATGAGGTGGGTGAAATTGTCATAAAGGGTTCCACGGTTATGAGTGGGTACTGGCAAAGACCGGAAGAGACGACTCAGGTCCTCAAGGATGGATGGCTTTTCACGGGCGATCTCGGCATTATGGACGAAGATGGCTATGTGAAGGTCGTGGGGCGAAAGAAGGAAATGATTTTGTGCTCCGGGTTCAACGTGTTTCCCTCCGAATTGGAGGACGTTCTTTATAAACATCCGGCCATTGCGGAAGCCGCCGTCATCGGGATTCCCCATGATTATCGGGGGGAATCGCCCAAAGCCTTTATCGTTTTGAATTCGGAACAAAAGGGCAAGATCACGGAAAAGGATATTCTGAGTTGGTGCAAGGACAGAATGGCTGCCTACAAGCGACCTCGGGAGGTTGAATTTTGCAAAGAACTTCCCAAAAGCGGGGCCGGAAAAATATTGAAACGGTTGTTGGTGGAAAGGGATTGAAGTGCTCTGAAAGGAGGTGACAAGAAGAGATCGTCCTGGATATGGAGAGGTAAGACGGTTGGCAATTATTGAAAAGATAAGGAGGATCACAACAATGCGTATGATGAAAAGATGTGCGGCAACCCTGATTGGCATAATGATGGCGTTTGGCGCGGCGGGTTTTTCCAGTGCCGGAGATGCGCCGAAACCCCTTGTATTGAAACTGCAAACTCACCTGATTCCTTCGGATACCAAACGGACCATGCAAGGGTTTGTTGATGCCGTGGAGGCGATGAGCAACGGACAGATTAAGATCAAACTGTTCGGAGGCAGTTCCATTGTCCCCATGAAAGAAGTTCTGAACACTGTGGGAAGCGGCGCTCTGGATATGGCCCTGGTTGCTGAGGGCTACTGGAACAAACTGATTCCCGTGAGCGAAGTGGCGGGCCTGCCTTTTGCGTTTCGAAATATCTGGGAGGCCGAATATTTCATGTACAATCTGGGGTTGGCGGACATGTTGAAAAAGGGTTATGCCAAGTTCAATGTCTACCATCTTCCTTATGAGGCCTATCCCGTTGGACTTATGTCTAAAAAGCCTCTTTTAACGGTGGAGGACTTCAAGGGCCAGAAATTCAGGGCCTACGGCGTTATGGCCGAATGGCTGAATCAACTGGGAGCTTCCACTACCTATATTCCTGGTGGAGAGCTTTACACGGCATTGGCTACGGGCGTGGTTGACGGGGCTCACTGGGGGGACGCAGGTCCCATGTATATCATGAAGTTTCAGGAAGTATTGAAAAATTATATGATGCCGGAGCCCATTATGGGGGGCTGGAACAATCTGATTATCAACATGGATCTGTGGAAGAGGTTGACCCCCGTACAGCAGAAGATCATTGAAACGGCCGCCATGGGGATGGGCTCATTTTACAGTACGGACAACACGCGTATCATTGCGGAGACCTCCCTCAGGAAGATGGTTTCCGAGTGGAATGTGAAGGTCAATACCGTTCCCGATGCCGAAGTGAAGAAAATGACGGATGCCGCCATGATCGTGTGGGACAAGGTAGCCCAAAAGGATCCGGAAAATGCAAAGGCTATCGAAAAGATGAAGGTTTTTCTTAAGGAGCTGGGCTACATCAAGTAGTTGTAACCGTTAACAGGGCAAGGTTTCAGTGTTCAGTGTTCAGGTTTCAGCCCACTTACTTGCCCTCTTGAGACCTTGGGCGTTGCTCAGTTCAATTATGGAGCAGCGGGTAGGCATTCAACCGATATCGCAGGTCGTACATCCTGAAACCTGAAACCCGTGAACAGGTGCAGATTTTTGTAGGGGCGAAAAATGTTTCGCCCCTACATGGAGACGTTATGGGAAAGATCATTAAGTGCTTGCATATTGTGGACGTTGTGAGCGAGTGGTCGGGAAGGGTGATCTGTTATTTGATTTTTTTTCTCGCTCTGATCGTCGGTTACGAGGTGATCGCGAGATACGTGTTCAAGAGTCCCACCCTCTGGGTACACGAGCTTTCGAACATGTTTTTCGGAACTTTTATTCTGATTGGCGGAGCGTATACGGCCTTGAAGGGCGGACATGTGAGCATGGATGTTGTCTATGGATCGTTCAGCCCCCGCGTCAGAGCTCTGCTGGATGTGATCACTTTTTTTGTTGCCCTGGCCTTTGTGGGAGTACTGGTGTGGAAGGGCTGGGAGAGCGCCTGGCGATCCATCAAGATGCTGGAGGAGGCATCCACCCAGTGGGGGCCGCCGCTGTATCCCTTTCGAACCGTGCTGCCGGTGGGCGCTTTTCTGCTTCTCCTTCAACTTATTGTCAAATTTGTTCGTGATTTGATCATTCTGATCACGGGAAAGGAACCAACCCAATGGAAGTCGGAACCATAACCATCGTTCTTTTTTCCTCTCTTGTGGTGGGCCTGCTGACGGGTCTTCCCCTGGTCTTCATCCTGGGCGGGTTGTCCGTGATCTTCACCTATTTTATTCTGGGTCCCACTTCTCTGATCTTGATTTCCGCCACCGCTTTCGGGGTGATGAACAACTTCATTTTAATCGCCATTCCCCTCTTCGTTTTCATGGGGATCGTGTTGCAACATTCTGGAATCGCCGAGGCCATGTATGAGATGATGTACAAATGGGTCGGCGGGATAAGGGGCGGCCTTGCCATGGGAACCGTGGTGATCTGCACCTTCTTTGCCGCCATGAGCGGCATCAGCGGCGCCGCCACCGTGGCCATGGGCGTTATCGCGCTCCCCTCCATGCTGAAACACAACTACCACAAAAACATTGCCGTCGGCAGCATTTCCGCCGGAGGGGCTTTGGGCATTCTCATCCCGCCCAGTGTGCTGATGATCGTATATGGCGTTTTTGCCGGGGAATCCATCGGGGCGCTTTTCGCCGGGGGCCTGATTCCGGGATTTCTTCTGGCCTTTATGTTTATCGTGTATATCGGCCTTCGATCTCATTTCAACCCCGCCATCGGTCCGGCTGTTCCCGTGAGTGAACGGGCAACCTGGGGCGAAAAAATGACTTCCCTTCGCGCGGTCATTTTGCCCATCATTCTGATTCTCCTGGTTTTGGGAACTATCTTCAAGGGGGTGGCCACGCCCACGGAAGCCGCCGCTATAGGCGCCCTGGGGGCGCTCGTGTGCGCGCTCTTTGCAGGGAGACTTTCATGGAAGGTCTTTAATTCCTCGCTGCAACAGTCTCTCAATCTGTCCTGCATGGTCATCTGGATTATTATCGGCGGCTCCTGCCTGACCGGTATTTATACGGCGTTGGGGGCGGTGGATTTTATCCGGGAGATGGTGAGCATGCTTCCCGTTTCCCGGTACGTGATTCTGATCGGCATGCAGATCTCCCTTATATTCTTAGGGATGATGCTGGATCCCGGCGGCATCATCATGATCTGCACCCCTGTTTTTGTCCCCGTGATCAAGGCTCTTGGGATTTGATCCCGTATGGTTCGGGGTGCTCTTTATCGTCAATATGGAAATGTCGTACCTGACGCCTCCTTTCGGATTCAATCTATTCTATATGAAGAGTATCGTTCCCGACTCCATCAGCATGATGGATATTTACAAATCGGTTCTGCCTTTTGTGGGAATTCAGGCCCTGCTTCTGGTGTTGCTGATTGTTTTTCCAGAGCTTGCTACGTGGCTTCCCGGTATTTTGATCAAGTAAAGCGCAAGGAGAAAAAAGAATGAAAGAGAGATTGGAAGGAAAGAGCATTCTCATTGTGGACGATGAGCCGGATGTATTGGAAACGCTCACAGAGCTTCTCTCCATGTGCCGTGTGGTTGAGGCATCCACGTTCGAGGAGGCGGAGAAGCTGCTGGAAACGGAGCATTTTGATTTGGCGGTTCTGGACATCATGGGAGTGGACGGCTACAGGCTGCTTGAAATTGCCGTAAAGAAAAAGGTGATTCCCGTTATGTTGACCGCTCATGCGCTAAGCGTAAAGGATACGGTCAAGTCCTTCAAAAAAGGCGCGGCTTCCTATGTCCCGAAGGAAGAGATGACGAACATCGCCGTTTATCTGAATGATATTCTGGAGGCCCGGGAAAAAGGAAAGAGTGCCATGGAACGATGGTTCGAGCGGCTTTCCTCCTTTTACGACAAGAAGTTCGGGCCGGACTGGCAAAAAGACGACAAAGAATTCTGGGAAAAATTCAAGTATTGGATAT